>CAKRPO010000018.1 GCA_934378195.1 uncultured Blautia sp.
TATTTAGCAACGGACTGTTTTCCGTCTTCTGCTTTAACGTATACCTGGTCAAGAAGGCAGATTTCTTTAAGTTCTTTCTTGATACGTCCAGTGATCATACCCTGGATAACCTTCTCTGGTTTCTGGGATTCCTTAGGATCGTTCTGGATCTGAGCAAGAAGGATTTCTTTTTCATGCTCAATGTATTCAGCACTTACTTCGCTGTCGCTTGTGTACTGCGGTTTCAGAGCTGCAATCTGCATTGCTACGTTTCTTGCCATTTCTTTGACAGCATCGTTAACAACATCTGTCTCAACGTCTACAAGAACGCCAATCTTTCCACCCATATGTGTGTAGGAAGCAACGAAACCATTGTCTTCTTTCACCTGAGCGAATCTTCTGATGTTCATGTTCTCGCCGATAACTGCAACCTGAGCTGCAAGAGCTTCTTTTACAGTCTTAGTTGTATCAAGTGCCCATGCTTCTGCAAGGAAAGCATCGATGTCTGCTGCGGAAGTAGTAAGTGCCTGTGCTGCAACATCTGCAACATAGCTCTGGAATTTTTCATTCTTAGCAACGAAGTCTGTTTCAGAGTTAACTTCTACAACAACTGCGCTCTTAGCGTCATCAGCAACGAGAGTCTTGCAAAGACCTTCTGCTGCAACACGGCTTGCTTTTTTCTGAGCTGTAGCAAGACCTT
Source organism: uncultured Blautia sp. (assembly GCA_934378195.1). GTDB lineage: Bacteria > Bacillota > Clostridia > Lachnospirales > Lachnospiraceae > Blautia_A. Next base: position 680 of record CAKRPO010000018.1, read on the forward strand.
TTTCACGCAGGAACTCTACTGCTTTGTCCATATCGCCTTCTGTAGCTGTAAGAGCTTTCTTACAATCCATCATTCCGGCGCCAGTCATTTCTCTTAATTCTTTTACCTGAGCTGCTGTAATAGCCATTGTATTTTCCTCCTGGAATTATTAAATTAATTATTCCTCTGTAGCTTCTTCAACTTCTGCTTCTTCAGCTTCTGTTGTTCCCTGATTTGCTTCGATAACAGCGTCTGCCATTTTGGAAACGATCAGTTTTACGGCACGGATAGCATCATCGTTACCCGGGATTACGTAATCCAGTTCTTCTGGGTCACAGTTTGTATCGCAGATACCGATCAGCGGAATTCCTAATGTATGAGCTTCCTGAACGCAGATTCTTTCTTTCTTAGGATCAACGATGAAGATTGCGTCCGGGAGACGTTTCATCTCTTTGATACCGCCAAGGTTTTTCTGCAGTTTAGCAAGTTCTTTTCTTAATTCAATAACTTCTTTCTTTGGAAGTACTTCGAAAGTTCCGTCAGCTTCCATAGCTTCGATCTGTTTCAGTCTTGCAATACGGCTCTGGATTGTCTTGAAGTTTGTCAGCATACCACCAAGCCATCTTTCGTTTACATAGAACTGTCCACAACGCTCTGCTTCTGCTTTGATAGCGTCCTGAGCCTGTTTCTTAGTACCAACGAAAAGGATGTTTCCGCCGTTAGCTACGATATCAGCTACTGCATTATATGCATCGTCAACCATGCCTACAGACTGCTGAAGGTCGATGATATAGATTCCGTTTCTTTCTGTGTAGATGTACGGAGCCATTTTAGGGTTCCATCTTCTTGTCTGATGTCCGAAATGAACACCTGCTTCCAAAAGCTGTTTCATTGAAATAACGCTCATGATTTGTTCTCCTTTTTGGTTAAATTCTTCCGTACAGATCATTTTCTATCCGGACCCAACCTCACACCGTAAGGGCACCATCCATCGGAATCTCTGTACGTGACTTTTTATTTGTGCGTCTATGCGCACATTGCAACTTCTAGAGTATAGCATAAAAAAACCCTCTGTGTAAAGAGGGTTTTGAGTTATTTTTAAGTTTTATTTGTTGTATCGGTATCATATTTTTAACTTTCTTAGTTCCTCATCTGTCAATGGGCGACATTCTCCTTTTTTGAGGTTGTCGGGCAGGGTGAGGGGACCCATGGAAATTCTCTTGAGGTAGATGACGGGGTTTCCGACTGCTGCCATCATGCGTTTCACCTGGTGGAATTTTCCTTCATGAATCGTCAAATGCAGTTCTGTGTAGATTTCCGGAAGATTTTCCCTGCGGACACGACCCGGCTGTGATTCGCCCGCTCCTTCCCAGCTTCCACCGACGATCTCCGCTCTGGCCGGCATGGTCAGTTTCTCTTCTCCGATATCCACACCATTCTCCAGTTTCTCGATGTTTTCCACCGTAAGCCTGCCCTCTACGCGAACAAAGTATGTTTTGTCCACATGTTTCCCCGGTGCAAGAAGTTCATGGGCCAACATCCCGTCATCTGTAATAAGAAGCAGTCCTTCTGTATCTTTATCCAGACGTCCTACCGGAAACAGCCCTTTGCGACCAGATGGAACATATTCCATAACTGTCCGGTCATTACGATCTTCTGTTGCACTGACGCAGCCGGCTGGTTTATTCAGAAGATAATAAACAAATTCCGGTGCTGCACCGACTGTTTCACCTGAAAGTATAACGGTATCCTTCTCCGGATCAACCTTCAGTTCCGGTTTCTTCGCCGGAGCTCCGTTGACCTGAACCTGCCCTTTCTGTATGAATTTTTTCACTTCACTTCTGGTTCCTTTTCCTGCATCTGCAAGAAATTTATCCAGCCTCACTGCCTTCGCCATACCTACTCCTTATTCTGTCTCAGATGAACCTGAATCGCTGCTGCTTTCCAGATAGATTGAAGTTGGTTCATCTGCTCCACCTATGATTTCCTGTGATACCATATCTTCGCTGTCATCTGTATACACTGTTTCTTCTTTTGTTACCGGTGCATCCATCTGCATACTACTCTGTGTGATTCCTAACTCTGTAATTTTTTCTTTTACGAAATCAGGCAGTTTCTCTGTCTTCAATCCATATGCATTCACAGCCTCGCCTTTATCCGTATACACAGATACATAAATATTCTGATAGATCTCGGAATCCTTGTCAACGTATCCATTATATCTTACAGTCAATGCCTCTTTCAGAGCTTTTATTTCTTCTGGATTTTCATAAGTCACATCTTCCTGCTGACCATCCTCATCGTTAAAATAGTTCAGCATGATCTTTTCAATATCCAGATCTTCTACCGTCAGAGGATAACCTGTTTCCTTAAGAATTGCAAGAGTATTTTTAAATGAAGGATAAATACCGACTATCCAGTTCGCATACTGTACATTTGCATTGGTATTACCTGGTATCATATTATTCACATCCTGTTTGCCAGGAAACTCATAAGCAAAATCCATTTTTACCTCAGGTGCCTGCATGAAATCTTCTGCTGTTGCAGCATCGACATCCTTCTTCATTGCTTCAAGGAGCTGTTTCATTTTATCAGAATCATTCTGGAAGATACTGTATCCATTTCCGCTTGCATCATTCAATCCAATATTTTTCAGATATTTCTGATCAAGATTAAGAAAACCAAATTTCTGTTCTTTCAGATTTTCTTCCTCATATAATCCTTTTACAAGAGCACTTAAGTTCTCCGTCCCTATCCAGTATTTTCGATAGATCTCTTTTCCAGATTTAAGTGTATATTTTATGCTTGAATAATATGTATAATCGCCATCAATCACCTCACCTTTTGGATTGCCGGCAACGATATCCTGAAGAGCCTTATAAGTCTGATCACCTATACCATTTTTACCGACAAATGCCATAGCAGGTTCTGCCCAGTTATTTGCATCTGTTATTTCGTATTCTCCATCTTTGGTCTTTTTGACATTCTCATAGTAGTCCTGATCAAAGGACATCATGTTGAGATTCACGGATGCAATATCTTCCTGTTTTGGAATATAGCTGTCAAAATGTAGCAGGTCTTTCTGGAAAATAAGTGCACAAACTGCTACAAGTACCCCTGCAATTAACAGCTGTAGCTTTTTCGTAAAAAAGCTCTGAAAACTTATCTGATATATTGTTTCTAATAAACCATGTATTACGACTGTTCCAAGTATCATTCCGAAAATCCACCAGAGGATTCTGACTCTCCCTGTAGTAAGCGAATAGAATATCCAGCCGACTGCAAGGCCTCCCGGAATCACGACCATGAATCTCACTAAGATTGAAATCCACGGATAAACCATAGATTTTCCAGCAGATTCTGATGGTCTTTTCTTATATGCAATCCATGCCAGAACTCCAAGTACAATACCAAGAATAATGACTGCTGCAAGTAATTTTCCTGCCTTTCCTTCCGCATAAGCACTGACCATATCAAGAATCAACGTTCCCGGAGATGCAGAGTGCAGAAGCGTATGAAAGCCACCATACTGATATTCTGAGAAGAAGGTATGCCAAAATGACTGTCCATAGGCTACAAGGATCAGATTCAGTACAATACCATACAGGTACATTCCACCCAGACACAGAATACCCATCAGCATATTTCCTGTCACACTGATTATAAGCACAATGCTGAAATAAATCACCAGATAGATGATGAGATGCAGGAAGAACATTTTCACAGCCCTCTCCATAATACTCATACTGAAAAATCCTCGTGCTGCACCAATGCAGATCATCAGAAATTCTGCAACAATATATGGTATCAGATAATATACCAGTCCTGAAAATATTCTTTCCTGAAACATTTCTGATCGTTTCATCGGAAGTCCGTGATAATAGTCTGTTTTTTTGCCAGAATACAGGTAAATAAATCCATTCACACTGTTTATGAAAGCCGCTATTGATGTAATAATCAGGCCCGACAGCACAAAACCATCTTTCCACAAATTATTGTACAAAATCTGACTTTGCAAAGCTGAATATTTCAGATCACTCCAGGAACTCAGCTTCACCATGCCAGTCACCGGAAATGCCAACAAAAATCCAAGCGCTATAAATGCCGGTATCCATATCTGTCCTTTGGAAATTGTTTTTAAATATTTAGAAGAAAATATTCTGGATTTCATAACCAGCCACCTCCGTTTCACTGATAAATATTTCTTCCAGAGTCAGCGGAAGCACTTCACTGAACAATGGATTCTTCTCCTGTATCTTTGCCATAATTTCTGACCGCGTACCTCTTGCTGTAAACAATACAAGTGATCCCTGATGATCAACCTTTAATATGTCCAGTTCTTTTTTTAATTCCTCTTCCTGTTTCCTGTCTGTCAAAACACACTGTACTTTATGAATATGGAATTTCATATCTTCCAGGTCTTTACTCAAAAGCATGCCTCCTTTATGCAAAAGTCCCACATGATCACAGATGTCTTCCAGTTCTCTCAAATTGTGTGAAGCAAGAACCGGAGTAAAATCTCTGCTCATGATTTCTGCTGCAAGCAGACTCTTAACCCCCTGACGTACTACCGGATCCAATCCGTCAAATGTTTCATCACAGAGAAGATATTTTGTCCCTGCACTGATTCCCAAAAGTACCATCAACTGTTTTTTCATACCCTTTGAAAAGCTGCCGACTTTTCTTCTTTCATCAAGCTGGAACTGATTCATCAGTTTTGTAAATCTCTGCTTCTCAAATTTCGGATAATGCAGCTGGTAGAACGCTGCCATATCCAGTGCTGTATAATTTGTCGGAAAATAACAATCATCGGATATGTAGAAAACCTGTTCTTTTGCCTTTTCATTATCAAATACTGCCATATCATCAATCTTTATTTCGCCCTCATCAGGTTTCAGAATTCCTGCAATCATGCGAAGAAGTGTGCTCTTCCCTGCACCGTTGCTTCCAACCAGACCGAAGACCTCTCTTTCCCCGATTTCCAGCGAAACCTTACTGACTGCCATAAGCGTCCCAAATGCTTTGCTGCATCCCCTTATCTCTATCATCTCTGTTCCTCCTCATACCCTTTCTGAACCAATGTCATCAGTTCTTCTTCTGTCATACCTGTGTTGATTCCACGTCTGACAAGTTCCAGAAATTCTTTTCGAAAATCTTCTTTGCTTTTTTCCTGAATCTGCTGCGTCTCTGCAACAAAATTCCCTTTGCCTTTTACCGGATAGATCAGTCCCTCCTGCTCCAGTGTCATATAAGCTCTCTGAATCGTATTCGGGTTGATAGATAATTCCATTGCCAGCTGCCGGACAGAAGGAAGTCTGGAACCGGCTGGCAATGCCCCCTGATAGATCAGCGTCCTGAATTTCTCTGTAACCTGTTCATAGATTGGACGCCTGTCCTGATAATCTAAGATAATCATTGCCCCTCCTTTCTGCTGTAGATCATTTCCTACACGTGTATTTAGTGTATTAATTGTTTTAATACACTTATAATATCACATATTCCACTTAAGAGCAATCTTTCCAATTATAAAATCTTTCTAAACCCCGAAGGCCAATTACCATTACTTCTTTATATAACAAAAAGCTCCCAGATTTTATTTCATCTGAAAGCTTTTCATCTGTATCATAATTTTCACTTTTCTCTGCTATAAAACTCGTTTTGTTCTTCCCTGTACTCTTTTTGTAAAATAAGAATAACCCCAAATCATTACCATCAGTAAAATCAGTAATAATATCATGATTGCAGCCGGATTCCTGGCAATAATCCATGTATATAAATCCGGCGATATCAGTGACCATATATTAGCCCCCATATGCAATAGCACACTGCTCCACAGACATCCACTGATATCCAAAATATATGCAAACGCCATTCCAAGAAGACTCGCATAAACAGCCTGTACCAGATTTCCATGATAAATTCCAAAGATCAGGCCAGAAATTACAGCAGCTGCTCCCATTCGCATATAATCCCGAAGTCTCAGATAGATCAGCCAGCGAAAAACGATTTCTTCTGCAAGCGGTGCTATGATTCCCATACATAAGATCAGGAACCACATTTGTTTTCCTTCCATCATCTGATCCATCGAATCCTGATATTCCTGATAATCCAAAACCGATTGCAGCACCCCTATCAGCATATTCGCAAACTGAGAGAACGCTGCTCCCATTCCCAGAAGCAGAAACAGTTCCGGCATTCTCAGACGCCATGGTTTCTGAGAAACTACAAGTCCGCCAATCTTTCTCGCTGCACGGTCACGACGGTAAAACCATAGACACGGAAGCATCGCGACAAGACCTGTCAGACCTGTGAGCAAAATTGCATTGTTATAATACGTGTCCATTCCCCCGCCAGCTTTCATAATCAGCCAGAGTCCTGCGTATCCAATGATCTGTGAAACCAGAAAGTGAATTCCACACGGATATGCAACTCGCCAGATCTGTCTGATATGACTCTGTCTGCGCCGGGGGCTCAGTCGAAAAAATCCAGGATTTCATCTGGTGATGCAACTGTCTGTAATGGTTCTGCCGCTGCAAGTTCTTCGTCTGTTCCATATCCATAGGAAACAGCCAGACAATCCAGTCCTGCATTTCTTGCGCCAAATACATCATGCTCTTTGTCCCCGATCATGATCACCTGATCACGATGCCTGTCTAATCCAAGACGTGCCAGAGTTTCTTCGATTACTTCTGCTTTATTTGTTCTGGATCCGTTCATTTCGCTTCCAACAATTTCATTGAAATATTCTGTCAGATGAAAATGATTCAAAATCTGCTTCACATAATATTCCGGTTTGGAAGACGCAACTGCCAGGAGGTATTTCTTTCTTTTTAATTCCTGCAACATATTTTCCACTCCCGGGTACGGTCTGTTCTCAAATATTCCGATCGTAGAGTAGCGTTCTCTGTAGTATTCTACTGCACTGCACGCTGTCATCTCGTCCAGATCAGCATATTTCATAAACTGTTCCATCAAAGGCGGTCCGATAAACACTTCCAGCTTCTTAAGATCCGGCTCCGGTTTTCCCAGCTTTTCCAGTGCATACTGCACACACTTTGTAATTCCCTCACCAGACTCTGTCAATGTGCCATCCAGATCAAATAAAATCGCTTTATACATAATTCCTCCGATTTCCTGTAAACAACATTTCTTTTGTATTTTCAGATTCCAGAATGTTCCCAAAGCCTGTATGCTCAAAAAACATTATAGGTCAGTATAACATTCTTTTTATTCCTAGTCCATGCTAAATCTGCCGGTACCATAACTGCCAGTTCCATATGATTCCTTTTCTCTGATAATCCCAGTACCTTTATCGTCGTTATTCCAGATTTCGTTTTTGTCTGCCAGTCTGTCTCCTGTCCATTTATTCGCACACTGATAATCTGCTGTGCAATCTCTTTATTTATTTGAATTTCTGCATATTCCCCACCTGATAATTCCTTATTCCAATAAAACAGTTTCATCTTTTTCAGGCATTCTGCCGGCGGCAGCTTATATGCTTCTTCATATTCTGTCACTGTATCCACTTCTTCTCTGGGTACTTCTGTGAATGCAGGTGTTGGTGTAAGCGTCGGTTCTGCAGTTGGTACTGACACAGGAGTTGGTGTGTCTGTTGGCAGCAGTGTGGGCTCCGAAATCTCAGAATACGCTGCTTCTGCAGCGTCGTCATTTAATGTTTCATTCCTGTTCGTACTTCTGTTATCATTTCTCTGTGAAACATATTCATCCACATAGTGCTGATCATAAAAACTGTTCCCACCTTCCCCTGTACCCGAATTTGTCTGCTCATTCCAGTCATCAGACATTGCACTATCATATTCTCTAATGTCTTCCGTCGTTGAATCAGCTATATTTTCTCCTGATAGTTGTCCATTATCGCGGACTTCTTCTGTGTCATTGTTGTCTTTTGCCGGTGTTTCATATGCCGGTTCATTATCCCAGTCTGACCAGTCTGCATCAAATGCTCCGGTTCCTGTAGAAACATCAAAGCCACCAAACTCCGATGCATACACAGACAGAAACTTGGCGCTTCCACTGAGAAACGCCATACTTATCAGTATCCCTGCTTTTATTCGAATCTTTAATTTATTTTTGTTTCCCGCCAAGAATGATTCCTGCCTCCTTCTTCCATGCATTCCATCTTTCTGTGCTCTCCTCCGGCTGATCCGTTATTTCTCCCGCCCTGCTTTTCCATTGTCTGTAGACAGCACGACTCTCCTGATAGCGAGCCTGTCTGCAAAGAAACATTCCATATTCCAGATATCCTTTTGTATATTCTGGTTCATACGTCAGCAATTGTCTGTAGTAAATCTCTGCACGGTCCGCTCTGTCTGCCAGTTCCCCATTCCACGCCAGCAGTTCCAGGATTTTTCGTTGTGCCTCTGATGTCTGATATTTTTTTTGCAGGTTCTGTAATCTATACTCTATATGTTCATTGATCTGCTTACGTAAAACAGCAGAACCGGATCGATATTCCATAGAAAAATATTCTGCTGTGACCGGTGCGAGCGCTCTCGACAACTCTGGCAGCTTTTTTCTTCCAACACCAAAAGTCAGTGTCAGAACCAGTGCAACCAATGCGGCAGCGGTCGGAATCAGAATCGATTTCAGGTTCAGTTTCAAAGGATGAATTTCTTTTAGCACATCTCTTGCTTCACAAGTACTCTGCCATCGTTTCGTCTGTTCTGAACGACAGCATTTCAAAATAAATTTCCCTAATGCAGGACACTGGAACAAATATGGTATTTTCTTTCTTCCACATAATCTTTCCAGCGTTTTGCCAAGTGCATAAAAATCGCTTGCCGCACTTATCGTTCCCTGAAACTGCTCTGGTGCTGCATAACCTCTGGTTCCCTTTGTCTCTTTGTAAGAAGCGTGGTATGAAAAAACAGCACTTCCGAAATCTACCAGATACAATCGTTTCTGCTCTGTCATCATCAGATTGGAGGGTTTCAGATCTCCGTAGTAAATGGCAGGCTTCCTGGAATGAAGATATTCGAGAACCTGTAGGATTACTTTACCTATATGCAAGATTTCTTCAATAGAAAAAACATATCCTTCTTCCAAATATTGTTCAAGTGTTTTCCCCTGTATATATTCCATGATGATATAGCAGTACTCATCACGCTCTGTATAGTCAATCATCTGTGGCAGAGACGGATGATTCAGAAGGCGAAAAAGTCCTGCTTCCCTTTTATTTCTGATCGGCAGTTCTTTAACTGCTCGAAAAATACCGAGTTCAATGTCACGGGCAAGGTACATGTTGCCTTCACCGCCTGTGCCGATGTTCTCAACAATGCAGTAGCGGCCTTTTAGTAAAATGCCTGTTAAATCGATAGGAATCGCTCCTTTCTTTACTTTTTTATTCTTTTCTTTTGTAAAAGGGAAAAGGTTGGGGAATTCCAACCGGAGAATTTTTACTTTTGTGAAGTAAGTATAGCATAAAAAGAAGGATCTTTTTATTAATTTTTTCTTAAATTATAACCGAGGGGGAAGCGCTCACAGTTGCGAAGGCCGCTTTCCCCCTCGAACTCCCCCTTCAGGCCACGCAGAAAAGCAAAATATACAGAAAAGAATTCAAGACAGAACATATAAAGGCAAAACATTATTCTTATACTCGCACTTTTCAGGGCACGCAGAAAGGCGGGCTATACAGAAAAGGATTCAAGGCAGAACATATAAAGGCAAAACATTATTCTTATACTCGCACTTTTTTGATCTCGCAGAAAACGGAATATACAGAAAAGGATTCAAGGCAGAACATATAAAGGCAAAACATTATTCTTATACTCGCACTTTTTAGGTCTCGCAGAAAGGCGGGCTATGGGTAAGGATATTTTGGGCAGTAAAAGGCCCCAGCTTCCGTAGGGAAGATGGGGCATGGTTATTTTTACATACGGTCCGGGGCGGAGAAGCCGAGGAGGTCGATGCTTGTTTCGAGAATATCTTTAGTGAGTCCAAGAAGCTTCAGGAAGGATTCTTTCTGTGCCTGATTTTCCTCGCTGAGGATCTTTGTCTCATGGTAGAAGCTGTTGAATGCGTTGGATACTTCGTAAATGTATGCGCAGATCTTATGTGGTGCTTTTTCTTCGAATGCATTTTCGATGGTGCTTCCGAACCTGGTCAGTTCCAGCATAAGATTTTTCTGGCTTGCATTGACAGCGGAAAGGATTTCTCCTGCCTCAAGATTTCCACCCTCTTCTTTATAACGGTTGAGGATAGATTTAATACGAACGATTGTATACAGAATATACGGACCTGTATTTCCCTCGAAGGAAGTGAATCGGTCAATATCAAAGATATAATCTTTGGTTGCCTGATTGGACAAATCACCGTACTTGATTGCAGAAAGACCTACGATCTCTGCTGTTTCTTTTGCATCCTGATCTTTGACACTTCTGTTCTCAACAATCTTGTGGAACATCTCTTCATCAATATCGGCGATGAGATTTTCCAGACGCATAACGCCGCCTTCTCTTGTCTTGAACGGTTTGCCATCCTTGCCATTCATTGTACCAAATCCAAGGAATGAAAGTTTTGTCTCTGGTTTTACAAGACCAGTCTTTCTTGCGCAGCGGAATACCTGAATGAAATGAAGTTCCTGACGTTTGTCTACTACATAAAGAATCTCATCTGGATCAAACAGTTTCACACGTTCTACAATCGTTGCAAGGTCTGTTGTCGTATACAGAGAAGCACCATCGGACTTAAGAAGCATACATGGCGGGATTTCTTTGGTGTCGGATTCTTCTTTGACATCGACAACAAGCGCACCCTGATCTTCATATGCAAATCCCTGGTCTTTCATCATCTGCACCATATCCGGAATATATGGCTGTGCATCAGATTCTTTCTTCCACAGATCAAAAGAAACGTTCAGATTTGCATAGTTTCTCTTCAGGTCTGTAACAGAAACCTGCATTATATGATTCCAGAGTGCCATATATCCAGGCTTTCCCTGCTGAAGCTGATGTGTTGCTTCCAGTGCTTCATTACGGTATGCTTCGTCTTCTTTGGACTTGCCGCTTGCACACGGATAGATTTCTTCCAGTTCGCTGATCGTAAACGGTGCTTCCTGTGGATATTCGCCTTCATAAGTATCATCAAAATAAACCAGTTCTGGCTTGCGATGCTTCAGTTCTGTGATAATGAGACCCATCTGCAGCCCCCAGTCACCAAGATGTACATCACCAATCACTTTGTGACCGACATAACGTCCAATGCGCTTGATGCTCTCTCCAATAATTGCAGAACGCAGATGTCCTACATGAAGTGGTTTCGCTACGTTCGGTCCGCCGTAATCAATTACGATTGTCTTTGGCTGTTCTGCAGTATTAACGGAATATTTCTCGTCTGCTGCCATCTTCTTCAGATAGTCTGCAAGAAATTCTTCTTTGACCTTCAGATTGATAAAACCTGGCTTGACAACTTCTGCCACTGCAAAGATTTGGCTGTCTTTCAGATATGCCACCACATCATCAGCAATCATAAATGGTGCTTTCTTGTATGCTTTAGCACCCGCCATCGCTCCATTACACTGAAATTCACATAAATCCGGTCTGTTGGATACAGTAACTTTACCATATTCCGGATCATAACCGGCTTTCTCGAAAGCAGAAGCAAGTTCTTCTGCCATTAATTCCATAAGTTTTTTCATTTTTCTGACTCCTTATTTATACAGTTACTTTCTTTGAGCAGGCAACAGCAAGTGCACCATGTCCGATATGACATGCAACACTTAAGGAAAGCGGATCCATATGAATCTCCATTCCAGGGAATGTTGCCTGAACTTCTTTCTTGAATTCTTCTGCCTCTTCTTTATTTCCTGCATATGCCATCTGCAGGCACATCTCACCGGATTCTACGTATTTCTTAAAACGTGTTTCCCAGTCTTCCTGCATTGCTTTTAATAAAACTCTTTTGGCCTGCTTCTTACCTCTTACTTTGGCATAAGCATCCAGCTTCTCTCCCTGGATCTGCAGAACCGGTTTCAGATTCAGAACAGTTCCGATTGCAGCAGCTGCCGGAGTGATACGACCGCCCTTCTTGAGATATTTCAGAGTCTCAAGTGTAATATAAATACTGGACTCCATCTTCTCTGCTTCCAGTCTTTCTTTGATCTCTGCTGCACTTTTTCCTGCATCACGAAGGGTAAGTGCATCCAGTACAGACTGTCTCTGCGTAACAGAAATTCTCTGATTATTAACAACCTGAACCTTGCCGTCATAATCCCTGGCAAGCATTGTCGCAGTGTCACAGGAAGCGCTTAATCCGCTGGACATAGGAATATGTACCACTTCGTCATATTTCTCTAACAGATTGTCCCATAATCCACATACTTCTGCCGGGCTAGGCTGAGAAGTTGAAATCGATTCATCATTTTTCAGACGTTCATAAAAATCTTCCTGAGAAAGTGTGATTCCTTCCAGATACATCACTTCATTAATATAAAATGGCATTGGCAGAACAGAGATTCCCAGTTTTCTTCCTTCGTCCTGTGTAATCCCACTGTTGCTGTCAGTTACAATCGCAATTTTTCCCATGTTGCATCTCCTCATGTATTTTACTTTGTATAGAACAGAGCCGTTCTTTTAGACCTATACCTGACATCTGCCATATACTGCTAAAATCATTGCATACTGGTTATAGTTTATCATATTTTTTTCGGTATCTCAATTAAAATATCAAAAATGCCCGTGTGTATATAAAAAATGAAGCCAGAGTCCATCTCCGACCGAAATATTCTCTGACTTCATATCTATTTATTTACTCACTTCTAAGTGCATCGATTGGATTCAGATCCGCTGCTTTCACAGATGGAAGCAATCCAAAGATCACTCCGATCAGTGTAGAAAACAGAACAGAACCAATAATGGCAGGAATACTGATTGCTGTTGGCGCTCCTGACAGTTCCGAAACCACTTTGGATAGTGCAATTCCAACAAGTACACCAATCACACCACCTATGCTGGTCAACATAGACGCTTCTGTCAGAAACTGGATCAAAATAACTTTTTTCCTTGCTCCAATCGCCTTCTTCAGACCAATCTCACTGGTTCTCTCTGTAACAGATACCAGCATAATATTCATTACACCAATACCACCAACGAGCAGCGAGATACTTGCGATCCAGATCAGCTGTGTATTGGTACTCTCACTGAGTTTCTGCAGATTCTTGACCTGCTGCATCACATCATCTGCTTTGTATTTGTATTTGGAACTGTTCGTATCAATTCCCTGATTCATGACATCTGCTGCCGCATTTCCTGCTGAACTCATATTGTCTGTAGAATCTGCCCGAATCACAGCATTTTCCGGTTCATCAAATTTAAATGCCATTGGCCAGCATTTATTTGGAATCAAAATCGTGCCCATGATCGTCTGATAATACTGATTGTATTCATCAATCGTTTTGATGTTCGGCTGATAATCATCACTCTGTGTCACAACTCCGATAACCGTAAAAGGCTCTGATCCGATTTCGATAGTCTTGCCAACCGGATTCTTACCTGCAAAAAGATTGTCTGCTGCATTGCTGTCTACCAGCACAACCTTTCGGAGTTCATCGTAATCCTTCTGGATAAATCCTCTTCCGGCCTGTACCATATAGCCACAGGTATCCAGATAATTCATATCAATTCCATAAATACTTCCACCCTGGAAACTGGTATTCTCATAATAGACGCTGCTGGTATATGTACGACTGTAAAAAAATGTAGCATTCTCTACATGCTCCAGATTCATGACGTCTTCCTTCTGTTGGTCCGAAAGAAGTGGCGGTTCTGTACCATCCGTCATTCCATACTCCGGATCATAATCACTGTCACCATAATTCAGACTTACAGAAACGCTATTGTTGCCTGCACCGATCAGATCCTCCTTGATCTGCTCACTGGTTCCTTTGATCGTAGAAACAATTGCAATAATAGAAGCAATTCCAATAATGATACCCAGCATAGTCAGAAAAGATCGCATTTTATGAGACCAGATTCCCTGAATGGATATCCTCATATTTTCAAGCATAAAATACCACCTTTCTAATATCCATAGATTTCGCTGGATGAAACTTCCTGTGTTTTAGTGCCTTCTTTTGCAGTATCTCCATACGGAAATGCAATCTTGTCATCGCGGGTGATTCCTCCGGTCACCAGTACGCTATATCCGCCATTAACATTGCCGCCTACTGTAAGTACCTGTTTTTTCAGTACACCATTATCATCTTTGTAGACATAGCTTACTCCATTTTCGGAACGCACAAACGCTTTATCCAGAACGATTCCCTTACTCTCTGCACTACTTGTCAGAGAGATCGTCAGCCAGTCTTCATCAGATACTTTAATTGTCTTATCCGGAATTGTCGCTGTATAAGTATAGTAAGATACATTCGGGTTGCCATTTCCAGAATAATTGTCGCCGGACACAGGATATTCTGACACATCGATCACTTCTGCCTCAAATTCATCACTCTGCGTAGAACAATTAAGAATTGTTCCCTCTTTGACCTGATCCAGCATCAGCTCACTGACCGTACCTTTGACATAATATCCTTCTTTGCTTTTGATCGTCATAAAAGAGTTTCCGTCTGATGTACCGGTTACCGGATCTCCGACTTTTGCAACTGTACCGTCCAGTTTGCTGTAAATTACTTCTTTTTTGACCTTTTTCTCCAGTTTTTCAATATTCAGTTTACTCTCTCTGATGTCCAGTTTCAAACTGTCAATCTTGGTCTGCTGGATCTTGATGGCTTCCTCACGTGTGATTGATGTATCTCCACTGTCATCTCCACCACCGTCTCCTCCATCTCCACCGTTATCATCCGGCGTCTTATCATAATGAGAAGCTCCGTCCAACGAGAATTCAACTTCTGAACTATCCGTGACTTTTTTCTCCAAAAGCCCTCCGTCAACCAAATAATAACCAGTGCAGGAACTTTTGCGGTCAAGCGGGTCTGCAATAGTATCATTCTGATGAAATTCCAGCTGATACCAGTATCCATCTCTTCCCGGTGTCTTTGTACCGTCCTCTTCATATGCAGCCATTTTATTCAGAAATGATCCTTTCGCGATCACATAACCTTTGGCTGAACTACAAAGAAATACATATGGATCATCTTGTGTTCCGGTTCCTGAATACGGCTCTGTATCTTTATCAAGCACCTGATAAAACATAGGATCACCATCTGTCAGATCTTCCGGTCCGCCAATCTCTTCATCACTGTCAACTTCAACTGTATCTGAAAAATCACCGTCTGAAGGATTCGATGTGGAATCATCATCCAGTGCCGGCGTTACTGATGGTATCGTATCCTCACTATCTGAAGGATCAGTATCTTCAAAATCAACCAGTGTATCCCCCTCACTGTTATCTGACGAATCTGTATTATCCCCGGAAGCTTCGCCGGTATTCTCAGTGCTATCCTGATTCTGCTGCGTAGACTCACCGGCTGTGTCAGCCACAGCCTCTTCTGTATCTGCTCCCGCTGCCTCTACCGCAGCTGCCAGGACAGGATGGATAGCCGCAGCCAGATAGCTGCCATTCACACTCCCTCCAGCTGAAGCCAGACTGTCATCATTGCTGTCATCCATACTGCTCGTATCTGTATCGCCTGTTGTATCTGAAGAAGTATCCGGTGTTTCCCCGTCACTTTCTTCTATCTTTCCACCATTTTTGAGACTGTTCAGTCGGCTGACAGCTTTATTCAGATCCTGCTCCTGTTGTTGCTGCTTCAGCTTTGCAATATTCAGTTCCATCTGAACAAGTGTCATATCAAAAGATATCAGCTGATCTCCCTTTTTGACAGAATCACCCTTGGTCACATAGACCTCTTTGATGATCATATCTTTATCTACATTGACATTCTGTACCGCACTTGTCACAATATTTCCATCAAGAGTGGTGTCATCCATATAATACTGACCGGCCAGACTGTCAACACTGACAACCGATACTGTTTTCTGATGAGACTTCTTATAATACACAGCACCACCAGCTGATCCGCCGATAACCAGAGCTGCGATCAGAACGCCTATGATAATCTTTTTCTTCATAAACTACTTCACCTCTTTTTCCTTCAGCTCCCCATCACGAATCGTCACGACTCGCTTTGCATGTGCTGCAATGTCCGGATCATGGGTGATCATCAGAACAGTTACCCCCTCATCATTCAATTTCTGAAAAAGCTCCATAACCTGTGCGCCTGATTTACTGTCAAGTGCACCTGTCGGTTCATCTGCAAGAAGGAGTTTGGGATTATTTACAATAGCCCTTGCAATCGCAACTCGCTGCATCTGTCCACCGGAAAGCTGATTCGGCTGGAAATCCATACGATCTGCAAGTCCGACTCTTTCCAGTGCTTTCTGTGCCCGTTCTCTTCGCTCTTTCTTCGGAACTTTGGCATAATTCAACGGAAGCTCCACATTAGCAAGTGCAGACTGTCTTGGAAGGAGATGAAAACTCTGAAATACAAAACCAATTTTGTTCAGGCGGATATCTGACATCTCATTCTCAGAACAGTTCAGGATATCCTCTCCATCCAGGAGAAACGTGCCTTTGGTAGGCTTATCCAGACAGCCTATAATATTCATAAGCGTTGTCTTACCAGAGCCAGACGGCCCCATGATTGCCACATATTCTCCTTCTTCCATAGAAAAATCAACATCTTTAAGCACCGGTACGCTCATCTTCCCCTGCTGATAGTTCTTAAAGATTCCTTTTAATTCCAAAATCATTGTGCTTCCTCCGTATCCTCCTCTACCGGCATAAGCTCATCATCCAACACTTCACCAGAATCATAGCTCTCATCTGATAATTCGTCATTAACCACACTGTCATCAAATGCTTCCGGATCATCGATCACAGTTCCATCATCACTTTCTTCATATGAATCAAGATCATCGGATTCTGTCAGATCCGGAATTGTGTCATCACTGTAACTGCTGTCATCAATTGGCTGCATATCCACACTGTCATCCATAGCATCTTCGAGATTAGTGGTCGTCGACATTCCTTCCTCCAGAATATCAGATGGAAATGCTATACTGTCCTCTTCTGAAAGTCCATCTGCGATTTCATATTCTCCCAGATCTTCATCATACTGTCCCAGAATCACGCTTCGCTTCTCCAGCTTGTCATTCTTGTCCGTAGCCCATACATACGGGCTGTCCGTATCTGCATCTACAATATAAACTTCACTTATCCAGATTCCTGATTTCTGTTCTTCCTGTCCTTCGTCTCTCTCAATATAGACATGTTGTCCAAGCATCAGTCCCTCGGAAGAATCCAGATTTACATAAAACGGATATGTGCTGGTACTGGTCTGTGAATCACTGCTGTCCGACATTCCAAAATACGCATTGTTGTTACTACTGGATGTCGCGCTGTCCCTGTCAATCGTTCCCATCGTTCCCTTCCACGTCTGGCTGCTGTCCACACGTGAACGGATGATTACCGGTTCTCCCTCAATGATACTGTTGACATTTAATTCATTAACAGTACCTTTGATACGATAAGCTCCGGTACTCAAAATCGTGATAAACGCATTGCTGCTTCCATTACTGCTGTCAGTCGAATAATCCGTATCTTCTGAACTGTCATCTACACTGCTACTGTCATCCGTTGTCAGCTTGGAAGTATCAATTTTCTGAATTACACCGTCTATCGAACTTCGCACTTCCGTATTGCCGGTCGCACTTTGCAGTTTGTCGATTTCTGCCTGTTTGCTCTTCTGGCTGTATTCATTTTTTTTGAGGTTCATTTTATTTGTCTCAATCTCGATCGTATAAGAAAGCTGACTGTCCTGACTTGCTTTTTTCTTTTCTTTTTCCAGCGTTGCAATCTGTTCATTCAGGCTGCTTGCTTCGTTCTTGAGGCGGTCCAGATCCAACTGTGCCTCCTCCAGATTCTCCTGGATACTGCTTAGGTCATATTCAAACAGAAGCTGGCCTTTCTTAACCTGATCTCCGGTCTTTACCTGAACTTCTTTTACCGTTCTTCCACTTTCCAGATCTACAGATACCGTCTCCTGTGGTTCGACAACACCTGCATAGCGGTTAGAAACTCCGGAGGTCTGTTCGGTAAGATCACTGATCTTTGTCACATATACAGAATCCCCACTCGTCTCCTGCCGGCCAAACAGGCCCATTTTCCAGCTTACTCCTGCAGCAGCGCCGCCAATTATCAATATCCCAAGAAGGATTAAAATACGCTTTTTCATAAATCTGTGTTTCCTCCTATCAGTCCAGACATTTCTGAACTCCATGGTACACCATTCACATTTCAACTTTGTAAAAGTTATTTTTTAACTTCTATATCATAGCAGATTACACCTGAAAATAAAAGAGCTGTCCAAAATCCGTTCTTTTTTCACATTTTTTTCATAGTTTATTTTATCCGCCAAGCAGTCCTTTTTTGACTTTTTTAGCGTTATCTGGTAAAATAAAAAAGACTATTTTTGGAAAGGAAAAAGCACTTATGAAGAGCGCAAAAGGTCTGATGCCTCTGCTTCTGTTCATCCTTGCCGTCGTATGTATGACCGGCTGTTCCCACGTGGATAAAACAGATGTGCAGGCAGTTATTACCAATGAACTGGATCTGCTGAAAAATCTGGATTCTACTACGGCCCAGAAGTATGTATCCTATAAAGAACTATTTCCCGATGCAACCAAAGAAATCAAGCTTTCAAATGAAGTAAAAGAAGTTTTTTCTCTCTTCTTTCAGAATTTTGACTATAAAATTCTGAATGTTGACGTCGACAATGATAAAAAAGAAGCCACTGCTTCTCTTCGCTTATCTACTATAGATGCAGCAACTCTTGCCAGAGACTACGGGAAAGCATCCCTGAAAAATGCAATCCTTAAGGCGGCTGACAGCGAAAACCAGACCACAGAAGAAAATATAGATTCCATGGAAGAACGTTATCTGCTGCTGGATGAGATTCTCAGCAATAACAAATATAATACTGTGGAACGCGACTGCACGATCAAGCTGCATAATAAAGGTACTGACAGTGACAAAGATGAATGGGAAATCATACGTTCACATTCTCTGGAAAATGATCTTGTCGGCGGTCTGATGACATATCTGTCTGATAACAATCTCCTCTCACCGGAGGAAACCCTGACCGTCTATTTAAATACCCTCAAAACGATGAATACTGAGCAGATAGGAAACTATCTTGGTATTGAAAGTCTTTTTAACACTTCTGATACAGATAAGAATTCCATTGCGGCTGCACTTGTAGAACTTTTCCACAAGACTTTTGATTTCAGCATTACGACCTGTGATGAAGAAAGTTATAATGCTACGATCCAGACCGAGATCACTACCTTTGACAGTAACGCGATCCTTACTGCTTATCAGAATGAGCTGGATGCTTATATTTGTTCTGCCGATGCTGTTATCGATGGATCTACCAAACGCTATGAAAAGTCCATGCAGATGCTTCTGAGTAACATTGAATCCAATACTTCAACTATTCAGACTGCTGCGGTCTTTCATCTGACCAACGATGGTGTCTCCTGGAAACTTCAGGACAGCAATACTTCCATCGGAAATGCAATATTTGGAACTCTGATCAGTTCTCCGGTATCGGAAAACGTCTCTACAACAGCTGATACTTCCGAGAACGAATCGAATCTGGAAGAATAATCCTGCTCCTCAGAATCATAAATATCAAAAACGGCTGCCCCTCACCGGGACAGCCGTTTTTGATATTTATAGTTTATTCTTCTGTTTCTTCCTTTGTAGTTTCAAGACCAAGTTCTTCAAGCTGCTGTTCGCTTACTACACTTGGTGATTCTGTCATCAGACAGGATGCATCTTTTACCTTCGGGAATGCAATGACATCACGAATACTGTCAACTTTTGCCATCAGCATTACCAGACGGTCAAGTCCGTAAGCCAGTCCAGCGTGAGGCGGAACTCCGTATTTGAATGCATTCAGAAGGAATCCAAACTGTTCGTAAGAAGCTTCTTTTGTGAAACCAAGCATCTCAAACATCTTCTCCTGAATATCATTCTGGTGGATTCGAACACTACCACCACCGATCTCGTTACCATTCAGTACGATATCATATGCTTTTGCACGAATCTTTCCGAGATCTCCGCTCTCGATCAGCGGGATATCCTCATCCATCAGCATGGTGAATGGATGATGCATAGCTGTGTAGCGGTTCTCTTCTTCGTTCCACTCAAGAAGTGGGAACTCAGTTACCCATACAAAACGATATTCGTTCTTGTCCAGAAGATCCATCTGTTTTGCAAGTTCTACACGGAGTGCTCCGAGAACGTCATATACAACTTTATTTTTGTCTGCAGCAAAGAGAAGCAGGTCTCCCGGTTTACCTTCCATCGCCTGAACCAGTGCGTCCATCTCTTCTTCTGTCATAAATTTGGCAAAAGAAGATTTGCGTGTACCATCTTCTGCAATTGCAATGTAAGCAAGACCTTTTGCGCCATAAGTCTTGGCAAAATCAACAAGCTTGTCGATTTTCTTACGTGGCATACTGCCCTGACCTTCTGCGTTGATACCACGAACGCTTCCGCCAGCTTCCAGTGCACTCTTGAATACAACAAAACCGCAATCCTTCACTACTTCGCTTACGTCATGCAGTTCCATTCCAAAACGCATATCCGGCTTATCAGATCCAAAACGATCCATAGCTTCCTGCCAGGTGATTCTCTGGATTGGAAGTTTCACATCCACATCAAGAACTTCTTTGAACAGGTATGCAAGAAATCTCTCGTTTACATCGATAACGTCATCAACATCTACAAAAGAAAGTTCCATATCAATCTGTGTAAATTCCGGCTGACGGTCCGCACGAAGGTCTTCATCACGGAAGCAGCGTGCGATCTGAATATAACGATCGTATCCGGAGCACATCAGAAGCTGTTTATACAACTGTGGAGACTGCGGAAGTCCGTAGAAAGAACCTGGATGAATTCTGGATGGAACAAGGTAATCTCTTGCGCCTTCCGGTGTACTCTTACCAAGCATTGGTGTCTCAACTTCCAGGAAACCTTCCTCTGTGAAGAATTTGCGGGTAAGCATCATTACTTTACTCTTCATCATCAGATTTCTCTGAAGATCTGGTCTTCTCAGGTCAAGGTAACGATATTTCAGACGGATCTCGTCTTTTGTCTTACTGTTTTCTTCGATCGGGAACGGCGGTACTTCAGATTCTGCCAGAACTCTTAAAGATTCTGCACGAAGTTCCAGAGCTCCTGTTGCAAGGTTTTCGTTTACTGCACCACCACGGTTCTCAATCGTACCTGTAACAGCAATCACAAATTCACTTCTCAGTTTGCCTGCTTTTTCGAATCCTTCTTCATCAATGCCACCATTTTCAAAAATAACCTGCATGATTCCGGAACGGTCGCGAAGATCCACAAAGATAAGACCACCTTTGTTACGCGCTTTCTGTACCCATCCCATCAGGGTCACTTTGCTTCCAACCATATCATTTGTTACTTCTGCACATCGGCATGTTCTGTGCAGACCTTTCATACTTTCAGCCATGATTCTTCTCCTTTTTGAAGCACTTATTTATTAAAGAATTCTACAAATTCTGTATATCCTTCTGTGGTCATCTGTTCCTTCTGGAATTTCTTGTTTTTCTTCATGATGGAAATATTGACCTGAACACCGTTTTTACGCTCTTCCTCTGCCTGTTTCAGGATTGGAAGAAGTTTGTCAGCCGGCATATTTTTCTCAATCAGGTATGCTTTCTTAGCTGCGCTTGTCGGAATCTCATATCCTCTTTCCAGAAGCAGCATAACAATTCTTTCAAATCCGATGGAGAAACCACATGCAGATGTATTCTGTCCGGTGAACTTACCAATCATCTCATCATAACGTCCACCACCACCTACTGAACCACCGAACTCATCCATCGCGATTTCAAAGATCGGACCTGTGTAGTAAGACATTCCGCGAACCAGTGTTGGATCGAAAGAAATCTTAAAATCTGCATTCTTTACAGAGTCTACTGCAGTGATAATGGTTTCCAGATCTTCTGCGACCTTCGGGTCCAGGACGTCGCTCAGTTTTTCTTTACAATAGCGTACCCCCTCGATATCCGAAGTGATTTCTTTAAACATACCAAGGTATGTATCAATACTTTCTTTGCTGAATCCTTCTTTCTCCAATTCTTCTGCTACGCCTTCAAGACCAATCTTGTCCATCTTGTCAAGAATGATAAATACTGTATCAAAGCTTTCTTCCGGAAAACCGCTGTACTGTGCCATAGCTTTGAGGATTTTTCTGTCATTGATACGGATTGTAAAGTTATGAAAATCCAATTTGCCAAGCAGAGTTGTTGTTGCCATAACCAGCTCAATCTCCGCAAGATATGTCGACTCTCCAAGAATATCGATGTCACACTGCATAAACTGACGGAAACGACCTCTCTGCGGACGGTCTGCTCTCCATACATTTCCCATCTGTAGTGCCTTAAATGGTGCCGGAAGCTGACTGGCATTGTTAGAATAGTATCTGGAAAGCGGTACAGTCAGATCATAACGAAGTCCGGAATCCACCAGATCTGCCTCACACTCTGCTGTATCAAGTTTCAGTTTCTCTCCACGCTTAAGAATCTTGAATATCAGTTTCTCATTCTCGCCGCCCTGTTTACTGCTGAGGTTCTCAATATGCTCTACGCACGGAGTCTCAATTGCTGTAAATCCGAATCTGCCATATGTCTCACGGATCATATTCATCACATAATTACGGATTTCCATCTCTTTTGGTAAAATATCCTTCATACCGGTAACCGGTTTCTTCTTTAATGCCATACTTTCCTCCTGTTATTTGTTATTGTGTACGACTCTCTGAAATGCAAGAAAAACTTCCATATCAAAATTTTTGATCTCATCGATCATAAGTTCTATCACTGTACTGATATCAAACGCTTTGCGGTAAGGCCTGTCTGAACTCAGTGCTGCATACACATCACAGACCCGTAGGATTCTGGCTCCCAGTGGAATACTGTCGCCTCTGAGATTGGAAGGGTAGCCGCTGCCATCATAATTTTCATGATGATACAAAATGCTCTGAAGCACCAGCTCTGAATACTCCTGGTTCTTCAGCTCTTCATATCCCAATGAAGAATGCATGCGGACATATTTCAGTTCTTCTATCAGAAGAGGATCGTTTTCCTGTCCATTGATGTATCCGGTAAGTTTCAGCTTACCAATATCATGAAGCATTCCGGCAATCGCCATCTGATAACAGAACTCTTCGTCCTTTCCCAATTCAGCAGCTACTGCGTAGGCCAGATTGCTGACAACGATTCCATGCTTCAATTCCTCAGAAAGATCAAATTCCAACAATCTGTCTCCTGACTTGATCATTTCTGTCTCTGTCGGCCCTGTCTGCAATATGTCCACCTCCTGCTGCTATAACCAGGTATTGATTCCTGTGCGTTTTCGTTCGATCATTTCATCAATACGGTCAATGTAATTTGTAACGTCTTTGACATTTTCCACACGCTCTATGCGCTTGCCATGATCAAAGACCAGTTTGGAAGAACCGCCTGCGCCCAGCGCGATGATCGGCTGTTTTTCCTCCATAATTAGTATATTGTAAATCCCGGCTTTGTCAACCTTTGCATAGCCAACATTCTCAAAATTTCCCTTCATATTCTTCTGTCGATACAGATAATACGGACCCATTTCCATTTCGTAAGCTACTTTCATGGTCATATCCATGATTTCCTGGTTGTTTTCAAATGTCATTTCCTGATATTTATCCTTAAAAATATTCAGTCGAGCTGCTCTTTTTACCGCCAGTGAATGTACCGTCACGCTGTCCGGTGCAAGTGCACGTACTTCATTCAAAGTATTCTCAACCATTGCTTTATCTTCGCCAGGGAGTCCCACAATCAGATCCATGTTAATATTGTCAAATCCACAATCCCTCGCAAGAAGAAATGCCTGTTTCGTCTCTTCGACTGTATGACGGCGACCGATAATATCCAGTGTTTCCTGATTCATTGTCTGTGGATTGACCGAAATCCTCGTAATTGGATAATTCCGGATCATCATCAGCTTTTCTCTGGTAATACTGTCCGGTCTGCCCGCCTCGATCGTAAATTCAGCAAGGTCTTCACATCCAAAATTCTCCATCAATGCATCCAACAGGACTTTCAGCTGTTCCGGTTCCAATGTCGTCGGTGTACCACCGCCAATATAAACCGTATCCAGTTTTCGTCCTTTTGTTTTCATAATCAAAGCCACTTCTCTGATTTCTTTGCAAAGTGCATCCAGATACTGATCTACCCGCTTCTTCCACTGTTTCAGTGGATAAGAACTGAACGAACAATACAAGCAGATGCTCGGGCAGAACGGAATACCCACATAAAGGCTATACCCCTTTTCGTAGTCAATATCCTTCAGAATCTCCCGTTCTCTGTTTGCTATGGTAATTGCAAGTGCTGTCTTCTGCGGACTTACCATATAACGCTCGCGCATTTCCTGTGCGGCCTCTGTATTTTTCATTCCAGACTCTATCAGTCCCATCGCAAGCTTTGCAGGACGAATTCCAGTCAGATTGCCCCATGGAAGTGTCTTCCCGGTCAGTTTGACCAACAGCTTATATAATGCGATCTTGACGGTATCTTTGCGTTCTTTACGAAGCGCATGTGCACGTTCTTTCGCGTCATCCCCTTGTGTATCCACACAAGAAACAAGGGCATCCGAAGATTGCCCTTCTATAAATTCTGCACTTGTCACGCCTTTATTCTCATGATCTTCATATCGAATCAAGCAGGAATCATCCTGTTTTTCAATCCGAAAATAAAGGTCACAGCCCTCTTCCTCTTTTTCATAAAAGGAACTGATCTCACTTCCCGGATAAAATGCGCGAATCAATTCATATATATCATGCTCAAATTCTCTGTCCAGGAACAGAATACCAATCTTATACAAATGGATTATACCTCTTTTCATAACCGATTGTTGTAGATACATCATGTCCCGGATAGACTTCAGTCTCATCCGGAAGTGCTTCAAGCAGTCTGTGCAAACTGTTTACGATTGCTGATGTACTTCCTTCCGGAAAATCTGTCCTTCCGACAGAGCCACAAAATACAGTATCGCCGCTGAACAGCACGCCCTCATCTTTCAGATAATAACAGCAGCTTCCAACTGTGTGTCCCGGCGTCTCAATCATCTGAACTGAAAATCCTGCCAGTTCCACCACCTGCAGATCTGTAAGATAAACATCTGCATTCAGCGTATAACCATGCATATGATATGCTGTCAGATTAATTCTTGGATCCTGCAGTGTCTTTTCTTCTTTTTCACAGGCATAAATCGGAATACTATATTTATTCTTAAGTTCTTCTGCTGCAAGAATATGATCAAAATGACCATGTGTAAGAAGAATAGCCACCGGTCTGCCCTGCATTTCAAGAATCTTCTGTTCGATTCTGTCCGCACAGTCACCTGGATCGATGATCAGCATCTCGCCTGTTTCTTTATTCTTCAGCAGATAGCAGTTGGTCGATACACTTCCAACAATACATTTCTGTAAATCCAGTTTTTTCATTTTCTTATCCTCTTCTTCAATGATCAGCCAGTTGTACGCTCTACATCAATGACACTTTCAATCTGACGGATCTTGGCAACAAGTGATGATAGCTCTTCTTTGCTGCCTATTTCAAAGCTGACAGAGATTGTTGCCTTCTCCTGCTTACTGGTACGGCTGTTAATGCTTCTCATATCAATCTTACGCTCTGTAAATACCTTGGAAAGATCTACCAGCAAACCAGTACGGTTGTTTGCATATACCTGAATCTCTGCCATATATTTCTCCGAACCTTTGTTATCTGTCGGCTGCCATTCTGCCTCGATCAAACGGGAACGGTCTGTTTCTGACATATTCAGCACATTCACACAGTCTGTACGATGAATCGTGATTCCACGTCCTCTTGTAACAAATCCGACGATCTCATCACCTGGAATCGGACTGCAGCATTTCGAAAAGCGGACAGCAACATCATGGATTCCCTTTACAACAATTCCGCCCTTATTCTTGGTGACATGTAATTTTTCCTGCGTTTCGCCAGCAGCTTCCAAAACCTGCTCATCAGTAAGATTCTTCTGATTCTCTCTGTCATAAGCTTCCATAAGCTTATTGAAAACCTGACCTTCTTTCAGCCCGCCATGACCGATTGCCGCCAGAACAGAATCCCAGTCACGGAATCCATATTTATGCATGACAGACTCCAGGAACTGCGGTTTGGTATAAATTCCAAGCTTGTATCCCTTTGATTTGGCATACTGGGTCAGCATATCCTTACCTTTCAGGATATTATCTTCTTTGAGTTCTTTCTTAAACCACTGGTTAATTTTATTCTTCGCCTGTGTACTCTTGACCAGTTTTAACCAGTCACGACTCGGTCCCTGAGAGTTCTGTGACGTGATGATCTCAATACGGTCACCATTCTTGATCTGATACTCAATCGGTACCAGCTTGCCATTTACACGAGCTCCAACCATGCGGTTACCAACTGCACTGTGTACACTGTAAGCAAAATCGATTGGTGTAGAACCATTCGGCAGATTCTTGACATCTCCCTGTGGGGTAAAACAATAAACACTGTCTGCAAACAGATCCAGGTCATTCTTCAGAAGACTCATGAACTCTCTGTTGTCAGACATATCCTTCTGCCATTCCAGAATCTGACGGAGCCAGTTGAGCTTTTCTTCCTCACGCTTGTCAACCGGCACCTTGCCATCAGAAGATTCCTTGTATTTCCAGTGGGCTGCGATACCGTACTCTGCTGTCTTATGCATCTCAAATGTACGAATCTGAATCTCAAACGGCTGTCCATTCGGTCCAATCAGTGTAGTATGCAGAGACTGGTACATATTTGGCTTCGGCATGGCAATGTAATCTTTAAATCTGCCCGGGATTGGCTTATACATCTCGTGGATGACACCAAGAGCTGCATAACAGTCCTTGACTGTATCTACCAGAATACGGACAGCGAACAGATCATAAATCTGATCGATTGTCTTGTCCTGATTAACCATCTTCTTATAAATACTGAAAAAGTGCTTGATTCTTCCGTCAACCTGCGCCTTGATGGACGCTTCATCCATATGCTGTTTGACCTGCTTGACAATATTATTGACAAATTCCTGTCGTTCACTCTTACGAAGTGCTACTTTATCAACCAGATCATAATATACATCCGGCTTGAGATATTTAAGAGAAAGGTCATCCAATTCTACTTTAATTTTGGAAATACCAAGTCTCATAGCAATCGGAGCATAAATATCCATTGTCTCGCGTGCCTTTTCCTGCTGTTTCTCAGGGCGCATATACTGAAGAGTTCGCATATTGTGAAGGCGGTCAGCAAGTTTGATCAAAATAACACGGATATCCTTTGCCATTGCAAGAAACATCTTTCGAAGGTTCTCGGCCTGGAGTTCTACTTTGTCTGCAGAATAACTTAACTGTCCCAACTTGGTAACGCCATCTACCAGAAGCGCAACTTCTGCGCTGAATTCCTTCTCTACTTCTTCTGTTGTCATCCAGGTATCTTCTACTGCATCATGAAGAAGTCCTGCAACAATCGTCTCTTTATCCAGTTCAAGATCTGCAAGTATGATTGCCACACAAAGAGGATGTATGATATACGGTTCCCCTGATTTTCTCTTCTGGTCCTTGTGGGCGTCGCTGGCCACTTCGTAGGCTTTCTGTATCATGGAAATATCCGTAGAAGGATGATATTTCTTCACACTGGCGATCAGCTCATCATACAGGACCTCCGGACTGGTAAAATCCTGCATGGTCTTTACTGCTGCATCTGCTTTTTTTACGGATTCGAGCTTCTCCTGCTCCGCCTTGTCCATTGTTTTTTCAAGCTGTACATTCTCTTTCTTCTCTGCCATTTCTCCCACCTGCCTGCCGTTATTTCTTATCGTTCACTCCACCGTAATTTCACTGTCGCTGCTGA
This sequence comes from uncultured Blautia sp., assembly GCA_934378195.1. Lineage (GTDB taxonomy): Bacteria > Bacillota > Clostridia > Lachnospirales > Lachnospiraceae > Blautia_A. The sequence continues at coordinate 28,624 of CAKRPO010000018.1, forward strand.
TGTATTATTTACCTTCGTATCTGATCACAGAAGCTACATCATAACCGGCAAGTTTCTCACGGCCTTTTAATCCTGCAAGCTCCATAAGGAAAACAACTTTGACAACTTCGCCGCCAAGTTCTTCTACCAGTTTAATCGCAGCCTCTACTGTGCCACCTGTTGCAATCAGATCATCAATGATGGCTACTTTCTGGCCTGGTTTTATAGAATCCTTATGCATCTCTATGGTTGCACTTCCATATTCCAGATCATAACTCTTGGATACTGTCTCACATGGAAGTTTACCTTTCTTACGAACCGGTACAAATGGTTTATGAAGATTATAAGCAATCGGCACTCCAAAGATGAATCCTCTGGATTCCGTTCCGACGATCACATCCACATCTGTGTCTTTGAGACATGCCTGCATGGAATCAATCGCAAGCTGAAGACCATCTGCATCTTGCAGAACACTTGTAATATCTCTGAAAATGATGCCCGGTTCAGGAAAATCCGGAATACTTCTTACGTAATCTTCTATTTTTTTCATTTTGCGTACCTCCGCTTGTTTTCTTTTCCTATATTTCTGATATAAATCATAAATCTGGTTTATAATTATATCACTTTTTTGCGACAGAATCAATGACTAACCCATTTCCACCGTTCTTCTGGCAGCGCAGAAATGAAAAAAAAAGCCGCCCGCATACAGGCAGGCAGCCTTTCTTGTTCTTAAAACGGTTCTTTTATTATTTCCAGATTGCTGAATAAGCTTTCAGGATTGCATCTGCTCTGGCTGTTGTTACAGTATCCAATGCTGACTGGATCGCCTTATATGTATTCGGGCGCTGACTGCTTAAAGCCGCACCGTTCAGCATGTAATCCTTAACAGATTCTGCGAAGTATTCAGATGCATTCTGTGTGGCATATGCTTTATTATATCCTGTGAATTTTGACTTTTCACTGCTGTATACAGATGCAAATGCTCTGCTCTGATCTACGTTTCCTGCGATGAATGCGAGAAAGTGACCCAATTCGTGATAAACAGTCTCATCTTCTTCCTGAAGGGTAATGCTCCGGGATCTTGCATCAAAATGTCCCGCATAAGCCGCACTCGGATCAACCGTTACTGCAAATCCCATTCTTGCATATGCATTCAATACTCTGCTGTCCATCTTTGGTGCGATGGATGCAACATTACTCACTGTGTGCTTAGTGGCCTTCTGGCTGGCCGTATTGCTGGATGATGTGGATACCTTTACAGTGGAATTTGAAGCTGATACGGACTGTGTTGCTGCAACGGTAGTTGTCGTCTTCACCGTGGTTACCACCTTCTCTGTAACAACTTTCTGTTTTGATTTCTTTGTGTACTTCTCAGAAGTTGCTGTCTGCACTGTTGTCTGCGTTTTTACAGTAGTCTTACCTTTCTTCTTTGTCTGCGTTGTTGACTTTTTCTTGTTTGGAAGCTTTTTGGTATATGATTTACTAGACGCTTTTTTCAGTTTGACTTTCTTACGTGTTGTCTTGGTCTTGGAAGTAGTCTTCGTCGTTACCTTCGGTTTCGATGCCAACGGTGTATCATCTCCTGTAAGAGTCGTTTCGATCACCGGGTCTGTATAACTGGAAAGCTCCGGTATATCAGACGGCTGCATCACCATGGCAAAACTTCCTGCTGCGATCACTGCAGCTGCTGCAACACATCCTGCTGCAACTTTCTTTTTCTTCAAAAACTCTTTTACTTTTCTTTTCATATTATCACACCTTTCAGATACGACGTACCAAACTTCAATGCTGTCTGAACTTAAACATGCAAAAAAACCGTTTAACAAAATTAAACGGCCGCACATGATAATCCAGATTTATTCTCAAGTTTGTAAATACGTCACTAAATCAGAATTTAATGCGGCAACCGGCTGTCTTAGCCTCACGACCTTAGACCCATGGCTTTGCGTCCCTGCCTTTCAACAGGTTTGCCTTTATGCTATAAGTATAGTTTTTTTCCCATGAAATGTCAATATTTTTTCGTATGTTTTCGTAATTCAATTTTCAGACTTTTGTAATATTTATAGCAAAAGATCTACTGTGAACAATACAACAAAAGCTTCTATAGATTATTGCCTGAAAGCAACTACTCTGCTATACTATAACTCAAATATAACTTCTTATTTACAAGGAGCACTGATATGAACCGAATTCTTCATTTCCAACTCCTTGCCATAATATTGTGTCTGTCAGTCGCTTTGCTGACTGTTACGGGCTGTGGATCCTCTGCTTCGCAGAATTCAGACGAGCCACCTGTCTATTCGCCGCTCCAGGTTCTTGTTCCTGAAGCCCCCGGCAAAGATACACTTGGATCGTCGCCACTGCCCCTGGATGTATCCAACATCCGTCAGGGCTATTTTGTCGCACAGTCTGATTCATCTGACCTGACCTGCAGTCTGCAGATTGTCTCCCCATCTGGTGTCCTTTATTCTTATTTTGTTGCACCCGGCGAAGAAGCAGTCATAAATTTCGCAGAAGGCAACGGTGATTATACAATCACCGGATATCAGCAGGTTCAGGGCGATCAGTATGCTGCACTTTACAGCGAAACAGTAACTGTACAGCTTGAAAATGATTTTCTGCCATTTCTGTATCCAAATCAATATGTAAATTTTTCACCGAACAGTAAGGCCAGCCAGCTGGCTCTTTCCATAGTTGATGAGAACACTGTTGATGTGGATGCATTGCAGCAGATTTATGATTATGTTGTGTCAAATCTGACATATGATTACGAAAAGGCTGACACTGTTACTACCGGATACCTCCCTGATCTCGATGATACACTTGAAACGGGAACCGGCATCTGCTTTGATTATGCGGCACTTACTACTGCTATGCTCCGAAGCTGCGACATTCCGTGCAAACTTCAGATTGGCTACGCCGGAGATATCAAGCATGCCTGGATTGATGTATATATCCGTTCAAAGGGCTGGGTTAACCAGGCTGTGTCCTTTAAAGGGGATACATGGACTCTTATGGATCCGACCTTTGATTCCAACAGTGATGACAAAGAGACCATCCAGGAATACATCGGTGACGAAAGTAATTACACTGTACAATTCACACGTTAATGGCAAAAGGAGATTTTCTATGAACGACAAATTAACCGCCCGGGAACTCAGTAACTTTTTTGGACAGCTGGGCATGCTGATTCATTCCGGCATTTCCGTAACAGAAGGTCTGACGATTCTCAAAGAAGAAAGTCAGACCGATACTGACCGTGAAATCCTTACTGACCTGCTTGCCTCCATCGAAGAAACAGGCAGCCTGACAAAATCTATGGATGCTTCTGACAGATTTCCCCATTCTTCTGTTTCTTATGTAAGAACCGGTGAAGAAACAGGATGTCTGGATGAAATTCTTAGCAGTCTGTCTACTCATTATGAACAGGAGCAGGAAATTTCTGATCAGATCCGCAATGCTGTTACCTACCCTCTGCTCATGCTTGGTATGATGGCTGTTATCATTGTTGTACTTCTCGTAAAAGTACTTCCTGTGTTTCAACAGGTATTTCAACAGATGGGAATGGAAATGAACTCAATTTCCCTCGGACTCCTGCATGCCGGTAAAATTCTCAGTAATTATTCCGGCCTCTTTCTGATTCTGGCAGCTTTGCTGATCGCAGTTGTTCTTTTTCTAAGTCTGAGTTCGAAAGGCCACCGAATTCTGAAAAAAGCCGCCTACCATTTTCCAGGATTTCGTGATATTCCGCTTGCCTCTGATTATAGTCGTCTTACCCAGGGGCTGGCACTCGGTCTGAAAAGTGGACTATCTCCCGATATGAGTCTGGAACTTTCTTCTGAATTGGTCTCGCACCCGGTTCTGTCAGATTGTCTGAAAGCGACCTCTGATCTGCTTAACCAGGGAGTTCCTTTTTACCAGGCACTGACCGAATCAAAACTTTTTTCCGGTATGGAAGGGCGGCTTATTTCAGTCGGATTTCAGTCCGGTTCTGCCGACGAAGCGCTTTCCAGGCTTTCTGTAAAATATCGCGAAAAAGCAGTTGATCTGATTTCTGAGGCAATTGCCATTGTTGAACCAACAATCGTTATCATCCTGTCTCTCCTTGTCGGTCTTGTCCTGCTTTCCGTTATGATGCCACTTCTGGGCATTCTCTCTGATATTGCATTGTGAGGTGACCTATAAATGGAACTTTTTGACAGTCACAGAAAAAAATTATTACGCAGACTCAGCCTGCTTCTGCCCTTATGTTTTCTTATGGTGATCAGCACTATTTTTTTGCTCAGTGTTACCTTTGCATCAGAAGAAACATTACACAAAGAACAGCAGGCACTTGAACAGGCACTTGAAAGCGGTGCAATCCGTTCCTACGCCCTGAATGGACAATATCCCGAAAGCCTGGATCAGCTTTTGAGCGATTATCATATAACCTATGATCACTCCCGCTTTGTTGTCGATTATACACCAAACGGAAGTAACCTGCTCCCCTATATAAGTGTAATCATACTGTCTGATACAGCCAGCCATGGGAAGGAGGCTTTCAAGTGAAAAAGAATTCAATTGACAAACATCCCATTTCTGATCTGGCTTCACTTATGCTTTTTGGACTTTTTGCACTTTTTCTTCTTCTCATTCTACTGTTTGCCGCACGTATCTACCAGCAGACAACTCGTAACACAGATGCAGAAAACACATTTGGGACGGCTGTTTCTTATATTACAACAAAATTCAGGCAACATGACCTGAAAGATGGCATTTTCATCAGCAGTCTGGATGGTTTGTCTGCATTATGTTTTCGTGATACGCTGAACGATCAGGAATATATCACGTATATCTATCTGGATCAGGGAGAACTCAAAGAACTCTTCACTCCATATGGTTCTTCCGCCAGTTCATCTACTGGAACTACAATTGCCAAGCTTTCTGATTTCCAGATTACAGAAAGCGGTCCCGGTTTTTATCACCTTGAATTAACAGATTCTGCCGGAAATGAAGAAGCGTTTTATCTACACCAGAATTCTGTTTCTAAGGAGGCATCATGAAAAGAACATCCACGAATTCAAAAACAAGTCTTTTTCTGATGGAAATGATCTTTGCACTGTTTTTTCTGGTTCTTTCCAGTACAGCCTGTATTCGCATTTTTATTGCAGCAAAGGCTAATCATATACAAGCTCAGGAATGGCATCACATGCAGCTGCTCACAACCTCTGTCGGCGAGATTCTGGAAAGCAGCGATGGAAATGCTCAAAACTTTCTCACGCTACTGCCAGATGGAAACATACAGGACAATGTTCTAACATGGTATTATGACGGTTCCTGGATATCCACTTCAACTTCACAGGCAGATTATGAAATGGATCTCAAATTGATTCAGACAGATTTTGTCAAACAGGGGACTCTTTCTTTTTATCGTTGTTCGGATCATACACAGATTTATACAATTGATTTATGTTTCCCTGGCACAGCCGCTTCAGATAAGGAGGCGATTTCATGAAGCAACGTCACAGTTTTTTTACTGCAACTGGAATCCCTTCTTTGTTTCTGATATTTTCTGTACTCTGTCTGGCAGTCCTTTCTCTTCTCACTCTCGGAACTTCCCGTTCTGAGCTAAACCTTGCCCGCCAGTCCATGCAGCAGACAGAGGATTATTATACAGCCTGCTCTCAGGCTTCCACTGCGCTTACAGAATTTCAGACAAAACTGCAGGCTGCTTATCAGAAAGCTGACAATCAGCATGATTTCTTTTTGCTTGTTGAACAACTGGCTAAGGAAACTTCCGCCAGCACATTTGACTCCAAAGAACAGACCTTGTGCTTTCACGAAAAACTTTCTGATACACAGCAGCTCACAGTTAAATTAAAAATTTTATATCCAGAATCTGACAACAGAGTTTTTACTCAAATACTAGAATGGAAAACAGACTCTACTGCTTCCTGGAACCCGGATACCAGCCAGTCTGTTTACAAAGGAGGCAAATCATGACCAAAGAACAAACGCTGGATTTTCTTTCCAAAGCCGCCAGTGAACATGCTTCAGATATTTTTATTATTGCCGGCCGTCCACTTTCCATCAAAACAGACGGTCATTTATCCACCTATGGAGAGCGCCTGATGCCAGAACAAACGAATGAAATTCTCCAGATTATTTATCAACTGGCAGGTAACCGGGATATTTCGCGTCTGCATGATACAGGTGACGATGACTTTTCCTTTTCTATTCCGGGATTATCACGTTTTCGTATTAACGCTTACAAACAGCGTGGATCTCTTGCAGCAGTCATACGTGTCATTGCCTTCCAGCTGCCTGACCCGGCTGAACTTTCTATTCCGGAAGATGTCATGAGTGTTGCGGATCTGACCAAGGGTATGGTACTTGTAACAGGTTCTGCCGGTAGCGGCAAATCAACCACTATGGCCTGCCTGATTGACCGAATTAATCACTCTCGTGAGGGACATATTATTACGCTGGAAGATCCACTGGAATATCTGCACCGACATGACCGCTGTATCGTAAGCCAGCGTGAAATCTGTACCGATACAGAAAATTATATCACCTCGCTCCGTGCCACACTCCGGCAAAGTCCTGACGTTATCCTGCTTGGTGAAATGCGTGATCATGAAACAATCCAGACGGCTATGACAGCCGCCGAAACGGGGCATCTGATTCTTTCAAGTCTGCACACACTGGGCGCTGCAAATTCTCTTAACCGTATCATTGACGTTTTTGAACCTTCTCAGCAGCATCAGATTATCATGCAGCTTTCTATGGTTCTGCAGGCCGTTATTTCTCAGCAGCTGATTCCCGATGTTAACGGAAAAAACATTCCGGTTTTTGAGATCATGCGTCTCACTCCTGCTATCCGAAATATGATCCGTGACAATAAGATTCATCAGATTGATGGGGTTATTTCTTCCAGTCCCGGACAGATGCGTTCCATGGATCAAAGTCTCTTTGAGTTATATAAAGCGGGGCGTATTACAAAGGATACAGCAATCAATTATGCAATGAATCCGGAAATGCTCCGAAGGCGGCTTGGTTGAACGTTTCTTACAGATAAAAACTCCGTTTCAGGCTTATCACCTGAAACGGAGTTTTTTATTGCTTATTTTTGTTTCCGAACAAATATCAGTTCTTTTTGCTCATGAAACGTTTTTTTACAAAAACTACAATCGCTGCGATTGCTGCCAGAAGAATAGCTACAAACGGAAGAATTGGTGTGTTATCTCCTGTCTTTACACCAGTCTTTGATGTAGTGCCTGATGAATTAGAACTCTGTGTCGTTGTGGTTGTCTTTTTGGTCTCTTCTTTTTCTCTGTTCACAATAGTTACAGATGCACTCAGATGTGTGATATCAAATGTAGCTGTCTTTGCACTGTAAGTTACTTTGTAAGAGAATTTCTCATCATCTGCTACCGGATTGCCATCTTCATCAGTCTCTGCAATGTAGAAGGTTAAAGTCTCATCATTTGCAACACCAAACTTGATTGTCTGGCTTGCTTCAGATGCATTGTTCAGATCCAGTTCTACAAGATTTGCAGATACGATATCTGCATCAGCAAGCTCTGTGAGTTCTTCGTCCATAAAGATTCCTGCGTAGAACTTGTCAGTTCCCTTCTTTGCTTTGCCATCTACTCCAAGAAGTTTCTTGGTGATTGTCAGTTTGCCTTCTTTGTAGAAGCCGTCTGGAATCGTCAGGAATTCATTTGTAAGGTATATGATCGTTGATCCATTTTCCTGTTCTACAGTTGCTTTATTTCCCTGTGTGAAGGTCGCCAGGAACGTCGCACCTGCCAGTGTGCCAGAGGTCAATGCATTTCCTTCTTCATCGCACTCTGCAACATAATAAGTCTTTCCAACCTGAACGTCGGTAAAGGAAGCTGTAGAAGCGGATGCATTTTTGAACTCGATTGCCTTAACTTCGGATACTCTTTCTGTGCATGCCTCATCGTTGTAGAGAGCAACATAGAAGGTAGCATCAATTGCACTCAATGCCTGATTGTTATGTACCAGATTCTTGGTTACTGTAATGGATGAACCTTTCAGCGTGTCTTTTATGGTGATTTCATTTCCTTCTGCACTTACTTCTGAAATTTCTTTGCCATTTACAGTGATCTTTGCACTTTCTGTTACGATCACTTTTCCATCCTTGTCTACGGTAAATGTTACTTTGTTCTGGATGGTATTGTAGCCATCTGGTGCTGCTGTTTCTTCCAGTGTATAGGTTCCTGGTTTCAGGCTGATTGTTTTGGATGTTCCATCAGAGATCCATTCAATCTTCTCAATCTCTACGCCGTCTTCCTGAACCCCTGCAAGTTCAAATTTTGCCCCTGCAAGTTCTTTTCCGCCAATGTCTGTTTTTGTCAACACTACATCATGTGGAATCAGTTCAAATGTATTTGTTACATCTGCAACTGCAGTTTCATCTTTTCTTACAGTTACAGTTCCTTCGCCTGTTGCAGTGAGGTCATAGCCTTCCATAGAAGCATCTTCTTTTACTTCTTCGACTGTGTATTCACCTACTGGGAGGTTCTCAATTGTGAGGCTTGCACCTGCTTTGATCTCCAGTACTACTTCGGTGTCGGATGCTGTTCCGTCCGCTGCATAGTACTTATCATCGCTGCCTTTTACTGTGAACTTGTAAGTCTTGTCT
>CAKRPO010000019.1 GCA_934378195.1 uncultured Blautia sp.
GGCCTTACATCACTTCAGCATCGTGGACAGGAGTCTTGCGGACTTGCAGTTTCCAGAACAGACGGAGAGCGTGGCAACGTCCAGTTCCACAAAGACCTGGGACTGGTAAGTGAAGTCCTCAGGGAAGATACCATACGGAATATGGAAGGTGATCTCGGAATCGGACATGTACGTTATTCTACGACTGGTGCATCTGTTGCGGAGAATGCACAGCCACTGGTATTGTCTTATATTAAGGGGACTCTTGCACTTGCACACAATGGAAACCTGATCAATACCCCTGAACTGAAATGGGAACTGATTCAGAATGGAGCGATTTTCCATACAACGACAGATTCTGAGGTTATTGCATTCCATGTAGCAAGAGAGCGTGTACACTCCAAAACAGTAGAAGAGGCTGTCCTCAAAACTGCACGCAAGTTAAAAGGCGGTTATGCACTGGTGATTATGAGTCCGAGGAAGCTGATCGGTGTTCGTGATCCACTTGGATTGAAACCGCTGTGCCTTGGCAAACGTGACAATACTTATGTACTTGCATCTGAGAGTTGTGCACTTACCTCTGTAGGTGCTGAATTTATCAGAGATATCGAGCCGGGAGAGATGGTTACGATCTCAAAGAAAGGTATAGAGTCCAATAAAGAATTAAGTACCGGTAAACATGCCCATTGTGTGTTTGAATATATTTATTTTGCAAGACTGGACAGCATGATGGATGGAGTTAAGATCTATGATGCACGTATCCGCGGCGGGAAGTCTCTTGCAAAATCCTATCCGGTAGATGCAGATCTTGTCACAGGAGTTCCGGAGTCCGGTATTCCGGCTGCGAAGGGGTATTCCGAAGAATCTGGTATACCATTTGGTTTTGCATTCTATAAGAACAGTTATATTGGAAGAACTTTTATCAAACCAACGCAGAAGGAACGAGAATCCAGTGTACATCTGAAACTCAGTGTCCTGGATTCGGCAGTCAAAGGCAAAAGAATCGTGCTGGTGGATGATTCCATTGTACGAGGAACGACCATCGCAAATCTGATCCGTATGCTTAAGAAGGCCGGAGCACTGGAAGTACATGTACGTATCAGTTCACCGCCGTTCCTGCATCCGTGCTATTTTGGAACCGATGTACCATCGAATGATCAGTTGATTGCCAGCAATCACAGTGCCCAGGAAATCTGTGAGATGATCGGTGCAGATTCTCTTGGATATATGCAGAGTGATTATCTGGAAGGAATGGCAGGACACCTTCCATTATGTAAAGCCTGCTTTGATGGAAAGTATCCAATGGATGTAGAAGCAGAACTGAATAAAAAAATCGACTGTGGATGTTGAATTTTATAGAAATTACATATTTACAAACGAAAAAAAATAAGGTATAGTAATTTTCATATTTTAAGATCTTATGTAGTTGGATCTTATCTGACAAAGGCGTCAGAAGTGATAGAGGGAATAGTCCCCGTATCTGCTTCTGGCGCTTTTTCTTTTAGTTAAAGGTACAAAATGGAGGAGGAAATCGGTAATGTCAGTAAAATATGTTTTTGTTACAGGTGGTGTAGTTTCCGGACTTGGAAAGGGAATTACAGCAGCATCTCTTGGAAGACTTCTCAAGGCGAGAGGTTATCAGGTAACGATGCAGAAGTTTGATCCTTATATCAATATTGATCCGGGTACCATGAATCCGATACAGCACGGAGAAGTTTTTGTTACGGATGATGGTACAGAGACAGATCTGGATCTGGGACATTATGAAAGATTTATTGATGAAAGTCTGGATAAGAATTCGAACGTGACAACCGGTAAAGTTTACTGGTCTGTATTACAGAAGGAACGTCATGGAGATTTTGGTGGAGGAACCGTGCAGGTCATTCCGCATATCACCAATGAGATCAAGAGCCGTTTTTATCGTGCCAAGGCACAGGATGAAGAAAAAATTGCAATCATTGAAGTTGGAGGAACTGTTGGAGATATCGAGAGTCAGCCATTTCTGGAATCTATTCGTCAGTTCCAGCATGATGTAGGACATGACAATGCAATCCTGATCCATGTTACACTGATTCCTTATCTGAAGGCTTCTGAAGAAATGAAGACCAAGCCGACCCAGGCAAGTGTTAAAGAATTACAGGGAATGGGAATCCAGCCGGATGTTCTGGTCTGCAGAAGTGAACATCCACTGACTGACGAGATAAAGGGAAAGATTGCGCTGTTCTGTAATGTACCGGTCAGCCATGTACTGCAGAATCTTGATGTGGAATATCTGTATGAGGCGCCGCTTGCCATGGAGCGTGAAAAGCTGGCAGATGTGGTACTGGAATCTTTGAGACTGGAGAACCGTAAACCGGATCTTACCGAATGGATGCAGATGGTCAATGATCTGCGCAATCCGGAAAGCACTGTAAATATTGCTATGGTAGGAAAATATACACAGCTTCATGATGCATACCTGAGTGTTGTTGAAGCCCTGAAACATGGTGGCATTTCCTGCAGAACAAAGGTAGAGATTACCTGGATTGATTCTGAAGAACTGAATGAAAAAAATCTGGATCAGATGCTTCACAAAGTAGATGGTATTCTGGTTCCGGGGGGATTTGGAAACAGAGGTACTGAAGGTATGATTCTGGCAGCACAGTATGCACGTGTGCACAAGATACCATATCTTGGAATCTGTCTTGGTATGCAGATGGCAATTGTTGAATTTGCAAGGCATGTACTTGGATACGAAGACGCAAACAGCATTGAACTGGATCCGGCTACAAAACATCCGGTGATCGCGCTGATGCCAGATCAGGAGAGTGTGGAAGATCTGGGTGGAACTTTGAGACTTGGAAGTTATCCATGTGTACTTGCTGACAATTCCAGAGCACTGGAACTGTTTGGTAAGAAAGAAATTCAGGAGCGCCACAGACATCGTTATGAAGTCAACAATGCATATCGTGAAGAACTGGCTGCAAAGGGAATGACAATTGCAGGAACTTCTCCGGATGGACATATCGTGGAAATGATTGAGATCAAAGATCATCTGTTTTATGAAGGTACACAGGGACATCCGGAATTTAAATCTAGGCCGAACCATGCGCATCCTCTGTTTCGTGGATTTGTAAAAGCAGCGGATGAATATGCAAAGCTGAAAAAGAGCCGTCAGGCACAAAATAAAGAATAAAACTGTAGGGAAATGAAACAGGAATTTCCTGTTTCACCCTATTACAGACAGAAAGGATAAATGACCATGCAGGAAGTAAGGAGAGAAGATCAGGGACTGTACCGCCGCGAATTTGAGCATGATAACTGCGGTATCGGTGCTGTTGTAAATATCAAAGGTAAAAAGACTCATGACACGGTGGCAAATGCTCTTAGAATCGTTGAGCATCTGGAGCATCGTGCAGGTAAGGATGCGGAAGGAAAGACTGGTGACGGTGTTGGTATTCTTCTGCAGATTTCTCACAAATTTTTCAAAAAAGCCTGTAAGAAAGAGGGCTTTGAAATTGGTGGAGAAAGAGAATATGGTATTGCACAGTTCTTTTTCCCACAGCATGAGATCAAACGTGCCCAGGCAAAGAAAATGTTCGAGATTATTTTGGAGAAAGAGGGACTGGAACTCCTTGGCTGGAGAACTGTTCCGGTAATTCCGGAAGTCCTTGGACACAAAGCAAGAGAATGTATGCCATGTATCATGCAGGCATTTATCAAAAAACCGGAAGAAATAGAAAAAGGTCTTCCGTTTGACCGTATGCTGTATATTGCCCGTCGTGAGTTTGAACAGAGTAATGATAACACATATGTCGTATCTATGAGCAGTCGTACCATCGTCTATAAAGGAATGTTTCTTGTAGGACAGCTGCGCACGTTCTTTGCAGATCTTCAGAGTCCGGATTATGAATCAGCAATTGCCATGGTTCATTCCAGATTCAGTACAAATACAAATCCGAGCTGGGAACGAGCACATCCGAACCGATTTATGGTACACAATGGTGAAATCAATACCATTCGTGGTAATGCAGATAAAATGCTCGCAAGAGAAGAAAACATGGAGTCTCCGTATTTGAAAGGGCAGCTTCATAAAGTCCTCCCGGTAGTAAATCGTAATGGCTCTGATTCTGCGATGCTGGATAATACACTGGAATTCCTTGTAATGAGTGGTATGGAGCTTCCATTGGCAGTTATGATCACGATTCCGGAACCATGGGCATATAACGATACGATTTCTCAGGAAAAGAGAGATTTCTATCAGTATTATGCAACCATGATGGAACCATGGGATGGACCGGCATCAATTCTGTTTTCAGATGGTGATGTGATGGGCGCTGTTCTTGACCGTAACGGCCTTCGTCCGTCCAGATACTATATCACATCTGACGGTTATATGATTCTTTCTTCCGAAGTTGGTGTTATGCCGGTACCGGAAGATAAAATTGTGCTCAAAGAGCGTCTGCATCCTGGCAAAATGCTTTTAGTTGATACGGTACAGGGAAAAGTTATTGATGATGATGAGTTGAAAGAAAAATATGCCAAAATGCAACCATATGGTGAATGGCTGAACAGCAATCTGGTACAGCTCAAAGACATTAAGATTCCGAATATCCGTATGGAAGAATATACAGATGAACAGCGTGCACGTTTGCAGAAAGCGTTTGGTTATACTTACGAACAGTACCGTACTTCTATCCGAAATATGGCATTGAACGGTGCGGAGAGCATCGGTGCGATGGGTGTGGATACACCGCTGGCAGTTCTGTCTGAGCAGGATCGCCCTCTGTTTGATTATTTCAAACAGCTCTTTGCACAGGTTACCAACCCGCCAATCGATGCGATCCGTGAGGAAATCGTGACTTCTACAAGTGTGTATGTCGGAAAAGATGGAAACCTTCTGGTGCAGCAACCGGAGAATTGTCATGTGCTGAAAATCGTTCATCCGATTCTGACTAACACAGATATGCTGAAAATCAAAAATATGAATCACGAAGGCTTTAAAGTAGCCGTCGTTTCTACCTTATATTATAAGAGTACCAAACTGGAGAGAGCTATTGACCGTCTGTTTGTTGAAGTTGATAAAGCATACCGTGACGGTGCAAACATCCTGGTACTTTCTGACCGTGGTGTAGATGAAAACCATATGCCGATTCCGTCTTTACTGGCAGTATCTGCAGTTCATCAGCACCTTGTAAAAACAAAGAAGAGCACATCTCTTGCGATTATCCTGGAATCTGGAGAACCAAGAGAAGTTCATCATTTTGCAACACTGCTTGGCTATGGCGCAAGTGCAATCAACCCGTATCTTGCACTGGAAACAATTCGTGAACTGATCGACAATCATATGCTGGATAAAGATTATTATGCAGCAGTAGAAGATTATAACCATGCAGTCTTAAGTGGTATCGTCAAAATTGCATCCAAGATGGGTATTTCTACAATCCAGTCTTATCAGGGATCTCAGATCTTTGAGGCAATCGGTATCTCACAGGATGTGATCGATAAATATTTTACCGGTACAGTCAGCCGCGTTGGTGGAATCACACTGGAAGATATTGAAGATAATGTAGAAAAACTGCATTCTGAAGCGTTTGATCCACTGGGACTGGATACAGACCTGACTCTGGACAGCGTTGGAGCACACAAGATGAGAAGCCAGGGAGAGGAACATAGATATAATCCTCAGACAATTCATCTGCTCCAGCAGTCAACCTGGACGGGAAGTTATGATCTGTTCAAACAGTATACTTCTCTTGTTGATAAAGAATGCCACGGAGCACTTCGCGGACTCCTTGAATTTAACTATCCGGAAAAATCGATTCCGATCGATGAAGTAGAGAGTGTGGATGAGATTGTTAAACGATTCAAGACCGGTGCGATGTCCTACGGTTCTATTTCACAGGAAGCACATGAGACACTGGCAATTGCTATGAATCATCTTCATGGTAAATCAAATACCGGTGAGGGTGGTGAGAGCGCAGAACGTATTGCATCTGCAGGAAGCGAAAATGACCGTTGTTCTGCAATCAAACAGGTTGCCAGTGGACGATTTGGTGTAACCAGTCGTTACCTGGTATCTGCAAGAGAGATTCAGATTAAGATGGCACAGGGCGCAAAACCTGGTGAAGGTGGACATCTTCCGGCAAAAAAAGTATATCCGTGGATTGCGAAGACACGTCATTCCACACCTGGTGTATCCTTGATTTCTCCACCGCCGCATCACGATATTTACTCTATCGAGGATCTGGCACAGTTGATCTATGACCTGAAGAATTCAAATGTTTATGCAGATATTTCTGTAAAACTTGTTTCTGAAGCAGGTGTTGGTACAGTAGCAGCAGGTGTTGCCAAAGCAGGTGCACAGACTGTCCTGATCTCCGGATACGATGGAGGAACCGGTGCAGCTCCGAGAAGTTCTATCCACAATGCAGGTCTTCCATGGGAACTTGGTCTTGCAGAGACACATCAGACTCTGCTGATGAACGGGCTGCGTAACCGTGTACGCATTGAGACAGATGGTAAGCTGATGAGCGGCCGTGATGTTGCAATTGCAGCACTTCTTGGTGCAGAAGAATTTGGTTTTGCGACGGCTCCGCTTGTAACAATGGGATGCGTGATGATGCGTGTATGTAATCTGGATACCTGTCCGGTTGGTGTAGCAACACAGAATCCGGAACTTCGTAAACGTTTCCGTGGTAAACCGGAATACGTAGAGAACTTTATGAGATTTATTGCACAGGAACTGAGAGAATACATGGCTCGTCTTGGTGTTCATACCGTTGATGAGATGGTAGGACGTACGGATCTCTTAAGACAGTCTCAGGAAGCAGCAGAACCACACAAGGGTAAACTGGATCTCAGTGCGATCCTGAACAATCCATATGCTGCAAACGGCCAGAAAGTTACTTTTGATCCAAAAGCAGTTTACAACTTTGAACTGGAAAAAACATTGGATGAAAAAGTACTTCTCAAGAAATGTGCAAAAGCAATTTCAAAAGCAGAACATGTAGAGCTGGATGTGAATGTGACCAACACAGACCGAACATTTGGTACGATTCTTGGTGCGGAGATTACCAGACAGACTGGAACAGGACTGCCGGATGATACAATCGTGGTTAACTGCCATGGTGCCGGTGGACAGAGCTTTGGTGCATTTATTCCAAAAGGACTTACCTTAAATCTTACCGGTGACAGCAATGACTATTTTGGTAAAGGTCTGTCAGGTGGTAAACTGATCGTCAGAGTTCCGGAAAAGGCAGCCTACAAACCAGAAGAAAACATCATTATTGGTAACGTTGCTCTTTATGGTGCTACCAGTGGCTATGCATTTATCAATGGTGTGGCAGGCGAGCGTTTTGCAGTTCGTAACTCTGGTGCCTATGCAGTTGTAGAAGGGGTTGGCGAGCATGGATGCGAGTATATGACCGGTGGACGTGTTGTAGTCCTTGGACGTACTGGAAAGAACTTTGCAGCAGGTATGAGTGGCGGTATCGCTTACGTACTGGATGTTGAGAACAATCTGTACAAGAATATCAACAAAGCAATGATCTCTATTGAGAAAGTAGAGAACAAATACGATAAGAAAGAACTTCGTGATCTGATTGAAGCCCATGTTGCGGCTACTGGTTCTGAATTAGGAGCCAAAGTGCTTGCTGACTTTGACTATTATCTGCCGCACTTTAAGAAACTCATTCCAAATGAGTATAAGAAGATGATCACACTCAGTGCTAAATTAGAAGAAAAAGGACTGACCAGTGAACAGGCGCAGATGGAAGCATTTTATGAAAGTATTGGAGCAAAGCATTAAGGAGGATGAGGAAACATGGGAAAGCCAACAGGATTTTTAGAATATAAAAGAGAGACAGCCAAAGTGTTGCCTCCAAAGGTCCGGATTGCCAACTTCAATGAATTCCGGACTCCGATCAGCAAAGAAAAACAGACCAAACAGGGAGCACGCTGCATGGCATGTGGCGTTCCCTTCTGTCAGTCAGGTATGATGCTTGGAGGAATGGCTTCAGGCTGTCCACTGCATAATCTGGTACCGGAAACAAATGATCTTGTTTATACTGGAAACTGGAAACAGGCATATTTAAGACTTTCCAAGACACACAGTTTTCCAGAATTTACGTCCAGGGTATGCCCGGCACTCTGTGAGGCTGCATGTACATGCAACCTGGACAGCGAACCGGTATCTACCAAAGAAAATGAAAGAGCGATTATTGAGACTGCATGGCAGGAAGGCTGGGTGAAACCACAGATTCCGCACGTACGTACGGGAAAAACAATCGCAGTAGTCGGAAGTGGTCCATCCGGACTGGCAGCAGCACAGCAGCTGAACCGAAGAGGCCATAACGTAACGGTATATGAAAGAAGCGACCGTCCAGGTGGACTTCTTCGCTATGGTATTCCGAATATGAAACTGGAAAAATCGGTTGTAGACAGAAGAATCCATCTTATGGAAGAAGAGGGTGTGAAGTTTGTACTGAATACAAATGTTGGTAAAGACATTACTGCAGAAGAGCTTCTGAAGAAATATGACCGTGTAATCCTTGCATGTGGGGCGTCAAATCCGAGAGATATCAAGGTTCCGGGAAGAGAAGCAAAAGGTATCTATTTCGCGGTAGATTTCCTTGGAAAAGTAACAAAGACCCTTTTGGATTCTGATTTTGAAAAAGTGCCGTATGAACTTGCAAAAGATAAACATGTTCTTGTCATTGGTGGTGGTGATACCGGTAATGACTGCGTAGGTACAAGCGTACGTCTTGGAGCAAAATCCGTGATACAGCTTGAGATGATGCCGAAGCCTCCAGTTGAACGTGCAGCAAACAATCCATGGCCACAGTGGCCGAGAATCCTTAAGACAGATTACGGTCAGGAAGAGGCAATCGCAGTATTTGGTCACGATCCGCGAGTATATCAGACAACCGTTACTGAATTTATCGCAGACAAAAAAGGCAATGTCTGCAAAGCCAAAATCGTCAAACTGAAACAGCAGAAGGACGAAAAGACCGGCAGAATGATGATGGTTCCGGTAGAGGGAACAGAAGAAGTCATTCCGGTAGATGTGGTACTGATTGCAGCAGGATTCCTTGGAAGTCAGAAATACGTAACAGATGCATTCAAGGTGGCTGTTAATGGACGTACCAATGTAGAGACAAAACCGGAAGCTTATGAAACTTCCGTTTCGAAAGTTTTTACAGCAGGAGACATGCATCGTGGACAGTCACTGGTCGTATGGGCAATCCGTGAAGGACGTGAGGCTGCCAGAGCAGTAGATGAGTCCCTGATGGGCTATACAAATCTTTAAAATAGTCTCGAAAAGAGAGTTGACAAAGATCATGCAGATTGCTATAATACCTGCATGAACAAGGGCGTTCTTTTGGAGGGTAACCCTCCGAAAGTGCGCCTCTTTTTTTATTTTACAGGAAATTACTCCGTAATATCCAATAAAATAAAAAATTATATAATAGAAATTATTTTGATTATTAATCATAAGGAGAGAAGATTATGGGGAATTATACCAGAGAGGAAATTTTACAGATGGTGGAGGACGAAGACGTAGAGTTTATCCGCCTTCAGTTTACCGATATGTTCGGGGCAATCAAAAATATCGCTGTAACCGCTCGGGAACTTCCCCGGGCACTGAATAATCAGTGTGTGATCGATGGAGAGCAGATTGCGGGGACATCCGGACTGAAGGATGCGGATCTGTATCTCAGACCGGCACTGGATACATTTGCAATCCTGCCGTGGAGACCACAACAGGGAAAAGTGGCACGAATGATCTGTGATCTGTATTTTCCGGATGGAACACCTTACAAAAACAGCCCGAGATATATTCTTGAAAATATTGCAGGCAAGGCACAGGATGAAGGATATACCTGTTATATTGATCCGGAATGTGAGTTTTTCCTGTTCCATACAGATGATAATGGCAATCCGACAACCGTGACACATGAGCAGGCAGGATATCTTGATATCAGTCCGTTGGATCTTGGAGAGAATGCACGTAGAGATATGGTACTGACACTGGAAGATATGGGAATGGAAGTGGAATCTTCTCATCATGAAGCTGCACCGGCACAGCATGAGATTGACTTCCGGTATGGCGAGGTCCGCAAGATTGCAGACTGTATCACAACATTTAAGATGGCAGTGCGTATCGTTGCCAAAAGACATGGACTGCATGCAACATTTATGCCGAAACCGAAGGCTGAGGTCAATGGATCAGGTATGCATATTCAGTTTTCTCTGATCAAAGACGGTAAGAATGTATTTGAAAGTCAGGAAAACAGAGGAGAACTCAGTCAGGAAGCATACTATTTTATTGGCGGTCTGCTTGCACACAGCAAAGAGATGGCACTGATCACCAATCCAATCGTTAATTCATACAAACGTCTTGTTCCGGGCTATGATGCACCGACGGAACTGACCTGGACAGAAAATAATCAGAATTCACTGGTGCGTATTCCTGTTACCAGAGGAGAGGGAATCCGTGTAGAACTTCGAAGCCCGGATACTTCCGCCAATCCATATGTTGTCTTGGCAGTTTGCCTGGCAGCAGGTATGGATGGTATTAAGAATAAGATCACACCGACAAAATCATCAAATCTTGCAACACAGGATCAGCAGACAGAGCACCTTCCGTCAACGCTGAAAGAGGCCATTGATTATTTTGAATCAAGCACATGGGTACAGGAAGTACTTGGAGAGGAATTCTGCAGACAGTATGTGGCAGCCAAGAAAAACGAATGGCTGCGATATACCCGACAGGTGACAGACTGGGAAATTGCAGAGTATCTGTATCGTCTGTAAAATTTATGCAGGGAATGTAAGCGAAACAAGGGAAGAGGAGAGACACTGGTATGAGCAGCAGCATTGTTATTGCGTTACCGAAAATAGAAGATGCCAGAAAAATCCGCAGCGTTCTTGAACGACACGGATTTGTGGTAGCCTCTGTATGCAGTACTGCATCAAATGCTCTTTCCAGCGCATCGGAACTTGGGAGTGGAGTATTGATCTGTGGACACCGTTTGCCGGATATGAATTATCTGGATCTGTCGGAGTGTATGCCGAGAGATTTTGAGATGCTGCTTCTGGCATCGGCAAGAGTGATCAGTGAAGTTCCATCGTCGATTCTATCAGTAGAGATGCCGATGAGAGCCAGTGATCTGGTCAATACGGTGAATATGATCCTTATGCAGCAGGAACGAAAACGGCGTAAGGAGAAAAAGAAACCGAAGCTTCGCTCAGAGAAGGAACAAAATTTTATTTCCAATGCAAAAATGATGTTGATGCAGCGAAATCATTTAAGTGAAGATGAAGCATACCGGTATATCCAGAAATCAAGTATGGATTCCGGCACAAATATGGTAGAAACAGCACAGATGCTTCTGATGCTGTTGTATGAAAGTTAATTATTTTACAGATTTATGATAAGTAAGGCTCAGGTCATTTGATCTGAGCTTCACAAAATAAAAAGACTAGATATATGGAGGATGAGGAAATGGAGTTTATGAGCGGTATTATCAAAAAAGAAGTAACCGGATGGGAAGATCTGCTTGGTAATTCTCTCTTAAATCAGGAAGTAGTTCTGGAAGGAGCCGTTCACAGCATCCGTAATATGGGCGATGTAGCTTTTGTGATCCTGAGAAGAAGAGAGGGACTTTTTCAGACAGTAGTCGAGAATGAAAAAGCAAATCTTTCTGTTCATGATCTGAAAGAAGCAATGACTCTTCGTGTGAAGGGCATTCTGAATGAGGAAGAACGAGCACCTCATGGAAGAGAGATACGAATTCGTGAGATTGAGATTCTTTCAGCACCGGCAGAACCAATGCCACTGGCAATTGACAAATGGAAATTAAATACTTCTCTGGAGGCAAAATTGAATTTACGTCCGATCGCACTCCGCAATATTCAGGAACGCTCCAAATTCAAGATTCAGGAAGCTCTGACACGTGCATTTCGTGATTTTCTTTATGAACAGGGATTTACCGAGATCCATACACCGAAGATCGGAGCAAGAGGAGCTGAGGGTGGAGCAAACCTGTTTAAATTCAGCTATTTCCACAAACCGGCTGTACTGGCACAGAGCCCACAGTTCTATAAACAGATGATGGTTGGGGTATTTGACAGAGTATTTGAGACAGGACCGGTGTTTCGGGCTGAGAAACACAATACCAAACGTCATTTAAATGAATATACCAGTCTTGACTTTGAGATGGGATATATTGACAGCTTTGAAGATATTATGGGAATGGAAACCGGATTTCTGCAGTATGCAATGGAACTGCTTAAGAAAGACTATGCAAAAGAACTTCAGATTCTGAAGATACAGCTTCCAAAAGTAGATCAGATCCCGGCAGTACGTTTTGACAAAGCCAAGGAACTGGTTGCCGAGAAATATAACCGTAAGATTCGCAACCCGTACGATCTGGAGCCGGAAGAAGAAGCACTGATCGGAAGATATTTCAAGGAAGAATATGATGCGGATTTTGTATTTGTGACACATTATCCGTCCAAGAAACGTCCATTCTATGCAATGGATGATCCGCAGGACGATAAATTTACCTTAAGCTTTGACCTTTTGTTCCATGGTCTGGAAGTTACCACAGGTGGTCAGAGAATTCATGATTATAATGAATTAAGGGCAAAGATTGCAGCCAGAGGTATGGAAGAAGAAGGAATGGAGCAGTATCTGGATACCTTCAAACATGGTATGCCGCCTCATGGAGGACTTGGCATTGGTCTGGAACGTCTGACTATGCAGCTGCTTGGTGAAGAAAATGTCCGTGAAGCCTGCCTGTTCCCGAGAGATCTGAACAGACTGGAGCCATAAAAGGGTAAGGACACGAGGAGGAAAAGAAAATGGCAAAGATCATAGATGACGAAACAATTGAAAACGTATGCATCCTCGCAAAACTTTCACTGGATGAAGAAGCAAAAGAAAAAGCTAAGCAGGATATGCAGAAGATGCTTGATTATGTAGAAAAACTGGACGAGCTGGACACTGATGGTGTGGAACCGCTGTCTCATATCTTTGGTGATGAGAATGTATTCCGTGAAGATGTTGTGATAAATGGAGACAATAAAGATGCAATGCTTGCCAATGCACCGAAGGCAAAAGAAGGACAGTATCAGGTACCAAAGACCATAGGATAGACTGGATATCTGCACAGAGAATCCAGATAGAGGAGAATAGATTATGGAACTGCAGACAATGACAGCTCTGGAGCTGTCCAAAAAGATCAGACAGCGTCAGGTCAAAGTAGCGGACGGTGTTAAAGAAGTTTTTGATCAGATAGAAAAAAAAGAGGGCAAGGTACATGCATATCTTGATCTTTACAAAAAAGATGCGCTCCAGAGAGCAAAAGAAGTAGAAAAAGGAATTATGGATGGCACCTATACCGGACCACTTGCCGGAGTGCCGATCGCAGTTAAGGATAATATTTGTGTCATGGGCAAAAAAACAACCTGTGCATCAAAAATATTAGAGAATTTTGTTCCACAGTATAATGCAGAAGTTATCGATCGTCTAGAAAAAGCCGGAATGATCGTGATCGGTAAGACAAACATGGACGAATTCGCCATGGGAAGTACTACAGAAACTTCTGCTTATGGTGTGACAAGAAATCCATGGGATCTGGAGAGAGTCCCAGGAGGTTCTTCTGGTGGTTCCTGCGCAGCAGTGGCAGCAGGAGAGACATTTATGGCACTTGGTTCTGATACTGGTGGTTCTATCCGTCAGCCAAGTTCTTTCTGTGGTGTTACAGGAATCAAACCAACTTACGGAACGGTATCCCGTTATGGGCTGATAGCTTATGCGTCTTCTCTTGACCAGATCGGACCGGTTGGAAAAAATGTGGCGGACTGTGCGGCACTTCTGGAAGTGATCGCAGGACATGATCCAAAAGACAGTACATCCCTTGACCGTAAAGATCTTGGCTTCTCAAAGAGCATCGAAGAAAAGAAACTTCTTGGTATGAAATTTGGTGTACCGAAGGAATTCCTTGCCAAAGGTCTTGACCCTGAAGTTAAGGAAGCTTTTATGGAGACTCTTAAAGTCCTCACATCACAGGGGGCGATTGTAGAATTTTTCTCTGTGGAGACTATGGAATATATGATTCCTGCATACTATATTATTGCCAGTGCGGAGGCAAGTTCCAACCTGGAACGTTTTGACGGTGTCAAATATGGTTACCGTGCGGCAGAGTATGAAGGACTTCATGATATGTATAAGAAGACCAGAACGGAAGCCTTTGGCGAGGAAGTCAAACGCCGTATCATGCTGGGATCTTTCGTATTGAGTTCTGGTTATTATGATGCATATTATTTGAAAGCTCTTCGTACGAAAGCACTGATCAAACAGGAATTTGATCAGGCATTTGCAAAATATGATGTGATCCTTGCACCGGCAGCTCCGTATACAGCACCAAAGATTGGAGAAAGCCTGAAGGATCCACTGGCTATGTATCTTGGCGATATCTATACCGTTGCTGTAAACCTCTGCGGACTGCCTGGAATCACGGTTCCGTGTGGGCAGGATAAGGCCGGAATGCCAATCGGTATCCAGATGATCGGTGATTGCTTTGGAGAGCATAAAATTCTTCGTGCAGCGGCTGCTTATGAAGCAGAAAGAGGGGCATTCCCGACTCCCCTGAAAGGAGGCAAAAAGGCATGAAACAGTATGAAACCGTCATTGGTCTTGAAGTCCATGTAGAGCTTGCAACAAAAACGAAGATTTTCTGTGGCTGTTCCACAGAGTTTGGTGGAGCACCAAATACACATACCTGTCCGGTATGCACCGGTATGCCGGGTTCTTTGCCGGTATTGAATAAGAAGGTCGTAGAATTTGCACTCAAAGCTGGTATCGCGGCAAACTGTCAGATCAACCAGTATTGTAAATTTGACAGAAAGAACTATTTCTATCCGGATAACCCGCAGAACTATCAGATTTCACAGCTCTACCTGCCAATCTGTCACGATGGATGGGTAGAGATTGAGACGTCTGCCGGAAAGAAAAAAATTCGTATCCACGAAATGCATATGGAAGAAGATGCTGGTAAACTGATTCATGATGAATGGGAAGACTGCTCTCTGGTAGATTATAACCGAAGCGGTGTACCACTGATTGAGATTGTATCTGAGCCGGATATGAGAAGCTCAGAGGAAGTTATTGCTTATCTGGAAAAGCTTCGCTGCATGATGCAGTATCTCGGCGTATCTGACTGTAAATTACAGGAAGGATCCATGCGTGCCGATGTCAACCTGTCTGTCCGTGAAGCTGGCAGTGAGACATTTGGAACAAGAACTGAGATGAAGAACCTGAACTCTTTTAAGGCGATTGCCAGAGCAATTGAAGGAGAGAGAGAACGGCAGATTGAGCTGCTCGAAGAAGGCAGAGCCGTTGTTCAGGAAACACGTCGTTGGGATGATAATAAAGAATCTTCTCATGCAATGCGTTCCAAAGAGGATGCCAAGGATTATCGTTACTTCCCGGATCCGGATCTTCCGCCAATTCATATTTCCGATGCATGGATTGAAGAAATCCGCAAGTCCCAGCCGGAGCTGCGAGAAGAGAAACAGCTTCGCTATCAGGAGAAATTTGAACTTCCGGCATATGATGCAGGAATTCTTACCGAGTCCAGACATCTTTCCGAGCTTTTTGAAGACGTTGCAAATCTTTGCGGCAGTCCGAAGAAAGCAGCTAACTGGTTCATGGGCGAAGTCCTTCGTTTGACCAAAGACAAAGGCCTTGACGCGGAGAAAGTTTCTTTTACACCGAAACATCTCGCTGATTTGATCCAGATGGTAGAGAAAAAAGAAGTCAGTGCACAGAATGCAAAAAAAGTATTCGAAAAAGTCTTTGACGAAGACATCGAACCGGCAGCATACATCGAAGAACACGGCCTTAAGATCGTAGAGGACACAGGCCTTCTCAATGATACTTTACAAAAAATTATGGATGAGAATCCTGGACCGCTTGCAGAGCTGCTCGGCGGCAAAGAAAAAGTATTCGGCTTCTTTGTTGGTAAGATGATGAGAGAGCTGAAGGGAAAAGCGAGTCCGGATGCGGTCCGCGAAGCAATTGTAAAAGAAGTGGAGAAAAGAAAAAATCAATAATGTTTTCAATATAGAGAAGCACAAGCATAGAGATGAGGAGAACAAATATTATGGTTACAGTAAATAAAAATTATCTGAAATTACCGGGAAGCTATCTTTTTTCCACGATTGCCAAAAAAGTAGCTGCATACCAGGCAGCAAATCCGGATATTGAGATTGTACGTCTTGGAATCGGCGATGTTACGCAGCCACTGGCACCGGCAATCATTGATGCACTTCATAAATCAGTAGATGAGATGGCAAATGCAGAGACTTTTCATGGATATGCACCGGATCTGGGATATGAATTTTTAAGAAGTGCGATTGCAAAAAATGATTATAAGGCAAGAGGCTGCCAGATCAGTGCAGATGAAATCTTTGTTTCTGACGGAGCAAAGAGCGACTCTGGAAATATTCAGGAAATCTTTGGAACGGAGAATAAAGTGGCTGTCTGCGATCCGGTCTATCCGGTTTATGTAGACACCAATGTCATGGCAGGCCGTACAGGTGAATACAATCAGAAAAATGAGAATTTTGATGGCGTGATTTACATGCCTTGTCTGGAAGAAAACGGATTCCTTCCGGAGCTTCCGATAGAGACACCGGACCTGATTTATCTGTGTTTCCCAAACAATCCGAGTGGTGCAGCAATCACAAAGGATAAACTTCAGGAATGGGTAGATTATGCAAACAAAAATGGTTCCGTGATCATTTATGATGCGGCCTATGAAGCATATATCACAGAAGAAAATGTACCACACAGTATTTATGAGTGTGAGGGGGCTCGCACCTGTGCGATTGAGCTTCGAAGTTTTTCAAAAAATGCCGGATTTACAGGTGTACGCCTTGGTTTCACCGTTGTTCCGAAAGAGCTTGTTCGCGAAGGTATTGCACTGCATGATCTCTGGGCAAGACGCCATGGAACTAAGTTTAATGGTGCTCCATATATCGTACAGAGGGCTGGCGAAGCTGTTTATTCAGAAGCAGGAAAAGCACAGCTGAAAGAACAGGTTGCTTATTATATGAGAAATGCGCATACAATTTACGATGGGCTGAAAGAAGCAGGTTATTCTGTATCCGGTGGTGTGAATGCACCGTATATCTGGCTGAAGACACCTAACAACATGAGTTCCTGGGAATTTTTTGATTACCTTCTTGAGAATGCACATGTGGTAGGTACTCCTGGTTCCGGATTTGGTGCACATGGAGAGGGATTTTTCCGCCTGACTGCATTTGGAAGTTATGAGAATACACTTGAAGCGCTTCGTAGAATCAAAGCTTTATAAATTTGTATAAAGAATAGATTGAAATAAGTGTAAAAGAGGTGGTTTTTGACAAACTGCCTCTTTTTCGTTGCCATTCAAAAAAATATACCGTATAATCGTAATGCATATATTTAATAAAAATAGCCGGCTTTTGGGAGATACACCGGATACCGGTCAAAGGAGTCGCTACAGATGTATAGAGAAACAACAGAAAAACTACTTGATTTTATAAAGAATAGCCCGACTGCATTTCAGGCAGTAGATGAGATGCAGAGAAGACTGATAGATCGTGGATTTGAAGTACTTTCAGAGAAAGAATACTGGAACCTGGTTCCAGGAGGAAAATATCTGGTGACGAGAAATCATTCTGCACTGATTGCTTTTTGTATACCGGAAAAAGAGAGCAGAGTCTTCCATATTATGACAAGTCACAGTGATTCTCCGTCATTCAAGATTAAAGAAAATCCAGAAATCAAAACAGATAACAGTTATGTAAAGTTAAACGTGGAAAAATATGGTGGTATGTTGATGGCACCATGGTTTGACAGACCATTATCTGTAGCAGGAAGAGTGGTTGTTCGTGGAAAAAAAGGTCCGGAAGAGAAACTGGTGAATATAGAACGTGATCTACTGATGATTCCAAATCTTGCAATTCATATGAATCGTGAAGCAAATAGTGGTGTAGCCTATAATCCGCAGAAGGATCTTTTGCCGTTATTTGCAGCAGAGCATACCGATAGAATGTTACTGGAGCTGATTGCAGAGCAGGTCGGCGTGACAAAGGAGGAAATCCTCAGCCATGATCTGTTTTTATACAATCGTATGCCTGGTACAATCTGGGGAGCAGATGATGAATTTGTCTCTGCCGCCCGGTTGGATGATCTGCAGTGTGCTTTTGCGTCTATAGAGGGAATGCTTCGGGCAGAAAATAAGAAGTCAATTGCCGTGCATTGTGTGATGGACAATGAAGAAGTGGGCAGCGGAACAAAGCAGGGAGCTGCATCTACTTTCCTTAAAGATACATTACTCCGCATTAATATGGGACTTGGCAGAACTTATGAGGAATATCTGATGACGCTGGCCGGAAGCTTTATGGTTTCAGCAGACAATGCACATGCATTGCATCCAAATTATGCGGATAAGACAGATCCGACAAATCATTCAATTCTGAATAAGGGAATTGTGATCAAATACAATGCGAACCAGAAATATTGTACAGATGCTGTATCGGCAGCAGAATTCAAAGAACTCTGTGCAAAAGCAGATGTACCGTATCAGACATTTGTCAACCGTTCTGATATTGCAGGAGGATCTACACTTGGAAATATTTCCAATACGCAGGTTCCGATGAATACGGTGGACATTGGACTGCCACAGCTTTCCATGCATTCCCCATACGAGACGGCAGGTGTGAAAGATACGGAGTATCTGATTCGTGTGGCTGCAGAGTTTTTTGCATAAAGAACAACGTTTTATATAAAGTCAATATTGTACATAAAGAAGGACAGAATGATGAGCGATAAGAAAGCAGTTTTTTTTGACGCAGATGGAACAATCTGTGATATAGAAAAAGGAGTACCGGGCAGTGCTGTAGAGTCTATTAAGAAACTGGTTGCAAATGGCCACCAGGCATGGCTGTGTACAGGAAGAAGCCGTGCATTTGTGCCATGGTATCTGGAACAGATCCCGTTTACGGGAATGATCAGTGCATGTGGGGCAACGATTGAAAAAGACGGGAAAAGATTGTATAACAACGAAATGACACCGGAAGTGGCAGAACATTCCGTAGAAGTGCTGCGCAGATATGGACTGGTCCCGGTACTGGAAGGTGCCGATTATATGTATTATGATAAAGATGAGTATAATACAGAGGTGAACTGGTATGCTGATCTGATTACAGACGCATTAGGACCAAAGTGGAAACCAATCCGGGGAAATGAAGAATGTCTGCATATTAATAAGATTAGTGCAAAAATGCGGGATGGTTGTAACGCGGAGCAGGCATGCAGGGAACTGGCAGAGTATTATGATGCGATTCATCATGAAAATGATGCATTTGTCGGAACAACCATAGAGATGGTGCCGAAAGGCTGTAATAAAGCGGTGGGAATTGCAGCAGTATGCCGAATCTTTGATATTGCATGGGAAGATACAGTAGTATTTGGCGACAGCAACAATGATTTATCTATGTTTGAATATGCAGCGACAAAAGTGGCAATGGGGAACGGTTCTCCGAAAATCCAGGAACTGGCAGACTATATTACCACAGACATGTTTCATTATGGAATTCGCAATGGACTTACGAACTTAGGCCTTATTTAATAAAAGGGAAGAGTTAACTTATATAGAGGGAGAAAACATGAAATACGGAAAAATAAGGATAGAGGACGGCAATTTTATTTTTTCCAAACATATGATGCTGAATTATCTTCCGTGCCGGGATATCCTATGGGCATATAAGCGAAAAGAGGGTATAGAAGGCGGCGCACAGAAGCAGTATAGTACAAGTTCACTGGTGATTATCACACGGAGGAGAAAACGATATCAGTTTGAGATGACTGATCGGGAAATCCAGAATTGTATACAGCTTCTGCGGGCACTGAATCCCAAGCTGGTGACAGGATTTCCGATGGGCAGCAGGATTCCGTTGCAGAGCCTTCCAAATACGCGAGATCTTGGTGCACTGGAAACGGAAGATGGCCGGCATATTTTACCGAAACGTCTTTTACGGAGTGGAAGTCTGTATCATATATCGATCACAGACCAGGACACTCTGACAAATGAATATTATCTTTCTACGGTGGTAGATTTTCGTACCAGAATGGAATGTCTGGAGAAACCAGATACGATCATGGAAAGTGTGCAGTATCATGAAATTCCAATTGTTGATGAAGAGACTCTTGGAATTACCAGATCCGGAAGCCTGACAGATCTTCTGAAAAATTTTGAGGAGATTCCTGAGGAATTTATGCTGAAACAGTACGAATCCCTTGTACATGATGAATATAGTGTAAAGCAGTATGCGCGCTTTCTGGATGTTCTGCTTCATCAGGATGAAGGTGCGGTCCTCTGGCATTGCAGTGTGGGAAAAGACCGTGCAGGTGTTGGAACAGCGCTTCTTCTGTGTGCATTGGGAGTACCGAAGAAAACGATATATGAAGACTTTATGAGAACGAATATGTATCTGGATAAAGAAATGGAATATATGATCCGTTTTCTTGAAACAAAGATGATCGTGGACAATCAGGTCATGGATAAGATACGGCTTTTCTATAGAGTCAAGGAAGAGTATCTGGATATGGTATTTGAGACAATAAAGCGAGATTACGGCTCCATGGAGATGTTTATGAAAAAGGCTCTTTACATGAATCCGAAAAATATCGAAGTACTTCGTAAAAAATATCTTGTATAAAGATACATAAAATGTCAAAAAAATGCAATGTATACAAATTTTTTCGTTGACAAACGATGTAATATTGTTATAATAAAAAGCATGCAGACAATTTTACAATGGAATTGTTTACAAGATTAAAGTGTTGAAAGCAGGTGCGTTATGCAAAAGAGAATTTTGTCCCTGTTAGTAGATAACACTGCAGGTGTGTTAAGCCGTATTTCCGGTCTGTTCAGCCGCAGAGGTTATAATATTGACAGTTTGACAGTCGGCGTGACTGCGGATGAACGATATTCCAGAATGACTGTTGTATGCAGTGGAGATTCCATGATTCTGGAACAGATTACCAAACAGCTGGCTAAGCTGGTTGACGTAAGAGACATCAAGGTTCTTGAACCAGATAACAGTGTGAGCAGAGAACTGGTTCTTGTGAAGGTTGCAGCCAGACCGGACCAGAGAGAGGGAATTATTTCAATAGCAAATATTTTCCGTGCCAATGTTATTGATGTCGGCAAGACTTCGCTGGTCATTGAGATGACAGGAAGCAAGAGTAAGCTTGGAGCTTTTATTGATCTTCTGGGTGAATATGAGATACTGGAGCTTGCAAGAACTGGTATTACTGGGCTTTCCAGAGGTGCCAGTGATGTAAAATTCCTGTAAGAAATTTTACATATCAATTTCGTTTGCTAAGGGGTACAGCCCTTTAACGATAAATATTATTTTACGAATAGCTTAGGAGGAAACAAAGATGGCAAACAGGATTTTTTACCAGGAAGACTGTAATTTAGGATTACTGGATGGTAAGACCATTGCAATTATTGGTTATGGTAGTCAGGGACATGCACATGCACTTAACTTAAAAGAGTCAGGTTGCAATGTCATTATTGGTCTGTATGAAGGAAGTAAGTCCTGGAAGAGAGCCGAAGAGCAGGGCTTTAAAGTATATACAGCAGCAGAGGCAGCAAAACAGGCTGATATCATCATGATTCTGATCAACGATGAGAAACAGGCAGATATGTACAAAAATGATATCGAACCAAACCTTGAAGAGGGTAACATGCTGATGTTTGCTCATGGTTTCAACATTCATTTCGGATGTATTGTTCCGCCAAAGAACGTAGATGTTACTATGATTGCGCCAAAAGCACCAGGACATACTGTAAGAAGCGAATATCAGGCTGGAAAAGGAACTCCGTGTCTGGTTGCAGTAGAGCAGGATTACACAGGAAAAGCGCTTGACAAAGCACTTGCATATGGTCTTGCTATTGGTGGAGCAAGAGCTGGTCTTCTTGAAACTACATTCCGTACAGAAACAGAAACAGACCTCTTCGGAGAGCAGGCAGTTCTTTGTGGTGGTGTTGTTGCCCTTATGCAGGCTGGTTTCGAAACACTTTGCGAAGCAGGATATGACCCGAGAAATGCATATTTCGAATGTATCCATGAAATGAAATTAATTGTTGACCTGATTTATCAGTCTGGATTCAAGGGAATGAGATATTCCATTTCTAATACCGCTGAATATGGTGATTATATTACAGGACCAAAGATTGTTACAGCAGAAACAAAGAAGGCAATGAAACAGATTCTGACAGATATCCAGGATGGTACATTTGCAAAAGACTTCCTGCTTGATATGTCTGATGCTGGAAGACAGGTTCACTTCAAAGCAATGAGAAAACTTGCTGCTGAACATCCATCAGAAAAAGTTGGCGAAGAGATTCGTAAACTGTACAGCTGGAATGGCGAAGACAAACTGATCAACAACTAAGAAAAATTTTTCTGTTAAATATGACTGTTATAAACGGCACGCCCATTTTGGGTGTGTCGTTTTTTACTACATTTTTTGTCAGAATATGACGAACGAATTTCATTGACATTTTATGCATGAGGGCATAAGATAGAGTCATCTTAAGACAATCTTTATTATCAGTTCAAGCAGATCTGCAAACAATCCAATGAAGTTTTACAAAATGACGCAGGAAAGGAGCTTTATGAAAACGGCAGAAAAAGCCGGAAGATTTTTGATAGCCCTGGTTGGAATTCTGGGAGCGTTATTATTGGTCATTCCACATATTGGAATTTCGGTTGACACAGTAATGTCAGGATCGATGGAACCAGTGCTAAAGACTGGTGGAATCGTCTTTACAGATACACAGAGAAAGATACCGGAAGTTGGCGATATCATTACATATCGGGTAGGAGAGTCAAAAATTACGCATAGAGTGATTAGAAAAGAACGACAGGGTTATGTAACGAAAGGTGATGCTAACAATATGGAGGATCCGTCACCCGTAGCAGAGACTCAGATTATTGGAAAAGTGATATTTGCAGTTCCATTTCTTGGATATGCGGCTGTTTTTATCAGACAGAAGACTATTTTTTCAATATTAGCGGTCATGGTCTTTCAGGAACTGGTCTTCCTGCTCATGCAATGGAAAGGAGAGCGCTGCAGGAAAAGCGCGAAACATATTTATGAAAAATAACATGAAAAAGATTTTACTTCTGACAGGTGTTTTATGTCTTGCTTCTGTTGGCGGAGTATCCGCATATCTGACAGATTTTGATCATGTGTCAAACCAGTTTACAGTAGGTAAAGTAGATGTGAAATTGACAGAAGATAACTGGAAACCGGACGATAACAAGAAGATAGAACCGGGAAAAGTGATCAGTAAAGATCCGAAGATCAAGAATACCGGAATCAATGATACATTTGCATATCTGGAAGTCTCCATACCTATGGCGAATGTCACTGCTGCCGCAGACAATGGAAGCAGACTGGAACAAAGAGAACAGGAACTCTTTTTGTTTGAGTCGAAGAATAGCTGGACAAAGCTGAGTGCACGCAAAGTAGGTAGCAAGCAGGTTTATGTATTTGCATATAATAAGATCCTTAAGCCGCAGGAAACAACAGAATCTTTGTTTGATACAGTAAAATTCCTGAATATCATTGAGGGACAGCTTGATGGACAACAGCTGGAAATTCCGATCAGGGCTTATGCAATTCAGACATCGTATACCGGTGGTGATGCTGCGAGCGTTGTAGAACAGGCACGAAACGCATATCAGAAATATGTAAATCAGAATAAGAATCAACTTGGAAAAGCAACAGAATAAGCAGCAGAAAGCAGGTGAAAACATATGACAGGCAAGAAAAAGATGTTTACCGGTCTAGGAATCCTATTAGGAATTCTGGCAGGAGCACAGGGAACCGTTGCTTATCAGTCTGCGTTTGACACCGCTGAAAATGTGTTGAGACCTGGAAATATTACGTCGGAGATTGGGGAAGATTTTCCCAATCCACCGACAATTGTACCGGATAAGGATATCGATGTTCCTAAAAAAATATGGGTATCGAACAGTCCGTCAGACGAAGATCATATTGCGGCCAATTGTTATGTGCGGGTTTCGTTGGGATATTCAGACAGTGATATTGGAAAAGCGGTCAGTCTGCAAAATGTTGATACAAAAAATTGGGTTTATGGTGATGATGGCTATTATTATTACACACAAATTGTTCATGAGGGAGAATCAACGTCGCAGCTTTGTACGGGATTTCGGATCGATCATACAAGACTTGAACAAAAATACTGGAAATTGCTGAAAGAATTTCAGATACAGGTTTATGAAGAATCGATAGAGGCCGATCCATTTGAAGATTATCGGAAAGCCTGGGCATATTATACGAGTGATCTATGAGAAGGCAGGTGAAGATATGAAGAATATGAACAGAATCATAGCAGGCCTTTTGGTGACAGGAATCATTTCAGCAGTTGGTGTATATGCTTCTTTTTCAGATAAAATGGATGTGGTCAACCACATTTCTATGGGAGATATCAACATTTCTGTTTCCGAGTATGCGAAGAAAGGAAATAGTGAAGTAACGTATAGAGCTCCTTCGGAGATATTGCCAGGACAGGTTATTTCAAAGATTCCCAGGATAAAGAATGAAGCCCTGCCATGTTGGATTAGAGCGAGAATTACTTACACAGGTGAGAATGAACAAATAGAAGGACTGAAGGACGAGAATATCAATGGAATATCTATGGAGTGGGTAAAACGTGGAGAGTATTATTATTACACAAAAGTAT
Source organism: uncultured Blautia sp. (assembly GCA_934378195.1). Classification (GTDB taxonomy): domain Bacteria; phylum Bacillota; class Clostridia; order Lachnospirales; family Lachnospiraceae; genus Blautia_A. The sequence goes on from CAKRPO010000019.1 coordinate 24,807, forward strand.
TGAAAAAGCAGGAGACAGTAGACTTGTTTCAGTCTGTGTCCATTCCAGATACGTGGACAGAAGAGCATGAGAATCAGAATATCACCGTAGATATTCAGGCGGATGCGATTCAGGCAGCAAATTTTAAACCGGATTTCAGTGCCATGTCACCGTGGGGAAATCAGGTGATACAGCGATGCCTGCATGAACAGAACGGAACTTTGACCTGCAAAAAAGGTGAGACAAAACTTTCAGTGGAATTTAATGGAAAAGCACATCAGTTGATTGCGGTACCGGATGATTTTTTTACAAATCTGGAAACAGCGATGCCGGGAGATATATTAAAGGATACTGTTATGATATCAAATACAACTGGACAGGAAGCAGAAATCTTTTTGTGGACCAGCACAGACGGAAGATCGGAAGAACAGATGCAGATGCTTAAGAATATCCGGTTTGAGATCAGCCAGAATGGAAAAATGATATATCAGGGAACACTTGACAGTCAACCGCTTACAACTGCGCGATCGCTTGGTAAATTTAAGCCCGGACAGAAGGGAAAACTGGATTTTCAATTAGAAATACCAAAGAAATGGGATAATACTTATGCCTTGAAAAAGACAGATGTAACATGGACATTTGCTGTAAAGGAAAATGAAAAACCAGAATCGATGTCTCCTGATAAAAAATATGATTCCGAATGCTCTGACCGAGAAGGGCAGAGTAAGGAGAATCAGGCACAAAAAAATAAGCCGGTAAAGACCGGAGATGATTCGGAACCAATATTGTTGTTTTTACTTCTTTTGGGTTCTGGAGCGATTGTTCTGAGTATCAGAATCTATAAAGGAGGGAAGGAATCATGAAGAAAAAAGTAGCAGGTCTTATGCTGGCTGCGATGATGATGATTTCCACATTATCCGGAGTGCAGGCACAGGCGGATGATACGACATGGGTAAATCAGATGGAGAAACCACAGACAGAGGAGAATCATGACGAAGAGACAGAGCGTTCAGAGGAAGAAGATGCAGATGTCAATGAACCTGAAATGGGTGATGAAATGAACGAAGAAACAGATGCCGGAGATGACATCCTTATAGAAGAGATACCAGAAGAATCTGAGGAAGCGGAGGTGTCATTTGAAGAAAGACAGGATGAAGAAAATCTGGCAGAAGAAAACCTGGATGAGGAAGCAGAGGATGAGCTTTCGGCAGTTGAATTTGAAGATGATGTTGATACAGAGGAGGCATTTTCAGACGATGCAGGGCAGATTGCAACGCAGAGTACGGTAAATGTTCCTGTTCAGTGGGTAGATGCAAACTACAAAATGAGATCTGAGTATGCATTCTCGTATTCGTTTAAGGAAGGAGTGACGGAACTTTCTTATATCAGCCGGCAGAATAGTGGGCTGAACAAAAAAATCCATAACTGGTTTGGTGATTCAGTCGGATATACAGAGGAATATTGCAAAAGATTTTACGCATGTGCAATTGATTCAGACAAGTACAAAGATCCGATCACCGCTATCTACAGCAATGTAGGAGAGTATCAGGGAAATCTTGTTGACCTGAAGGTGACTGCGGTAAGATGGGGAAGTATAAGCAATAATCATGTGGGAAGTGATGGAACTAAGATGATTCCCTGCATTTTGTTTTACAAAAACACGATTGCCTTTAATACAATTGCTGTCAGTGCCGTGAGATTCCAGTTTGAATTCCTGAAACATGGTACAGAGCAGAAAATCTATCCGAAGGGACATATCACAGTTGCGGATCTGGATGGAGGTCAGGGAATCAGTGTGCGTGACAACTGGAATATTGACAAAATCTATCTCAGAAAAGGGTTTAATTATCTTGGAGTGACAAATGGAACATTGTCTGACGGAACGCCATATCGTGAGATTAGAAGTAAAGAAGGAAGTGAAAGCCTTGGAAATGGCGATGTACAAGGCTGGTGTCAGCTGGATTTTAATGGCTCCTTTTCACTGAGCTGGCTGGCGCAGGATTCATGGAAGAATGGTACCAAACGACAAAATGCCTTTTTTATATCTACATCCAAATCAGTTGGTACATATGAACCCAATCCCGGACCTGAAAAGCGCGTGGGAAATGAAAAAGCTTCTTTCAACGCGATGAGTAAACATGAATTTACAGCGTCTGATCCACCTTTTGAGATCACAGAAGGAAAAAATTTCGATTATGTGATCAGACAGAGGCTTTTGCCGGGCAGCTATAGTTCCTTTGAATTGAAGGATACGCTGGATGCCTGTGTGAAATATCGAAGTGCAAGTGTGGTAACTGCTGCAGGAACAGATGTTACAAATAAATTCAAGATAGGAAAAAGTTCGAATACAATTGTTTTTACTGCAAATACAGCATTTCTGAAAACAGCTGAGGCATATAATGATGTGACCTATTATTTCAGGATAAGGGTAAAAGCAGGTACGGTTAAAGAGATAGATGCACATAAGCATTACCGGAATGCAGATGGGTTCTATGCAATCGTCAATACTGCATCAAGAACGATTGTTTCGGACAAAATGCAGGATACGCAGATGACAAATAAATCCTGGGTCAAAATGAAACCGGCGACGACAGATGGAAGAATCACGATAACCAAAAAAATTAAGGAGAAAGATATTACCTGGGCACATGGAAATCCAGTATTTCGATTCAGAATAACAGGACAGGATCAGCAGGGAATCTCTCATGTCTATGAAAATTATGTGGAATTTGAACCAGGAGTGTATTCTGTTTCTGGAAATGACGCGGTAATGACCTGTTACTTTACAGATATTCCACCAGGGCGTTATACGGTTAGTGAACTGCAGACTTTACGCTATCAATTTGAAAGCATTACAGCAGATACTTTGAATGTATCTGTTTCTGGAAAAACTGGAGTGGCAGTAATTGATTCTACCAATAAGACGGCAGCAGTTACGTTCCGAAATAAAAAGACACGATATGACAGATACAGTCATACAAATGTAGTTAGAAACATCATATCGGTAAGTGGAAGTTAAAGAACTTGCTGAATGGAACGGTTATAGGGAAGCAACTGTATCTTCCTGGAGAAGATGCAGTTGCATGACCGAAAAAACAGTTGCAAAACAAAAAATGGATTGTTATAATAATTTTCACCGGGGTATGGCGTAGCTTGGTAGCGCGCACGGCTGGGGGCCGTGAGGTCGCAGGTTCAAATCCTGTTGCCCCGATTGAGATGTGATAAAATCGGAACAAAATTCACTCTTGACAAGTTTGAAATGACATGTTAGTCTTTATTCATCGACAAAATATGCGAAATGCTTTGATGAGGAATAGTACATGGGGACTGGAGCAAAGAGAGCTGTCGGCAGGTGTGAGACAGCGGAAAGAAGTCATGGAACTCGCCTTGGAGCATCTGTCCGAACTCTATACATTTTATGATGATATAATAGAAAGTAGGCGCAGACGGTATCCACCGTTATATGGAGAGGATATAAGGATTTTGGCACTATGAGCAGAGATTCCGTATCCCATGAGTGTATGAACCGTTCATAAATAAGAGTGGTACCGCGAAAACAGTAGTCTTTCGTCTCTTACAGAAGTCTGTAGAGATGGGAGATTTTTTTTGTTCAGAAACAAAAAACATACAGAGAAGTTACATGGTAAAGAAACAGGAGGAAAAATCATGAAAAATGTAACAAAATACCAGAGACAGTATTATATGCCGCCTATGAAATGCATGAAATGGGCAGAAAAAGAATATGTAGACAAAGCTCCGATCTGGTGCAGCGTAGACCTTCGTGACGGAAACCAGGCGTTGGTTATTCCGATGAGTCTGGAACAGAAAATTGAGTTTTTTAAACTTCTTGTAAAAATCGGTTTCAAAGAAATTGAAGTTGGATTCCCGGCTGCTTCTGAAACAGAATATACATTTGTACGTACGTTGATCGAACAGAATCTGATTCCGGATGACGTAACAATCCAGGTGTTGACACAGGCAAGAGAACATATTATCCGCAAAACTTTTGAAGCAGTCAAAGGTGCGCCGAAAGCAATTGTACATGTATATAATTCAACATCTGTAGCACAGCGCGAACAGGTATTTAGAAAGTCAAAAGAAGAAATCCTGAAGATTGCTGTTGATGGAGCAAAACTTCTGAAACAGCTGGCTGATGAGACAGAAGGTAACTTCCAGTTTGAGTACAGTCCGGAAAGCTTTACCGGAACAGAGCCGGAATATGCACTGGAAGTTTGTAATGCAGTACTGGATGTATGGCAGCCGACACCGGAAAACAAAGCAATCATCAATCTGCCTGTAACTGTTGAACTTTCCATGCCACATGTATATGCCAGCCAGATTGAGTACATGAGTGAGAATATGAAATACCGTGAGAACGTTATTCTTTCTCAGCATCCGCATAATGACCGTGGATGTGGTGTGGCAGATTCCGAACTGGGATTGCTTGCAGGAGCGGATCGAGTAGAAGGCACTCTGTTTGGAAACGGAGAACGTACCGGTAATGTTGATGTTGTTACACTTGCAATGAATATGTTTGCACAGGGTGTGGATCCGGAACTTGATTTCACAGATATGCCGCATATCTGTGAAGTATATGAAGAATGTACAGGAATGAAAGTAGACGAAAGAAGCCCATATAGTGGGGCACTGGTATTTGCAGCATTCTCTGGTTCTCATCAGGATGCAATTGCCAAAGGTATGCACTGGAGAGAGGAAAAAGATCCAAGCCGCTGGACTGTACCGTATCTGCCAATTGATCCGACAGATGTTGGAAGAAATTACGATGCAGATGTTATCCGTATTAACAGCCAGTCTGGTAAGGGCGGTGTCGGATATATCCTGGAAACAAAATATGGCCTGAATCTGCCGGCTAAAATGCGTGAAGCTATGGGATATGCAGCCAAAGCTGTTTCTGATCATAGACACAAAGAACTTCATCCGGATGAAATCTTCAGCCTGTTCAAATCTACATTTGAAAATGTTGTGGAACCATATAGCATTAATGAGGTTCACTTCCAGCAGAAGGATGGTGGAATTACTACACAGGTAACTTCTACATTTAATGGTAAGACAATCACAACAGAGGCAACCGGAAATGGTCGTCTGGATGCTGTCAGCAATGCACTGAAGAAAGCATACGAAATGAAATTTACATTAGTAACTTATCAGGAACATGCACTCGAAAAGAGTAGCAGTTCCAAGGCTATTGCTTATGTAGGAATCCAGAAACCGGATGGAACACTTTCCTGGGGAGCAGGAGTGGATTCGGATATTATCCGGGCTTCTATTGATGCACTGGTAACTGCAATCAATAACCGATAAGAAAATTACGAAAAGTCCTTTTCTTTTCAACAGTTAGTTGTGAAAACTGTTGCGAGGGAAGGGGCTTTTTTATGCATGTTTCACAGAATCACCTGTTTTGCTGGAAAAGTAAAAAAAAATCTGCTAATATTAAAATATGTATGCCTATACATATTTGAGTTTGAATGATAGAAAGGAAACGATACACAGATGCTAAAGATTAAAAGCTATGTGAAAGTGAAAAGCGTTGCAGAAGCATACGAACTGAATCAGAAAAAAACAGCTCTCGTTCTTGGCGGTATGGTATGGCTGAAAATGGGGAATCGCAATATTTCCACAGCAATCGATCTCTCCGGGCTGGGACTGGACACTGTGAAGGAGATGGAAGATGAATTTGTGATCGGTTGTATGACATCTTTAAGAAATCTTGAGATGAATGAGGGGCTGAACGCGTATACACAGGGAGCAATCAGAGAGAGTCTGCGCCACATTGTCGGTGTACAGTTCCGTAATTGTGCAACGATAGGGGGCAGTATTTGGGGAAGATATGGATTTTCAGATGTGCTGACCATGTTTCTTGCCATGGATACATGGGTAGAATTATATGATGCGGGACGGATTCCCCTGATCGAATTTGTAAATCGCAAAAAGGACAATGATATTCTTGTAAATATCATTATCAGGAAGAAACCATTGTTTGTCTGTTATATGAGTCAGCGAAATACAAAGACAGATTTTCCTGTTCTGACCTGTGCGGCTTCTCTGATCGGAGAAGAGGCAAGAACTGTGGTCGGCGCAAGACCGGGCCGCGCAGTTGTGGTTGCAGATGAGAAGCAGATTCTTAAGAATTTCAAACATATGACCAATAAGCAGAGAGAAGAGGCGATCACAGCGTTTTCTGAGTATGCAGCAGATCATGTAATCACAGCAGGTAATATGCGTGGTTCCGCAGAATACCGTACACTTCTGGTCAGCGTACTGACAAGAAGGACTTGGGAAGCAGTAGGAGGAATGAAGAATGAATATTAGTTTCTGGCTGAATGGGGTTTACCGACAGGAAGAAATTGAACCGGGAATACTTCTGATCGATTTTCTGCGGGACAGAGGATGCTTCAGCGTCAAAAGAGGCTGCGAAACAGCAAACTGTGGACTTTGTACAGTACTTGTAGATGACAGACCGGTTCTTTCCTGTTCTACACTTGCGGCACGAATTGACGGAAAAAAGGTAGTAACATTGGAAGGAATGCAGCGTGAAGCACAGGAATTTGGAAGCTTTCTGGCGAATGAAGGTGCGGAACAGTGCGGCTTCTGCAATCCGGGGTTTATCATGAATGTGTTTGCAATGCTTCGTGAGATCAAGGAGCCGACGGAGGAGCAGATCAAAGAGTATCTTGCCGGGAATTTGTGCAGATGTTCCGGATTTGTTTCGCAGACAACAAGTATCCTTAAGTTTTTGAAATACAAAAAAGCACAGGAGGACGCATAATAAGATGAAATATGTAAATCAGCCTGTACGCAAAACAGATGCAATGTCACTGGTAACAGGAAAACCTGTTTATACAGATGATCTGGCACCGAAGGACTGCCTGATCGTCAAAATTTTGCGAAGCCCATATGCGAATGCATGGGTGGAAGAGATTAAGACCGGTAATGCAGAAAAAGTAGCCGGTATTGCATGTATTCTTACGTATAAAGATGTTCCACAGAAACGTTTTACTCTTGCAGGACAGACAGCACCGGAAATGAGCCCGGATGATCGCCTGATCATTGACCGTCATGTTCGTTTTGTCGGAGATACAGTTGCTATTGTTGCCGGTGAAACAGAAGAGGCAGTAGACAAGGCATTAAAGAGAATCAAGGTACAGTATCGAGTGGAGACGCCGGTGCTGGATATTCACAAGGCAAAAGACAATCCAATCGTGGTCCATCCGGAAGAGAACTGGAAACTCAAGATTCCGCTTGGTGGAGATAATAAGCGAAATCTGTGTGCGAATGCAATGGAGGAGCATGGAGATGTGGATAAAGTCCTGAGCGAATGTAAGTATACTGTAGAGCGTACTTATCATACCAGAGCAAATCAGCAGACGATGATGGAAACTTTCCGTACAGCATGTTATATGGATCATTTTGGAAGACTGATCGTGCTTTCTTCTACACAGATTCCTTTTCATGTAAGACGAATTGTTGGAAGAGCTCTGGACATTCCGGCATCCAAAGTCCGTGTCATCAAACCGAGAATTGGTGGTGGGTTTGGAGCAAAGCAGACTTCTGTCAGTGAGATCTATCCGGCAATTGTTACCTGGAAGACCGGTCGCCCGTCCAAGATTGTTTTCTCCAGATATGAGTCTATGATCAGCTCTTCTCCGCGCCATGAGATGGAAATTACCGTTCGTGCAGGTGCAGATGAAAATGGTATCATCAAGGCGATTGATGTCTATACCCTTTCCAATACAGGGGCTTATGGAGAGCACAGTTCTACAACCGTGGGCTTAAGTGGTCATAAATCAATTGGATTGTATCGTAATACAGAAGCATATCGTTTTGCTTTTGATGTGGTTTATACGAATGTGCAGGCAGCAGGCGCATACCGTGGATATGGTGCAACACAGGGAATCTTTGCCGTAGAATCAGCAGTAAATGAACTGGCACACAAGATGGGAATGGATCCTGTCAGAGTGAAAGAGCTGAATATGCCGGTGGAAGGTGGGCCGCTTCCGGGGTATCCGGATGTTCCTTATGCTCAGAGCTGTACGATGGATAAATGTATGGAACGGGCAAAAGAAATGATGAACTGGGATTCCAAATATCCATGTCAGGATATGGGAAACGGTAAAGTTCGCGGAGTTGGTGTGGCAATGGCGATGCAGGGCTCTTCTATTGCAGGGGTTGATGTCGGCGGAGCAGATATCAAGCTGAATGAAGATGGTTCCTACACATTGGCACTTGGATGTACAGATATGGGAACCGGATGTGATACGATTATGGCACAGATCGCTGCAGATTGCCTGGACACTCCGATGGAAAATATTGTGGTGTTCAGTGTGGATACAGATATTTCACCATATGATTCCGGATCTTATGCTTCTTCGACAACCTATACGACCGGTGTAGCTGTCATGAAGGCCTGTGAAGAACTGAGAAAAAAAATCTGTGAAGTTGGAGCTGGAATGCTCGAAACAGAGGTTGATAAAGTTGCGTTTGACGGTTCTTATGTCTATATTGACGGGGAAGATGAGGAAGAAAAAAAAGTTTCTCTGGAGCAGGTTGCATTGAAGGGTACATTTTTTAATAATATTGAACTTCAGGTTGTCAAACAGCATTCTTCTCCATTGTCACCGCCACCGTTTATGGTCGGAATGGCAGAAGTAGAAGTGGACACAGAAACCGGAAATGTGGATGTGCTGGATTATGTGGCAGTTGTTGACTGTGGTACACCGATCAATCCGAATCTTGCTCGTGTGCAGACTGAAGGTGGTATTGCACAGGGAATCGGAATGGCACTCTTTGAAGATGTACAGTATACAGATAAGGGTAAAATCCGTAACAATTCTTTCATGCAGTACAAGATTCCGACCAGAATGGATATTGGAAAGATTCGGGTGGACTTTAAGAGCAGTTATGAAGAGAGCGGCCCGTTCGGAGCCAAATCAATTGGCGAACTCGTGATTGATACGCCGTGTCCGGCGATTGCTGAGGCAATCTATAATGCAACAGGGGTACGCGTCTTTGAGCTTCCGATCACACCGGAAAAAATAGCAATGGGAATCCTGAAGAAGAAAGGAAAAGACGAAAATTCATGACAAATATGATAATGGGAACGCTGCTGGCGGCAGGATATCTTGTTGTGTTTTGGCTGTTCGGGACACTTGTTCCGGAAAAGTTTCAGACCAGAAGATTCCCAATTATGTGTATTACCGGATTTTTGCTGTACTATACGTTGTTTGAAATTATAGCATTTCCGATGAAATATTTTTGCTGTTCTTTGAAACAACTGACGATCATATGGGGGTGTCTGCTGCTTTTTCTCTTTATCTATATTATCAGGAAAAAGAGAACTGTATTGATGGACAGTATCAGAAGAATTCCGGGGAACAGGCAGAAGAATCTTTCCTTATTCATACTGGTTGTTGCGGCGATTGGTCTTGCGGTATTTCTGGGATTAAATACCAATACTTTGTCAAATTATGATTCAAACAATTATATAGGACTTCCGGTAGCATCCGTGTATTCCAATACACTGGACAGAGTGGTACCATATACAGGAAAAATTCTGGCAAGACCGGAGCAGTTCTATATTATGAATACAGACACACTACAGAGTGCGATTATTTATCAGGTGCTGAATATTCATCCACTTATGGAAAGAAAATGGAGCTTTACGATTGCTATGGTCCTTCTTTTTGTGATGGGATTGTATTTGTGTGCTGACAGCTTTTTTGAAAAAAAAGAAGCGGAAAAAACAGTATTTATACTGATGACTGGTCTGGTTCTTCTTTTTTCATATAGTCTGGGTGGCGTTTCTCAGTATTTTGCATATCGGACATATGAAGGCAAAGCAATCATTGCTTATCTGTATATGACGCTGATCTTTGGTTTTTGTCTGGCAGCGTATCGCCGGAAGGATGGAATGTGGCCATGGTGTGGCATGTTTTTGTGCGGTACAGGAGGGATTGCATTTAGCAATTCTGCACTGTTCATTGTTCCATGTATGATTGCTGTTACTCTGTTTCCGTACATTCTGACAGAAGGAATCTGTAAAAAGCAATGGAAGCTTTTGAAACGATATATTATTGTATTGCTGCCGTCCGCATTCTGGATGCTGATCAGTAATCTGGTATAGTGAGAATCATAAGGAGGAAGAATTATTGGAAAACATAAAAGAAACGGTACAGTTTCTGATAGAGTCCTTCCAGACTTATACAGGAAATAATCCAATCTGGATTCTTTATCCGATAGCTTTGCTCATAATCTGGTTTCTTGGAAAAAAAGAAGACCGCAAACTGTTTGTGGGAGTGCTCGTAACGGAGTGTCTTACAATATTTAATCCTTTTGTGGTGAAATTTTTGCTTGATGTATTTGGTTTTGGAAGCAGATTTGTCAGATTTCTGTGGATTCTTGTGTTTTTTATTACGGTAGGTTATGCGTTGACACTACTGATCTTTGTATCAGCCAAAAAATGGGTACAGATCCTGACAGGAGTAATTTGTTTTGCACTGATTCTGGTACTGGGTGTTCCAGTATTCAGTGGGGCAGCGGAAGCACCGTATATAAAGGCAACAAATGTATATTTTACGGATCAGGAGATTCTGGATCTCTCTAATATCATACACAGTGAAGGGATTGAACAGCCGAGAATCCTCAGCGACGGACTGCTGCTTGTTTACAGACAATATGATCCGGATGTGACATCATATGTGAGCCGAAGAATTCTTCAGAGGATAGAGAGAAGTTCGGAAGAGTCCTTTATGAAACTGAAAAAAGTAAAGGAATGGAGAAAAAAAGTAATAGCGGTTTATTTTTATCATGATTTTTCTGTGGATGTGGAAGAATTTCAGAAGCTGCTTCACTGGAGTAATGTCAGCTATATTATTTCCACATCAGAGGAATTGGATGAATATCTTTCTGCTTCCAATATGTATGTACTTGGACAGACGGGAAACTGTCGTGTATGGAAAGTGGTTTGAAGCTTGAAAGAAAGTACTCTCGATAATAGTCTGAAAAGTAGGAATTATTCAAAAACTTTACAAATACTCAAATATGTGCTATATTATAAAAAGCTTTAAGAAAAGCTTGCACCTGTAGCTCAGTGGATAGAGCAGTGGTTTCCGGTACCATGTGCGGGGGTTCGATTCCCTTCAGG
>CAKRPO010000020.1 GCA_934378195.1 uncultured Blautia sp.
ACCAGCATTTTTGTGGACTTGCTCAACACTTTCTCTTCTACCGGTCATTCAGCACCAGCATTTTTGTGGACTTGCTCGACACTTTCTCTTCTTCTGGTCATTCAACACCAGCATTTTTGTGGACTTGCTCAACACTTTCTCTTCTACCGGTCATTCAGCACCAGCATTTTTGTGGACTTGCTCAACACTTTCTCTTCTACCGGTCATTCAGCACCAGCATTTTTGTGGACCTGCTCGGCACTTTCTCTTCTTCTAGTCATTCAACACCAGCATTTTCGTGGACTTTCTCAACACTTACTTTCATCTCAGTCATTTGCAATTCAGCAACCGACACTTTTTTCAAGAAAATCCCCCACACAGGCGTTGCCCGGTGGGGTAAAAAATAAAATCAGTCTGTATTTGTAAAAACAATTCTCTCCGGTGGGGCTTTTATCTCCAAACTACCGCCACCTCAACCGCATGGCCAAGTATAGAAGCTTTTACCAACCAATTACCGGCTCTTTGACCGCGTGGCCCGGTGGGGTGCGCGAGGGGAGAGCGGCCTTCGCAACTGTGAGCGCCCTCCCCTCGCAGATTTTCAATTGTCAAATCGGATGATTGACGGGTCTAAGGGCAGTTCCCTTATTTAACAATAAAGCCCTCTTCATCCCACAGATCATGCCAGTCTTTCGCACCTTCCCACAGGAATACCTGACCTTTAACAAGTCTGTTTCCTTTCTCAAGTGTACCGATCTTTGCCATCTCTTCATCTGTCAGTGGATCTTCAGTTACGCATTTCAGATTGCTTACATAGTTATGTACAGAGAATGGAATAGAAATCTCCCCTCTCTGATGTGCCCATTTCAGAGCGATCAGTGCCGGATGTACACCATGCGCTTTGGCAATTTCCTGCATTTCCGGTGTCTGCATATCTGCAACATCTTCCGGACAGATATCTCTTTCCGGTCTTCTTGGTGAACCAAGTGGCATATAACCTACCGGCTGGATATTGTGCGCTACCAGATAATCGTACTGTTCCTGCTGCTGGAAGCATGGATGCAGTTCCAGTTCACAGGCTGCCGGTTTGATCTTCATCAACGGCAGAACTGCTTCCAGTTTCGGAATGGTCATATTGGAGATACCGATATAACGGATTTTGCCCTTTTCAACCAGTTCTTCACACTGACGATAGGTATCCATGAACTCTTCCACGCTGAACGGTCTGGAATCCGGGTTTCTGGAATCCACATCACAGAAAGGTGCATGGTAGTTCGGGAATGGCCAGTGGATGAAATACAGATCCACATAATCACACTGAAGATCCTGAATACTCTTTGTGCAGGCTTCTTCTACTTTTCTGTGCATGTCGTTCCATACTTTTGTCATAATGAAGAGGTCTTTTCTTTCTACAACGCCTTCGTCGAAAGCAGCTTTAAAAACTTCTCCGATCTGATGTTCATTTCCATAGCATGCAGCACAGTCAAACATACGATAACCGCTGCGGATCGCACCTGCAACTGCTGCGGATACCTCTTCTGCGCTTACACGGTCGGAACCAAATGTTCCTATACCCATGCACGGAACTTCTTCTCCTGACGGAAGTGTTACTTTCGGCACAATTGCCGGATCGATAAATTCTGCCATTTTTGTTTCCTCCTGAATTTAAAATTATATAGTTTTCACTTTTTTAGTTATACCACGAATCATTCCGTTGCCTCGCAGCTCCCACGATTCTGCAAACATTCGGAATGCGCAGATTTGATTTGCAAATCACTTCTTCCTCATGTTTGGCGCCTTAAAAAATGCAGGCATGACCGCATTATGAATGTTAAAGTCTTTGTATAACAATCTGTGGTAAAAGTTTCTCCATATCTTCCATTACAAAGAATCCGGTCTCTTCACGCATCGCTGCTGCTGCTGAGATAGCACTTGCTCTTCTCAGGGTCTCTTCAAGGGAAAGTCCCTCGCTCAGTCCAAGTGCAAACCCGGCAATCATAGAGTCTCCGCATCCTACGGTATTGACTGCATCAATCTTCGGAACGATTGCACGGAAGATTCCTTCTTCTCCAACTGCAAGAGAACCATCTGCGCCGAGTGAAACTGCTACGATCTCTACGCCATTTGCATGTATCGTCTTCGCTGCATCAATAATATCCTGAATATCATCACAATGCTTTCCTGTCAGCATACGAATCTCATCGATATTCGGTTTGATCAACGTCGGACACGCTTCAATTCCCATTTCAAGAAGTTTGCCACTGGTATCAAGAATAACCGGTTTACCTGCTTTTTTTACAATTCGAACAAGTCTCTGGTATGCAGTTCCATCCAGTCCTTTCGGTACACTTCCGGACATAGAAACGACATCTGCATCTCCCACCAGTTCGGTAAATTTCTTCTCAAATCCCTGGAAATCCTCTTCTGTCAGTGTAAAGCCCGGCTCCAGAAACTCGGTCTGTACGTGGTTTACTTCATCCCAGATATTAATGCAGGATCTGCTCTCTGCATCCACATGATAAAACTCACCTTTGATACCAAATGGTTTCAAAGCATCTTCAATGTAATTACCCGCATGACCACCGACAAATCCGGTAGCCACTACCTCTGCCCCATAAATAGAAGCCGGTTTGGATACATTGAGACCCTTGCCTCCGGGAACATAAGAGCATTCCCGGACGCGGTTTACTTCGCCAACTTTAAAATCATCTACTACATATCGTTTGTCGATTGCAGCATTTAATGTCACTGTCAGTATCATCTTATTCTTCCTCGTTTGATAACAGGATCTTACCTTTTACAAGTCCCGGTGTCTTGAATAACTGGAATGCTTCCTGTGCCTGACTCATCGGAATCTTCTTATAGATGAATCCCGGATCAAATTTCAGCTGGCCTGTTGCAAAGTAATGTGCAGTCAGATCCCATTCACGTCCCGGGTATGGTGCACTGTAGGACATCCATGATCCGGTAAGTTTGAACTCTTTACGATTCATGTTTTCCCACTGTTTTGGTGTGAAAGTCAGGTTCTCATGTGGTGTGCCGATAAAGCATACGTGTGCTTTGTTTGCTGCCAGTTCGAATGCCATATGCATGGTTGGAACCTGTCCGGCTGTCTCAAATACGAATCCGTATCCTTTGCCGCCTGTGATTGCCATGGCTTTGTCCATGTAACCTTCTTCTCTGGTATTGATGACTTCATCTGCCCCAAGACGTTTTGCAAGTTCAAGACGTTCATCACTGATATCAAATACAACAACTTTCTTGGAACCAAAAATCCTGGTCCACTGCATCGTGAACATTCCAACTGTACCGCCACCAAGGATTGCTACGTATTCTCCACCGTGATAATCATTCTGGAATACACCATGGATAGCTACTGTTGCAGGCTCAAACATTGCACCCTGCTCATAGGAAACGCTCTTATCGAACGGAACTGCATTCTGCTCCGGAACAACTACATAGTCTGCGTTGCTTCCCTGCTGTCTGGAACCGATGAAACTGTAATGTTTGCAGAGGGAGAAGTTACCCTGCTGACAGTCATCACATTTCATACATGGAAGAAGCGGTGCGCCGGATACACGGTCGCCGACTTTGACTTTGGTCACACCTTCGCCGACTTCTACTACATCGCCGGAGAATTCGTGTCCGAGAACGATTGGATAGAAGTGAACGCCGTTGTTTAATACTCGCGGGATATCAGAACCGCAGATACCGGAATATCTGACACGGATCTTGACTGTTCCTTTGGTTACTTCTGGTTCTTCGATTTCCTGATACTGTACATCTTCGTTTGCAACTACTACTGCTGCTTTCATAATGTATTTTTTCTCCTTTCGTGAAAGGAGGGAAAAGCCTGTTTCCACTTGATAGTGGAATGAATCCCGAGGGGGCGAGCGTCGCCCCCTCAGACTCCCCCTGCATTGGATGAATGTAAGACATTTTATTCAAGACGGAAGGAAGTGAATAAGGTTGTTCTCTCCTGGTTGTTTAAATATGTAAGGTGTCCTGTGTGGGGACGTTCTATTGGTGATAGTTTCTCATACTGTTTATGTATGTGGGATGTCCTGTATGGGGACGTTCTATTGGTAATAGTTTCTCATACTGTTTATGTATGTGGGATGTCCTGTATGGGGACATTCTATTGGTGATAGTTTCTCATACTGTTTATGTATGTAAGGTGTCCTGTATGGGGACATTCTATTGGTGATGAGTTATTTTTTATTTTGCGGTCATCATGTGGGCCAGGGACTTGTAGAGTTCAAGGTATGTCTGGTAAGTCTGGTCGTAGATGGCTTTATTCTCCGGGTTTGGCTCATGGCGGCGTGTCTCTTTGACGGTGAGTGAAACAGCTTCGTCATAGTCTTTGTAGAGGCCGGTGCCTACTCCGGCAAGGAGTGCTGCCCCGAGTGTGGTTGCTGTATCGGATGCCGGTACAACGATCGGCTTGCCTGTGATATCGGATTTGATCTGTGTCCAGAGAAGAGAATTCGCGGAACCGCCCATAGCTCTCAGAACTTCAGCTTCTGCTCCGGCTTCCTCTGCTACTTCCAGGTTGTGGCGAAGGGAAAGTGCCACACCTTCCATGCAGGCGCGGACCATATGTCCCTTGGTCTTGGCAAAATCAAGGCCATAGAAAACTCCTTTTGCATATGGATTCCAGATTGGGGAACGTTCGCCGGACATGTATGGAAGGAATACCAGTCCATCAGATCCCGGTGCAACCTTTTCTGCAATCTCGTTAAGCTGGTTCAGAGAAGACTCTCCGGTCTGCTCTTTCATCATTCTCTCATAATCTGCAAACTCATGTTCAAACCAGCGCATAACTCCGCCGCCTCCGGTGGTTCCACCCTGAAGGAGCCATTTATCCGGAATTACATGATAGCTGAGGATCAGGCTTGGATCTGCTTTATATTCATCGATACAGATACTCATTCCACCTGCCTGTCCGCCCTGTTCCTGTGTCTCGCCAGAATGGATCACTCCGGCTCCCAGTGTGCCACAGGCAGCATCCAGACCTCCTGCAACGACCGGTGTACCTTCTGCAAGTCCGCACTCCTGTGCAGCCTTTGCTGTCACGGTGCCAACTACATGGTCACAGTTGAAAATCTCCGGAAGAAAATCCATTGGGATTCCAAGGCGTTCGCACATTGCTTCATCCCAGCAGCCTTTTCTCATGTCGAAACAGTGCAGACCATATCCCTGTGAAACATCCTGGGTGATGGCATCTGTCAGCTTGAATGCAATGTAGCTGTTGGACTGAAGAATCTTGTAGATCTTCGCATAAACTTCCGGAAGATTCTCTTTGTACCAGATGATCTTGGCAGTCGTATAAGATGGCTGAAGAGAATTGCCTGCCACCTCAAAAATTGCATCTGCTCCAATCTCTTCGTTCAGTCGGTCACAAATGGACTGTGCTCTGGTATCCATCCAGATCGGTGTATTGGTCAGAACGTTGCCATCTCTGTCAATCGCAATCGCTGACCAGCTCTGTCCGTCAATTCCCACGCCGGCAATCTCTTCCGGTGCGATCCCGGCTTTCTGAATGGTCTCCCTGGTAGCCCCACAGACTGCACTCCACCATTCCTCCGGATTCTGCTCCGCCCAGCCCTCGTGCGGATAATATACCTGATAATCGCCATTGGCCGCCGCCAGGACTTTACCATTCCGGTCGAACACAGCCACCTTGCAGGCACTTGTTCCGATATCGATTCCAAGTAAATATGTTTTATTCATTTTGCTGCTCCCATTTCTCCGGATCATCCGGATACCTTCATTCTTTAACGGATACCATGCTCCATCACTTTATCTGATCTGTAAGTACACTTACGGAACGACCTTCAATAATCTCTGTCGGAAGCTTCTCCGTGAAAAGCTTCTTTGCTTCCTGGTTTCCATTCTCCAAATGCTCCAGCATGATCCTGGCCACTTCTTTCGCAATTCCGTCCGTCGGCTGTGACACGATCGTCAACTTCGGATTGCATGCTCTGGCAAACTGCAGATTGTCAAACCCGATCACAGAAAGCTGCTTCGGAATCTGAATCCCCAGTTCATTGACCCCGATCATGGCTCCCATTGTCATTTCATAATTCGTAACAAACACAGCTGTCATATCCGGATTCTTCTCCACCAGCTCTTCCAGACTCCTGACTCCGCCCTGAATCGTATAATCTCCATGACAGATCAATGAATCTCTGACTGGAATCCCTGCCTTCTCCAATGCACTTCGATATCCGGCCAGACGCTCCTGTGCGGTAGAGATCTCCTCCGGTCCACCGATGATTCCTATATAACGATGACCTCTTGTTATGAACTGATGCACCGCGTCCTCGGCTGCTTTCTCATTATCCACAAGCACACTATCGCAGTTGATTCCCTGAATCTTGCGGTCGATCAGAACGATCGGCTTGCCCGTCTTCTGAAACTTCTTCAGATGTGCGCCCTCTTCGTCCACCGGCATATTGATGATTCCATCCACTCGCCTGCGAATCAGAAACTCCACAGCCTCTCGCTCCAGCTTCTTATCGGTACGACAGTCGCATACGATCGTGGCATAACCATGGCTGCGCAGGACATCCTCCATTCCGGTAATGATCTCGGCACAGAATGTATTATTCAACTCCGGGATCACAACACCGATCGTCCTGGTCGCATTGGTCTTGAGTCCTCTTGCGACCTCATTGACTTCATAGTGAAGCTCCTCAATAGCTGCTTCAATCTTTATTCTGTTTTTCTCACGGACATTTCCCCCATTAAAATAAGAGGAAATCGTCGCCAGACCAAGACCTGTCCGTCTGGCAATATCTTTCATCGTTGCTGCCATTTCGCCTCACTGCCTTCTGTATGGACCCAGGTTCTCAAAAAACCTGCAGCCCTTTATCTTTTATTCTGCTTTACCATCACATCCGCAGACTTTCATTCTTGCCATAACAAGTTCCTTAACTGCTGCGATCGCGGTCTTGCCATATGCTTTCGGATCGATGGTATCCGGTTTCTCAGCCAGGAGTTCTTTGACTGCCTTTGAATATGCTGCACGAAGCTCTGTAGCAAAGTTTACTTTGCAGATACCACGTTTTACGCAGTCCATAACGTCTTCATCGCTCAGTCCGGATGCTCCGTGAAGAACCAGCGGAATATCAACAACTTCACGGATCTCGCTGAGGCGCTCCTTGTCAAGGACCGGTGTGCCAACATAGAAACCATGTGCGGTTCCGATTGCTACTGCAAGAGAAGTAACTCCTGTGCGCTCTACGAATTCCTTTGCTTCCTGTGGATCGGTGTTGGTATCTGCTTCTGCTTCCAGATCATCTTCCTTACCGCCAACCTTACCAAGCTCTGCTTCACATGGGATATCAAGTGCTCTTGCCACATCAGCAACCCTCTTTGTCTCTGCGATATTAGCCTCGAAATCCAGCTTGGATCCGTCGATCATAACAGATGTGTAACCTGCATGCATTGCCTGCATGGCAAGTTCAAAGCTGCTGCCGTGGTCCAGGTGAAGGCATACCGGAACAGATGCTTTCTCTGCTTCTGCTGCAACGATCGCTGCATAGGTATCTACCGTTCCGTATTTGACAGTAGATGGTGTAGTCTGGATCATAACCGGTGCTTTGAGCTCTTCCGCTGCCTGAATGATTGCTTTGACCATCTCCATATTCTCTGCATTAAATGCACCTACTGCGTAACCGCCCTCCTGAGCCCTGGACAGCATTTCTTTTGATGTAACAAGTGGCATAATGATTTTCCTCCTCATGGTATATGTATATTTTGGTTCTTACTGCTTCTGTCTGTCGGAAATCATTTCAAAACCGAAACGTTTCCGTTTGTCTTCATAATACATCTGTCCGTTCTTAATGTCAACCGTAAAATATTCATCTTTTATCGGAAAATATTCCCTTGCAAAGTCTGCAAAATGCAGGTAAATTCTTTATATAAAGGCTGTCCCTGAGCGGGGCAGATCATGATTCAGTAAATATTAATATGGAGGCTTAAAGATATGTTAAAAGGAATTCCTGAAATCTTATCACCAGAATTATTAAAAGTATTATGTGAAATGGGACACAGTGATCGTCTTGTAATCGCAGACGGTAACTTCCCGGTAGAATCCATGGGTAAAAATGCGATCACCATCCGCTGCGACGGACATGGCGTTCCGGAAATTCTGGAAGCAATCCTCAAAGTTTTCCCTCTGGATACTTATGTAGAACATCCGGTAAATCTGATGGAAGTAATGCCTGGTGATGATGTAGAGACTCCTATCTGGGATACCTACAAAGAAATCATCCGCAAATATGATGACAGAGGAGATGCAGTTGTCGGAAACATCGAACGTTTCGCATTCTATGATGAAGCCAAAACAGCTTACTGCATCATCTCCACAAGTGAAAAAGCTCTGTATGCAAACGTTATGCTGCAGAAAGGTGTTGTCATCAACAACTAATATCGGCCGTCTTTTTTCCTAATCTGCCCGGGAGGTCTTCGGATCTTCCGGGCGCTTTTTATCTCAGTCGAGAAGACTCCCACCTCTTTCAGGTGGTGAGTAATGGCAAATTTGTCCCCCACTACTTTGTATAGTTATCGTTCACAGCAACTTTGCATTTCGTACGGTATGTGATATGATAAAGAAAATCTTTACAAAATGATACGACTTACTTTTGATCAGGAGGTTTTCATGACTTATCATAAATATTTCAGTAAAAAGCAAACGCTGGCTTTTCTGCTGGCAGGCTCTCTTTTTCTGACAGGTATTCCTGTATATGCGGCCGATACTGATAACAGCTCCACAGTTCTGACAGCAGAAGATGAAGGCAATACCACGGATGCCGATGTCGATATTTCAGACTCCGGTATTTCGTCAGACAAAGCCGATCTCACAGTGGAATCAGAAAATCCGGATACCGACCTTTCTTTCGAGGAAGATTCTGAAGACTCTGGTGTAACCACAGGATCAGAAGAAGAGACATTCTCTGCCGGTGACGATGAAGCTGTTTTTTCTTCCGGAAATGAGTACGACAGCGAAGATGGTCTGAATTATATTCTCGGCCGTCCCATGACTGAGGAAGAACGCCAGGCACAGCTGGCACCACTGCAGAACCTGACCCCGATGCAGACAAACGATACCGTAAGCAGTGACATCGACATTGCTGCCTACGCACTTTACCCACCCACCTATAATGCTGCTGAAGACGGACTTGTTTCCTCTGTCAAAAATCAGGGCGACCTGAGTCTTTGCTGGGCTTTCAGTCTTGCCTCCAACTTTGAGACATCACTGCTCAGCCGGAATCTTGGATACCTGGACCTTTCCGAAGAGCAGCTGGCTTATTTCTGGGCACACCGTGTCAATGATCCGCTTGGCAACACTCCAAATGACCAGATCATCCGAATGACAGGCGATTATCACGGGACCGGAAATGGCACTGTTGCTTCCTTCTTTCTCAGTACCTGGTCCGGTATGACTACCGAGCAGAAAGTACCTTTAAGTTCCACAGCTACTGTATGGCCGGCCAGCCTTGCCTACGATACAGATGCCTATATGCAGGATGCAGTTTTTTCCCAATATAGTGTAGACCGTACCAAACAGCTTCTGATGAACTATTATTCCGTATCTGTCATGATCGATATGCTTGGCAGCTATTACTGTCCCGATACCGCGGCCTACAGCTGCCCGCTCCCTGTCAGTAAGGACAATCCAGTCAATCATGCAGTAACGATTGTTGGCTGGGATGATACTTATTCAAAAGAAAATTTCCCGGAAGCTTCCGGTGTACAGGAGAATGGTGCCTGGATCGTTAAGAACAGCTATGGTTCTTCATGGGGAAAAAACGGTTATTTTTATCTTTCTTATGAAGATCTGTCCATCAGCAATCTGGTCTGCAATACAGCCGTGACCACCCCTGCATATCCGAACAATTATTTTTATGACGGCTCCAATGTCGGAACTGTCACCTTCCCTGGCGGTACGATCAAGAACGGATATTACATCTCCAATATTTTCAAAGCGACCGCTGGCAATGGAATGGATGAAGAGCTTGGTGAAATTGTAACGGCTGTCCCGCAGGATAACACACAGTTCCAGATTCAGGTCTACACCAATCTGACAGATTCTTCGAATCCTGCAAGCGGAACACCTGCCTACGAAGGACCGCTTACTTACACACAGCCACTTGCCGGTATCCATACCATTCAACTGGAAAATCCAGTCAGGATTCCTGCAGGAACTCTTTATTCTGTTGTTCTCAGGCTCACAGATGGCAGCCAGAAATGTTATGTGGAAAAATCTACATATTCAAATCCTAATGAAACTGACAAATCCTGGTTCCAGACCATTTCTGGAATTGATCCGAATCAGAGCTTCTATTCTGTCAACGGGCAGAAATGGACAGACGCCGGTGCCTCCAGCTCCGGGTACTGCTTTTCTATCAAAGCACATACAAAGACACTGAATACTTCAACTGCTGTCACACCGACGCCTTCCGACAATGAGACACCTGTCGTTCCAGCACCAGATCCGGATGCATCTCCCGAAGTTACTCCGGGAACTACTCCCAAAGTTACTCCGGCAATCACTCCTGAGATTGAGGTTCCTGATGAACCGGATGAAACGCCAACAACCACACCCGTTCCTGTAAAATATCAGCTTCGCTACAGTAAAAATACCAGCCTCGCTGTGGGAAATCTGCCTTCTTCTGCTTCTGCTCAGAAAGGAACTACCGTTACGATTGGCCGCGCTCCATACTGTAATTCCAGATTTTTCACCGGATGGAACGCTCGTGCGGACGGCAAAGGAACCAGCTACGCACCTGGTCAGAAAATAAAGCTCACCAAAAATATAACACTTTATGCACAGTGGACTTACAGCTATGTTTCATCCAGCAAACTGAAATACCGGGTGACCGGTCGTCAGACTGTTACCTGCTACGGAACCACAAACAATAAGATTACCAAAGTCAGCATTCCTGCAACAATCAAATATAAAGGAATCACTTACCGCGTCACCTCTGTATGGGCAAATGCATTCAAAAGCCGCACCCGACTTACTTCCGTCACGATCGGAAATAACGTATCTGTGATCGGTGTAAATGCATTTTATAAGTGTAAAAATCTGAAAAAAGTGACCATCGGCACAGGACTGACGCAGATCAATGCCAATGCCTTCCGCGGTATTAAAAAAAGCTCCACGATCACGATCCGCAGTCTGAAGCTTAAGAAAGTCTATGGACGGATTGATCAGTCGACCTCACGCATGACCGTACGTGTCCTTAAGAGAAAATATGCTGCATACCGGAAACTGCTGCGTAAGAAATCCAGCACAGTAATCGTCAAAAAATATTAACTTCCCAAACAATTATGTAATGTAAAAAAGGTGTTACCATAATGGTAGCACCTTTTCGTAATTTAAGTAACAAGATGGGCGGCGTATCCATCATCTCAGGTACTCTTACGAGTGCGTCGGGGGCCTTTCCGACCTTTGTTACTTTGTTTATTATTTTATTGCTGTTCTTTAATCCATTTCAAAAAGCTGACGCTGTTTCAGGTCGATGGATGACCATGAAGTATTTGTAATTATCTTTCCATACAAATTGACTGTACTTGTTACTTTTACATATACTGTGCAGCTTTCATTGTAAGAATGATCTGCTTTTTTAAGAAACTGCTCAATATTTGAGATATTTAATCCATATGCATTATTCTCCGTCAAATGAAAACTTCCATCACTTCCGAGACTGACTCTTTCATCACTTCCATATGGTATCAGTTCCTGTATCACAGAATTCAGAGAAACAACCTTTTTATTCGTCATTTCCGGTGGACAATCATCCAGAATCCGGGCATTCTCGCTCTCGCTGTCAATATAAAAATCAACTGTCATATTTGCAGTATTACCTGAACTCAGATCAGCACTGACCATATTATAATCTTTTACATTGAAATACAGCTCTTCATCTTGTTCCAGAACATTCCCACTATCAGCATCCGTTCCGGAAACCCAACTGGACTGGTCTGTCATATAATAACGTGAAGACTCTGTTTCTGCAGACGGATCCAATGCTTTAACAAAATGGATCTCCGGTTCCACCGCGGCTACATTCGCTGCAGCTACCATAGCATTTACAAACAGCCTGACCTCATCCTTATCTTTTACTACGGAATGTCCGGCACCTGTATAAATGACATTTCCTTTGCTGTAAAAGTAGTAATTGTTTCTGACATCATTTGGCGAATCACTGTATTTCTTTTCGCTCAGGCAATACCACACCACAATATCATTTTTTCCGTCACTGTCTTTATCCTGCTCCAGTGCCAGCTGATAATACTGTCCGTGAGTTGTAGCAATTGTCATTGTATTCGGGATCACATATGGATACTGTGTGATCGCACCATCATTTACCTTTGTCGCTTTATTAACAGTATTCCCTCCTTCGCCAACATTGACCGCTTCAATCTGCATATTCGTATATCCCTGCGTCTGTTTGTAACTTTTAGTTCCAGCTGAACCGCTCTGATATGCCACATCTCCAGCCAGCTTCATCAGCTCCGCAAAAGAAACTCCATTACCATCTGTCAGATCATTTCCATTTTTCAGCAGACTCATTACACTGGTCGTTGAACCAGCAAATGTATTTTTGTTGGTTATTCCATAACGGTCCATACCAACGATTTCCCTGAGGACTGTGTTCATCTGAACTCCCCAGTTGGCCCTATTATGATTGATCAGCCAGCTGGTATAAAGCTCATATCCCTCAACATGATTATGATTTTTATCATAATTATAATTATAGAGAGAGGTCGTATCGTGAGAAAAAATAACACTTTTTCCATCTTCTATAAACTGAAGAAGTGCCTCTACACCACCTTCTTCAATATTCTGATATACATCATCAAATCCAATGATCACCATCTGTCGGTCCTTCAGATAGCTGTCTGCTACTTCCCTGCTTTTTGAAAAATCATCTACCGTAACTCTCTGAACTTTAATATTGAAGTCTTCCAGATCTTTTATCGCATCATAGAATTCTCCACTCTTATTATCCAGCTGATCCTGTAAATCCCAGGTTCCATTAGTCTTTTTTCCGGCAGATGTTGCAGAATCTGAACAGGATATTGCCGGTAAAATCTGAAGTACATTAATATCTATCTTTGTTCCATTTGCAGACTGTTTTGAATATCCGGTCTCTGATACTCTGATATTCGTGTTTGCAGAATTTACAATCTCCAGTTTCCATGCAATCAACTTATAATAATCTGCCGGAATTTTTCTGGTAAGTGTATACTCCTCTCCTGCTTTCAGTTCATAATGAGATTTCCCATCATTGTCCGAAACACGTGGCTGCACACTTCCTGATGAATCTCTGATTTCCATATATGCAGCCTGTTCTTCGGAATCAGAAAGATTTCCATCAAAATTCAGATCAAAATACAGTCTGCAATCGTATCTGGTACTGGCCGGAGACACTGCTGCCTCATCCCGGATTGTAAAACGATATGTCATCTCTCCGGATATATAATTATAGGAACAAATCGTTTTTTCTCCAGATTCATCTTTGATTGCTTCACCAGCGGAATGTCCATCTCTCGGTGCTTCTGCCGGTTTACCATTTTCAGAGAACTCAATGGAAGGTTTCGCTAACATAGTCAGAAATACAATTTTCTGATTTCCCTCTTCCAGATCTGAACGGGTAAATACATTATTATATTTCAAAGCTTCATTTATGAATTTGTACATGTATGACGAATTGTCCACCTTTGATGTAACGTTTCCATCCTGCACCAGCTTGTCTCCCAAAACAACCGGATAGCCGCTTTTTACAAAGCTCATCAGCTCTGTATACTGCTGTTTTGTAATATCATTCCCCGATCCACGGAAAGAATTCGTACTCGAATCCGTATTCATAGAACCATCTGCGTTAAAATCCTCCGGGTAAAGGCCCATTAATTTCCATGTACTGTTCTTATTCTCAATGCGCGCTTTCTGCAGACCTCCCACATGAGTATAAAGAGTCCCGTTATCACCAATAATATCTGTGTTGAAACTGCTCTCCTGTCCTTCACCATCTCCAATATAGATCATGTCATATTTTGAATTAATGTCATCGATATGCCCTACATATTCGGACGAAGTCATATTTGTAACAGTTGGCGTTGCCACTACTTCTCCAAGATTATAAAATCCCAGCTCCGCACAGGAAGCATATTTTCTGCTGGACTCTGTAGAATAGGCACTCACTATCTGTACCTCTACTGCACTGACATTTGCTACCGCATCAAATGTAATTCTTTTACAACCTGAATCCTGAGCACCTGTATATGTAAATGAGCAATCAGAAAGTTTTTGGATCACTTTACCAGTTTTATCATAAAACACCAGATTAAACGTAATTATTTTACCGTTCTGACTTCCATTTGCAGAATAATTACGCGGCTGATATTCAAATGTATTAACGGTCTGTGCTTCTTTAAAGCTGGCTTTCATGTAATGATATTTGGTGTTATGTCCAGCTACAAACCCCTGCCAGTCCATTCCAGTCCATCTGCTATGCCAGAACGTACTCTTATCACCATCTATTGCCAGATTTCCGCCATGCTTTTCTGTATCTGTCTCCACATCACCTTCTGCACAGCATGTCTCAACATCTGTAATCTGAGCTTCTTTATAAGCTCCCGCATTCAGCCACTGCAGAACTGTTGAAGGTTTTACCTGGTTTTTATCAGCTACTTTATCAGGCTCAATTGCCAGCACAGAAAGCTCCGTTTTTGCAGTTTCCAGTCGTTTATACTTATAATTGATAATATACTCAATCGCTCTGGCAAAACTCAGCTCCGTGCTCAATGCTTCCGTTTCTTCATCTGTATTCTCTGTATTGAGTTCTCTGTATTTATTCTCGCTTTCGATATAACTGCTGATTTCCTCGAATCCTTCAGATCCTGTTTCACTGAACGTCGTGTAAAAGTCTTTATTTATAAGATTCTCTGCACTGTTTTCACGGTCAAAAATATTTCTAAAGAAATATACACAGGTATTCACATAATGACCGTCTGCATCATCTGTTGTACTTTTAATCAGACTCTCGAAAGCTCTTCCGACAGTTGCTGTCGCATTCAGATCTACATTTTCTACATTTATAATACATGGAAGCTTATTTGTCGTGACCACATCTGAAAGTGCTTCTGCGATTTCCTTTCCAAGATTTCCATTCACATAAATAAGATCGTAATCTGCGAGCATTTCTGCTATGTCATTATTTGATTCTCCATCACCTGTATCAGCTGCCACATCCTCTGAAAGCTCTATATCGTTTTCTGTGTCATCATCCAACTCTGACTCTGCTTCCTCAGATACTTCTGCATCTGTCTCGTCAGAAACCGTTTCTTCCTGTACTTCTTCATCGGTGTTTTCGACATCGATGGTATCCTGCTCGTCAGCAGAATCAGCAGTCTCACCTGCATCCTGTATATCTGCTTCCTGATATTCAGAGCTGAAATCTATTTCTGCATCATCCTGTGTGTCTTCGGTATTTCCTGCATCCACCGTGCTCTCCGCTTCATCTGTACTGCTGTAACTGGCTGTATCTTCTCCGGACACAGTTGCATACACCGCTCTGGTAATATCATCTGCCGATCTTGTATCCACCGTTATGTTGAAATTCTCGAATTCACCGTCTTCCTCATCAGCAGACGCTTTCGGTGTCAGATGGAAGACATCTTTTTTAAACCAGTCATTATTGACGTATCCGCCCTGGTAATAAAAATGATCCACTTCTACCTGACAGGACGTCTCTCCACCCGGAACAAAATCGTAGTTGCCACTTCCTGGTGTCAGACTGTACGATGCCTCGGAGATATAATGTGTTGCGGTCTTTCCATCCCCCTTAGTGACAGGAAGATAAATCTCCTCATTTTCCGGATAGGACGGGTAATACCAGCCACGATATGCACATGCAGACGGATTTTCGGTCTGGTTATCCACCGCATGGCAGCAAAAATACACTTTTTCCACACGATAGTAATAATCGTATTCCATATTTTGTGGAATCTCCTGCAGCTCATTAAATGGTACTGCCTGGCGACCTGTCACAATCGAAATCGGATATCTTTTTATAGTTCCACTGTCATCCTGCCCATAGTACCAGTACTGGTCATTATCCAGAAGAATGTCACCTTCTTCTCTTGCCTTATCGGGATCGCTCTGGATATCATTTTTGGTCTGGGTTTCTTTGTCTTTTACATACGCAAGATCACCAATCAGTTCGTACTGATAATATGGATATTCTGCAATCGTCTCACCCAGATAAATGTATGGATTCTCCTGGGTACCGGCGGTGGCTGGATTGAGGATGCCGCCAAGAACTTTTCTGCCTTCTGTATCATCTGTAGTTCCGGCATTCCCTTCTTCTGTCATGTCCAACCCGGCAGTATCCTGCTCTGTGTTATCTCCCTCAAAACCAACGGTATTGTCTGGTTCTTCTGTATCTGCATCCACAGACTGTTCACCAGAATCGACTGTCTCATCTGTAAAATCATCCGAAAATTCTGCGTCAAAATCATCGGAAGACTCCACCGGTGTTTCATATGACTGCAATTCCATGGACACATCCGCATCTGTAGACGGAATCTCTGTATCGCCACTGGCAAATACATCTTCTCCATCCATCTGATAAGCATTGTCAAAATCTACACTGCTGCTCTCGGAAGCTTCGGAAAAACTGTCTTCTGCAGGATCTTCTGAATCGTCTGCACTGTTTTTTTCTCCAGAAGTAAACGCATTCGATTCTTCAATCGTACTTTGTACAGCTTCTTTTTCATTATTCTGGATCAGAACTTCATCACTTTCCGAAAAACCAACTGGATTTTCTCCGGGGAACTGATAGTTCTGTGTATTTATGTCATTTACAATTTCTTCCGTCAGATCTGTATAGACATTTTCATAGTAGCCATATCTTCCATTTGCATAATCATACTCTGGAAGAATCGCAATCTGTCCTTTGTCCTTTTTCAGTTCGGCGTTAATTTTTTCATTAGATACAGGAGCAAATTCCAGATAATATGCACCGCGGGAATCGCTGCTCTCTGATGCATGGAAATTCTGTATATTTTCTCTGTATTTCCCCATCTGCTCCTGATCAGTCTGCACACCATTTCGTATCGGATAATATTCCTGCTCTTCTTTGGTATAGTTACCGCTACCGGAAGAATTTTCCTGATAGGTTCCGTTCACGGATACAGTATCTGTTCTGGAATTGCCGCTGAAATCCATCAGGTCAACCTTTGTCCAGTCTGTGTCATCTGTGTCTGTAAAATATTTTTCCTGATACTCTGTATAGGTCAAAGGCCCGTCATCGCCGGATATCGACTGGATGTTCTTGATGCCGGTGCTGCTGTCTGTCGATCCATCACTGTTTATCCGTATATTCTGCATAAATTCCTGCCGTCTTGTCGGTGGAAGTTTGCTCAGGGCATCCTGTACACTTGAGAAATGTACGGTCTGTGTCTGGCCAGACGAATCTGTATACTGATATTCGTACAGTTTCAGGCTGGGCTCCTGCCCGGATATGTAATAACCGATTTCTGCATCCGCGCTGTCATTTACCAGCTCCAGAATACGGAATGGTTTTTCTTCTGTATTTTCGCTGACGATCTGCTCGATGCCGGGCATCATCTCCGACGATGCCTGTACGGAAAGCACTGTCTGGAATAATGCTCCAACTCCCAGGGCGCCTGCGGCCGCAACCGCAGTGCCTGAGATGAAAAGTTTTTTGTGTTTGAATCTCATGTGTGTATCCCTCTTATTTAATTGTTATTTTTTTTGTATCAGTCAAATAATTAACAACACCATCCCAGTTTTTAACTAATTTATCTGCCTTTCCTAATGTAGCTGACAAAACCATTGATTGGCCTGATTGAGTTCCGGGTCTCACTTTAAGTATAATTCCATCGGTTTCCATATAATCTTTTTCTCCTACATGCTTCCAATCAATCCAACTTCCAGCATTATCATTTTTTATATATATTTTTTCTTCTTTTTTAATGTAATTTCCATTATTATCTTCTTCTATGCCTGAAATAATTGCATTTACACCTAGTTGATATTGTTTTCCAATTTCAACTTCATCTGGTAAATCTACAATTTCTATTCTTTTTATTATATTAATATATTTCTCAGTTTTTTTCGTCATTACCACTACATCAGAATTCCAGTCCTGGTATCTAACATATTCTGCACACAATACAAATCCATCCGTCTCTGAATCAGCCCTTACCTTAACGCCATTCATGCCATTAGTTGTAGTATCTGTAATTCTAACTTTATCTTCATCAGCTCCTTTTATTGACCATTTAATTTTTTCTTTTGTATTATAAAACTGCACACCATCAACCACTAAATTGAAATCTTGTCCATTAACTCCACATGTATATTCATGATCAAATACAATCGTATCTGCATTATTTGCTGTACTAATTCTAATCGTCCCATCCGTTGGTGTCACTGTCGGTACTGGTGTACTTGTCGGCTCCGGCGTTGCAGTCGGCTCCGGCGTTGCGGTCGGCTCCGGGGTCACGGTCGGTTCCGGGGTCGTGGTCGGAGCAGGTGTCGTTTTCGCGTTAATCCTGATCGTCACTGGTGCGGATTCGACCCATACGCCCTTATCTGTACGAGCACCAACTTTAACCGTGATCGTGCCGGATGCGGTATCTGTGATCGACAGTTTTCCATTGGTCGGATCTGCTGACGGGAAGCTTCCGTTCTTCGGATTCTGAACAACCGTCCATGTAACTGTTGTCGGATCAATGCTTCCATTTCCGGTCAGGTCATAGATCAGGCTATAGTCACTGCCCGCATCCAGGGATTCCGGTGCATTGATGATCGTAATGCCAACATCTGTCGTCTGTGCATCATCAAAAGAATCCGACGGTTTCTTTATCTTTACGGTATTTCTGAGGCTGACGCTGTGAAGGGTCTGTATCTCCTTGCTTCCGTTCTGTGTACTGAGCTGGAAACGGACGATCTTGTCTGATTCCACCTTTGATACATCGGCACGGAAATCAAGGATTCCTGTTGCCAGTACAGAGCGGTTCACTTTGGTCTGTGCATCTCTTACATTCTTTTCACCATCAGACACGGTCTCCTCTTCGTCATCCGCAGAAAGGGTCTGTATGGAATCCTCAGAGCTGCTGGTCGCCTTGTACTCTCTCTGACTGTAATAAATTGTCTCGTCATCTTTGTCCCAGTCCAGTACGTCGCAAATATACTGACTGGTTCCATCACCCTGTTTATATTCATTGCACACAATAAATGTCTTATCACTGGTGCTGTTTGCCGCACCGTCCTGTTTGATATCATTTTTGATCTCAGAACCAATGCTGCTGCCATTGCCGTTCGCATAGTACATGCTGCGGTTGACATCAATGATCAGTTCCTCGATCTGGTCAAAGGTCTCCTGTGTTTCCATCTGTACCTTCGCACTGCTGGAGGTGCTTCTGTATGTATTGGATCCTGTGGTGACAAAAGTCAGTACCACTCCCGAAAAGATTGCGATGATCGCCACTGTCACGATCAGTTCGATCAGTGTAAATCCTTTATTATATGCTTTTCTTTTCCCTTTTTTTATAAGATCTTTTGTCTTCATAGGACCTTCTCCTCCAAAAAAGTGATTATATCTTAACCAAAATTCCATCTGGAAGTCATCGTATACTTTCCGGTTTCCTTGATCAGCTGCAGTGTCTTATAACGACTTCCGCCTTTCACCGTGATCTGTGAACACCAGCTTCCGCTTCTCACCAGAGGGATATCTTTCCCTGCTTCCAGTGTTGCCAGGATTTCCGTCTGTGTCCAGACCTTATCCTGCAATGGCAGAAACGCTCCGGTCGCACGGTCATAAGTGATCACAATGCTGTCTCCCACTCCCAGAACCTGCTCACTTCCACCTTCTGTAGTGTATGAGATCTGCGTTCGTGCCGGTGCGATCTTTTCCGGCTGATCCTGCTGCACATTTGCTTTTACGCCAACTTTGCCGCGATCCAGATAGTAACTGATGTAATAACCGTCTTCGCGTTTCTCCAGCTTCATTTCTCCGACCAGTCGGTTCATTGCCTCTGTTCTGGTCTTGTCCAGAGCTGCAGCGATCGAATTTGCCGCCCGGTTGACACGAAATCCCAGGATAGAATTCAGGGAAGGTATCGCAATACCAAGGAGGATAGCCATGATCGCGATCACGACGATCAGCTCGACCAGTGTAAATCCTCTGTTTTTGCTCTTCATGATTCTTCTGCCTCCTTTTTCCATCCTGTAACTACTGTTTCTTCCAGTTCTGATATTCTACACAATCTGCAACACTGTATGTGGCAGAAAGACTTCCGGTACTTCCATTATCGGATGCCGTTGAATTGCCAAGTACATATTTGTCGCCTTCCCAGAAGAAATCTTCCGGTTTCATGCTGTCTTCGTTATCTTCCAGAGAATTCATCTGTGCCTGGAACACTCTGGCAGCTTCCAGCGGTGAGGATTCCAGCTTCGCTCCGGCTTCCAGTGTGATCGTACCTTTTGTCATAATGATTCCTTTGAACTCTACACCTGCTGCGATCGTAACGTCACCGGTACACACAACCAGTCTCAGCTTCTCAGCTGTCGTACTGTCGATCACAAGCGGTGTATTCTCTCCCGCTATCGTTGTCTGAGATGTCACATTGCCGTCTGCATCTTTTTCTGTAAATGTGCTGTTCTCGCCGTTATGGTACATGATCGCCTGCAGCCCGCCGTCTGCTTCGTCTGCTGTGAAGGTATATTTCCATCTATCTACCGAAGGATCATTCGCGTTCATTTTATCCTGAATATATTCTACCATTTTTTTCTCATTGACCAGGTTATCGTATACACTTCTGGAACTGTCTGTCTCATTATGCACATGTCCGTTGTCGTCTTCTTTGACAGCGGTATTCAACAGATCTGCACTGGAGATCATCTTACGGTTCAGTGCAAACCAGCTGTTCTGATAGCCGACCTGCTCCTGAAATACCTTTTCATCTGTGCCATCATCGGTTGCCTGCTGCAGATTTCCGGACTTTGTGGAGCCATCATAGGAAAGAGCATTTCCATTGGTCACATAGCGAAGATATGCATTGCTGTCCTTCAGGTCGATTCCTGTATCTGCACTGTTGAAATAAAACGACAGGTAACGGTCCATATTCTGTTTGACCGTTGGATTGTTCTGGTAATACATCTGCATAAATTCAGATGCTTTCTGCTCATCTGTAAAGTTCAGATAGAAATAAACATGTCCGCCTGCTGCATTATCATTGTAAAAAACAGTCTGTACCGGCTCATTGAGATCGACACCGATCTGACTTAAGGAAAGTCCTCCCCATGCCGCTACCGGAGTCGTACGGTCCACTGCGATCGTTCCGTTCTCTCCGACCGGAAACCAGTCCAGATAATCATTATAGGTCATTGGATTTCCTTTATTTCCAAGCAGTTCTGACGGAACCAGATAGGCAAGCTGTGTTCCTTTTACGGTAATACTCTCACCGGTCACGATATCCTTCGTGTTGGAAGTATTCGATGTAGCTGTGATCTTGGAGCTTGCAATATAGTTTCTTCCTGCAAGCATTACTTTCTGCGCCTCCGAAAGATCCAGGGTTGTATTCTTACCGTTGATAACGATCGCACTGCTTAAGTCTGCACCGTTCATCTGCGCTGCCTCGTACTCGTCTTTCAGCCTACA
The DNA here is from genome assembly GCA_934378195.1 of uncultured Blautia sp. Taxonomy (GTDB): domain Bacteria; phylum Bacillota; class Clostridia; order Lachnospirales; family Lachnospiraceae; genus Blautia_A. The sequence goes on from CAKRPO010000020.1 coordinate 21,687, forward strand.
TTTATCATCTGTCGCGGAATCCACAGAACCATAGCCATAATAATTTCCAGCGATCCTGACATAATTATTTTTTCCGGAAAGTGTCAAGTCATCGGCAAAATACGTTGTTCCAAGCAGGCTGACATTCTGTACAGAATCCGCATTCAGACCTTTTGCCCAGAGATTCACACCGCTGCCACTTGTAAATGTCGAATTCAGACCGACACTGATCTCGCCTTTACATACGACTTTGTCGCCGGATTTCACATCAAGAACCGCTCCCTGCTCAATCCGGATACTGGTATCTGCCGGATCTGTTCCTGCATCCGGGAGCAGTCCCGCATAAATACTTCCTTTGATCGAGGACGGCTGTGTGGCATTCCCTTTGCAGACAATTCCCCTGTCTGCCACAACGATCATGTTCATAAGATCTGGCAGAGTCGATGGTGTCGGAAACTCTACTTCCGGTACCTTCAGAAAAATGTCTGTACAGATAACTGCTGCTCTTCCTTTTGGATCTACATAGATCACTTTGAGGTTTTTCAGAAGTACGCCATTGTCGTCGCTGTTCTTTCCACTGTTCTGAACTGCCTTCAGCTCAGCTGTCTTCCCCGCCGGTGTTGTGACGATCAGAGATTCCTGCGCATCATCATATTCCAGATCTACATATTTTTTGAGATATGCCAGATCATATTCTTTGCTGTTTCCTGTCGTGCGAAGTCTGCTGACAAGCTCCTGGATATAGCGGTTTTCAAAATCTTTCTGTCTGATCTGATCCATGGAGGCATCACCGGAGCTGTTGTCTTTGTTATAATCTTCCAGGATCTGTGTGTATGCCCTCGCCATGGCATTTCCCACATCCTCCTGAAGGCCTGTACGGATCTCCTCAAGAGCCCGCTCTGCTGTATAAAAGCTGTCTTTTCCTTTCAGGTCTGTAATCTTCATCTGAAAGTTTGACAATGCAATATATAGTACAAGCAATCCCAGGATTGCCACAAAAGACACCGCAATGATCACGGTAAAAAGTGAAAACCCCTGATTTCGCTTTTTCTTCACCTGTCTGATAGTTCTCATCCTTTCCTCCTGGAATTTAGTCTTCTTTTGCACCATCCAGTGTCACGATAAGGTCACTGTCCGGAAAATTCTTCTCTGCTGCGCCGGCCTTGTATACACTGACTTTCGCCGTGTAGATACGGTCTTCTGCTTCCCGGTCATCCAGGCTGTTGCAGTCAAGGACTTTTTTTGCAGAGTTGTTTGTTACTTTTGCGCCTTTGCTGCCACTGTCATTGACCGCCTGATAGGTAAGCGACATCTGGCTGACCTTTGGGCGGTCCAATACGGAATTCATATCGCTGATATTGTAATCCAGATTGGTACGAAGCTTTGTCACTGCCTTGTACAGGCCCGGATTGGTGTTCCAGTTTGTCTTATTTCTTGCAGCCGGATTTTCATTGATCGTCAGAGACATCCTGTATTGCGATTCCTGCGCAGAAGTCGGAACCTTCTTCTGTTCGTCCCGCTGTTTTGTCACATAAAAATTCACTTCATAGTTCGTTGTATTATCCAGAACAATACGATCCAACGGATTGACAGAATTTGTGGAATTGTAGTTCGGATAATAAAACAGGAAAATATTTTCCATCTTTTCGCCTGTCTCAGAACTGTAGACAATCCCGCTGGATTCGATGATATTGTCAACAATATTCTTGTCCCGCAGCTGTTCTTCATAATGACTGTGGATCCAGTTCCATGGATCCAACTGACGGTCTGCATGGACTTTGACAGTTCCTCCGTTTTCCTCGATCCGTATCGTCAGAGTCCTGACAGAATGGTCGTAAATATCATCCAGCATTTCTGACGTATCTCCGGAAGCTGTGTCAAACCAGTTCACCATATTGTCACTGAGGCTTTTCTTATTCGGATACTGTTCTTCCGTCAAAAGTGCATTTGTCTTGCTGTCCATATCAGAGATATTCGGTGCCAGATAATCATTCTTGCCATTTCCGGTATTGGCTGCTGTCGTTTTTTCTTTGTAACCGGAATCTACGCTTCCGTCAAATTCTACCAGTGCGTCATAAGACCCATGGTCTGCTTTTACGTTTGTCAGCTCAAAATAATATTTCGATGCATTGGCGCCCTTTTTTCTCGCATTGAATTTGTATGTCTTTCCATTGTCTGTCGAAATCACAGACGCAGTGACTTTGGATTCATCCACGCCATCTTTATATTTGCTGACTGCACTGTAAACCGTTTCATTCTGGTTGTTGGTGGATTTCAATACCTCACGGATACCAAGGGAATTATTTTCAATGCGGTCTTTCTGTGTATTCAGAAAGCTGATCCTTGTATCTCCCGTAATACTGTCGATCGGATAATTGAATGCCAGAGATACCACTTCAAACTTCTTCGCCTTGATCTCTTCCATCAGGTTCTGCGCCATTGTCGTGGCTTCCATGTATTCATCCGATTTGCGGTTGATCCGCCCGGATGTCACAAAGCTCTGCAGCAGCACGATCGCCGCTATGGAAAAAATACTGACTGCAATGATGACTTCCAGAAGAGTCATACCTGCATTCGCGTTCTTTCTTTTTCTGCCGTTCATTGGCTGCTCCTTTCCCAAAATGGTTACGCAAAATAACCAGCGATATATAGACAGATAGAGGGGCTTAAAATTCCCCTCTAACATACGTTCTTATTCTTTACTTACCCTGACCGTCTGCAGGTGCGGCCTCATTCTGGGTATCTGTTCCTTCCTGACTGTTGTCTGTCTGGCCGTCACTGCCCTCTGCGTTCTGGTCAGCAGCCTGTCCGTCTGCCGGCTGCGCCGGTGCTGCCTGCTCGATCGTACCAAAGATATTATCTGTTCCATATGTAACATCTCCAGCATCCGGCTCTGAATAACTGTTGCCTGTTCCTGTCATAGAGAACATATTCACAATGATCGTGCCGGTCAGATTTCCTGTGGAGGTATCATAGGATGCATTCACGTTATCCAGTGTCATTCTTCCATTCTGATCTGCCAGATAAGTGCCTGCTTTTTTGAGCCCTGCATATGTTCCGTTAAACTGCATTGTCACCTGTGTACGATAAAGAACCGGTGTCTGGAAAGTATTGTTCTGATCTGCCACTGCTGCATCGGATGCATTCTGCAGATCTTCTTCTGCCTGGCTGTCAGTTCCCTCAATTTCATCGATCTGCCGCTGCGTCTGTTCGTTTGCCTGCTCGGACATGGTCTGATCCGGTGCCTGTACCAGGTCTTCTTCGCTGCTTCCATCGATGGCAGCAATAAATTCTTTCTCGCCAAGTCCAACGCTTGTAATCTGGAATCCAAAGTCGTTTTCCATGTTGCGGGCAAGCACGATTCCATCTTCTGGTCTTATATCTGCCGGAAATTTCTTTGTATATTCGCTGATTTTTTCCTGAATAGAAGCCGTCTCACTGATATAGAAATCTTTGTTTGACGCCAGGTCGAGAAGCTCCTGCAGCCGTTCTTCCAACGGTCCGTTTGACGCTTCGATCTGACTTGCTATCTCCATCTGCGGACGATATCCAAAGAACCATCCCACAAAGAATACCAAAATGCCGATAAACATCAGCAGTATTTTTTTGTCACGCATCGACAAATTCATGTCTGTCTGCTCCTCTCCTACTCTGCTGTATTATCCAATGGTGCCGGTTCTGCATATGTACAGATCACACTCATGGATACAGTACCGTCTTCCGCCTCGTCCAGTCCTGTCGTAGTAACTGTCGCAAGGCTTTCAAATGTACGAAGCTGCATCAGTGTATTCGCTGCAGCGGACTTACTCGAAACTCTCATGGAGAAGCTTACCTGCGTTCCGGTTGAGCTGAATGTTTCCACAGTAATATCTGACGGCATCTTCTGTTCCATTTCCTCCAGGAAAGTTTTAAGACCTTCATTCGGAGTATTGGTGTACTGATACATTCTCTGATAATTTTCGTAGTTCGCCTTCGCACTGGTGTATGTATTATAGATTTCTTCAATCGAGCTTTCTTCACTGATCCTCTGATTTAGATGATCCTGCATATGCTGCTGATAAAGGCGGTTTGCCACTCCGGCACCGGCAAGTGCCACACCTGCGATCACACCGACTGCGCAGACCAGAACAGCCCCACTCAGAGAATCTTTATTCTCTTTCTTCTTGCGACTGTTTTTCTCCATCAAGTTCAGTCCGGAGCGCATCGCAGCAAATGCGGATGCATACAGGTAAAGACCTTCTTCCTTCGGAAATTCCGGATGTGTGCAGTTCTTAAGTGCATAAACAACTTCTACCTGCTGACCAAGTTCGTTGGAAAGCATTCTTCTGACGCCCTTGATTCCTGCGCCAAGACCACAGATCTGGATAGAAGTAAAAACTGTCTCTGTATTTCTGGAAATATAGTAGTCCATGATTCGGGAAATATTTCCGACCATGTAACGAAAACTTTCGGTAACCTCTGCTTTTGCATTCTCCAGTATTTCTTCCTGCGGATCCGTTCCGATATATCCGGTCCAGGTCAGCGTATCATGCACGCATCTTTCATCATAAAGAAGATCAATTGCCTCCGCCTGAGTCAGATCTTCTCCAAATACCGGGAAGGAGCGTACAGTCTCGATTGCACCGTCCACACCATAGTTGACGGTTCTCTGCAGGGCAAGATCTCCGTTTTTAATAATACTGATACTGGTAGAATTGTACTCGATCTTAACCAGCATATGGACACCATCTGCAAACGTATCCTTCACTGCGGAATAGACACTATCACCGGTATACCCGATTCCGGTCATGTTCAGACCGGCAACCTCAGCCACTTCGCTGAATGCGGCAGAAATTGATGTCGGAGCCGCATAAACCATCAGATGATACTGTTTCACGGTTCCTGTGCCTTCCTGCTCGCTTGTCTCAATATTAATGATCGTGTAGGAAATCACATAATTCGAAATATCGATTGGGAAATAGTCAGTCGCATTTTCCTGAATGATGCTCTGGATCCGGTCCTTCTTTACAAAAGGAATGCGAACTTCCCTGCTGGCAATCCTGGAAGAACCCGCCACAAAAAACGCTTTCTTTGTTTTTATTCCATGAGCCGTCAGTTCCGTTTTCAGAAGATTTCCAAGGCTTTTTGTATCTCGTATCTGTCCATCATCTACTGCGCCTAACGGAACAGGGATCACAAAGCAGCGAAAGATTCGCTGGCCGCGGCTGTCCACTTCAGCTACACGCAGCTGCGCTGTATCAATTTCTATGTTTAAGAATTTTGCCATTATCAGGTTTCCTCCATTTTGTCGGTTATTATCGGCACTCAGTTACAAAAATATGGTTTCTGTTTATGGAATGTTGCTGTCTGCTTCATTCGCAATGATCACAGAATGTAACTGTTCAGTACCCTCACAGTTACGAGTCAAAATGCATTCCAAATCACCTTCGGTGATGGCATTTTGCCTTGTATGTCTCGGGATTTTGGCAAAAAACATGCCAAAACGCCTCGCGGGATACTACCTTCTGAATAGTTACCACAGAATACATATTTTTATAACTGAAAATCAGTTGAATCGTTCGCTGCTGTTCGCAACACCGATTCCTTTCAGTTATAAATAATAAGCTGTTACAGACCAAGAAGTCCCATGTACCAGCTGATCCATGAATTTCCCCACAACGCAGCGAGAAAAATGCCCGCAGAAAGATACGGTCCCATCGCCAGCATATGGCCAACACCGCTCACTTTTATACGGATCATATGTACCACAGAACCAATGATGCATCCGAGAAGGAAAGCAAGGATGATGAGTTTCCATCCAAGGATCAGACCACAGGCTGCCATCAGCTTTACATCGCCGCCTCCGATTGCCCTGCCGCCACTTACCAGAAACAGAATTTCCAGAAAAGCACTGACACAGATCAGTCCGATCAGATGGGAAGTAAGATTTCCTCTGTCCAGCCAGGTAGCTATAACACCAAGGATCAGTAAAAACACATTGATTCCAAAGGGAATTTCATAAGTGCGCCAGTCAATAAGACTAAGGGTCAGCAGAGCCGACACCATTAAGCAATACACGAGGCTGACCCAGGTCAGTCCATTGACCACACATACCACTACATAGAGTATTCCATTGAGGGCTTCTATGAGTGGATACTGCGCAGAAATTTTTGATTTACAATTACGACATTTACCTCCCAGTACGATCCAACTAAATACCGGAACCATGTCATACCATTTCAGCTTCCTCCCACAGGTCATGCAGTGGGAGGGAGCCGTAATGATAGATTCATGCAGCGGAAGCCTGTAGATACAGACGTTCAGGAAACTGCCGATCACGATTCCGAATATGAAGATTATGATGTACGGGACGGAGTCTAAGAAAAGAAGCATAGGGAATTCCTTTCAGGGTGTGGGGATTAATGAATAAAACTTTATCCATTATTTGCTAGTGGCTTTTTTATCCATAAGTTCAGCAAAAGCTTCTGGTGCATAAGTTACTTCTACACCACCATCTTTGTCAACAGTAATTGTTGCCGTTGGATCAGGAGTACCCCACTGTTTTGATTTAAGTTTAACCTTTGCATAATCTGGGGCAAATTCAGCTAATGCTTTTTCAAAAGCCTCTTTAGCAGCGCCATCTACAGTAACTGTAGTACCAATTGAAATAGTTCCTGAAATATTGTCTCCTGTTTTCACTTCTATGTTATTTGATCCATCAGCTGCATATACCTGCACTGCTTTAACCATTTCATCCATATTGGATGCATCTGCGGATTTTCTTGACTTCTCAACATATTTTGTATACTGAGGTGCAAGAAGTCCTACCAGGATTGCAAGGATTGCTACTACAATTACCAGTTCTACCAGTGTAAAACCTTTGTTATTTTTCTTTTTGTTTAAAAGTTTGAACATACTACTGTCTCCTTACTTTTTTGTCTTTCATTCGACAGCAGTATTCGATTTCAAACAAAAGAAGTGTTATGCATTCATCAAAAAACTGAATTATAACATTGGCTTAACTGAAGTAAACACCCAAACTTTTACTCTCCAGTCTCACCAGTACTACCACCATTGCTTCCACTTGCAGCAGTTTTGCCATCAGAATAGCTTGCAAATGCAGGAGGTGTAGTTTCTGTTATTTTTACTGTACCTTCCTTATCAATTTTCATCTTTACAGTTGGATTATCTCCCCACTGTTTTGATTTTAATGAAATTTTACCATAATTCGGAAGGTATTCTTTTACACCTGTTTCAACATCTTTATTACTAATATCAGCCCCTGTATCTGCTAAAGTAATTTTAAATTCGGCTACATCTGTATTTCCACCCTTCTGTGCACCTTTATCAACTACATAAACCTGCACAGCTTTTACAATTTCATCCATGTTATCTACATCCGCAGATTTTCTTGACTTCTCAACATACTTTGTATACTGAGGTGCAAGGATTCCAACCAGAATAGCAAGGATTGCTACTACGATTACCAGTTCTACCAGTGTAAAACCTTTGTTGTCTTTTTTTCTTTCTCTAAGAAATTTAAACATAACTCTATCTCCTTCAATTTCTTTTTTCACCGGAACGGAGTTATGTGACAGCGCAGATGGAGGGATGCTCCAACTGCATGAAACAACAGGCTTTACGCACATATTCAACTTTTTGATGAATACATAACTCTCCTGTTGTTTTGATCACGAATACTCTGTCCGATGATTGTTCAACGAGCGAGAACACCCGGAGGTGCTCTCCACCCCCCCCCCTGAAATTTTGCGTTTTCAGAGGGGAGGGAGTTATGTTGTAAACTCGTTATTCAGTTTTCTTGTTACTTTTTTGTTGCCTGATCGTATGGTTTTGAAAAGCCCCCTTTTTCACACTCCATTTGATCTATCATTATCACAGCCCCTATGCCTGCTGTGTGACAACCATGTGTTATGCAGAAACTTTTAACGCGGTTCCCAATCGCACAGTATATCTACAGGCATAACAGTCAATTGCTCCGTGACTACGTCACTCTCGCAATTGCCTCACGCATTCGCAATCCGACCTGTCGGTCTACTTGCTCATGTGTGGGCGCCCATCCTATGTAAATGCAGATCTGCATGTAAACACGCAATCTGCATTTCCGCAGTCTAGGACTGTTATTACAGGTTATCCAAGCCTTCATACATCGTTCCGATCGGCATGATCACGGCGATTACCAGTGTACCGACGATCAGTGCCATGAACACGATGATCAGTGGTTCCATCGCCGCAAGTACGCTCTGGGTCGTAATCTCAACCTCTTCGTCGTAGTAATCAGCAAGTTTACTGAGCATCTCTTCCATATTACCGGTTTCTTCACCGATTCCGGTCATATGACACACCATCGGTGGAAAGACTTCACTTGCTGCAAGCGGCTCCGAAAGTGGAATACCTTTCATTACCTCTTCTTTTGCTTTTTGAAGTGCATTCTTATAATGAATGTTGTTGATGATCTTCGTGCAGGTATCCAGACATTCCGTTGTTGAAATACCGGCTCCCATCAGGGTACTCATCGTTCGTGCAAACTGGGCACAGGCAGTTTTGACTGTCAGTTTACCGAACAGCGGGATTTTCATCTTGATATAGTCGATCTTCAGTCGTCCCTGATCTGTATTGTAGATAATACGGTATGCTGCAACTACTGCCATAACTACCGCAAGGATCACATACCAGTGGCTCGCAGTCCACTTACTGAGATTCATGACTCCCATCGTCAGTGCCGGCATCTCAACATCCAGATCTGCAAACATATCAATAAAGATCGGGATGACATAGAGCAGCATGACTGCAACTACACCGATAACCGCAAAGATCAGGATGATCGGATAGATTGTTGCCTTACGGATCGTCGCTTTCAGCTTGGCTTCTTTTTCAAAATGTGTTGCCATCCGGGAGAAAGACATCTCCAGGCTGCCCGAGGACTCACCCGCTGCCACCATATTGACAAGCATCGGCGGGAATACGTCAGGGATCGCCGCCATGGAATCCGCAAGTGTATTACCTTTTTCTACATTGAGAAGTACATCGGCGGTCGCTTTTTTCAGCCATTTGTTCTCCGTCTGCTCCGTCATCATCTGCAGGGCTTCCTTCATCGGAACACCTGCCTGCGTGATACTGACAAACTGCCGGCAGAAAACACTCAGATCCCTTGGCTTGACTTTCTTACCAATCGAAAAATCCAGGTCTTTATTCAGGACTCCCTGCTCTTTGATTTCAACAGGAAAAAGTCCGTCTTTTTTCAGCTGCTGAGAAACTTCGTCACGATTCTCAGCCTCCATCCTGCCGCGCTTTTCTTTCCCTTTCTGGTCGACGGCAATATAGGTATAACCGGGCATTCGCTCAGTCCTTTCTGTTAAATCTTATTAAATCTCAAAATTCACTTTTCTGTTCATCGCTACCGGATCCTGTGCATAAGTCACAACTGCATCTGCACTGATCTCACCTCTCATAAAGAGATCATACAGGGCATCATCCATTGTGATCATACCGGTACGGCGGCTGGTCTGCATAACGGATGGAATCTGGAAAGTTTTTCCTTCCCGGATCAGATTTCGCACTGCATTGTTCGCAAACAGTACTTCCAGTGCTGCTACACGGCCACCCTTTTCCTTACGGATCAGCTGCTGTGAAACAACACATTCCAACACTGCTGCCAGCTGAATTCGGATCTGCTGCTGTTGATCCGGTGGAAATACATCGATGATTCGGTCGATCGTCTTATCTGCTCCGATCGTATGCAAAGTCGAGAACACAAGATGTCCGGTCTCTGCTGCCGTGATCGCAGTGGAAATTGTCTCCAGATCTCGCATCTCTCCGACCAGAATAACATCCGGATCTTCTCGAAGTGCTGCACGAAGCGCTGCACCATAACTGTTTGAGTCGCTTCCGATCTCTCGCTGGTTGACAATCGATTTATCATGTCTGTGAAGATACTCGATCGGATCCTCCAGTGTAATAATATGGTAAGGATATTTCTGATTGATAACATGAAGCAGGGATGCCAGCGTTGTGGATTTACCGCTTCCGGTCGGTCCTGTTACAAGGACAAGGCCTCTTTTACGGCTGGTGATCTCAACGACTTCTTTCGGGATTCCAAGGCTCTCCGGCTCCGGAATCTCAAATGGCAGGCATCGCATAACCGATGCATACGTGCCACGCTGCATAAATACGTTGACACGAAAACGGCCCACCCCGGGAATGGCGTAGGCAAAATCTGTCTGACCGTCTTTGCTCAGCTCATCTTTGTGTCGTTCTTCCATGATCGGGACAAGAAGTTCCCGCAGCATATCCGGTGTCAGTCTCTCTCCTTCTATCGGAGAAAGAACACCGTCAACACGGTAACAGGGCGGACGTCCGACTGTAAAATGAACATCCGACGCCTGTTCTTCTATTGACCTCATTAATAATTGTTTCAGATCATACATTTAAATTCTGTACCTGATTTCTGTTATTTTTTCTTTCACATATTTTAATTTATGCAGCTTACTCCTCGTAAGAAGCCTTAAGCATCTCTTTAATAGAAGTGGTTCCGTCAAGGACATAACGGATTCCGTTCTCACGGAGGGTACGCATACCGGCTTTCTTCGCTGCTGCGATCATTTCTTCTGTTGTCGCATCATCCGCGATAAGCTTACGCATTTCTTCATTGACTTCCATGATCTCAAAGACACCGGTCCGCCCGAAAAATCCTGTATTGTTACACAGTCTGCAGCCGCCCGGCTCATAGATTTCCACCTGTTCTGCCTCGGAGCGTTTCAGAATACGCTTCTCCTCATCTGTCGCAAGACGTTTCTTTCTGCAATGCGGGCAGAGCTTACGTACAAGTCGCTGTGCAATAACACCGATGATCGCATCAGAGATCAGATAGCGGGCAATTCCCATATCTGCCATACGGTTCAGTGTACCGACTGCATTATTCGTATGCATGGTCGACACAACGAGATGTCCGGTGATGGACGCCTGTACAGCAATAGATGCCGTCTCCTGGTCTCGAATCTCACCGATCATGATGATATCCGGATCCTGACGGAGAATAGAGCGAAGTGCTGCTGCAAAAGTCAGATTTACTTTATTATTTACCTGAATCTGGTTGATTCCCTCAAGATCAGCCTCGACCGGGTCCTCAACTGTTACGATATTGACGCTCTCTTTATTAAGTGCACTCAATGCGGTATACAAAGTCGTAGATTTACCACTTCCGGTCGGTCCTGTTACAAACATGATACCGTATGGTTTTCCGAGCATGTGCTGTAAAGTACTCATCTCCTCGGGATCCAGACCAAGTTCCTTAATATCTCTTGTCAGATTAAGTTTCGAGGAGATTCGCATAACGATCTTCTCTCCATGTACTGTCGGAATCGAAGAAATTCGGATATCATATTCACGCCGGTCGACCATAACGCTCATTCGGCCATCCTGCGGCTTTCTTTTCTCGGAAATATCCATACCGCCCATGATCTTAATTCGGGTGGAGATTGCTGGCAGAAGGCTGTTATCGTAAACCATCTTCTCATAAAGTGCACCGTCAATACGGTAACGGACACGGACTTTTGATTCCAGTGCCTCGATGTGGATATCGCTGGCCCTCTGACGAACGGCCTGCTCGATCAGGGAACGAACCAGCTGTACGATCGGTGCGTCACTGACATCCGCTTCTTCCGGAGTATCGTCGGTATTTCCTCTGAGCTGTTCGCGCTCCCGCGTAAATCTTCGCGCTGCATCCATTGTTTCGGATGCACCGTAACAGCGGTCGATCGCGGTCAGTATGTCACGGGGTGTTGCTATATATGGCTCTACCTGAAGGTTCGTCACGATCGATATATCATCAATCGCGGTCATATCCATTGGGTCTGCCATTGCAAGATGAAGGATATTGGCATTGTACGGATCCAGTTCAAAAGGAATACACTGGTACTTTTTCAACAGGTTGACACTTACCAGATTACGGACTTCTTTCGGAATCGTGATTCCGGTAAGCTGAATTACTTTCAGTCCCAGCTGTGTCTGCAGGGCACGGGCAATCATTTCTTCTGTAATAAAGCCATTTTCTACAAGGACTTCACCAATCTTCTTGCCGGTTCCTTTCTGCAATTCCAGAGCTTTTTTCAGTTTATCTTCTGTAAGGACATTCTGCTTGATCAGTAAGTCGCCAAGCCTCATTCTTTCACGTCTGATTGCCATTAGTCATCTCTTCCATTTCACATTTTATCAATGCTTTTTTATCGCATATATTTATTTATGTGATAAGATATACACATATTTTTAGATATGTAATAAATTTATCATGACGGCTCATAAAAGTCAACGAATTGGACATTTTTGGTCCAAAAATAGCAAAAAGTTCACATTTTTATACAAAAAAGAATCAGACATATGGTCTGATCCTTTTTCGTTGGCATTCATTATTATTTTTTCTTCTTATGGTAGATCAGCAGTCCGGCTACTGCAAGTACAGCTACCACTGCGATCCAGGTAAATGGACTCTGGTACCAGCCGGACTTTGCCGCTTCTACATTCTGTCCAGATGCCTGCTTACTTTCTTTCGCATCAGCTTCTTCGCCAGCTTTCTTCTGCTCAGGCTCTTCGGTTGCTACCGGAGTCTTTGTTGCCTCTGTCGGTGCAGGCGTCTCAGTTGCCTTCGCTGCTTCCGTCGCTGTCGGTGCAGGCGTCTCCGTTGCTTTCGCTGCTTCTGTTGCTGTCGGTGCTTCTGTTGCTGTCGGTGCTGGTGTCTCCGTTGCTTTCGCTTTTTCCGTTGGTGTCACACCTGGCTCTACGGTTGGCGCAGCACTTGCTTTGGCATTCGTTCCGTCTGCATCCTGCATGTCAACCAAGTCGCTGTCTTCTGTCTCTGCGACTGCCGGTGCGCTTGTTTCTTCGGTCTCCGGATGTTCCTTACGCCACTCTTCGGTCTTCTCCAGATCTACCCAGCCTTCTGTTTCATCGATAGTCGTCACACCCCAGTGGCTTCCGTCTACCATTTCGGCGTCTTCTGTAATATGAAGTGTCTCACCATTCTTAATATCACGAACTCCCGGAACTTCTCCGTATTTCGTGCCAGGTCCCTGGTAAAGCTTCTGGCTTCCGTCTTCTGCATATGCTTTTACATCGTAATCTGCATTGTAATTCACATGGTCTTTGCCTGCGATATACAGTTCGGAATCGATTGCTTCTTTACGTGAATCTGCCGGCCGGCATTCGTCCAGCGGTGCATAGCCATACATACCATGGTATTCGGTATACCCCCAGGTGCGGTTGTTCTCCGTATCTTCTACTTCGCCTTCTATATGAAGTGCTGTTCCGTTTGGAATCTGCTCATCATTGAGCTTCGTCGCATCCAGCTCCGGCTGTGAATAAATATCGATTCCGCCTGCCTTTGACTCTACGATCATATAATAGTCTGTCGGATAATCCGGTTCTGTCTTGCCGGTCTGCACATCTGCCATAACATTAACACTCATCAGAAGGCCAAGTATCATGACCAGAAGGCTCTTTACAAATCTCTTCATTTCATTTATCCCCTTCACTCCCGTATATTTCTACATCATTCTTTTCAAAATTGTATCTTTTGAAATTCTGAACTTATCATACCACAGACTCGCTGTAATGATAATCCTTTTTTTGCCACAAAATGCTATAAAAAAAAGATTTTTTTCGACAGGATGGGTAAATAATAACACCCCCGGAAAATCCGAGGGTGTTATTTATATCATGGCACTTTTGAGAAAAGTCATCCAATTATTTGTACAGAGGTCCGTAATTCTTGCAAGCGCGGAAGTCTGCACCTTCTTTGTCCATTCCGAATGCATTCCATGCTGCCGGACGATAGATGTCCTTTTCCGGAACGTTGTGCATAGATACCGGGATACGAAGCATAGAGCACATTGTGATCAGGTCAGCTCCGATATGTCCGTAGGAGATAGCACCGTGGTTAGCTCCCCAGTTGTTCATTACATCATAAGCTGTCTTGAACGGTCCTTCTTTGCCATCGCATCTTGGAGCGAACCATGTGCATGGCCATGTGTAGTCTGTACGTTTCCAGAGTTTGTCAGATACTTCTGCCGGAAGAGCTACTGTCCATCCTTCAGCAATCTGCAGAACCGGTCCAAGTCCTTTTACAAGGTTCAGACGGATCATTGTTGCAGGCATCTGAGCTTTTGTTTCATAACGGCTGGAGTATCCGCCTCCACGGAAGTATCCGTTGTCGGC
>CAKRPO010000021.1 GCA_934378195.1 uncultured Blautia sp.
CGAACCCACGCGCCCTTGCGGACAAACGGTTTTCAAGACCGCCTCGTTATGACCACTTCGATATCTCTCCATATGTATTATCTTCATCGCATCTTTGTCAGACGCAAGATGTATTCTATCATCAAATCTTTTTGCTGTCAACACAAATTTTTATATTTTTTCGATTTTTTTCAAAAATACCTCGGCAATGTCCAAATCCTCTGGCGTAGTAATCTTGATATTCTGGTATGAACCCTCTACAAGCCGCACTTTAATACCACTTTCCTGCTCCACTACCATAGCATCATCAGTGATCGTAGTCATGTCTTTTTTGCGAATACTCTCATGCGCCCTTCTGATCAGCTCATATGAAAAGATCTGTGGTGTCTGTACTGTCCAGACTCTGCTTCGATCAGGTGTCTCCTTCACAAAATCTGCCTCATCCGATATTTTCACGGTATCTTTGGATGGCATGCCAACTACGCAGGCCCCCGTCTCCTGCACACCAAACATTCCCCGTTCCAGAATCTCCTCTGTAATGAACGGTCTCGCCCCATCATGGATAAAGACATATTCGCAGTCTTTGCACGCGAGCAGCCCCCTGTACACAGAATCATAACGCTCTTTCCCGCCAGCGATCACTTCTGTGACCTTCGTAAACTGATAGCGTTCTACAATCTCTCTCTTACAATAGGAAATCATATCTTCACCTGTTACCAGAACGATATCCTGAATCAGCGGGCTGTCCTGAAAGCATTTTAAAGAATAATATAAAACAGGATGTCCCTGAATTTCCAGAAACTGCTTCTGTATCTTGCTGTGCATGCGTTTTCCCTGCCCTGCTGCCAGAACGATTGCTGTTGTTTTTTCTTTCATTTCAGAAACCTCCCGTTTTTAATTATAATACTCTTTACTTCACCTAAAAATATCTGTCAGCGTTCTCCCAGTTTCAAATTCGGGATCGCATTAAGATCCCATCCATGACGGGTTCCCTTTATAAACTCGTAATATGCAGCCACTCCGATCATTGCAGCATTGTCCGTACAAAAAATCGGTGACGGGCGATAAAATGTATAGTCTCTCTCTGCACATGCTTTTTCCATCGCAGCACGAAGTGTACCGTTGGAGGCAACTCCACCGGCAATGGCAATCTTATTCATTTTGTAGTCTTTTGCCGCAAGCATAGTATGTTCTACAAGAACATCTACAACTGCTTTCTGGAAAGAAGCTGCAAGATCTGCGCGATTCACTTCTTCACCTTTCATCCGGGCCTGATTAATATAATTCAGGACCGCTGATTTTACACCACTGAAGCTAAAATCATATGGACAATCTCCAATCTTGGCACGAGGGAATACAATAGCATCCTGATTGCCTTCTTTAGACAATTTGTCAATCTTCGGTCCGCCGGGATATCCCAATCCAATCGCACGGGCAACTTTATCAAAAGCTTCTCCTGCCGCATCATCACGTGTACGTCCCAGAATTTCAAATTCCCCATAATCCTTTACGATCACGAGATGAGTATGTCCACCTGACACGATCAGACACAAAAATGGTGGTTCCAGATCTGGATGTTCAATATAATTCGCAGACACATGCCCCTCTATATGATGCACCCCGACAAGCGGGAGTTTCTTGGCGTATGCAATTGCTTTTGCTTCTGCAACACCAACAAGCAGTGCTCCAACCAGCCCCGGACCATAGGTTACACCAATGGCATCCAGATCATCCAATGTCACATCTGCTTCTTTTAACGCCTCTTCAATTACCTGATTTACTTTTTCGATATGTTTACGGGATGCGATTTCAGGTACAACGCCCCCGTACAGCTTATGCAGCTCAATCTGTGATGAAATCACATTTGAAAGAATTGTTCTTCCATTTTTTACAACAGACGCTGCCGTCTCATCACAGGAGCTCTCAATCGCCAAAATCAGTGTATCTTTCATTTTCCGACTCCTCAACTTCAGACTTCTTTAGTCCTCTTCAAAATTCAGTTCTATGCTCTTGCCATCTTTGCCCGGCCAGGCATTTGAAAAAATTCCTCTTACCATGTCCATATATTCTTCAGGATGGATCAGCGACGGACTATAGTGTGTCAGCCACAATTCTTTTGCTTCAGCATCACGTGCCAGAGTTGCCGCCTCACGGAATGTCATATGTTTATATCCTTTTGCCTTCTCGATCTTGTCCTCTTCACCATACATGCCTTCGCAGATAAAAAGATCTGATCCGACTGCATTGCGAAGAATAGACTCAGTCGGTCTGGTATCAGTCGTATACGTAACTTTGATTCCCTTGCGATCCGGTCCAAGCACCATATCCGGTGTATAGACAACTCCATCTGCCTCTATTATCTGTCCCTTCTGAAGCGGGTTCCAATATTTGAGAGGTATCTCCTGCTCTTTTGCACGCTCCGGTGAAAATTTACCCTGTCGCAGGATTTCGATCGTATATCCATAACAGATGACATTGTGATTCACACGAAAAGCCGTAATACGGTATCCATTCAGTTCCAGGATCTCCTGTGGTTTCGTAATCTCAATAAATTTAATTTCAAAGGGAAGCTCCGGTGCAATCACACGTAGAGCATTTACAACCCTTTCCAGGCCTTTCGGTCCCACCAGCGTAAGCGGCTCTGTCCTGTCCGCATTTCCCATCGTAAGGAGCAGCCCGGGAAGCCCGCTGATATGGTCCCCATGATAATGAGTAAAGCAGATCACATCGATTGGTTTGAAACTCCATCCTTTTTCTTTAATTGCGACCTGTGTTCCTTCGCCACAGTCGATCAGCAGGCTGCTGCCATTATATCTGGTCATCAGTGCAGTCAGCCAGCGTCTCGGAAGGGGCATCATTCCGCCGCTTCCAAGCAAACATAAATCCAACATATATCTTCACTCCTGCATCTTTACTGCATCTTTGTCATTAATACTGCATTTTCAGTAGGGTCTGTGTAATAATTTTTACGCAGACCATCTTCTTTGAATCCCAGTCGTTCGTACAGTCTTCTGGCAGTTGCATTGCCTTCCCGCACTTCAAGATGTACGATATGGATTCCGGTTATTTCAGCCATCTTAAGCATGCTGTCTACAAGAAAATATCCAATTCCTTCTCTCTGTCTGTCCGGACTCACTGCGACATTCAAAATATCCCCTTCATCCAGTACTGTCTGCATGCTGCAGTAGGCAAGAATCTTTTCCTTTTCTTCAACCACAAAGAACATCGTATTGTCTTTGGTCAGGAACGTAAAAAATCCCTCTTTGGTCCACGGGTCCGAAAACAGCTGCTTTTCAATCTCTGCAACCTGCTCCAGATCATCCACCATCATTTCACGAAACGTCATGCGTTATCGTCAGCCTTTGCCGCCTCCCGCTCTGCGCGTTCACGTTCTGCCTGGGACACACGCAGATAATCCGGCACATGTTCCATAGCTGTCTCCGTATTTCCTTCGCGATAGTAGATCAGTCCCAGTGCTGCCACTGCTGCCGCACGCTGCTTGTTCACATGTGCAGGTGCAAAAGAATATGGTACCTCCATTTTTTCCTCGATCAGCGCACGAAATACCGGCACACCATCGCCCAAAAAAATCACCGGCTGACCGTAATCATTTAATTTGGAAATCATCTCTTCCATCGGAACAGCCATCTGATCTTCTACAATTTCCAGTTTATGATCTGTAAAACGGTATACTCCTGTATACACCTGTTTGCGTCTTGCATCCATGATCGGGCAGATCAATCCCGGTGTATCATAAAGATTATATGCCAGTCCCTCCACTGTCGGAATTGCCACCAATGGTTTCTTCAGTGCCAGCCCAAGTCCTTTGGCTGTTGCGGACCCAATACGAAGTCCGGTAAAAGAGCCCGGACCTGCTGCAACAGCAATCGCATCAATGCTTTCCAGATCAAGTTCTGTCATCTTTGCGATCTCATCCAGCATTGGAAGCAATGTCTGTGAATGCGTTTTCTTGTAGTTTACGGTGTACTCTGCCACCAGAACATCATCTTCTACAACAGCTACGGAAGCTACGATTCCGGAACTGTCAAGACCTAAAATCTTCATATCTTTTCTCCTATAAGCCCTCTACAGTAATCTTTCTGTAATCAAACCCCTGTGTCAGGTCTTTTTCTATTGTAATGGAAATAACATTTTCCGGAAGAATCTCTTCAATCAACTCCGCCCATTCGATCAGGCAGATTCCTTCACCAAAGAAATAATCATCATAGCCGATTTCTTCCATCTCCTCAATATCTCCAATACGGTATACATCAAAATGATAAAAGGGAAGCCGCCCTTCTTCATATACCTGCACGATCGTAAATGTAGGGCTGCTTACCGGTTCTGTAATGCCTAATCCCGCTGCCACTCCCTGTGTAAAAACTGTTTTACCGACTCCCAAATCCCCGGTCAATGTATAAATCTGTCCAGGTCTCGCCGCTTTCCCTATTTTTTCACCCAGTGCATATGTTTCTTCAGGGCTTCTTGTTTCTATTACCATCTGTTGAATCACCTTTTTCCTTGCAGAATTGTTCTTTGCATATTATAATAGAGCGCACAGAGAAAAACAATACTTTTTGCAAAAGGAGACTATGATTATGGCAAATACAAACCCTGTTGTAACCATCACCATGGAAAACGGTGATGTCATGAAAGCAGAGCTGTATCCGGAAATCGCACCGAATACAGTAAACAATTTTATCAGCCTTGTAAAAAAAGGATTCTATGACGGCCTGATCTTTCACCGTGTCATCAACGGATTTATGATCCAGGGCGGATGTCCGGACGGAACCGGAATGGGCGGCCCGGGATACAGCATCAAAGGTGAATTTGCTCAGAATGGTGTAGCAAATGATCTCGCTCATACACCAGGTGTTCTTTCCATGGCAAGAGCCATGCATCCAAACTCCGGTGGAAGCCAGTTCTTTATTATGCACAAAACAGCTCCACACCTGGATGGAAGCTACGCCGCATTCGGTAAAGTAATCGAAGGTATGGACGTTGTAAACAAGATTGCCGAGACAGAGACCGATTTCAGAGACAGGCCACTGGATGACCAGCAGATCAAATCCATGACTGTCGAGACTTTCGGTGTGGATTATCCAGAACCGGAGAAATGCTAATCTGAGAACTCATAAAAAGAAGCCTCAAAGCATAATGTCATCATCCATTTAATGACATTGGCCTGAAGGCTTCTTTTATTCCTGTATTTTAATGTTCAAAAGTCAAAACATTTCCGTCAGTCACTGTGTAATACAGTTCCTGGTCTTTCTCGATCCCGGCACGTCCATTTGTGCCTTCTGTGATTGCTTTCTCTACGCTTCCCACATCCTGCACCGGTACCAGCAGTTTCATCACAACTTTGTCCGTATATTCACTATCCAGGACTGAAATACTTCTCTCTCCGGCAATATACTGAATTTTGCCGATTCCGGTATAATCTGTCGTGATCTTAAGCAAAATTCCCTTCTGCTTGAGAATCACCTTACTCGCAGCAAGACCTTCCTGTACAGCTTTGGAATAGGCTCTGACAAGTCCACCTGTTCCAAGCAGAACTCCACCAAAATATCTTGTCACAACAACTGCTACATTATATATGTCTTCTCCAAGAATCACATCCAGCATCGGTCTGCCCGCAGTCCCGGATGGTTCCCCATCATCACTGCATCTGGTAAACTCACGGTTCATTCCAATTGAATAAACATAACAGTTATGTCTGGCATCCCAGTATTTCTTCTTCATTTCCTCCAGAAATGCAAGAGCTTCTTCTTCTGTTTCTACCGGACGGACTGTTGCAATAAATCGTGATTTCTTCTCAATAATCTCGCCCTCTCCGCCTTCGTATACGGTTTTGTACTGTTCCAGCATATTTTCCCCTTCCTAAAACACAGGCTGTAACCGTATGGAACGATCACAGCCTTTTGTTCAATCCCTGTTGTGTTTATCCTTCATAATCTCCATTATCACCGCCATCATTGTCTCCACCGCCGTCGTCTCCACCGGTGTTATCACCGGCATCATCGCCAGTGTTGTCTCCGGTGTTATCACCGGTGTTATCGCCAGTGTTGTCTCCGCTATTATCTCCTGTGTTGTCTCCGGTGTTGTCTCCAGTGTTGTCCCCGGTATTGTCCCCATTTGGATTATTCGGATCCGGTGTCGGTTCAGTGTCATATGTTTCTTCTTCCGTAGTATATTCCTGCATTTCATCGCTATCATCATAGAAATGCTGATCACAGTAATCTGTTGGTACATCACCAATATCAAAATATTCTGTAATGACCGGACAGCCTGCTCTCGGGAGCAGTCCCGTCTCTTCGCAGACGCTGATTTTCTCAACGCTTGCCGGCATATCAAAATCTTTGTCCTCAAGACCCTCGTGGATACGAGTCATAACCTTCTTCCACAGATTCTTGTGGAAGTTTCTCGCATCTTCCGGAAGTTTCTCATTATTATCATATCCAGACCATACCGCGCAGGTATAATACGGTGTATAACCCACAAACCAGAGGTCATTGTAAGCATCTGTCGTACCGGTCTTTCCGGCAACTGTCATATTGTCCAACTGGCACGCTGTACCAGTACCCTGTGTCACAACATCTTCCATTGCACTGGTCAGCAACCATGCGGTACTTTCTTTGATGACGGATCTGCCTGCAGAATTCTTCTCAATCAGAACATTTCCGTTATGATCCAGAATCTTTGTATAATAGATTGGCTCAATATAGTTACCACTATTTGCAATTGCAGCATATGCTGCACAGAGCTCTACATTGGTTACGCCATGTGTCAGACCACCAAGTGCAAGCGGAAGGTTGGCATCTGTCCATACGGTTCCGTCTGCATCCTTGTCTGCCTCTGTACCATGTGCCAGTGTCGTGAATCCAAAGTTATCCAGATACTGCAGGCCAAGCTGCGGTGTTACTTCTTCCAGGCATTTAACTGCAACAACGTTAATGGAATTCTGAATCGCTTTTCGAATTGTTGTCGTTCCTCCATAGCTCTTGGAAGCATTGTTGACTGGAGATCCGTCCGGATAGCTGTATGGCTCATCCTCAAATGTCGTTGCCAGTGTCATTCCCTTTTCATTGAGGGCCGGTGCATACGTAGACAGGATCTTAAATGTAGAACCCGGCTGTCTGGTCGTATCTGTCGCACGGTTCAATGTCAGGCTGGCAGTCTTTTCTCCACGTCCACCGATGATTGCCTTAACATAACCGGTATGCTGATCAATGACACTCATAGAAGACTGCGGCTGCGGTGCAAAGCTCACGCGTTCTGCAACAACGGTACTTCCATCAGCAAGAATACTTGCTTTATAACGGTCAACATAACTCTGCCCTTCTTCCTGTGAATCAAAGAGAAGATCAAACTCCGGATCCTCATTCTGGAAATAAAGCTTGAGCATCTCTTTGCTGTAGTTCACTTCTTCTCCATCCGGATTCTTGACCGTCAATGCATAATCCAGTGCATACTGTACGTAATCCGGATAATTAGCCGGATTTGCATATTCTTCATCAAGAATACTCTGTATCCGTGCATCCTGCGTCGTATAAATGCTCAATCCACCACTATATACCAGGTTCTGTGCCTGTGTACGGGTGTACCCCTTGATATTCATCAGGTCATTGATTACCTGGTCGATAAGTTCATCTTCAAAATAGGAATAAACCGTATTTTCACTGTCAGAATTCAGAACCTGTGCTGCCTGAATGCCGGAATAAACATCATCGTTGATAACCTGATCATACTGTTCCTGTGTTATATATCCCTGATCCAGCATATGATCCAGTACTTCCTTACGTCTCTTGGCATTTGCCTCCGGATGTTCGATCGGATTGTACTGTGTCGGGTTCTGTGTGATTCCTGCCAGAGTCGCACATTCTGAAAGATTCAGATCCCAGACATCTTTGTTGAAATATTTATGTGCTGCTGCCTGAACGCCATAGGTACCTGCTCCCAGGTTGATCGTATTCAGATAATTCTCAAGAATCACATTTTTATCATTAATATTCTTCTCGACTTCGATTGCAAGATACTGTTCCTGAATCTTACGTGTAAAACGCTCCAGCCAGCTTGATTCCTGCGTCCAGTTCGTAAATACATTATTCTTGAGCAGCTGCTGTGTAATGGTACTGGCCCCCTCTGAAAGATTACCAGTTGTAATATTCTTTACAAACGCACGGAGAATACCTCTTACGTCAATTCCATTATGTTCATAAAAACGTTCATCCTCGATTGCTACGACTGCATGCTGAAGATCCAGCGGAATCTGTTCTATGGAAACCGGAAGTCGATTGGAACTTGGTGCCGTCAGCTTGCGAAGCTGGTTCCCATCTCCATCATATAAAAACGTTGCATATCCCAGCGGCGATATATCAATATCGTTTGCATCCGGAGCATTGTCAATGATTCCTCGAAAAGCTCCGATTCCTGTACATCCTATAACCACGCATATTGTAATCAAAGCAACAAACAGGACTCTGATCAGCGAAACATGTGCTCTTTTTCCCATCATGGCAGTACGGGAAATCAGTGAATTCCGCTTCTTTGAGACTGATTTTTTTCCGTAATTCATGGTTTTCCTCCTTTATAGTCCGCTTTATTATAACAAATAAAATTTCGTAAATAAAGACCTAAATAAAAACTTCACATTTTCGTATGTATGAAAAGTACACGAAAAAAGAAGCTCTCTTTTTACAGAAAGCTTCTTCTATGTATTATATCTTATTTGCTATATCTTATTCTCTTGTTTCCACTCCCGGACTATCCCAGCTCTGAAGCCTCTCCTGAATTAAAGAACCATCTTTGCCGCGCCACAGATACCCGCATCATTTCCAAGTGTTGCAAGAACAATTGGTGTCTCTTTGCAGGACGGGAATGCATATTTGATGTAATATTTCTGGATGCAGTCAATCAGCGGCTGGCCGGCTTTGGAAACGCCTCCGCCGATTACAATTGCTTCCGGGTCAACAACTGCTGCAAATCCGGCAAGTGCTCCTCCAAGAAGATCTCCAACGTATTCCATAGTACGAACCGCAAGTGCGTCTCCTTCTTTGAACGCATCCAGGACATCCTTTGCAGTGATATTCTGAAGACTGCGCAGAGTACTCTCCTCCTCGGATGTTGCGAGCATTCTTCCTGCTACACGAACGATTCCGGTAGCAGATGTATACTGTTCCAGGCATCCATGATTGCCGCAGTTGCATTTTTCTTCTTCATCGCGTACAACCAGTGTATGTCCGATCTCGCCACCTGCACCATGTGCGCCGGCAACGATCTTGCCATCCACGATGATTCCTCCGCCAACGCCTGTGCCAAGTGTCACCATGATCACATTGTCAGAACCAGCAGCTGCACCTTTCCACGCCTCACCAAGCGCTGCAACATTTGCATCATTTCCAGCCATTGCCTTCAGCCCTGTCAGATCATGAAGGATCTGTGCTACCGGTGTAAATCCCCAGTAAAGGTTTACTGCACAGGCAGCTTCTCCTCTGGAGTTGATCGGTCCCGGAATACCAATCCCAACACCTTCTACATCCGCTTTTTCAATTCCTTTTTCTGCAATTTTATCATTAATGGCTGCAGCAACATCCGGAAGAATATTTTCTCCTTTATTCTCTGTTCTTGTAGGAATCTCCCATTTGTCAAGGAGTGTGCCATCTGTCTGAAACAGACCACATTTTACAGTAGTACCTCCTACGTCAATTCCGAAGCAATATGAGCCCATTTTTCCTCCACCTTTCCCTGTTATTGGTTATTTAAAAGCATTTCGCTGCTTTATCTGTTTAGCTTTCACGCTTACGCGCAATATTTGCCTGTACTCGCTTGTACAGCTCTTCTGCTGCATTGTATCCCATCTTTTTCTGTCTGTGGTTAACCGCAGCAGATTCTACGATAACAGCAAGGTTACGTCCAGGTCTGATTGGAAGAGAATGGCAGACGATCTTATTTCCAAGATATTCCGTATACTCTTCATGAAGTCCCAGACGATCATATTCTTTGTCACGATCCCACTCTTCCAGCTTGATGACCAGATCAACCGATTGTGTATCTTTAACGCTCTCTACACCAAACAACGTCTTGACATCAATAATACCAATACCTCGAAGCTCGATAAAATGACGCGTGATATCCGGAGCTGATCCAACCAGTGTGACATCACTGACTTTACGCAATTCCACAACATCATCGCTGACAAGACGATGGCCTCGTTTAATCAGTTCCAGTGCCGCTTCGCTCTTACCAATGCCACTCTCTCCTGTGATCAGAATACCTTCACCATAAACATCCACAAGTACACCATGAATAGAAATACACGGAGCCAGCTGTACACCCAGCCAGCGGATAATCTCTGCCATCAGGCTGGAAGTCGTTCTCTCTGTAACAAATGTCGGTACATTATATTTGATAGCCATATCGATCATATCCTGAGATGGTTTCGTCATCGTACTGAAGATAACGCACGGAATCTTACTTGAGATAAAACGCTCATATTTCATTTTTCTCTTCTCATCACTGAGCTGCATCAGATATGTGTACTCAACATATCCGATGATCTGAACACGTTCGTTTGCAAAATGCTCCAGATATCCAGTCAGCTGCAGAGCCGGTCGGTTGATTTCTGCTGTCATGATCCTCATCTCAGACAGATCAATTTCAGGAGTCAGATTTGTAAGGTTCAACTCCTGTACCATCTTTGTCATCAATACACCTTTCATAATGTGTTCTCCTTTAATGTTTATTTATTCGGGTGAAAAAATTCATACACCTGTTGTGCACTTCTCATATTCATGGATTCCGTCTCTGCGAGATCTTCTATCGTTGCTTCACGAATCCCCTCAACGGAACGGTAACGCCGCATCAGAGCCTTGCGTCTTCGCTCTCCAATTCCAGGTATGTCATCCAGTATGGAATGTACCTGTTCCTTGCTGCGAAGCGAACGATGGTACTCTATTGCAAAACGATGAGCTTCATCCTGAATCCTTGTGATCAGGCGGAATCCTTCACTGTTTGTATCGATCGGTATCTCAATATTATTAAAATACAGACCTCTGGTACGATGATGATCATCTTTGACCATACCGCAAACCGGTATCTGAATTCCCAGTTTGTCAAGGACACCAAGTGCAATATTTACCTGTCCTCTTCCACCATCCATCAAAAGCAGATCCGGCATCCGTGAAAAGCTGTCAAATTCACCATTGCTTTCATGTGTAAAACGTCTGGTCAGGACCTCTTCCATACTTGCGTAATCATTTGGTCCCTGTACAGATTTAATACGGAACTTACGGTAATCGCTGCGCTTCGGTTTCCCTTTCTCATAAACAACCATGGATCCTACTGATTCAAAACCGCTGATATTGGAAATATCAAATGCTTCCATGCGGCTAAGCCCTTTCAGGCCAAGCCAGTCTTCGACTTCATGGACCGCACCGATCGTCCTGCCTTCTTCTCTTCGTATACGCTCGCGGTCTTTCTCAAGTACCATGCGCGCATTCTCCCAGGCAAGCTCGACAAGCTTCTCCTTCGTTCCTTTCTTCGGTACAACGATGCGTACCTTCTGCTTCCGTCTGGACGTCAGCCATTCTTCAATCACATCTGCATCCTCGATTTCTGTCTGTAATGTGATTTCTCCTGGAATAAAAGGAGTTCCGGCATAAAACTGCTTCACAAAGCTGGACAACACCTGCGAACGGGTATCTCCTCTGGCAACCCTCAGATAAAAATGATCTCTGCCAATCAGTTTACCATCTCTCATAAAGAATACCTGTACAACCGCGTCCTGTTCCCGCAGATCCAGGCTCTCATCCATATCGCAGGCAATGATATCTCTGTCTTCTTCTCCATATGCAGTGATCTTCTGGCGTTCTCCGATCTTTTGGATACTTCGTATCAGGTCACGTGCTTCTGCTGCATCTTCAAATCGCATCTCTTCAGATGCCTGCTGCATCTTCTCCGTAAGCTGGTCGATCGTCTCCTGAAAATCTCCGTTCAGAAATCGAATGACTTTCTGGATATTTTCTTTATAGACACGCTGGTCCGCATGCCCGGTGCACGGTCCCATGCACTGCTTCATATGATAATACAGGCATGGCCGATCTTTCCCGCAGTCTCGCGGAAGATTCCGGTTACAGGAACGCACCTGGTACAGCTTACGCACCAGTTCAATAACATCTTTGACCGCACCGCCACTGGTATATGGTCCAAAGTAGCGATTCTTGTCTTTTTTCATCCTTCTGGCAAACAACACCCTTGGATATGCTTCCTGAACAGTCACCTTGATAAATGGATAACTCTTGTCGTCCTTCAACATGGTATTGTATTTTGGCCGGTGTTCCTTGATCAGATTACTCTCAAGGACCAGAGCCTCCAGTTCGGAATCTGTAATGATATATTCAAATCGTGCTATGTGCGTAACCATCTGCTCAATTTTGGCACCTTTATTACGACTGCTTTGAAAATACTGACGTACACGGTTCTTAAGGCTGATGGCCTTCCCCACATAGATGATTTCATCCCGCTCATCGTGCATCAGATAGACGCCCGGTTTTGCAGGAAGTTTCTTTAACTCTTCTTCAATCTGAAACATATTACTCCTCAGTGTCAGATTCGTTATTGTCTGTTTCAGTTACCTCAGCAGGCAAAATTTCATGTTCAGACTCTGCCTGTATTTCTTCTGCCATTGCAGTTTCTTCTGTTACTGTTTCTTCCGCAGCCGACTCTTCTGTATGCTTCACTTCTGCTTTGTCCGTAATCGGCTGTACCGATTCATCCGGAAGATCATCCAGATTCTCCGGAATCTCCAGTCCCTTCTCAACAGCACGGAAGATCTTCATAAATTCTTTACCGGTGATCGTCTCACGACTGATGAGATAACCGGCAATCTTATCCAGAGCTTCTCTGTGTTCATTCAGAAGTCTCTTGGCTTCCTCATAAGAATAATGAAGCAGCTGCATCACTTCATGATCGATCTCTGTAGCTGTATCATCGCCACAGTTTAACACTGCCCTTCCTGAGAGATACTGATTCTCCTGGGTAGCCAGTCCCATCAGTCCGAATTTCTGTGACATACCATACTGTGTGATCATTGCACGGGCAACCTTAGTCGCCTGCTCGATATCATTCGCAGCACCGGTCGTTACAGTATCAAATACGATTTCTTCTGCTGCACGTCCACCCAGATAGCCAACAAGCATTGCCTCCAGTTCTTTTTGTGTATTGAGGTACTTCTCTTCTTCCGGTACCTGCATTACATAGCCGAGTGCTCCCATCGTACGTGGAACGATCGTAATCTTCTGTACCGGCTCAGCATCTTTCTGCAGGGCATTGACCAGTGCATGTCCAACTTCATGATAAGAAACAATACGTCTCTCCTGTGGACTTAAGATACGGTCTTTCTTCTCTTTGCCGACCAGAACGACCTCTACTGATTCCTGCAGATCTTTCTGAGAAACAGCTCTTCGTCCGTTCTTGACTGCAAGAATCGCAGCTTCATTGATCATATTGGCAAGATCAGAACCAACAGCCCCGGATGTTGCAAGCGCGATTGCCTCCAGATCTACCGTTTCATCCAGCATAACATCCTTGGCATGAACCTTGAGGATTTCCACACGTCCCTTGAGATCCGGACGGTCTACGATGATACGTCTGTCAAAACGTCCCGGACGCAGAAGTGCCGGATCCAGCACTTCCGGACGATTGGTCGCTGCAAGGATCAGCAGTCCCTTGGAAGTATCAAAGCCATCCATCTCTGCAAGCAGCTGGTTCAGTGTCTGCTCGCGTTCATCATTGCCACCGCCATATCTCGAATCACGACTCTTACCAATCGCATCGATCTCATCAATAAATACGATACACGGTGCGTTCTTCTTGGCCTCCTCAAAGAGATCTCTGACTCGTGAAGCGCCTACACCGACAAACATCTCTACAAATTCAGAACCTGAGAGAGAAAAGAACGGTACATTTGCCTCTCCTGCCACTGCTTTGGCCAGCAGAGTCTTACCTGTTCCAGGCGGTCCTACAAGAAGCGCTCCTTTCGGAAGTTTCGCACCGATTGCAGTGTATTTGCCCGGGTTGTGCAGGAAATCGACCACCTCCTGCAAAGATTCTTTAGCTTCCTCCTGACCTGCAACATTCTTAAATGTCACACCAGTCTCTTTCTGAATGTATGCCTTGGCACGGCTCTTACCAACGCCCATAATTCCGCTTCCACCCTTGTTCATCCGACGCATAAAGAACATCAGCATAAAAAACAGGACGACCGTTGGAAGAAGTACACTGATCATAGTGGAAACGAATTCCCCCATAGCATCCGGCTGTTCATACCGAAAGACTATGTCCGTTCCCTCTAGACGTTTCGTCAGAGAATCCACTGATTCCATCTGATTTACTTTGTAGTTTACATTCTGGTAGGCTGATTTCTGAATCTTTGGAACAACAGTCAGAACTCCTGACTGAAGAGTCACCTCTTTTACCTGATCCTTATCTACCATCTCAATAAATTTATCATAGGTGATCTCACTGGACTTATCACTCATCATGTCTGTCACAAAGCTCAGGCATACCAGCGAAATCAGCAGACAAATCAAAAAAGCCAGAATAGACTGGCGGTTTTTATTCGGTCCCTGATTATCAGGATTGTTTCGATTCGGGCGGTTTCGATCCGGCCGATTGTCCATCTGATTGTTCATTCTTGTCCTCCTCTTGTTATCGTCTTTATTATAAAGAGATTTCTTGTATAAATCAACTGGAAAACTGTGAATGTTTGTAGTATACTATCAACGTGATGACCGGAAGATTGTTCCGGCTAAATGTGATGGGAAAGGAAAACGATAAATGAAAATTGGATTTGATAATGACAAGTATCTGACCATGCAGTCCGAACACATCCGCGACCGCATCAGCAAATTTGACAACAAGCTTTATCTGGAATTCGGCGGAAAACTTTTTGATGATTATCATGCTTCCCGTGTTCTTCCAGGCTTTGAACCTGACAGCAAACTCCGCATGCTCATGCAGCTGAGTGACCAGGCTGAGATTGTTATTGTTATCAGTGCTGCAGATATTGACAAAAACAAAATGCGTGGTGACCTTGGTATCACCTATGACGAAGATGTCCTTCGTCTGATTGACGAATTCACCAGTCGCGGTCTTTATGTAGGAAGTGTCTGCATTACACGCTATGCAGGTCAGGAAAGTGCCGATCACTTTAAGAAACGTCTCGAAAAACTCGGAATCAAAGTATACTTCCACTATAGTATTCCTGGATATCCGAGCAATATCCCTCTTATCGTAAGTGATGAAGGATATGGCAAAAATGAATATATCGAAACAACCAGACCTCTGGTAGTCATTACTGCCCCGGGACCTGGAAGTGGAAAAATGGCGACCTGTCTTTCTCAGGTATATCATGAATATAAACGTGGTGTTGCCGCCGGTTATGCAAAATTCGAGACATTCCCAATCTGGAACATCCCGCTGAAGCATCCGGTCAATCTGGCCTATGAAGCGGCTACCGCTGACTTAAATGATGTCAACATGATCGACCCGTTCCATCTGGAAGCTTACGGCGAAACTACTGTCAACTACAACCGTGACGTAGAGATCTTTCCTGTTCTGCAGGCAATGTTCGAAAAGATCATGGGCGAATGTCCGTACAAATCCCCTACAGACATGGGTGTTAATATGGCCGGAAACTGCATTGTTGACAATGAAGCATGCTGTGAAGCATCACGTCAGGAAATCATCCGCCGTTATTATAAAAGCTGTGCAGCCCTTCTCACAGGTACTGGTACTGAGGAAGAAGTACGTAAGATCGAACTTCTCCTGAAACAGGCACACGCTTCTCTGGAAGATCGTAAAGTTGTTCCTGCAAGTCTTCAGAAAGAACAGGAGACC
Organism: uncultured Blautia sp.; assembly: GCA_934378195.1. Lineage (GTDB taxonomy): Bacteria > Bacillota > Clostridia > Lachnospirales > Lachnospiraceae > Blautia_A. The sequence continues at coordinate 15,877 of CAKRPO010000021.1, forward strand.
GAAGGACCGGCTGCCGCTCTGGAACTTCCAGACGGACGCATCATTTACGGCAAAACTTCCGAACTCCTTGGTGCTTCCTCTGCTCTTTTGCTGAATGCTCTGAAGGAACTCGCTGGTATTCCACATGAACATCATGTAATCTCACCAGAAGCAATTCGACCGATTCAGGAATTAAAGACTCAGTATCTCGGAAGCAAAAACCCAAGACTGCATACAGACGAAACTCTGATTGCACTTTCTGTCAGTGCTGCCAACAATCCGGAAGCGCGCAAGGCACTGGAACAGTTGCCTTCTCTTCGAGGCTGCCAGGCTCATACCTCCGTTATGCTCTCTTCTGTTGACATCTGGGAGTTCCGTAAACTTGGCATTGAGCTGACCTGCGAGCCGAAATTTGAAAAAGAAAAAAATTATCATTGATCAAATCTGTTTTAATCATATTTCCAGAAAAAATCCCCGGCACCTTATGGTATCGGGGATTTTCGTTTGTCTTCTTATATAATATGTAATACCGTATCAGTCTTCGTATCCGTTTGGATTCTTCTGCTGGAAATTCCAGGAATCTGCACACATATCTTTGATATCGTACTCTGCTTCCCATCCAAGTTCTTTCTTCGCTTTGGTTGCATCAGAATAGCAGGATGCAACATCACCTGCACGACGAGGTTTGATAGAATATGGGATCTTCACACCTGTTGCAGCTTCAAAATTCTTCACAATATCAAGAACGCTGTAGCCTTTGCCTGTACCAAGGTTGTAAATGCTGAGGCCGGCGTTGTCTTCCAGTTTCTTGACAGCTTTGACATGTCCTTTTGCAAGGTCCACTACGTGGATATAATCTCTGACACCTGTTCCGTCCGGTGTATCGTAGTCATTTCCGAATACGCCGAGCTCTTTAAGCTTACCAACTGCTACCTGAGTGATGTATGGCATCAGGTTATTCGGAATACCATTCGGATTCTCGCCGATAAGACCGCTCTTATGAGCTCCGATCGGGTTGAAGTAACGAAGAAGCACTACATTCCATTCCGGATCTGCTTTCTGGATATCGGTAAGAATCTGCTCCAGCATGGATTTGGTCCATCCATAAGGATTGGTGCACTGTCCTTTCGGGCACTCTTCTGTGATCGGGATGATTGCCGGATCTCCATATACTGTTGCAGAAGAGGAGAAAATAATATTTTTGACACCATGTTTTCTCATCACATCTACAAGAGTAAGTGTACCTGCAATATTATTCTCATAATATTCCCACGGTTTCACTACAGACTCACCTACTGCCTTCAGTCCGGCAAAATGGATACAGGAATCAATGTCCTCCTTTTCAAAAACTTCGTTCAGACCTTCACGGTCAAGAATGTCAGTTTTGTAAAATTTGACTGGTTTGCCTGTGATCTTCTCTACTCGTTCGAGGCTCTTTTCACTGGAATTGCTTAAGTTATCCAGAACAACTACATCATATCCTGCGGTCTGCAGTTCTACTACTGTATGACTTCCGATAAAACCTGCTCCGCCTGTTACTAAAATTGCCATGATTCTCTCCTCCTGACATTTACTCTGGTTCTGTTTTCGCTTGTCATTGTAGCACTATTCTTTTTTTTTCACAATATATTCCCGGATTATCCCTCAGATTTTACTAAAATGCCCTCAGATTTTACTATTCCCAGAGTATTCTCAAAAATTTTGTTTGTCTTACTTTTTTCATATTATTGTTTTATTTATCCTGTTTTTTTGATGTTATAGCTTTAATTGTCCCGTATATCTGAGATTATGTTTTTTTATGTTTGTGCAATCTGTCATAACTATTTTTTATGCAAAATATATCATTTTTTTTGTAATTTCGGACTTGTTTTATACATTTTTATTGACACTATTCGTCATAAACGATATAATCAACCTAAATTCTTCGTGATGGCCACGAAATTAAACTGACAAATTTGTCAGTTTCACCAAACAAAAGGGAGGACTTAACTATGAAACGTAAAATCGCATTAGCTATGGTACTGGCAATGACCGCATCAATGGCTCAGCCTGTTCTTGCTGCAGACAGCAAAACAACTCTGGATGTTATCATCAGCCAGTATGGTACCCAGACTCAGACCTGGTGGGCTCAGTTCGAAAAAGATTTCGAGGCAGAGAATCCTGATATTGATCTGAACCTGGAAGTCGTTTCCTGGAACGATCTTTATACAAAAGTAAATACTCTGGTTGCAAATAATAATGCACCTGATATTCTGAACATCGACGTTCTTGCAGATTATGTGGCTGATGACCTGCTCATGCCGGCAACAGAATATGCTTCTGAAGATCTTCAGGCCAAGTTTTTCCCATCCTTCTGGGAGGCAAGTACAATTGATGACACTGTATATGCATTACCGATCCTTGCATCCTGCCGTGCACTCTTCTACAATAAGGATATCCTTGAAGAAGCCGGAGCTTCCGTTCCTACTACATGGGCAGAGGTTCAGGAAACAGCACAGAAAATCAAAGACAAATTCGGTGATGATGTTTACCCATGGGGTATTGATATGACAACTGACGAAGGTCAGGCAGCATTCTCCTATTATACATGGAACAACGGTGGCGGTTTTGTAGATGAAAACGGTGACTGGGCTCTGAACAGTGAAAAGAACGTAGAAGCTCTGAATTATGCAATCGGTCTCGTGAACGATGGATATACCAACTCTGACCCGGCCAATGAAACACGCTATGACCTTCAGGATATGTTCGGTGCAGGCAAAGTTGCCATGATGATCGGACCGAATAACATTCCTACATATCTCTCCGATGGCGGATATGACATTAACTATGATGTAACCACTATCCCGGCTAACGAAGGATGTGAATCTGTTGCAATGGGTGTTTGCGACCGTCTTGAAGTCTTCAAAGATGACTCTGCTGAAGACCAGGAAGCTCGTACAGCTGCTATCAGCAAATTCTTCGACTTCTTCTATGATGACGAACGTTATGCTGATTACATGGTATTTGAAGGATTCCTTCCTACCACACAATCCGCAGCTGATCTGCTTGCAAAAAAGGATGATACATATGCATCCTGGATTGATATCCTGCAGAGCTGCAACTTCTACCCGGCAACAAAAACTGAATGGGCAGATGTTAAACAGGGTGTAATCGAAGTAGAACAGAACGCACTTCTCGGTGATGATGTTCAGACACTTCTGGATGATCTTCAGGCTGATATCGCCGGCTGATCTGATCGTCTTACAATTAAATGTAACTTTACCGGGAGCCGGAACATTAGTGACCGGCTCCCGCTTCTTTTGAAATTCTATGAACAAATGATTTGGTGGTGTAAATATGAAAAAAAAGAAACCTCTGGCTGCTGTGGAGCCGTATCTGTGGCTGCTTCCCAGTATTCTTCTCATGACTATCTTCATACTCTTTCCAATCTTTGAAGTCTTTCGTACTTCAATGAGCGAAGTGAGTAAAGCTGGTCTGATCAAGGGCTTCTGCGGATTTGACAACTTTACCAAAGTCCTCAGAGGTTCTACCTTCAAGCTGGTCCTCAAAAACACTCTGGTATGGACCATTGCCGTTGTCGTGCTCTCAACCGTATTCGGTTTTATCCTTGCACTTGTACTCAATAACAAGTTCCGCTTCCGTAAAGCCGTTCGTGCGATCGTCGTATTTCCATGGGCAACTTCCCTGATCATTCAGGCAGGTGTCTGGAAATTTATCATCGACAAGGATTACGGTGCATTGAATACTCTTTTGATGAAGATCGGTCTCATCTCCAGCCCGGTCAACTGGACACCTACCCCGGAAGCATATTTTGCATGGGAAATATTTGTAGGTATCTTCGTTACTGTACCGTTTGTAACATTTTGTGTACTTTCCGGTCTGCAGAGCATCGACAACTCTTATTACGAGGCAGCAACCGTTGATGGTGCAAACTACTGGCAGAAATTATTTAAGATCACTCTTCCGCTGGTAAAATCTTCTCTAACGGTAAGTACTGTGCTGAATATCATTTATGTATTCAACTCATTCCCTATCATATGGACCATTACCAAAGGCGATCCGGCAAGCCGTACCGACACTCTTGTTACATATCTTTATAAACTGGCCTTCTACAAAGGCAAATCTGGTGAAGCCGCTGCAGTATCTGTGATTGGATTCCTGATTCTGTGCGCATGTGCTTCTGTTTACATGGTGCTTTCACTCAGAAAGGAGGATGAAGACTAATGAAAAAAACGCATGACTCCAAAAGCATATTCCTCCGTGTTCTTCTTTATCTTTTTGTCATCCTGGTCGTACTGGTAACATTGTATCCATACTTTGTTATGTTTACAACAGCTGCCAAAAGCCGTGCCGAGATTTATGCAACCAAGGGAACACTTCTTCCGATCAACTGGCTGTGGCAGAACTTCAAAGATATCTGGACTCTGGCTCCACTCTCCAGATATTTTATCAACTCTCTGATCGTAGCAGGCGGCTCTACTCTGATTGCGATCGTATGTGGTATTCCGGCAGCTTACGCACTTGCCCGTATGAAATTCAAGGGTAAAAAGATCTTTCTGGGAATTGTTATCATCTCCCAGATGTTTGCTCCGGTAGTCCTCCTGGTTGGTATCTACAAGATCATGTCAACCTTCGGCATGACAGACAGCCTTGTAGGACTGGTGTTCATCAATGCAGCATTTAACCAGGCATTTGCAATCTGGCTGCTGCGTGGTACTTTCATCTCCATTTCTCCTGAAATGGAACAGGCTGCCACTGTAGACGGCTGCGGCAAGGTTTCTGCCCTGATCCGTATCCTCCTTCCTGTAGCAGCGCCTGGTATCGTTACTGCTTTGATCTTCGTATTCATCAATGCATGGAATGAGTATACTGTTGCACTGACACTGATCTCCACAGATATTCTGAAACCTCTGACGGTCGGTATCACGATCTTCAACGGTTATAATATGGTCGAATGGCAGTATCTGTTTGCCTCTTCACTGTTTGCAACAGTACCGGTTGTTATCCTGTTTATTGCGATTGAAAAGCATCTTGTCGGTGGTCTTACCTCCGGCGGTGTCAAAGGCTGATACACATATTCAAAAAATGCTTCGGACCAGCAATGGTCCGAAGCATTTTGTTTGTAAATTTATTTGTATTTCTGAATGATCTCATTCATCTGTGGAAGCTTCTCTTCCATATCTTTGACAAGTGTAAGCTGTGTCCTGCATCTGTCAAGGTTATGTCCCTCTCGCTGAATATGGAAATAGTGATCTCCTTCCAGATGATCTGTAAGGAAACGGATTCCATTCTCAAAAGTCATAAGAATCGCACCCATCGGCAATGTCTCCATTTCAAGATCGGTCAGTGCTCCGCCACATCCCTCAATGAAGCCCTTTGCATAAACATCAAAGAGATGAAGGTCACAGGATACTTTAGAAAGATCCTTCTCGTCCTCCAGGGCGGTACTTGCACCAAAACGAATAGAATCGCCAAAATCATTGGCTGTCAGTCCAGGCATAACTGTATCCAGATCAATCACACAGATTGCCTTTCCTGTCTCATCATCGATCATGATGTTATTCAGCTTGGTATCGTTATGCGTAACGCGAAGAGGAAGTCTTCCATCCAGCTGCATATCATACAGAGCATGTGTCAGCTCTTCTCTCTCGAGAATAAAATCGATTTCCTTCTGGACAGAAGCCGCCCGTCCGCACACATCCTCTGCAACTGCTTTCTTGAACTTCGCCAGACGATCCGGAGTGTTATGGAAATCCTTGATCGTCTCATGAAGAGTCTCTGCCGGATAATCTGCAAGAAGTCTCTGGAAATGACCAAATGCCACCGCACTCTGATAAAAATCGCAGTCATCCTTCACCAGATCATAGCAGGTTGCCCCTTCTATAAAAAGATATACTCTCCAGTATTCTCCGTCTGAGTCTACAAAATATGGAAGATTTTCCACACTGTTTATCAGTGTAAGTGTCTCTCTCTCTGGATTTCCACCATTCTCGATGATCTTCTTTCGCAGCCAGGCAGTAACTCCGCTGACATTTTCCATCAGCTCTACTGGTTTCTTAAAAATATTCCGGCTCATTCTCTGCAGAATATAACGTTTAATCCCCTGTGGTGTCTCATAGGTCAGTCTGTACGTATCATTGATATGTCCACTTCCATATCGGATACATTCTTTCAATTCACCCGGCAGTTTAAATCCATCAATTGCTTCGTGTATTTTATTGCTGATCTCCACTTATGCTTCCTCCCACAGATTCTGCGGATACAGCCCCTGATCTTTCAGATTCTGGATTGCAGTCATTACCATTGGCTTATCTTCTTTGTAGGTAACTCCATACCATTTGTCTTCGGATTTGAGTACCTTGACAGTCGCTTTCTTTTCCTGAAGAAGTTCATCTACAACAAATGGGAGGAAGTATTCTCCCTTCATTGGATTATTCTCGATCGCATCATCCAGAAATGCTGTGAAACGTTCTTTTAATTCTTTGAGAATACTGTTTGAGAATCCCCACATATTCATAGAAACAATGCTGCCTTCCGGAAGCATGGTCCATGTTGCACCTTCATCTTCTGTATAAGCTGTACCACCATCATGTTTCTCGATATGTGTACGCTCATTGATCTTGATCAGATGACCTTCTTCATCTGTCACGCAGACGCCTCTTGCAACATGACCGTTTTCTGTCAGGGTATTCTCAAGACGATATCCAACCATCATATACTTGTATACATCCTCTTCTTCCTGTTCAGATGTAAGGAAATCATAAGCCATCTTAAATGCGTGGACACCATAATAGTCATCTGCATTGATCACAGCGAAAGGTCCTTCAATCTCATCCATACAGCTTAAGACTGCATGACCGGTTCCCCATGGTTTCACTCTGCCTTCCGGAACGGTATATCCTTCTGGAATATTTGTTAATTCCTGGAACACATAAGCAACTTCGATCTGTTTGCTCAGACGATCTCCGATCGCTTCACGGAATGCCTGTTCATTTTCTCTCTTTATGATAAATACAACTTTTTCAAATCCGGCTCTCACTGCATCATAAATGGAAAAATCCATAATGATATGACCTTCTTTATCAATCGGGTCGATCTGCTTTAATCCACCGTAACGGCTTCCCATTCCTGCCGCCATAACTACTAAAACTGGTTTCTTCATCAAATTTCCCTCCTGTTTTCTCATACTTGATTAAATCGTACAACAGAATTTCTGATATGACAATAAAGAATTTGGTTCCACCATATTCAAAACTGTAACCATTATTAAATAATACCTTTTTTTCGTTTTTAGTATTTGCACAAAAAGATTATATTTTTACACATTTCAAATAATGATTTGACTATTTATCACAAATTTATTAGTATGAGAAATAGAAACAATATCACAAATGACGAATATCACCTATTAAGGAGGTTGTCACGTGGCTTATCAGAGTGTTCCTCTGGATGAGGAACTTTTTATAAAAGATCTTTACACCATTCATTACTACGAATACCGGAATGATTTTCATTTTGACGGGGAACGTCATGATTTCTGGGAATTCCAATGTGTAGACAAAGGTGCTGCCGAAGTTGTCACAGACAATGGCTCACATACGCTCACACGCAGTCAGGTAATCTTTCATCGCCCAAACGAGTTTCATACATTAAAAGCAACCGGCAAGACCGCACCAAATATCATCGTGATCTCTTTTGCCTGTGATTCTCCCTGCATGAAATTTTTTGAAAATAAAGTGCTGGAATTTTCCGATACGGAGCGAAGTATTCTTGGACGTATCATAGCCGAAGCGAGAAACTGTTTTGCTTCTCCCCTGGATAATCCTTATCTGGAAAAAATGATCAAAAAAAATGAGATTCCCTTTGGTTCCCAGAGGCTTCTGACCTTATATCTGGAAGAACTTCTGATTCATATGATCCGTAGATATACCATTGCTCATTATTCTGCTTCTGCCGGTATCTACGACTCCTGCCAGACAAGCTCTGAAACCTGCAGGAGTATCATCCACTATCTTGGCGATCATTTACGGCAGTCTCTGACGATTGAAGACATCTCCAAGGATAATATGATCGGGCGCTCTCAGCTTCAGAAGCTTTTCCGTGAGGAATACCAGTGTGGAGTCATTGAATTCTTTTCCCGTATGAAGGTTGATTTTGCCAAACAGATGATCCGGGAAAATGATATGAATTTTACCCAGATTTCAGATTTCCTGGGCTACTCTTCGATTCATTATTTTTCCAGACAGTTCAAAAAGCTGTCCGGCATGACACCGACTGAATATGCTACATCCATCAAGGCGTTATCCGAGAGACCTCAGCGCCAGTTCTAACAGAAAGTAATTAAACCATATATAAACGTGTATGTCCAAAGAATTGGACAAGAAGGAGGAAACATGCAGATCTGCAAAGTAAAAAACTATCAGGAACTCAGCCGGAAAGCAGCCAATCTGATTGCGGCACAGATAATCCTGAAACCGGACAGCATTCTTGGCCTTGCTACAGGCTCATCTCCTGTTGGCACTTATGAGCATCTGGTAGAAATGTACGAAAACGGTGACCTGGACTTTTCCAGAGTAACAACCGTCAATCTCGATGAATATAAAGGACTGGCAGGTTCTGATGACCAGAGCTACCGCTACTTTATGAACACACATCTGTTCCACAAGATCAATATCAATCACGCTAACACTTATGTTCCGGACGGCACCGAACCAGACGCCGCCAAAGCCTGTGAAGCATACAATGCATTGCTTCACAAAGTCGGCCCGGCTGATATCCAGATTCTTGGACTTGGCCATGACGGACATATCGGCTTTAATGAACCATCTGACCATTTCGAAAATGAAACACACTGTGTGGATCTGACAGAGACTACGATTCGGGCAAATAAACGTTTCTTCGCCAACGAAAAGGATGTCCCAAAACAGGCATATACTATGGGGATTGGCACGATCATGCGCTGTAAGAAGATTCTTGTAATCGTAAGTGGTAAAGATAAAGCTGATATCCTGAAACAGGTTGTTCAGGGACCTGTTACCCCGGAAGTACCAGGATCTATCCTTCAGTTCCATCCGGATTGCACGATCATCGCTGATGAAGATGCCCTTTCTGCAATGGATATCTGAATTTGAATCCTGTAATCGAGTAGGAGCCGGTGTTCTCAGAACACCAGCTCCATTTTTGTACCCTTTCCAGGCTCACTTTCCAGTTTAATCTCTGCATTATGAAGAATTGCGCCATGCTTGACGATTGACAATCCCAGACCTGTTCCTCCTGTTGCGCGGGAATGGCTTTTATCGACCCGGTAAAAACGTTCAAAAATTCGCTTCTGCTCATTCTCCGGAATTCCAATGCCATTATCCTCCACACGGTAAAATGCATGTCCGTTGACCGTACCTGTAAAAATATTTACCGTGCCATTCTGATCTGTATAGTGAATCGCATTGTCAGCAATATTATACAGCATCTCATAGATTACATGCCGGACACCCTGTACGATTACCGGATTTCCATCAAGAGTTACTTTGATATTCTTCTTCGAAGCCGCACTGTCCAGATGTAGAACGATATCCTCTGCGATCTCATACAGATCCACCGGCTCAAACGGAAGGTCACTGCTCTTTTCATCCAGTCTGGAAAGCTGAATGATATCTGCAACCAGATTGCTCAAACGACTGGCTTCATGATAGATCCTGCCTGAAAATTCCGGCACCTTTTCATCCGGAACCATACCATTCATCATCAGTTCTGCATATCCTGAAATTGACATCAATGGTGTCTTAAGCTCATGGGAAACATTCGCTGAAAATTCTCTTCTCACTGCTTCTGCTTCTTTCAGTTCTTCCATCTGTTTGGCAATCTGCTTATTCTGCTGATCGACTCTTCCAAGAAGCGGTCTTAATTCCTCGTATTTCACATCCTTCAGTGGCTGCTCAAGATTCAACGTATTGATTGGTTCGATCAGATCTTTCGTCTGTTTGCGCACCAGAACAAATGCCACTGCCAGAATCACGATCAGCAGACCTCCAAGCAGTACTGAACTCGAGAGCATTGTATAAAACACACTGTCCGTTGTCCTCCCGATACGGAGGATATCCCCGTCTGCAAGCTTCACCGCACAGTAAAAATTCTGTTTGGATAATGTTTCTGAATATCGCAGAGATTCTGCATATCCTGTTTTCTCTGCCTGAATAAATTCCGGACGGTTACTGTGATTGGAAAGCTCAGAAGAATCTTCCAGAGAATCAAACAAAACATTTCCCTCCGGATCAAGCAATGTAATCCTTGCAGAAGTTGCTTTTCCCAGTGCTTCATCCAGATAGGAAGTTCCCATCTTTTCGACACCATCCTGAATATATTTCGTGCTGTCTCGGACGCTCTCCTTCAGATCCTCATTATATTTGCTGTACATGACCAGGCCTGCTGCAAGAAACGTCAGCAGTACCGACACAACGATCAGCACGCATGTATGATTCAGTATTTTTTTTCTCATAATTTATACCCCGATCCGATATCCCACACCGCGCACTGTTTCTATTAAATTTCCAGCTTCTCCCAGCTTTTGTCGAAGCGTACGGACATGAACATCCACAGTTCTTGTTTCTCCGTCAAAATCGTATCCCCATACATGACAGAGAATCTGATTTCGAGTCATGACAAGTCCTTTATTTTCCATCAGATACTGGAGCAGTTCAAATTCCTTACGGGTCAGTTCCACCTTCTCATCTTTCCAGTAAACTTTATGTTTTCCTATAGAAAGTCTCAGTTCCTCATATTTCAGTTCTTTATCTTCTTCCTGTCTGGAACAGCGGCGCAGGACTGCTTTTACTCTGGCAACAAACTCCATCATTCCGAATGGCTTCGTGATATAGTCATCCGCTCCGGCTTCCAGTCCTCTGACTTTATCATATTCCGCTTCTTTCGCCGTGACCATAATCACCGGGATATTTCTGGTCTCCTGTGATGCTTTCAGCCGCTCCAGAATACTGTATCCGTCTTCTCCAGGAAGCATAATATCCAGAAGGATCAGATCCGGCAGTTCTTCTTTGAGTGCTGCGCGCAGTTCTTTACTGTTCGCCATTCCCCTTGCAGAAAATCCAGTTGTTTCCAATGTATAAAGCAGAAGCTCTCTGATATTTTTTTCATCTTCTACACAATAGATCATTCAACAGTTTCCTTTCTGTCCGCAGGATTCCACAGAAACAGATATTCTTTACGGAAGTACATATTCTTTCTGCAGTTCCTCCAGACGTATAAAATAAGAATCATCCGACTCATTTTTAAGACTTTCCAGATGGCTGTGTGTATCATAAAGATTCTCTCTTACCTGGGTGATACAGACACTGATGTTAGAGCAGTGATCCGCAATTCTTTCCAGACTGGTAAGAAGATCTGTCAGGATAAATCCCATTTCAATCGTACATTCTCCGGAACGAAGCCGGTTGATGTGACGACGCTTCAGTTCTTTGCTCAATTCATCCACAATTTCTTCCAGTGGTTCTACATCCTCTGTCAGATTCAGATCCTGCTTGTCAAAAATCTGATATGCCGTATCTACAATTCTGCTGACAGCAGCGATCAGGACCTGCAGCTCATTTCGTGCCTGTGCAGAGAAAGTAAGATTTTTCTCATGAAGTTCCTGCGCTGACTCCATAATATTGACTGCATGGTCTGAGATTCGTTCAAAATCTCCGATACAATGCAGCATCGTTGATACACTGTGACTGTCTCTCTCTGACAGATCTTTGTTATTCAGCTTTACAAGATATGTTCCAAGCTCGTCCTCATAACGGTCTACTTTGGCCTCGATCTTCTGTACACGTTCTGCCTGTTCTTCACTGTAATCATAGATCAGATCCAGCGCAATATTGAGTGCTTTTCTGGAATCTTTTTCCATGTGTCTTGCAGCATTTCTTCCCTGTTCCACTGCAAAAGCAGGTTTTTCAAGAAAACGGGATTCCAGGATCATAAACTCCTGCCCCTCTTTGCTGACTTCATCTTTCTTGTCGTCATGAATTGTAAGACAGGCAAGTTTTACAAGCAGATTAGAAAATGGCAGCCATACCAGTGTTGCCGTGATATTAAACACGCTGTGAGTGATCGCGATCGTTGCCGGTGTCGCCATCTGTGTCATAAACGGAAAATGAACAGCAGCATTGATCAGATAGAACAGAATCATGAAGACCACGGTTCCAATCAGGTTAAAGTACAAATGAATCATAGCAGCACGTTTTGCATTCTTGTTTGCTCCGATTGCAGACAGAAGTGCTGTCACACAGGTACCGATATTCTGTCCCATGATGATCGGGAATGCAGAACTGAACGGAACTGCTCCTGTCATACAGAGCGCCTGCAGAATACCTACGGATGCAGAAGATGACTGAATGATTGCTGTCAGGATCGTACCTGCAAGGATACCGGCAACCGGATTGGAAAATTTCAGAAGAAGACCGGTAAATTCCGGTACATCTGCCAGCGGTTTCACAGCTCCACTCATGCTTTCCATACCAAACATCAGTACTGCAAAGCCAAGCATGATCGTACCGATGTCTTTCTTACGGGAACTTTTTGTAAATGTCAGTAATATAATTCCGACCATTGCAAGAATCGGTGAAAAAGAACTCGGTTTTAATAAACTGATGAAAAAGTTGCTGCTCTCAATTCCTGTCAGACTTAAGATCCAGGATGTGATCGTGGTTCCGATATTTGCACCCATAATGATGCCGACTGCCTGCGTCAGCTTCATGATTCCGGAGTTTACAAATCCGACCACCATAACGGTCGTTGCGGAAGACGACTGAATAACTGCCGTCACACACATACCCAGAAGAACTGCTTTCCATTTGCTGGAAGTCAGGTTCTCAAGAATCTGTTCCAGTTTACCTCCTGAAACTTTGGCCAGTCCATCTCCCATGACCTGCATTCCGTACAGGAACATGGCGAGACCGCCTAATAATGTCAATATACTGAAAAAATTCATATTATTCTCCTTTACCTGAATTTAATATGTTTTCATCATATTGACACCTTGTAAAGTTCTCACCAGTATTCTGTTAAATCTTTGTAAAATCGAATTACGTCGAAAAAAATCTGTTCATATATTTTTTTAAAAGCTGCGGATGTTTTCGTCCTCATCTCCGGTTTTATCAATGGATTTAATCCGCAGATAGTAACTGACATTTTCATTGACATTGACCAGTACTCTGTCTCCGACTCTGTGTCCCTTCAGGGCTTTACCAATCGGAGATTCGATGCTGACACGGTTTTCCATAGAATTTCCACGGATGGATGTGACAAGTTTATACTTTTCCACCTCTCCATCTTCTTCAAACTCTACTTCAACAATATCATCCATTCCAACCTCATCAGATTTCGAAGAATCATCCACTACTGTCGCTGTTTTCAGCATTCTCTCCAGATAACGGATACGGCTCTCGTTCTGATTCTTGTGTTTCTTGGCTGCATAATATTCAAAGTTTTCGCTCAGGTCTCCCTGTGCACGGGCCTCTTTGACTGCCTCAATTGCTTCTTTTCGAATAACAAGCTTACGATGTTCAATCTCTTCCTCGATTTTTTCTATATCTCTTTTTGTAAGTCTTTCTCCCATGTCTGTCACTCCTGTAACTGTTTTTATACAGAGAATATACGTTAAAAGCTATCCTCTGCTGTAACTTCTGATTGCCTATCAGTATACACGAATTCCTCCGGAATGTACACCCGTGCAAAAATGACTTTAATCAGAAAAAGAGAAGCCTTTTTCAGACTTCTCTCTTTACAACATTCCTCTTGTTTTCAAGAATGCTCATCTGCATGATAGATACAGATATATCCTGTTTCCTCTATCCGGACGATCTGTTCCACTTCTTCGTTCTTCTCCGGCATTTTCCCTTCCGTCTCAAAACGGACACAGGTTCCGCATGAAGAGCTCAAATCTCGCGGTACCGGCATGACTACCGCTTCAAGATTCATTTTTTCACAATTCTTCCGAAACTGAATTGCTCCATAATGGGAATAAAATGTCGCGATATATGTCATCATTTCTTTATCTTAAGCAGAAAATCGTCTCCCTGTTCTTCCACATTCACCTGATATCCCTGATGCATCACAAAACGGGAAACGTTTTCTTTCGCAACTACATTATCTACCAGCACTTCATATTCTGCTTCTTTTGAAGCCATTGCATTCTTGGTCTGAATGACCGGCTCCGGACAGGACAGTCCTCTTGCGTCTACTCGCTTCATCTCTCATTCTCCTTTCAGTTCTTTTACTCAGGCTTCTTCTTTTCTCATAGAATTGATCACTGCAATAGCTGCAACCACAACGATGCCGATCACAACTGCAATCTTACCATTTGCAGTCGGTCCGTCTGCGGAAGATGCCAGACCGAAGTTATGAGCAAAAGCAGCTCCTGCCATCAGCCCAATTACTGTTACAACAGAGTCTGTATTTCCTTCTCCTGACAGGATCAACTGACGCATCGGGCATCCACCAAGAAGAATGCAGGCAAAACCTGCCAGATACATCCCCAGTGCATTCCACAGTCCATCTGTGTGTGCAATCGGCTGTCCGACAAATCCAGGATGGAAAAATCCAAGTGCCACATTCATGATCAGCGCACTGACAAGGATTGCCACAAATCCAAAGAGCAGCTTGTACTCTCCAAAAAGAACTGCATCACGGATACCGCCTACCATGCAGAGACGTGTTCTCTGTGCAAGGATACCAACGATCACACCTGCTGCCAGTGAGATCAGAATTGCTGCATGTTTTGCTCCCGGTCCGCCTTCCGGCTCTGTGAAATGGATAAATGCCGGTGCTGCCACCAAAAGAATCAACATCACGATCTGAAATGCCGGATATACAGCACCTTCCAGTTTCGGCATCTTGTAGGAACGTTTCAGTGTGTAACCCTTTTTCAGGAAGAAAGTTCCTGTCAGGATACCTGCTGCAAATCCCACCAGGCCAAAGATTGCGTTTCCGTCACCACCAGCCAGACGCAGAATCATTCGAAACGGACAACCAAGGAACATCAGACATCCAATCATAACAAACACACCCAGTGTAAATCTGGTCACCGGTGCAGAACCACCTCTCGGACGAAATTCCTTTGTGATCAGTGATACAATGCAGGCACCAAGTACCAGTCCGATGATTTCCGGTCGAATGTACTGTACCGCTGCTGCAGAATGAAGTCCCAGTGCTCCAGTGGTGTCTCTTAAGAAACAGGCAATACAAAATCCCATATTCGCCGGATTTCCAAAATACACCAACATTGCTGAAATCACACCGATCAGCAATCCCGCTATCACGATCGTTGTTTTTTCTTTTTTCATTTGTTAATACCTCCCTTTCCCTCTTATGCTAATTTTTTTTGTTTTTAGCATACTTTCTTTGTATAAAATAATAACATTTCATTGACAAAATCTCCAATTCAATATAGTCTTATTTTATAGTTATTTATAGAAATATTTTATAAGTCATTATAATTTCCATTTCTGAAATATTCGAAAAGAGGTTTAAGTTATGGCAAAGATATATCTGGATCAGGCAAGTACTTCCTATCCAAAGGCTCCCTCCGTGGCACAGGCTGTTTACGATTACCTGAATGGTTCCGCTGTCAATGTGAACCGCGGCGGTTATCAGGCCGCTTATTCTGTTGAAGAGCAGATCTTCGAGACTCGAGAACAGCTTCTTCGCCTGTTTCATTTTGCTTCCGGCAAAGGCAAAAATGTAATTTTTACGCAAAATGTCACAACCAGTCTGAATATCCTTCTGAAAGGACTGCTGAAATCCGGAGACCATGTACTTGTTTCCTCTATGGAACACAATGCGGTCATGCGTCCGCTGGTACAGCTTACCCGGCATGGAATTACTTTTGACCGTATTCCATGCTCTGCGGACGGGTCTCTTCTTATAGAAAAAGCAGAAGAACTTCTTAAACCGAACACCCGGCTTCTCGTCTGTCTGCACGCTTCCAATGTCTGCGGGACCATGATGCCCGTACAAAAACTTGGAGAATTCTGTCAGAAACACAGACTTCTTTTTATCCTGGATACTGCCCAGACAGCAGGTACCGTTCCAATCGATATGGAAGCTCTCCATCTCGATGCCCTTGCTTTTACCGGTCATAAAGGACTTCGCGGTCCACAGGGAATCGGCGGTTTTCTGATTCGCAATGAGCTCGCCTCTCAAATTGAGCCTTTACTGAGTGGTGGAACCGGAAGTGTCTCTCATACCGAAGAAGTCCCCATCTTTCTTCCGGACCGTTTCGAGCCTGGAACTCCAAACATTCCCGGTATTCTCGGACTACATGCAGCACTCTGTGATCTGGAACAGGCAGACATGAACGCAATTCGACTGCATGAGCTGGAGCTGACCCAATATTTTATTAACGGAATTCAACAGATGGATCCGACAGAAGCTGTCCTTCGCGTGATTGGAAAACATAACAACAAAGAGCGTACTTCCGTGGTCTCTGTCCAGACCTTACAGCTTGACATGGCACGTGCCGCATATGAGCTGGATGCCACTTATGGAATTATGACACGTGTCGGGCTCCACTGTGCCCCAGGTGCACACAAAACACTCGGCACCTATCCGGAAGGAACGATTCGTTTTTCCTTCGGCCCGGAAAACACACAGCACGAAATTGACCTTGCCCTGCATGCACTCGCAGAGATTACCGGTGCTCCATGTCATTTGTAAACTTTCATTTTTATCTGTTGCTGCTCACCCGTTTGCAGTATTTTTTCATTATCAAGGAGTTTTTACATCATGGAATTCAAACAGTTAGAAGCTTTTGTTGCAGTTGTTGATTATGGAAGCTTTTCCGAAGCAGCGCGCAAACTCTATCTCACGCAGCCAACGATCAGTGCACATGTCCGTTCACTGGAGGAAGAGCTGCATACCAAACTTATTATCCGCAGCACTAAGAAGACAACGGTTACAACCAAAGGCTACCAGCTCTATGACAGTGCCGTACGCATGTTGGAAATCCGCAATAATCTTCTGGAAAACTTTACCGGTGTCCAGAAACATATGATTGACCTTGCCTCATCCACCATTCCCTCTTCCTATCTGCTGCCGGAAATTCTGGCCGCCTACGGAAAAACGCATCCGGATACGTATTTTCATTCTATCCAGACAGACAGTGCAGAATCCATCAACCGCGTCCTTGACGGAACCGTGGATCTGGCTCTGGTCGGACAGAATACCAGCGATGAAAGCTGTGTATTTCTTCCTTTCTGCCAGGATGAACTTGTAATTGCAACCCCGGTAACGCAGCATTATCTGGAAATGCAGAATCATACAATCGCCTTTCAGGATTTTATGAAAGATCCGATCATTATCCGTGAAAAAGGTTCCGGCACAAAGAAAGAAATGGATATCTTTCTGGAAAAACTCGGTATTACATCCAGTGACCTCAATGTGATCGCACGTATGAACGATCTTGAAAGTATTAAGAAATCCATCGTGAACGGTCTCGGAATCTCGATTCTGTCTGCACGTTCTGCGATTGATCTGCAAAAAACAAAGCAGATTCTTCTTTTTCCCCTTGAAGAATCTGCTCACAAAAGAACTTTTTATATTGTCTACAGTAAAAATCGTATTCTAAAGCCACACGTGCGTCAGTTTATTCGTTTTGTCCAGAATTTTTACAGGACTTACTAACCTTACCAGCACTTTTTGCAGGCTTCATATCCCTGCGAAAGTGCCTGTGCTTCTGTTTCCTGTGTTGCTTTGTTCGGATTCATATTCCCACAGTCCGGTCTGCTATGATATTTGCTTCCAGTTGCAGAAATCCAGACGGTGCGTCCCTGCGTATCAGAAGAAGTGTCTGGTGTCTCTGTTTCTACTGCCGGTGCAGAAACATTCTCCCCTGCAGGATACTGTGCCGCCTGTGAAGAACTGCCATCCGTGCTCTGTTGTTTCGCGTCTCCTGCCATGTAATCATTACATGGTTCCTGATTCCAGCTTATTGTATCCCCATCAGAAAGAGCAATGATCGTTCCCTGGTCATCCGTCCGGTAAACCGGAATATCCATATCGCTCAGTTTTTCCATGGTCGATGCAGCCGGATGTCCATAGGAATTGTCCTTTCCACAACTGATCACTGCCCAGGACGGTGTAGATGCTTCCAGAAGATCCCAGGAAGTCGAAGATGCAGAACCATGATGTCCAAGGCTTAAGACATCGCAGTCCAGATTCATCCCGGTACTGATCATATCCTGCTCACTGGTCTCCTCGGCATCTCCCATAAACATAAAACTGTTGTTTCCATTCACCAAACGAATGACTACAGAATTATCATTACTGTTCTGAGAAATTCCATTCGGTGCCATGACTGTAAAACTTCCGGTTCCAAACTCATACGTATCTCCAACTGACGGATATTCTACAATGATCGCATGTGCAGTCGCCGTATTCATAAATGTATTGAACAAATCTGATGTATGTACATAATCAGAACCCAGTACATGTTCCACTTCAAAGTTGTCCAGACACTTAACCAGGCCGCCTAAATGATCTTCATCATAATGTGAAGAAATCATATAATCAATGGTCTCTACCTGCTGGTTTTTCAGATATTGTACCACTTCATCTGCATGCGCGCGGTTTCCTCCGTCATAGAGAAGATTTTCTCCTCCCGACTGTACAAGGATTGCCAGTCCCTGCCCTACATCAATAAAGTGTACTGCCATATCCCCCGATCCGGCTGCCTGTGCGGAAACTGCACTCCCCGGCAGTACCAGCATAAATGCCAGCAGCAATGACATCAGATATGTCAGAAATCTGTTTTGTTTTTTCATAACTTTCTCCTTCCTGAAGCTGTTCCAGGCTTCTTCATATGTCTCTGTTAACAACTGTTTTATAATTTTACAGTTCTTCTATCCTTCTTCGTATTTCCTGACTTGCATCTTCAAACAGCAGGTCACGATTGTAACGGATATAACGTTCGCACTCGTAAGTTTCCAGGAAACGAACACAGGAATAATCGGTATTGATACCAGATACAAAGATAACCATTTCCTGGCTGTTATAGAATGCTGCTTCCATAAAATCAAATGCATATTCCAGCATAGAACCGGCTTCATCCCAGGCATCTTCCCAGACTCCCCGGTATTCGCCAAAAACATTCTTTAAAACAGCAAAAGCATCTTCCCAGCCTTCTGCATGTTCTCTCTTAAGAAGTGTCACATATCCTTCCAGCACTTCAACCGCCTTACGGATCGTGCGATCCTCTCTCCGCTCCAGAAGTCCCTCTGTCTGTTTACGTTCTCTTTCTACCTGGAGGTTATCCACAAAATCTCCGAGACGCTGCGTGAGATTTCCACCTTCCTGCGGTTCTTTTAACATTTTCAATACTTCAAATACTTTCTCCAGTACCTCTTCCTGAAGAACAACGTCACGTACTGCCTGACGAACGCCTGAGAACAGCAGGTTAACCACACTGACTCTCTCATCGAATGACGCATGAGAAACTTTTTTGACCATCGCTTCTGACGGTTTCCCTTTCAGGATCTCTGCAATCTGGTAATCCTGCTGGTACTTCTGGTAAAGTTCATAATACTCTGCAAATTCTTTTGCAATCCGCTCATGCTGGATATACTGTCCGACTACATCTGCAGTGATATTTTTATCCAGCTGTTCATAAACTTCCATGATTCTTGACAAGTCTTCCCATCCACGCGGCGTTGCAAACTGTTTGCCGTCAATCGTTGT
>CAKRPO010000022.1 GCA_934378195.1 uncultured Blautia sp.
CCGGTACAGGGCGAAGGCGGTGTACATCCGGCAACAATGGAATTCATGCAGGGACTTCGTAAATTCTGTGATGAGAACGATATGCTTCTCCTGATCGATGAGGTACAGACCGGATGGTGCAGAACCGGTGCCGTAATGTCTTATATGAACTATGGAATCAAACCGGATATTGTTTCCATGGCAAAAGCTCTTGGAGGTGGAATGCCAATCGGTGCGATCTGTGCAACAGAAGAAGTTGCCAAAGCATTTACAGCAGGTTCTCATGGAACGACATTTGGTGGTCATCCGGTAAGCTGTGCAGCAGCACTTGCAGAAGTCAACGAGCTTCTTGACAGAGACCTTGCCGGAAATGCAAAGAAAGTCGGCGATTATTTTGCATCCAAACTGGAAAAGCTTCCACATGTAAAAGAAGTAAGACATCAGGGACTTCTGGTTGGTGTAGAATTTGATGATACCATTGGTGGTGTGGATGTAAAGCATGGCTGCCTGGATCGTAAGCTTCTGATCACAGCAATCGGAGCACACATCATCCGTATGATTCCACCGCTTATCGTAACAGAAGAAGAATGTGACAAAGCAGTGGCAATCATCGAAGATACGATCAAATCTCTGGAAAAATAAGAAAGCAGCAGGTAAATAAAGAAATAAGAAATACAGGCACAGGTGACAAGGGCGTCGCGGATCATTGGAACATGGTTCGCGCGCCTTTTTTTCTATTATAGTGTGATGAGAAATTCGTGTGAGAGGAAATCGATATGAGACATCTGGTTATAACGATTGGTTGTGAATATGGAGCCAAGGGAAATGCCATAGGCAGAAAAATAGCGGAAGACCTCAATATCAAATTTTACAATCGTGATCTTGTTGATGAGATCATTGAAGAGGTTGGGATTCCGAAAGAAATCATGGAAAAAGTTGAGGAAGGTGGAACCATTGCCGGTAAAGGCGCGGAAGGCGATGTCCGTGGCTCCTTTTCCAAATATGCGGATCTGACTGACCGTGCGATCCATGTACAGAAGCAGATTATACGAAAACTGGCAGAAAAAGAGTCCTGTGTGATCATCGGACGTTCTGCAGATTACATATTGAAGAATACAAAAGATATCAATCTTTTAAGAGCGTTTATCTATGCTCCGGATGAAGTGAGAATCCACAATATCATGAAAAGTCATAACTTATCTGAAAAGGATGCAAAGATTTTATTACTGGAAAAAGATAAACGCTATCATAAACGTCATCTGGCGCTGACAGGAAGTAATCGAGGTGACCGTCATAACAGAGATATCCTGATGGACAGTTCTTATCTTGGAATAGAAGGAACAGCGGAGTATCTCGAAGAATTAGTAAGAAGAAAATTTGAAAGCGGGGAGGAATAAGACTATGGGACAGAAAAAATCAGAATTTGATAAAGTATTCAGTGCATGGGATATTCTTGTGATCGCTTTTGGAGCCATGATCGGCTGGGGCTGGGTCGTATCATCCGGTACCTGGATCGATGCCGGTGGCGTTGTAGGAGCAGCACTTGCTTTTGCAATCGGTGGCGTCATGATCTTCTTTGTAGGTCTTACCTATGCAGAACTGACAGCAGCCATGCCTCAGTGTGGAGGTGAGCATGTGTTCAGTTATAAGGCAATGGGACCTACCGGTTCTTTTATATGTACCTGGGCAATCATTCTTGGATATGTGGGTGTTACATGCTTTGAGGCCTGTGCATTCCCGACGATCATTACCTATCTGTGCCCGGGCTTCCTGAAAGGATATCTTTACACAGTAGCCGGATTTGATATTTATGCATCCTGGCTGGTTGTAGCGATCATCGTAGCTTTCCTGATCATGATGATCAATATCATAGGAGCAAAAACCGCAGCTGTCCTTCAGACAGTTCTGACCTGTATTATCGGCGGTGCCGGAATCCTTCTGATCGTTGCGTCTGTGATCAATGGTAACGTAGACAATCTCCAGGGACAGATGTTCATGGGTGAAACAACAGGAACTATGGCAAAAAATGTTCTGAAGGTTGCCGTTATCACTCCGTTCTTCTTTATTGGTTTTGATGTTATCCCGCAGGCAGCAGAGGAAATCAATGTACCTCTCAAAAAAATCGGTAAAATGATGATTTTGTCCGTTGTGCTTGCAGTTGTCTTTTATTCCTTTGTAATTCTTGCTGTAGGTTATGTACTGAATCCGGAGGAAATCGCTCTTTCTCAGAGTACAACAGGGCTGGTAACAGCAGATGCGATGGCGAAAGCCTTCGGAACTTCTGTGATGGCAAAAGTAATTATCGTAGGTGGTATGTGTGGTATCGTGACATCCTGGAACTCCTTTATGATCGGTGGATCCCGTGCACTGTACTCCATGGCTGAGTCTTATATGGTGCCGAAAGTATTTGCCAAACTTCATCCGAAGCACAAAACACCGGTCAATGCACTGATTCTGATTGGAATCCTTACCATGCTCGCTCCTTTTGCAGGACGTGTTATGATGGTGTGGATCTGTGATGCTGGTAACTTTGGATGCTGTCTTGCATATTGCATGGTTTCCATTTCTTTCCTGATTCTTCGCAAAAAAGAGCCTGATATGCCAAGACCGTATCGTGTACCGGCTTACAAATTTGTCGGAACAATGGCAGTCGTTCTTTCCGGATGCATGGTTCTGGTATACTGTATTCCGGGATCCGGCGGCACCCTGGTGATGCAGGAATGGATGATGGTAGGAGGCTGGAGCCTTCTTGGAGTTGTATTTTATGTAGCATGCAAACTGAAATACAAAGAAAAATTCGGCAGTCTTATTGAAATCATTTCTGATGAAGATGCAGCATCTCTTATGCCAGAAGCTGACGATGAAGAACTGGATCTGGTCATCGATGCGGCAATTGATCGTGTACTTTCCAGAATGACCGCATGATACAGAAAATTTGCAAATGAAAAATTATTATATAGAAGAAAAGAGGCAGATCAGAGTATGAATCCATTTGAATTTTTTATTCCGCAGAATATTATGGTAGGAGCAGGAACAATGGCAAAGCTTCCGGAATGTGCGAAGAAACTTGGCGGTTCCCATGCCATGTTGATCTCAGGTCCTACACTTCGTAAGATGGGAATTGTGGATAAGGCAGCAGATTATCTGAAAGAAGCCGGTATGAAGGTGGATATCTTTACTGATGTGGAGGCCAATCCATCTGTAACAACGGTAGAAAAAGCTACGGATGCATTTAAAGAAGCCGGAGCGGATTTTATTGTTGCTCTTGGTGGAGGTTCCCCGATGGATGTCGCCAAAGCCGTCGGCGTGACTGCAAAATTTGGAGGCAGCATCACTGAATATGAAGGGGCACATAAAGTACCAGGAAAGATTGTTCCACTGATTGCGATTCCGACCACTGCAGGCACAGGTTCTGAGGTAACGGCTTTTTCTGTTATCACAGATCATAGCAGAGATTACAAACTGACGGTATTCAGTTACGAACTGCTTCCGGCTTACGCGATATTGGATCCGGAGCTTTTGACATCGGCACCGGCATCTGTGGCAGCAGCGTGTGGTATTGATGCCTTTATTCATGCCGAAGAAGCGTATGTTTCTACCGCGGCTTCTCCGTTTTCAGATGCAATGGCAGAAAAAGCAATGGAACTGATCGGCAAAAATATCCGCCGGTTTGTGGCAAGAAGGACAGACCTTGAGGCAGCAGAAGCAATGCTGACTGGTTCACTTTTTGCAGGAATTGCTTTTTCCTTTGCAAGACTTGGCAACGTTCATGCAATGAGCCATCCGGTGAGTGCTTTCTTTGATGTGCCGCATGGTGTTGCAAATGCAGTATTACTTCCGGTGATCGCAGAGTACAATGCTCTGGCAGACCATGGAAGATACCTGACGATTTATAATTACATCAGTCCGATACCTGCATTTGAGGATGAGTTTGAGCCACTGATGCTGGTAGATGCCATTCGTGAATTGAATGAAGATATTGGAATTCCGGAAAATCTGACCGCAGCCATCCGTCAGACAGCAAAACGTAAAGATCCGGAAAAAGAAGTTACGGACGAAGAAATCGAGAGTAAGATTGATGCAATGGCGGATGATGCCATGAAGAGCGGAAATATTGCAGTCAATCCGAGATCTTCAAAGAAGCAGGATATTGTGGAACTGTACTACAAAGCGTTGTAACATATAATATAGAAGAAAAATGACAGACAGTCATCTGCAGAAAGAGTTCAATATCTGTGGATGGCTGCCTTTTTGCGAAAATCAGTAAGTCTGTATTGAACGGATTGCTTTAAGAATATATAATTATTGATAAATGAGAGAATGTAAGAAAACAGGAGCTATAATGTATATCGAAAAAAGAGAACAAACTGCTGAGAACAAAAGAAACAGCGACAAGTGAGGGAGAATATGAACCTTTTTGAATTATATAAAAAAATGGATGAAAACCTGCAGTGTAAAAACAATCTGCTGGCAACGGTGCTGGAAGGAGCAGACACAGGAAATCGTTATTTCTTTTCAGAGGGAGAACTTCTGGGACAGACGGGTTCTTCAGAATTAAGTGAAGAGCTGAAAAGCCAGATCACAGAAACATCGCAGAGTGGTATTTATGAAATCGCGGGGAAGAAATTTTTTATAGAGCATCTGAAACAGCCGGCACATCTGGTGATCTGTGGGGCAGGACATGTGGCACAGCAGGTGATTCTTCTGGCAGCAAAAGTTGGATTTGATATTACAGTACTGGAGGATCGGGTAAGCTTCGCAGGAGAGGCGAGGCGTGCCGGTGCCGATCGTGTGATCTGTGATAATTTTGAAGATGCACTGAAACAGATTCCGGGAAGTGAAGACACATATTTCCTGGTTGTGACCAGAGGACACCGTTACGACAGAGAATGTCTGGAGGCAATTTTGAAAAAAACGTATGCCTATGTTGGAATGATGGCAAGCAGAGGCCGGTCAGCGCTCCTTAAGAAACAGATGGCAGAAGACGGTTTTGACCGAAAAGCCCTGGATGAGATCCATACGCCGGTAGGTCTTCCGATCAATGCAGAGACACCGGAGGAGATCGCAGTCTCGATTGTTTCAGAGCTGATCAGGGAAAAGAATCATATAAAGAAAACAAGTGGCTATGATTCGGAGCTTATGGGATATCTGACAGGAAAAAGCGAACCGGGGATGAAGCGGGCACTCGCGACGATCATATCAAGACGCGGCTCAGCTCCACGGGAGATCGGAACCAAGATGCTGGTGCTGGAAGACGGAAGAATCATCGGCACGATCGGAGGTGGCTGCATGGAGAGTGAAGTACAGCATCTCTGCCTGCGCATGCTCCATGAAGAGCACGCAAAAGGCCAGATCTTTACAGTCGATATGACAGCTTCCCAGGCAGAAGAAGAGGGACTGGTGTGCGGTGGAACGATCAGGGTGTTTTTAGAGGTGGTATCATAAAATAAAAAATACAAATATGAAGAAATCTGTGATATAATGCATCTATCAAATGAGAGCAAACGGTCCGTCAGCCGGAATACAGCTACTGACGGAATGTATAATGGAGGATGAAACTATGAAAAAAAGAAGTGTTATTGTTGCAATGCTTTGCAGTATGTGTCTTGCAGTCACCGCTCCAATGCCGGTAATGGCAGACGGAACCAAGGTTGTTACACTTGGAGCAGACCTTACAGATGCCCAGAAGAATACCATGATGAATTATTTTAAGGCAGATGCCAGCCAGGTGCAGGTTATTACGGTAAACAATCAGGATGAGCATAACCTTCTTGGTAAATATATTCCGAGTGAGCAGATCGGAACAAGAACTTTGAGCTGTGCTTATGTGAAACCAACGCAGTCCGGCGGAATCAAGGTTCGTACAGCCAACCTGAATTATGTAACATGCAATATGATCGCAACAGCACTTTCCACAGCAGGTGTAACCAACTGTGAAGTCGTTGCAGCATGCCCGTATGAGGTATCCGGTACAGGAGCACTGACCGGTGTCATGAAAGCATATGAATCTGCAAGTGGACAGGAACTGGATTCCACAAAGAAAGATCTGGCTGCCAAGGAAGTAGTTGTTACCGGTGATGTAGCTCAGCAGGTAGGTCAGGACAACGCGACAAATATCATCAACCAGGCCAAGATGCAGATCATTGGAGATAATATCCAGAATGCGGATGAAATTTACAATATCGTAAATAACATCGCAGTACAGAATGGCGTGACACTGAGCCAGGATGAGCTTGACACGATCGTATCCCTTCTGCAGCAGATTGCACAGCAGAATTACGATATCCAGGAAATGAAGAAGACACTGGAGAATATCCAGCAGAACCTGGAGCAGAGTAAAGCACAGGAAAATGGCCAGCCAACACCTACTCCGATCGAGAGTGACGTTGCAGATGAAGGTACAGGCGATGATATTACTGAGAATGTAGACAGTGGTGCGCTGGGCGGAGATATTAAGGAAACATCTACAGAGGATCCGGGTCTTGCAGAGGAAACCGGAGCAGATACCAATGGCGGCAGCAGCAACGAATCGGATATACCGGAGCTGATTCCAGATGCAACAGAAGATGGAACGGTAGACGGAAGCACAGATGGCGATACAGAAGAAACTCCAGAGGAAGTTCCGGAAGAAACTCCTGACAATACAGAAGATGGTAATACAGACGGAAGCACAGATCAGATTCCGGAAGCAACCGAAGACGGAAGTACAGAAGGCACCGATGAAGCTACCG
The DNA here is from genome assembly GCA_934378195.1 of uncultured Blautia sp. Classification (GTDB taxonomy): domain Bacteria; phylum Bacillota; class Clostridia; order Lachnospirales; family Lachnospiraceae; genus Blautia_A. The sequence continues at coordinate 6,711 of CAKRPO010000022.1, forward strand.
ATGAAAGTACCGGAGAAGACACCGAAAGTACCACAGAGGGAACAGACGAAAGCACAGGCGAAGAAGCTTCCACAGAGGATACCTTAAATACAGACTCCCTGACAGAAGAAGGCAAAGTCAAATTCCAGCAGGCACAGCAGTTCTGCAAGGGCGAATATGAAGGTGACCTTGCGACTCTTCAGAGTGTTGTTGCAGATGTGACAGAACTTCCGGTAACTCTGGATACAGAAGTCGGAACCAAACTCAGCAAGAAAGTTCTTGAAGATTACATTAAGGTATTAAATGATGCCGGTGCTTCTTATGTACCGTCTGATACAGACAAATACATGTCTGCAGAGCTGAATGTACTTGACAAAGACATGAAAGCTGTTTTCAGCATTGATGCAGATATCGCAGAAGATGATATTCTTGTAAATGTAGATGCTGAAACAAGACAGAAACTGTATGATGATACAATGAAGTTCTTTGCTAATCTTTACGGAGAAGCAACCACAACAGATGATACAGAAGCTGCAGCAGAAGAAGGCACAGAGCAGGATGGTTCAGAAGCACCTGCTGAAGAAAGCACAGAAGAAGCTTATTAAGATACAGACAGATAAGATCTGACTCAGACTGCACATGCTAGATGCATAGTTCAACCCAACCCATAGAATGACAAAATACCGGGATATCTTCTCCATATGAGAGAGAAGAATCCCGGCATTTTTTATGCAATATTATTCATACGAAAATCTTCCGACCTGAAACACCAGGAGAAATTTTCAAAGATTTCTCCATAAGATTAAATTTCCGTCAAACATCCAGCCCAGGGGTGTGCAGAGGGGACTGGCTTTAAGTCCCCTTTGCATTTCTCTTACATATCAATGTAACGAAAGGCTTCAGGATACCAATCCTGAGTTAAAAATGTCAATATAAATTGACGGGCACATGGGAAGTCCCCATGAAAAACTGGAAATCCGAAGCATTCTGTGCTAGAATATAAGAAGTTTTTATCTTTGAAAGTAAAAGAAAATCAAAAGAGAATCATCCGAAAGGGGAAAAAATATGAGTCTTGCAGTGGTCACACTGAAAAAAGGAGAAGGACGCCTTCTGAAATCTGGCGGAATGTGGGTGTTTGACAACGAAATTGCTACGATCATGGGAAGCTTTGTCAATGGAGATATCGTTCTGATCCATGATTTTGACGGTTATCCGCTGGGAAGAGGATTTATCAATACCAACTCCAAGATTACGATCCGTCTGTTGACAAGAGATGAGAACCAGAAGATTGATGATAGATTTCTGGAGAAACGTGTCCGCGATGCATGGGAATACCGCAAGAAAGTAACCGATACTTCCAGCTGTCGTCTGATCTTTGGAGAGGCAGATTTCCTGCCGGGACTTGTCGTGGATAAGTTTGAAGATGTCCTGGTCGTGCAGTCACTCGCACTGGGAATCGACCGTCTGAAGAATACGATCCTGGAGCAGCTTCGTAAGGTTCTGGCAGAGGACGGTATCGAGATCCGCGGAATTTATGAGAGAAGCGATGCCAAGGTTCGTAAGCAGGAAGGCATGGAGCTTTACAAGGGCTTCATCGGACCGGAATTTCCGACATTGGTTGAAATCGTGGAAAATGGCGTAAAATATGAAGTAGATATTAAAGACGGACAGAAGACAGGATTTTTCCTGGATCAGAAATACAACCGTCTTGCGATACAAAAACTCTGTAAAGATGCCAGAGTCCTGGACTGCTTTACCCATACAGGCTCCTTTGCTCTGAATGCCGGTATTGCAGGAGCCAGAGAAGTTACTGGTGTAGATGCTTCTCAGCTGGCAGTCGATCAGGCAACAAAGAATGCAAAGTTAAACGGACTGGATGGTAAAGTAAAGTTTATCTGTGAAGATGTATTTGAGCTTCTTCCGAAGCTTGAAGAGGAAGGAGAAAAATATGACGTGGTGATTCTGGATCCTCCTGCATTCACGAAATCCCGCAGTTCCGTCAAAAACGCAGTCAAAGGCTACAGAGAGATCAATCTGCGCGGCCTGAAGCTTGTCAAGGACGGTGGTTTCCTGGCAACCTGTTCCTGCTCCCACTTTATGGAGTATGAACTGTTTACCAGGACGATCGCACAGGCAGCCAGAAGTGCACATAAGAGACTTCGTCAGGTGGAATACCGTACACAGGCGCCGGATCATCCGATCCTCTGGGCATCCGATGAATCTTATTATCTGAAATTCTATATTTTCCAGGTATGTGACGAAAAGTAGTGATATAGCAGAAAGAAGGGCTTAAATGAAAGACAAATTAAATAAATTTATGCAGGGACGTTATGGAGTTGATGCGTTTGCACGTTTTACGATGGGTGTTGCTCTGGTGGCGATCATCATTTCCATATTTTTCCCTGGTGGCAACCGGATCGGCGCTTTATTTGATACGATAGGGCTTTTGGTACTTCTGTATACATATTATCGTATGCTTTCCAGGGACATTCAGAAGAGATATGCAGAAAATGAGAAATATCTTGTTGCAACAGCGAAGTTCAGACAGCGTTTTAACAGGGAAAAAAGTATGATGAACCAGCGCAAGACACATCATATCTATTCCTGTCCGGGATGTGGTCAGAAGATCCGTATTCCGAAAGGAAAAGGCAAGATTGAGATCGAATGTCCGAAGTGTCATACAAAATTTATCAAGAGAAGCTGACTGACTGCGACGGGAAATTGACACAGAGCGAAGATGAGGTAGAAATATGTTTGGATATGTAGTCATGAATAAACCGGAGATTAAATTCAAAGATTTTGATCTGTACCGTTCTTTTTACTGCGGACTGTGCCGGGAGCTCAGAGAGCACTACGGGATATCCGGACAGATCACGCTGAGTTATGATATGACGTTTGTAATCGTTCTGCTGAGTGCATTATATGAACCGCCGACCCGGAAGGGAACGACCAGATGCATTGTACATCCGGTACGAAAGCAGCAGGTACGCAAGAATGCCATAACAGAATATGGTGCAGATATGAATATTTTTCTGACCTATTACAAATGCAAAGATGACTGGAACGATGAGCGGAAGCTTTTGAGCCTTGCTTATGGTAAACTTCTGGAGAGCAAGGAAAAGAAGAGTGAGCAGCACTGGAAAGCCAAGATCGATACGATCGTCTCCTGTCTCAACGAATTATCTGAGATGGAGAAAGTAAATGAGACCGATGTGGACCGGGTGTCCGGCTGTTTCGGACGGATCATGGCAGAGATCTTTGCATACAGAGAAGATGTATGGGAACCGACTCTTCGGCGGATGGGATTCTATCTTGGGAAATTTATCTATCTGATGGATGCGTATGATGATGTAGAAGAGGACATAAAAAAAGGAAATTACAATCCTTTTGCCAGAGATTATATAATAAAAGGGTTTGATGACAGGGTCAGGAGTATGCTGCTGATGATGATGGCAGAAACCTGTCGGGAATTTGAGAAACTTCCTATTATTAAGTATACAGATATCCTGCGGAATATTCTGTACTCCGGAGTATGGTGCAGATTTGAGGCAGTATCGGCAAAGCGCAGGAAAGAGCAGGAGAAAGAAGATGTTTGATCCATACAGTGTGCTGGGTGTTGACAGAAATGCATCCGATGAAGAAATCAAGAAGGCTTACCGTAAACTGAGCCGTAAATATCATCCGGATGCCAATATCAACAATCCGAATAAGGCACAGGCAGAAGAAAAATTTAAAGAAGTACAGCAGGCATATGAACAGATCATGAAGGAAAAAGAATATGGTTCTTCAGGAAGCTATGGTTCCTATGGTGGCTTTGGCGGTTTTGGAAGTCAGAGTCAGAATACGTATCAGGATGAAGAGGCTGTACGCCGACAGGCAGCGGCAAACTATATCAACAGCGGACATTACAGAGAGGCAATGAATGTACTTTCTGCGCTGCAGCAGAAAAACGGTCAGTGGTATTACCTGTCTGCAATGGCCAATATGGGACTGGGTAATAATGTGAATGCATTGAATGATGCACGGAGCGCGGTTAACATAGAGCCGGACAATATGCAGTACCGGATGCTGCTTCAGAGACTGGAAGGTGGCGGCACCTGGTATCAGGAACAGCAGAATCCGTTTGGCGGCATGCCTTCGGACGGCAGTGATTACTGTATGAAGCTCTGTCTTGCCAACCTGGCATGCAATCTCTGTTGCCCGGGTGGAATGTTCTGCTGTTGATTTTATGATCTTGTAATTGGTAATTTATTTCAAAAAAGTTTTCTAAAAAAATTGACAATTTACAATTGTGATATTATCATAATGGGTGTGTTGTCGTGCTAAAGCAATGTAGTGGCAAAGAACGATACACTTGAATGGAAGTTAATAACAGGAGGAAATCACAATGAGTATTCGTATTGGTATTTTAGGATATGGTAACCTTGGAAGAGGCGTAGAGTGTGCGATCAAGCACAATCCGGATATGGAACTGGTAGCAGTGTTCACACGTCGTGATCCTGCAACAGTCAAGATCCTTACAGAGACTGCTTCTGTTTATCATGTAGATGAAGCAGAAAAGATGAAAGATAAGATCGATGTTATGATTCTTTGCGGCGGAAGTGCTACAGATCTGCCGGCTCAGACACCGAAATACGCACAGTGGTTCAATGTTGTAGACAGTTTTGATACACATGCCAGAGTGCCGGAGCATTTTGCAAATGTTGACAAAGCAGCATCTGAGAATGGTCATGTAGGAATCATCTCTGTAGGCTGGGACCCGGGAATGTTCTCCCTGAACAGAATGTATGCAAACGCTATTCTTACCAATGGTAAAGATTATACATTCTGGGGCAAAGGTGTAAGCCAGGGACATTCTGATGCGATCCGCAGAATCGATGGAGTCAAAGATGGCAAACAGTATACGATTCCGGTAGAAGCTGCACTGGAAGCTGTTCGTAACGGAGAAAATCCGGAACTGACAACCAGACAGAAACACACAAGAGAGTGCTTCGTAGTTGCAGAAGAAGGCGCAGATCTTGCACGTATCGAAAACGAGATCAAGACTATGCCGAACTACTTTGATGAATATGACACTACTGTACATTTCATTTCTGAAGAAGAGCTGAAACGTGATCACAGCGGAATCCCGCACGGTGGATTTGTGATCCGCACAGGTAAGACAGGCTGGAATGATGAGAACAGCCATGTGATCGAATACAGCCTGAAACTGGATTCCAACCCGGAATTCACATCTTCCGTGATCGTTGCATATGCAAGAGCTGCATATCGCATGAGCCAGGAAGGACAGAAGGGATGCAAGACTGTATTTGATGTGGCTCCGGCTTATTTAAGTGCTCTGGATGGAGCAGAACTGAGAAAACATCTTCTGTAATAAATGAAATGAAATTGTAAAATAAAAGAGGACAGGGCATCAGGCTCTGTTCTTTTTTTGTATATGCAAATAGAAGAAAAATGGCAGATTTTACTTTTTTGTTGACGCAATTACAAACATGCGATATAATACCTACATACTATTGTAACAAGATTGTAAAAAATATGAATAAATGTTCGTAGAAAGAGGTTAGATGTATGGGAAAGGTATGCAAAAAGTCATGGATCGTTGCCATTTTCTTAGGAGTAATGCTTTTTGCAGCGGGCTTTGCATTTCAGTCAACGACTGTAGATACACAGGCTGCCACGACAGGATTCCGGACAATAAGCGGAAAGACCTACTATTATAAGAATGGAAAGCCGGTAAAAGGCTGGCTGACCCTTAATGGAAAGAAATACTGCTTTAATACGAAAACCGGAGTCATGCTGAAAGGCTGGAAGGGCGGCTTCAACGTAAGACGTTATTTTAATCCGACTTCAGGCGTTATGTATACCGGCATGAAAAAAGTAGGCGGTAAGTATTACTATTTTGATCTCAGGACAGGATGTGCCAGGACTGGATTTGTCAGAGGTGGCGGCGGCAAGGTTGTCCGCTATTTCAGCACGACAGATCACACAATGGTAAAAGGCTGGATGCAGAATGACAAGAAACAGAAATGGTATTTTTCCAGCAATGGAAAAATGTTAATGGGACTGAATAAAGTAGGAGGCCGTTATTACTATTTTAATCCCAGTTCCGGTGTTATGACCAAGGGTTTTGTAACGACCAACAATGAAACAAGATATTTTTCTTCTTCCGGAGCTATGGTTACCGGCTGGACGAAGTCCGCACAGGGAAAGAGAAGATATTTTGACGGCAATGGTGTTATGTATAAAGGAATCAAGAAGGTAGGGAGCGCAACATACTATTTCAACACCAGTACAGGTATCGCTACTGGCGGCTGGGCAACATCCGGCGGAAACAAATATTATTTTGATACAAGTACACTGAAGATGATTTCAAATACATCCAGAACGATTGATGGAAAAATCTGTACGTTCAATTCATCTGGTGTTTTGACAAGCTCCAAACCGGTAAATTCCAATTCCAACAGTGCAAATCCTGCTTATTTTGCGGGTGATCCGAAACCGGCAGCACAGACAGGTACAAGAACAATCAAGAATTTCCTTGCAGGTGCATTGAAACCAGTTGGCCAGGCGCTTTATATGTGGGGCGGCGGACATGGTTACGATGATTCTGTAAGACTTGGAGTAAGTTCCAAGTGGCAGAGTTTTTATCTCAGCCAGAGCAGCAGTTATAATTATAGAAACTACAATGATTTAAGTGCTGCAAATGAGGCAAAAGGTCTGGATTGTTCAGGATTTGTCGGATGGACAACTTATCAGACGCTGCGTAAATACAGTACCTGTGTATCCGGTGAGATTGGAGCCCTGTATAAAGGCTATGGATGGGGTTCTACTGTAACGCAGAATTATTTATCCAAGACAGGATGGAAGGTGTATCCGGGAGATATCGGTTACGATGGCGGACATACATGGATCATTCTGGGACAGTGTTCCGATAAGAGTGCGGTAATCGTTCATTCCACACCGAATGCAGGCGTTCAGATTTCCGGTACCTGTACACCTGGTGGTGATTATGACAGCCAGGCAGTGGCACTGGCAAACAAATATATGTCCAGATATGCAGGATACAAGAAATATGAATATCGTACATCCTGTGGTAACTATATCCGTCGAGGAAACTATCTGAGATGGAACAGTACACTGTCCGATCCGGAGAGATTCAAGAGCAAGACCGCGGATGTGATCCTGAAAGAACTGTTTGGATTCTAAAGAGAAAAACAGAAATTAAATAAGAATGAAATATTACGGAGAAGTTTCAATATACCGAAGCTTCTCCTTTCTTTTGCGGAGTTTTTAACAAATGTTACAAAATATTAAACTTTTTAACGATTTCCTCTTGCAATCAAAAGAAGCTTGTGTTAATATGTAAAAGAACTTGAGAAAGATATTTCATAAATATTACGAAATAGAGTTAAAAAGATTATGAGGTGAGAAACATGAAAAAAAGAATTGTTTGCCTGACGTTAGCATTAATGATGACAGCATCTCAGGTTGTCAGTGTAAGCGCGTCAAGAGAAGATGAACTGAGAGAGGAGCAGGCAGCTACAAGCGCACAGCTTGATGCTACATATGCACAGATCGATCAGCTCTACTCCGCTAAGCAGCAGTTACAGGATGAGATCAATTCTCTCGATGCAAATCTTGTAAATGTCATGGTTTCCATTCAGACCCTGGAAGGGGACATTAGTAATAAAGAAGCAGATATCCAGCAGACACAGGCTGACCTGCAGAAAGCACAGAATGCTAAGGACAAACAGTACGCAGCTATGAAACAGCGTATCCAGTATCTGTACGAAAAAGGTGGAAATGAAGCATGGTTCCAGATGATGATGAGTGCAGATAATCTTTCTGAACTTCTTACAAAAGCTGAGTATACTCAGAAGATGTATGATTATGACAGACAGAGCCTTGAGAAATACGCAAATACAATTACACAGGTAACAAACCTTGGAAATCAGTATGAGCAGGAAAAAGCTGAACTTGAAGGTATGAAGCAGGAATATGAAGCTCAGTCAGTAGACCTTCAGAATCAGATCGATACAAAGAAAGCAAACTCCGCAGACTGTGATAATGAAATCGCTTATGCACAGGAGATGGCTAACGAGTATGCAAACCTGATCCAGGAACAGCAGGCAGAGATCGAGCAGCTTGAAGCAGAGCGTATTGCAGCTGAAGAAGAAGCAAGACGCCAGGCAGAAGCTGAGGCAGCCGCAGCCGCTGCTGCAGCTGAAGAAGAAGCAGCACAGCAGGAACAGGAAGATCAGACAGTATACGATGAGGACGGAAATGAAGTAGATGCTGATGAAGCAGCAGAAAACGGCGATACCGTATATGATGAAGACGGAAACGAAGTAGAACCGAGTGAAGATACTTCCAGTGACAGCAGCAGTGACGACGTAGAATATGATGAGTATGGCAATGTGATCGACAGCGACAATACAGTTGATCCTGATACAGTAGATTCTTCCAGCAGCTCATCCAGTTCTTCAAGCTCATCCAGCGGCTCAGGATCTTCAATCGTAGATTATGCTACACAGTTTGTTGGCAACCCATATGTATGGGGCGGCACAAGCCTTACAAGCGGTGCTGACTGCTCTGGATTCACACAGAGTGTCTATGCACAGTTTGGATACAGCCTCCCGAGAACATCTTATGAGCAGCAGAACTGGGGAACAGAAGTTTCTTATGCAGATGCTCAGCCGGGTGACCTGATCTGCTACGGTGGACATGTTGCAATCTATATGGGTAACGGACAGATTGTACATGCATCCAACTCCAGAGATGGTATCAAGATCAGTAACGATGCTACTTACAGAACAATTCTTTCTGTAAGAAGACCGTCATAATTTTTAGAAAAATGTATTTATAAAAACGGTGGTGTAAAAACTGCCGTTTTTCTTTTTCTCAAAAAAGAAAAGGTTTTGCATTTGACTTGACTTTTGGCTGAAAAAGTATTAATATGGCGTAAAGCGCAACGGAGCACTTGATAGTTTCGTGCGCTCTTTTTTTTATTTGAACGTCAGGAGGAAACGAAAATGAGAAAGAGTAAAATGTGGAGAATGTTGACAGTTGCTGCAGTAGCAGCATCTATGACTTGTGGTATCGTGGGAGTACAGAGTGTCAGTGCGGATGATAAGAAAACTTTGAAAGTCGCAATGGAATGTGGATATGCACCATACAACTGGACACAGCCGGATGATTCCAACGGAGCCGTACAGATTTCCGGAAGTTCCGATTATGCATATGGCTATGATGTTATGATGGCTAAGAAGATCGCAGATGAACTTGGTTATGACCTTGAGATCGTGAAGCTTGACTGGGATTCCCTGGTACCGGCAGTGCAGTCCGGACAGGTTGACTGTGTTATCGCAGGACAGTCCATCACCAAAGAACGTCAGCAGATGGTTGATTTCACAGATCCATATTACTATGCATCTATCATCACTCTGGTAAAAGAGGATGGAGACTATAAAGACGCAGCAAGTGTAGAAGACCTCAAGGGAGCAACCGTTACTTCCCAGCAGAATACGATCTGGTATGATTCCTGTCTGCCGCAGATTCCGGATGGAAATATCCTGCCTGCACAGGAAAGTGCACCGGCTATGCTGGTAGCCCTTGAATCTGGTAAATGCGATGCTGTTGTAACAGATATGCCTACAGGAAAAGCAGCATGCGTAGCTTATCCGGATTTCAAACTTCTTGATTTCACAGGTACAGATGGTGCATTTGAAGTATCTGATGAAGACATCAACATCGGTATTTCTCTCCAGAAAGGCAACGATGAACTCAAAGACGCTATCAACGGTGTATTAAGTGAAATGACAGAAGATGATTATAATAAGATGATGGATGAGGCAATTTCTGTACAGCCGCTTTCCGAGTCATAAAGGAGGAGCAAAATGCTGCCTGAGAGTTTTGGAGGAAGAATCATCTATCTTCTTCAGCAATATGGCCCTTCTTTTGCGAAGGGTGCCGGAGTCAGCATGTGGCTGGCACTGGTTGGAACACTTTTTGGCTGTATCATCGGTTTTCTCGTAGGTATTGTGCAGACGATCCCGGTGGACCGCAATGATTCCACTGCCAAAAAAGTAATTATTAAAGTTGTCAAATTCATTATGGCCTGCTATGTGGAGTTCTTCCGTGGAACTCCTATGATGGCACAGGCGATGTTTATCTACTTCGGTAGTGCATACCTGTTCAACATCAATATGTCCATGTGGTTTGCCGCGATCTTTATTGTATCAATCAATACAGGTGCATATATGGCGGAGACTGTCCGCGGTGGTATCCTTTCGATCGATCCAGGTCAGACAGAAGGTGCCAAGGCAATCGGTATGACACATGTACAGACGATGATTAATGTCATCCTTCCGCAGGCGCTGCGCAATATCATGCCGCAGATTGGCAACAACCTGATCATCAACATCAAAGATACCTGTGTACTTTCTATCATTGGTACCGTAGAACTTTTTTATACGACAAAGGGTGTGGCAGGTGCACTGTATACATATTTTGAGTCCTTCACGATCGCTATGGTCATTTATTTCATCATGACATTCACCTGTTCCAGAATCCTGCGTGTGCTCGAGCACAAGATGGATGGACCGGATAATTACGATCTGGCGACCGCAGATACCCTGACTCATACCAGCGGTATGTATTCTTATAAGGAAAGGAAGGACAGCAGAGAATGAGTGAAACGATCCTGGAAGTACAGCATCTGGGAAAATCCTTCGGAAACAACGAGATTTTGAAAGATATCGATTTCTCTGTAAAGCCAAAGGATGTGACATGTATCATCGGACCTTCCGGTTCCGGTAAATCCACGTTGCTGCGCTGCATGAATCTTCTGGAGACACCGTCATCCGGTGAGATCCGATACCATGGAACAAACATCATGGACAAACATGTGAATGTCCCGGAGTACCGCTCTAAAGTTGGTATGGTGTTCCAGAACTTTAATCTTTTTAATAATATGACCGTTCTCAAAAATTGCACGGTCGGACAGGAAAAAGTCCTGAAGAAAAGTAAAGAAGAGGCACACAAAAATGCCATGATGTATCTGGAAAAGGTAGGCATGGCACCGTATATCAATGCAAAGCCGAAACAGCTTTCCGGTGGACAGAAGCAGAGGGTTGCGATCGCGAGAGCTCTTGCGATGGAGCCGGAAATCCTGCTTTTTGATGAGCCGACTTCCGCACTGGACCCACAGATGGTTGGGGAAGTTCTGGAAGTTATGCGAACACTTGCCAAAGATGGTCTGACCATGATCATCGTCACACATGAGATGGCATTCGCCAGAGATGTGGCCAAACACGTGATTTTCATGGGCGATGGTGTTATTGTAGAAGAAGGCACCTCCCAGCAGATTTTTGAAGATCCTCAGAAAGAAATGACGAAAGAGTTCCTGAGCCGTTTCCGTAATGCATGACGGGGAACTGCCCCGTTGCCCGCCAGTGATTTGGCAATTTGAAAACCTTATGCGAGGGGAGGGCGCTCACAGTTGCGAAGGCCGCTCTCCCCTCGCGCACCCTACCTGGCCACGCAAAGCAAGTGGCTGGTTTGGAAGATAGTATTTTTGTGCCATGAAGTTTTGTATATAAAAAATACAATCTGCAAAAAAACATTTCTGGACATGGGAAAAAATGTAATATATTATAAAGTTGTAAATAAATAACATTTGTTGGTTTTGAACCAGCCTTTGTGAGTTCCTGTGCGATACTTTGCATATGGATTAAAAGGGAAACCGGTGTAAATCCGGTACGATCCCGTCACTGTGATAGGGAGTTGCAGAACATAATATCCACTGGACAGACAGCAGTCAGTCTGGGAAGGAGTTCTGGAGCGAGGATCTTAAGTCAGGAGACCTGCTTACAAATGATAAGATATGATTCTTACGGTAGATAGGAAGCATTGTTTTTTTGTGTGCAAACGTCCGTACTATTTTGTTTACGGATGTTTTTTTCTGCACTTTTTTGCGTCGTATATCGAGGACGCGAATTTCCCCCTTGCCATTTTTACAATTGAATCAGATCTGGTTAAAATCGCTGATACTGTGAACGAAGTGAACAGTGACAAAACCTCTATAATGTAGGAAGGAGAAACAATGTCAAAAAAACAATTTGGAAAAAGGCTCCTGCAGATTCTGATTGTTCTGATCGGTGTAAGTTTCTTTACCTTTGGACTTACCTATTGCAGTTTCCGTACTGACACCAATGTTTGTATCCCAGACACAGGACGAACTGTACGCATACTATAAAGAAATTGCAGAGAGTACATCACTTCCGATCATTCTTTATAACAATAAGCCGAAGACAAACGTAACCATCACACCGGCTACTGTTGCAAGACTGGCTGAAATTGACAATATCGTTGCAGTAAAGGACAGCACCGGTGATATGACAAATGCAGCAGAGTATATTCGTCTGACAAGAGATAATGATAATTTCCACGTACTGATGGGAAGAGATACTCTGATTCATGCAGCTCTTTGCTATGGTGCAACAGGTGCAATCGCATCCTGTGCGAATGTAGCTCCACGTATTGCTGCTGACATTTATGATAAATACATGGAAGGTGATCTCAAAGGATCTCTGGACGCACAGTTTAAACTGGCTCCGCTCCGTATTGCATGCGGTATGGGTACTTTCCCGGCTGTTATCAAAGAAGGACTTGTACAGGAGGGAATTCCGGTAGGAAAATGCCTGTCTCCAATCGGCGAGCTGACACCGGAAGAGAAAGAAAAACTTCACAAAGTTCTGGTTGACATGGGACTGGTTTAATGTAAAATAAGTACTGTTTACAGATACGATAAATATCTCCCACAAAATAAAAAGGCAGGAATGTGCGATGCGAATTTTCTACGAAGAAATGAAAGAAAAGTTACAGAGCATTCTTGTGAAAAATGGTTTCGATGAGAAACGTGCAGAGGAATCGGCGAAGAATTTTGCCGATTCTTCTTTGGATGGAGTATATTCTCATGGCTACCAGCGTTTTCCAAGAGTGATCGAATATATCAAAAAAGGCTACATTGATGTCGATGCAGTGCCGGAAAAAATCACCGGATTCGGCGCAGTGGAACGTTGGGACGGACATCTTGGAATGGGAAATCTCAATGCAAAGATGGCGATGGACAGAAGTATTGAGCTGGCCAAAGAACATGGAATCGGTATGGTTGCAATGTCCAATACTAATCACTGGATGCGTGGCGGTGCTTATGGCTGGCAGGCTGCAGAAGCAGGCTGCATCGGTATCTGCTGGACAAATACCTGCCCGAATATGCCGGCCTGGGGTGCTGTGGATGGCAGGATCGGAAACAATCCATTCGTTCTGGCAGTACCGGATCAGAATGGAAATCACGTAGTTGTTGATACGGCGATGGCACAGTATTCTTACGGCAAGCTTTCTGTATGCAGACAGAACGGCGAACAGCTTCCATATCCGGGTGGTTACGATGAGGAAGGCAATCTGACCTGTGATCCGGCTGCTATTGAGAAGACACGAAGAGTCGTTCCGATCGGTTACTGGAAAGGATCAGGTCTTTCAATCGTTCTGGATCTGATCGGTGGTATGCTGACCCTTGGCAGGACCGTGACAAAAGTAGGAAAAGAATGCGAGTCCGAATATGGTCTGACACAGGTATTTATTGTAATCCGTCCGGAAGTTCTGAATCAGGATCCAGAAAAAGCACAGAAAATACTGGAAGAGACGCTGAAAGATATCCAGGATTCTGTACCGGAAAAAGAGGGACGCGCCGTTCGCTATCCGGGGCAGGGAACGCTGCTTCGCCGACAGCAGAATATCAAAAACGGAATTCCGGTCAATGAGGAAATATGGAAAAAGATATGTGAATTATAAAAATATAAATAAAACTCCAATCATATCATGTTGTGACTGGAGTTTTTATGATTCTGTAATTTATTGTGCCAGTTTTGTAGTTTCGCGGTTGATTAGAATAGGAGGTATTATTTTGTGTACTGGTTCAGAAGAAAGTTCTGGTTTTCTTTTGTGACGATCTGTAATCTGAGCATTCAGGATTTCAACGGCGGTAACAGCAATTTTCTCAATTTGCTGTCCAACGGTACTGATTGGGACGATTGCCTCTCTTGAAACCGGAGAATCATCGAAACCTATGAGTTTATAATCATCAGGCAGAGAACCGTATTTTTGAATAAGGTGATTGAGCATGATATTGGCAAAGGTGTCGTTTGGGAGGAAAATTCCCTTGACTTTATCCGGGTATTTTCTGTCAATATCCTCGAGAAGTTCCCTGAGGATGCGAGATGTTTCTTCATAGGTATGACCAGTATCCGTAAGAATCAGTTCGTGAGGAAGCTGATATTCTTTACAGATATCTGAAAAACCTCTGATACGTCCATAAGAAGGAACCTGCGGTGAAAGGTCTGCATTAATATGAATAAGTACGTCAGCTCCTGTTTTGACAAGAAGACTGGTGGCCTGAATTCCACCCATATAGTTATCGGTATTGACGCTGCTGACATATTGATCTTCACGTTCGATCGTAACGATCGGGATAGGGTAGTTGGCAAGTTCACGTGAAGGGATTGTGTGGCTGAGAATGATCATTCCTTCAATTTTATAGGCAAGGAGCTCCTGGATATAATTTCGTTCAGTTGTTTCGTGATCATCCCCTGTAAAAACGAGAAATTTGTATCCGTAGGTTTCATAGGTCTTTAGTATTTGACTCAGAATTTCTGAATAATAATGTAGATAAAGGTTTGGGATAATAACCCCGATAAATTCTGTCTTTCCGTTTGCGAGAATCCTCGCAACTTTATTTTCTTTATAGTTTAATTTCTCAAGAGCATCTGCGATGATCTGCTGATTTTCCAGGGTAAGGGAGTCCGGATTATTGAAATATCTGGAAACAGTTGTTTTGGAAAAACCAGTATATTTTGCAATATCATTGAAGGTTATATTCTTTTTCCCCATATGAAAGTCCTTTCAATAAAAAAATTTATAAAATTTAAATATCTTCGATATTTGTAAGCTATCTAAAAGAAGTATAACAGAAAATCAGAAACAGAACAAGGATAACCAGTAACAGAATTGGTTAAGTAACCGGTTATGTAAAATATTAACAAATTAAAAAGAAAGAATTTGTATATATCAATGAAAAACAATAGAATACTTGACGAAATGATATTTGGATGGTATTATCAAATCATAAAGTAACCGGTTACTTTACCGGTAACACAGAGCGAACACAGGGAAAAGGAGGAGCACATGAAGAAAATAAAACTGATTCTTCTTGCCGGTCTGGCTATGGCAGTCAGTCTTACCGGTTGTCAGAAAAAGGAAGTAAAGCCCGGCGATGTAGAAGGATATGATGAAGGAGAACAGTATCTTTCCATATGGGTACACAGTATCGAAGATACTGCAGAAGGACAGGTCTACAGAGAATGTGTAGACAGCTTTAATGAAAAATATAATGGCAAATATTTTGCAGATATCGAATTTATTCCGAGAAATGACAGCGGTGGCGGTTATTCGGACAAGGTAAATTCTTCGGTATTATCAGGCGGTCTGCCGGACGTTCTTACTCTGGATGGACCGAATGTGGCGGCTTATGCAGAGAATGGCATCATACAGCCGCTGGCAGATCTGACAGACGAAGAAAGAGGCGAATATCTGGAATCCATTCTGGATCAGGGTACTTATAACGATAAGCTTTATGCACTCGGAGTTATGGAATCCAGCGTAGGCCTTTACTATAACAAAGACATCCTTGAAGAAGCCGGAATTGAGGTTCCGGATGCAGACCATCCGTGGACGACATCAGAATTTATGGATATTCTGGCTAAGCTGAAACCGCTGATGGATGAGAAGAATGGATATCCGATCGACATGACCTTCCCGGTAGGTGAATCCAGCATTTATTACTATGCCCCATTTATCTGGGCAAACGGTGGTGACCTGGTAAGCGAAGACGGCCTGACAGTGGATGGATATTTCAATTCAGAAAAGAATGTTGAAGTTATGAATTATTTCCACCAGATCGTAGAGAACAAATACATGTCTGAAGCTCCGATCGAGAATCTGTTTGAAAGTGGAAGAGCAGCCTTCAAATTTGACGGTGCGTGGGAAGTAAACACAATTTACGAGAACTATCCGGATGTAAACCTTGGCGTTGCACCTTATGTAGTTGGTGATGACTGGGATGGTGAAAGATATACACCGACAGGCTCCTGGGCATTTGCAGCATCTTCAGAAACAGACAATATTGAAGGTGCAACAGAGTTGGTCAAATGGATGAGTGGTGTGGAAAGTGGTGTGAGAATCTGGAATGAAGCAAAATCACTTCCTTCTACATATAAGGCATTTGAACAGATCGATGTATTCCAGACAGATGAAAACTATAATGCGCTTTACCAGCAGTTAAGCAAATACGGACACCCGAGACCAAAAACTCCTGTATATCCACAGGTAAGTACATCTTTCCAGCAGGCATTAGAGAGTATCGGACTGGGCGGAAAAGATGCACAGACAGAACTGGATAAATCTGTAGAAAGGATTAACGCGAAACTGGAACGTTATACGAGAAAATAATGAAGAAAAAAGAATCAATCTTAGGAATGGCTTTCTTTGGCCCGGCACTGGTACTTCTCACATTGTTTTTATTCCTTCCGATGGTGCTGACACTGGTATTCAGTTTTACAGATTACTTTGCACTGAACCCGGATATGACACACTTTGTGGGCCTGGAAAACTACATAAACATATTTAAAGACGAATTATTTGTAAAATCTTTCCTGAACACAGTCAAATTTGTAATCATCATTGTACCGTGTCAGTGCATCGGAGCACTTGTTCTGGCACTTGCGATCAACAAAGTCACACATTGTAAAAAATATTTCAAAGTTGCATTTTTTATTCCGGTTGTAATGTCGCTGGCAGTTGTATCAACACTCTGGATGGATATCTACAGCCCGGAAGGAATTTTAAATACATTACTTGCACATTTTGGAATCAGCGCGCAGCCGTTTATCCACAGCGCAAAACAGGCACTTCCGTCTATCGCGGTCATGAGTGTATGGCAGGGTGTCGGATATCAGATGATCATTTTCCTTGGTGGACTTCAGAATATTAATCCGGCGCTTTATGAAGCAGCTGAGATGGATCATGCAAGTGCATGGCAGAAATTCAAAGATATCACACTTCCGGAACTGAAACCACTTTGTGTATTTGTATTTATTACCGTTACGATCGGTGCATTCCGAATGCTGGTACAGCCGATGGTCATGACCGGTGGTGGCCCGGATCACTCAACCTACACACTTGTATATGATATTTATGAGACCGGTACAATGAACTGGGAGATGGGACTTGCATCTACAATGGCAATCGTATTTACAATATTTGTCGTCATACTGACGATCATACAGAATGTACTGACCAAAGGAAAGGAGGAGAAAAAACATGTTAACAAAAAAGCAAAAAACATTTAACTGGATCCTGGCAGCTTTTCTTCTTGTACTCTCTATATTTTTCCTGTTTCCGGTCATCTGGATGCTTGCAAACTCCTTTAAACCAGATGCAGCGATCACAGCAGATATGAATTCCATAGCAGCATTTATTCCGCCTGCTTTAAATGGGAATTATTTTGAAAACTATATTACGATCCTGACAGATACCAATTTCCTTCGTTATATGCTCAATACGCTTGGATATGCGGCACTGCTGATCGTACTTGGTGTAATTGTAAACGGACTTGCAGGCTATGCACTTGCAAAGATAAACTTCCCGTTCCGTGACCAGTGGCTTCTGATCATCATGATGCTTCTGATCGTACCGACAGAAACAGTTATCACGATACATTTCCTGATCATAGCCAAGGCAGGACTTCTGAATACCGTGATCGGATATGTACTTCCGATGATCGTGAATCCATTTAACATCTTCCTGTTCCGACAGGTATTTGTGAGTCTGCCGGATGATGTTTATGAGGCGGCACAGCTTGATTTCTGCAGCCCGGTAAAATATTTCTTTACCATGGTACTGCCAATGTCAAAGACAGTCGTTGCAACTGTCAGTGTATTTACATTCCTCGGAGTATGGAATGACTATCTCTGGCCGTCACTTGTATTTACATCCAGTGATCTTCTGACCGCACAGATTGGTCTGAACTCCATCACATCCAATGACAATACAACAATGGGACAGACACTTGCAGTAATCACACTGATCACAATCCCTGTTATTATTATTTATGCACTGTTTTCCAAACAGATCGTAGAAGGCGTAACTTCAACTGGTTCCAAGGAGGGTTAATCAATTATGAGTTTTATCGAATTTAAACATATCGGAAAAAAATATGCAGGAGTAGAACATAAATCTGTAGACGATTTTAATCTTAATATAGAAGAAAAAGAATTTATCGCATTTGTAGGACCGTCCGGTTGTGGCAAATCCACGACACTTCGTATGATCGCTGGATTCGAAGAGATTACAGAAGGAGATCTCTACATTGACGGTAAAAGAGTGAACGAGACGGCACCGAGAGACCGTGGTATTGCGATGGTATTCCAGAACTATGCCCTGTATCCGCATATGACCGTAGAAAAAAATATCGGATATGGTCTGAAGAACATGAAGATGCCGGCAGACCAGATTAAGAAAAAAGTAGACTGGGCAATTGACATTCTGGGACTGCAGGAATTTCGTTACAGAAAACCGAAGAACCTTTCTGGTGGCCAGAGACAGCGAGTGGCACTGGGACGTGCAATCGTAAAGAATCAGAAGGTATTTCTGATGGATGAGCCATTGTCCAATCTGGATGCAAAGCTTCGTGTCAGCATGAGAACTGAGATCAGCAAGCTGCATCGTGAAATGGGCGCAACAACGATCTATGTTACACATGACCAGGTCGAGGCCATGACCATGGCAGATCGTATTGTCATTATGAAAGAAGGCGTGATCCAGCAGGTTGGAAAACCGATGGAACTCTACGATCATCCGGTAAACAAATTCGTTGCAGGATTTATCGGATCTCCGCAGATGAACTTCTTTGATGTTACCTTAAAAGGAAATGAAGTTACATTTGAAGACGGAAATAAATTGGTACTTCCGGAAGCTATCCTTAAGAAACTGAATGGAAAAGAAGGCGAGATGACACTTGGTATCCGTGGAGAAGATCTCAAAATGGATGCACAGAATCTGGAACTTTATAAAGAAAATAAAATGAAAGCCGTGATCACAGATACAGAAGTTATGGGAAATGAAAACAACCTGTACTTCCAGTTCGGAGGCTGTCAGGCAGTTGCCAGAGTTTCCAAATACGAGATCAGTCAGGTGGGGGATGAGATTGAGTTTGTATTTATGCCATCCAAGATCCATTTCTTTGATAAAGAAACTGAGATGAACTATTTATAGGAGAAACGTTGCCAATGAAAGAAGTAAAGATTTTTTTAGGAACAATAGAAAGAGTAAAAGATTTTGTCAATGCTGTGACACGTCTGGACTGTGATGTGGATATTGTTTCCGGAAGATATGTGATTGACGCGAAATCAATCATGGGAATATTCAGTGTGGATCTGTCCAAAGCGGTTGATCTGAGAATTCATGCAGAGGGCAAAGAAGCAGAAAAAGCAATGGAAGTAATTCGTCCATTTTTAGAAAAATAAGAAAGTGAGCAGAATATGCAGAAAATATATGTAAAACCGAAAGACTACTGGATAAATGACCCGAATGGCTTTATATATTACAAAGGCATGTATCATCTGTTTTACCAGTGCTTCCCGTATGGGCCGCGCTGGGGACGGATGCACTGGGGACATGTTGTCAGCAAAGATCTGGTGAACTGGGAGGAACAGGGAATTGCACTGTTTCCGAGCAAAACGGATGATCGGAGCGGATGTTTTTCCGGAAGCGCGATTGAAAAAGATGGTAAAATGCAGCTGTATTATACAGGTGTAAATTATCTTACAGAAAATCCGGAGGATATCAATTTATGTGTGGATGAACATTTTGTATCTGCACAGCTGATGATCACTTCTGAGGATGGTATTCATTTTGACAATATCAGAGACAAAAAGACGGTGATCCCAGTCATTCATGATGCATCCATCGGAGATGCACGTCACACAAGAGATCCGAAAGTCTGGAAAGACGGGGACAGATGGTACATGGTACTTGGAAGTACCATCAATGATAAACAGGGAAAACTTCTGTTCTTCACAAGTACAGATGGAGAAGAATGGAAATTTGAAAATTCTGTAACCAGAGAAAACTTCGGCTGGATGTGGGAATGCCCGGATTATTTTGAAGTGGATAACAGCCAGGTAGTGATCTTTTCACCGATGCAGTTGTTTAAAGATGGTAAGGCAGACGATGCACAGACAGTATGCATGCAGGTAACATTTGATAAAGAAACCTGTGATGTGAAACTGCCGGAAAAATACCAGTTCCTTGATTATGGAACAGACCTTTATGCACCGCAGAGCACTCTGGATGAGAGTGGCAGAAGAATCCTGACAGCATGGCTCCGCATGCCGGAGCCGGTAGAGGGAAAATGGCAGGGAATGATGTGTATTCCGCGTGTTGTGGAAGTAAAAGAAAATCATATTTATTTCCGCGTTCATCCGAATATTCAGGCGGCATATACAAGAGCAATTGCTGTACCGTCTGAAGCTGATGAAAGTGGATATCGTCTGAGCTTTTCTCTGAAGGATGGGGATAAAGTAAATATCGGTGGATATGTGATTTCCAGAGAGGGCAATAAAATCTGTACAGACAGAAGCAGGCTGTTTGAAAGATTCCCTGATCACAGAGTGAAATTTGAGACACCGGAGCTGAAAGACGGGTTCGAGATTGAGGCATATGTGAACCCGAACCAGATCAGTGTTTTTGTAAACAATGGTGAAGCGGTGATCACCAATGCTGTGTATGGCCTAAGTGAAGAAATAGAGACAGATGTAAAAGTGAAAATAGAAACTATAGAATAATAAAAACTCCGGTCATGAAGAAATTTGTGACCGGAGTTTTTGGGTGTGAAAATCTGTTGATAAGTGGAGTTTGATCAATGAGTTGAGGAGATATGTACAATAAATATTATATTATCCAATAATCAAATACAGTATTACAGATATGGTGGTACTTGTAATACCAACTATCGCTTCAAATGGAATTAGTTTCATACGGTCTTTAATTTCCATTGACACAGAACCGCCTGTTGCATGGAAGAAGGAGCCATGAGGAAGAGAGTCTAATACTGTTGAACCAGCATGAATCATTGCTGCTGCACTGAGTGCAGGAACTCCCGCGCCAACTAGAGTGTCTGCAAATGTCTGAGATGCGATTGTAGCACCTGAAGTAGTAGATGCCGTTGCTGCTGCCATCAGAATACCGGAAAGAGGTGCCAGAACAAATGTAGGCATATTTAAAAAATCCAGAAGATGGATCATATCATATTGCAAAGCGGAGGTTTTGATAATACCTGCAAGGGTTCCGGTTCCAATTAGAAGGATGGAAACACCGACAACTTTGCTCAATCCAAATTCAGTAATGGAAATGATTTCTTTTGATTTTCCCGTTACAATAATGCTGACCAGACCACCTACCGGCAGTGCAATGAGTGGATCAATGGAAATTCCACACAGAGGTCTTAATGCAAGGAGAATGATGACTGTAAGAGGTCCGCAGATTGCAGGAATGAATCCTGGAAGTTCTTTCTTTTCTCCTGATACCAGACCTGCAAAATTTTCAGATTCATTTTTGTGTGAAAGAATTCCTGCAAGAATCACAGTGACAATCAGTGCACAAAGTGCGGGAATGATATTTTTGACCATCAGCGAAGTCAGATTAACGTGAAAAGCTTCGGAGGCAGCGATGGTATTCGGGTTGGGAGAGATAATATTTCCGGCTTTTCCGCCACCAATCATGGCAAGGAGAATACCACTTTTGGAAAGGTTTGCTTTCTGTCCGATGGCAATAGCGATTGGTGCAACTGTAATGACAGAGATATCTACAAACACACCTACAGAACAGATGATCATAGTTGCAATGGAAATTGCAGCAACTGCACGCTGCTTTCCTAATTTTGATACAATTGTGTCGGCTATTTTTTCAGCGGAGCCAGTCTTGATAAGTGCTCCTGCAAGAATACCGGATGTTAGGATTCGCAGAATAGAAGACATCATGCCCTGTGCGCCGGAAATCATAGTATCTACGGTAGTAGCGAGATCACCGCCACCAATGATTCCGCCCAGAAGAGCACCGATGATAAGAGAGTATGCCGGATGTACTTTTTTAATAATCAGTATGATTGCAATTACAAGTCCGATGAGGGCACCAAGCGTTGTAAATTCGTATGTCATAGTATGTTCACTCCTTAGTTATCATTTGATTTCCTGAATCAGGCGGAATACCTGTTCTACAGTAGTTATCATATTTTTTCTTGCATTTTCCGGATCCATAGCTTCGTTTAAGGTTGTAACTGTGCGAAGGATTGGGAAAAATGCGTCAATACCGTGCTGGTTACAGAGAACGGCATCTTCTGTAACACATCCGGAAAAAGCCAGTACAGTTTTAGCGTGTTTTTTTGCAATTTCGGCAACACCAATCGGTGCTTTGCCCATGACAGTCTGTCCGTCAAGTCGTCCTTCCCCGGTGACCACAATATCGGCATCTTTTACATATTCTTCAAGTCTGGTTTCTTCCAGGATAATTTTGATCCCTGATTCAAGAACTGCATTTGTATAGGAAAGAAATGCGAATCCCAATCCGCCGGCGGCACCGGTACCTGCCTGTTTCATGTTTGCTTTTGGATATTTTTCCTGTGTGAGTTTGGCATAATAGGCCATCCATTTATCCATCTGCATGATCATTGTTGGAGTGGCACCTTTTTGCGGACCGAAAATAGCACTGCATCCCTGTTCTCCGCAAAGGGTATTTGTTACATCGCATGCAACTTTAAAATGGCAGTCTTTTAATTCAGAAAGTACATGTGTATCTGAAATTTTTTCAATCAGCTGCAAGCCTTTTGCTCCATAAGGCACCTGTTGTCCATTGATATCCAGAAATTCGTACCCCAGTGCCTGTAACATTCCGATACCACCATCATTTGTTGCACTGCCACCGATACCGATAATAAAATTTCGGCATCCTTTGTTGATTGCATCATGAATCAGTTCCCCTACACCAAAAGTGGTTGTATTTAATGGATTTCTGTCTGCTTCTTCTACCAATGTGATTCCGGCAGCAGCAGACATTTCAATGATTGCGGTGTGCGATTCATCAATAATTCCATATACAGCATCCATAGGTTCACCTAAAGGTCCGGTAACTCTGATTTTTTCAATTCTACCATTCATGCCCAGAGCCAGAGCTTCTACCGTTCCTTCTCCTCCGTCTGCCAGCGGACGTACAATGACTTCTGCATCATTGCATGCGCGGTGGATACCTTCTGAAATTGCGGATCCTGCTTCCAGCGAACTTAAACTTCCTTTAAGAGAATCAATTGCTACTACAACTTTCATATGTAAAACCTCCATTTGTAAAAGCGCTTTTTAATTTCTTTGTTGAGCAAAGTATATCAGAAAAAATTAGACAGATATATGTTATAAGTGATAATATATAAGAAAAAAACACAATAAAATTATTTTATATAACAAAAGAGGGGAAATATGTCAATTCATTTATCAAAAAGAATGGCACAGAAAATTGTTGATACGGTAAAGGATGTATGCGGACATGATATTAATTTTATAAATACAGATGGTATTATTTTTGCAAGCACAAATGAAAAACGAATCGGGGAATTTCATGAGATTGGAAAAAAGGTTATAGATACAAAAGAAATTATAGAAGTGGAAACAGATAACAGTTTCTATGGAACCCAAAAGGGTGTAAACATTCCATTCATTTATAAGCATGAAATTATTGCCGCAATAGGAATCAGTGGAATTCCGAATGAAGTCAGAAAATATGCAGTGCTTGCACAGAAGATCACCAGCCTTTTGCTGAAAGAACAGGAGCTGGATACTTTGAACTATGGCAACAGAAATCAGGAAGACTCTGTAGTTCGGGCTCTGACAGAAAATAAAACGGTTAATCGGGAATTTCTTCAGGAATTTCTGGAAAAAAGAAACCTTGATATTAAAGAAGATTACAGAACGTTCATCATCCGGCTGGATTCCAGATACAATTATTCCAATATGGCCATGTTGGAGGGAGAAATCTATAAATTTTTTAATCATATTCCATCTGTTATGATTTCTGCAAATTATCTCAGCGATTATCGACTGATGATCAGTGAGAAAGACTTTTGCATCTGGAAAAAACAAATCTTTCAGTGGGCAGAAAGCTATAAAAAAATTCTCGCGGTGGGAATAGGAAGCAGCGAATCCATACATCGCCAGAATATTTCCTGTTCCCGTGGCGAGATTGCATTGAAAAGTCTTAGATCCTGGCAAAATATAGCATGTTATGATGACCTTGTACTGGAAATCATTACGAGTTCAATTCCTTCGGAAGTAATGCAGGCCTACAGAGAAAAAACAATAAATAAGCTGGAACATGAAGATATTGAATTATTGAGACTCTATTTCTCATATGAAATGTCTCTGCAAAAAACTGCTGAAGTTTTGTATGTTCACAAAAATACTGTTCAGTACCAGTTGAAACGGATCGAGTCTCTAACGGGTTATGATCCGCGTAAATTTACAGACGCGGTAATCTTATATATGGCATTGCTGAGTCTAAATGGGTGATTATTTCAATTCTTTTCCAGCGGTGAAGAGGTTTAGCATTTAGGAAATTCAAAATACTTACCGTGTTACACCGCGTTTTTTCTTGGCGAGATACATTTTCTCATCGGCGAGATTGATATAATCGTTGAGTGAGAAAAGTGGGTCATCTGCGACAACAAAGCCGATGCTGGCTTCGATTGGGAAGGCCATATGGCTGTTGTCAGAAAGAGTCTCAAGAGAAGCTGTAATATCCTGTGTAAGTTTCTGCATCTGTGTATGGGTATAGTCAGGAATGATGCACACAAATTCATCACCGCCATAGCGCATAGATACGGAATTGGCAGGAGCCTGCTGTCGAATTACGGATGCAATGCTGCTGATAGCAAGGTTTCCCATATCGTGTCCAAAATTGTCGTTGATATATTTCAGATGATCGGCGTCAATGAACATAATTCCGACAGGTTTTTCATTTTGCATATACTGATGGAACATGGGGAGTGCCAGTTTCTCATAAGCCATACGGTTATAAAGTCCGGTGAGGGAATCATGGATATAAAGCTGTGAAAGCTGTTTGTTTTTCTTTCGGAGGATCAGCTTTCCATAAAGTGCCTCGATAGCTGTGCGGAAAGTATTCAACGTTTCAAAAAGAAACTGATGTGTGAGAAGGTAATCGCAGTTTTCAAGAACCAGATAGCCAATCTCCCGTTCACGAAAATGAACCGGAGCAAAGAAGTATACATTTTGGATGCTGGAATCGGAATTTTCTGGAAGCAGAGTTCCTTTTGAAAGATCCAGTTCGCGTGATTCATTTCCGATATGTGGATAAACGACCGTCATTTGTTCCGGATATCCGCTGTTCAGATGCAGATCATCCGGAATTTCAGGAAGTGCATCGATTTTTTCCAGAAGAAAGATATCTGGATTCATAAGCAGGGACAGATTTCCGCAGCCATGAGTGGAAAGCCATATATGCAGATGTTCGGCAAGTTCGGTGAAACTGGTACAGTCAAGCAGATAGCGGTTGAGCTCCATCATCCAGTTCTGCATATCACTTTGGTGTACTTCAGACATAATGTTATTGGCAACATATTGACCGCGGTCAGCCGGATTGACAGGAGTACAATGGCAGCTTTCCTGGAATACATGTGTGACCGGAGCGTAAATATGACTGGAAACCTCTTTTTTATCCCATATTTCATGAAAA
Source organism: uncultured Blautia sp. (assembly GCA_934378195.1). Taxonomy (GTDB): domain Bacteria; phylum Bacillota; class Clostridia; order Lachnospirales; family Lachnospiraceae; genus Blautia_A. The sequence continues at coordinate 32,601 of CAKRPO010000022.1, forward strand.
AGTTTCAGAGCATTATACAGAATTTCAGACTTGGAAAAACCAACAGTCGTTATACGAGGGGTAAAGAAAGAAGCCTTGTTTTCGTTGTCAAATCCTGTTACGAGAAAATCATCCGGAATTTTGTAACCGGATTCTTTGGCTGCCAGACAGACGCCTACAGCAATATTATCATTTGCGCATACAAAAGCATCCGGGAGCAGCTCTTTGTTTTTGAATTCATGAAAAGCATGAATGCCAGTTTCGATTTTATAATTCTGACCTGTTACACGTTCCGGTTCGAAAGGAATTTTATAACTCCGGAGAGCTTCTTGGTAAGCAAGAAAACGCTGCTGGTCTTCGTAGCTTGATTCAGGACCATGTATATAGTTGATCGTTTGACAGTGATGTCTGGTGACCAGATGATCGATCAGCGTGCGGATAGCTTTCTGATTGTCAATACCGGAAAAATACATTCCGGGAATCTTTTCCAGAAGAGAAACAACAGGTACAGAAGCCTTTCTGGCAAGTTCGATAATCTCTTTTTTAACAGAAGTGTCCAGAATATTTGCAAGATCCAGAATGATCCCGTCAAAAGCAGAAAGATCCGGAAGCTGGATGATATTATATTCACCTGCATTAAAATTCTGGTCTTTGCTGAAGTTGCCAAAGCTGTGGAAGACATACAGATCTGCATCAAACGGATGCTCGGCCATGTAGCGGCGATATCCTTCAATCCAGGCATAGGTGACATAACGTTCCCAGCCATCTGTGATAAGTGCTATTTTTTTCATTATAAAAACCCCATTGATAAAAAACTCTGTTTATTTACGTGCTGCCCGGCGAGCTTTTTTTGATGCGTACATTTTTTCGTCGGCAAGATTAATATAGTCATTGAGCGATAATTCAGTATTTTCGGCGATAACAAAACCAATGCTTGCTTCAATCGGAAAAGAAGAAGGATTATTCTTTGAAAGGACAGACAGCGCATCGGTAATCTGCTGTTCTAATTCCTGGATCTGTTTTTGAGCTGTGTCAGGAATGACACATACAAATTCATCACCACCATAACGCATGGAGACTGCACCGGGCGGACAATGCCTGTGAATGACAGAAGCAATGCTGCTGATAGCCAGATTTCCCATATCGTGACCGAAATTATCATTGATATATTTCAGATGATCTGCATCTATGAACAGAATTCCGACAGAACGGGATTCATCCATACATTTCTGAAATAATGGAAGAGCTAATTTTTCATAAGCCATACGATTATAAAGTCCGGTGAGCGGATCGTGGATATAAAGCTGTGATAACTGTTTTGTCTTTTTTCTCAGGATCAGCTTTCCATAGAGTGCTTCTATGGCAGTCCCAAAAGTGCGGAGCGTTTCAAAAAGAAACTGGTGCCGGGTCAGATAGTCGCAGTTTTCGAGGATCAGATATCCGATTTCGCGTTCGCGGAAATGCACAGGAGCAAAAAGATAAATATGTGCATCTTCTGAATTGCCCGTATCAGGAAGGAGTTCTCCGGATGAAAGATTGAGCTGGGCAGAACCGGAAGTATGAGGATATACGATTGTCATTCGGCCGGGATATCCAATGCTTTTGTAGATGGCGTCAGGAACTTCAGGAAGCTGGTCCACATTTTCAAGCATAAAGATATCTGTATTCATGAGCAGATACAGACTTCCGCAGTTGTGCTCGGTAAGCCATGTATGCAGATGGTCAGCAAGTTCAGTAAAACTGTTGCAGTCAAGAAGAAAACGATCAAGATCCATCATCCAGTTGAGCATGTCCCCCTGACGGACTTCAGCCATGATCTGACTGGATACATATTTTCCCGGATCTGCAGGAAAGAGGGAAGTGCAGCCACTGCTTTCACGATATATGCAGCGGGTAGGTGAAAAAAACTGACTGGATTTATCGGTGCCATTCCAGATGTCGGCAAGAAGACACAGTGCATTATACATGATATGTGCCTTGGAAAATTCAACAGTTGTGATAGGCGGATAAAAGTTTATGGATCTTGTCGTATTGTCAAATCCGGTCACAAGAAAATCACCGGGGACAGAATATCCGGCATCCTGCGCAGCAAGACAGACACCTGCGGCAATATTGTCATTAGCGCAGACAAAAGCTTCAGGAAGGAGTCCGCGTTCCTGAAAAACAGTAAAGGCCTTGAGTCCTGTTTCTACTTCATAGTTCAATTCATATATACGATCTGGTTCAAAGGCGATTCCATGTTTTTTAAGTGTATCTTTGTAGGCGAGAAAACGTTGGTGATTTTCCTGGTTTCCAATAATACCGCCGACATAATTGAGTTTTGTACACTTGTGTCTGGTGATCAGATGTTCCATCAGAGTACAGATTGCATGGTAATTGTCAATTCCTGAAAAATAAAGATCCGGTACTTTGTCAAGAAGAGAAATGACGGGAACAGATGCTCTTCTGGCACGGATTATGACTTCTTCTTTAAGTTCGTGGTCAGGAATAAGAGCAAGATCAAGAAGAATTCCATCGAAGTCTGAAAGCCTGGGAAGTCGGAAAATGTTATATTCACCGACATTGTAGCTCTGATCCTGACTGAAGTTTCCAAAACAGTGAAAAATGTATAAATCTATATCGGAATTATGGTCAGAGATATATCGTCGATATCCATGAAGCCATTCATGAGTCAGGTAGCGGGCCTGGCCATTTGTGATAAGTGCGATTTTTTTCATCTTAAGACTCCCACAGAAATATAATTATGTCTATTATAACGAAGTATGATGGAAAATACCAGACTTTTTGTATAATTATATACAAAAATGACAGCCTTGGGAAAGCTGTCATTTACAGGTTCGACTTGTATGATGTATTTTGGGAAATTTGTGAAGTT
>CAKRPO010000023.1 GCA_934378195.1 uncultured Blautia sp.
TACCTTCGCCTCTATATTGAAGGAAGAAAGTCCTGGTTCGAGTGGAGTTATGATGGAGAAAATTATGAGAAGATCGGGCGCATCTTTGACACTACAAGATTCTCCGATGAATACTGCAAATACGGCGAATTTACCGGAACCATGGTTGGCCTCACCTGCGCTGACCGAGTCCTCCACAAGAAATGTGCCGATTTTGATTTCTTTGAATATAAGGCTGACGAGAGTCGAATGGTGGAGTAAAAATATATTCAGATGTTACGTTACTTTTTCATTTATCATCAGATTTAGATTTATTTTTGATTTTCGGTGGTTGGTAATGATACACCGCTTCATAGGATTCCAGTTCATCCTCATTTACCGGGCCTGACGGAATCAGCCCAGTACAGTCCTGGGTAGATGCTGCATTTGAGAGAAAATCATAAGAATCAATGACCTCCTGGTTCGTAGGAGTCTTTGGTTTTGTAGAAGAATTTTTTGACATAAATAACCTCCATGGTATACAAATTCAGACTTAAAAAAGTCTTGAAGATTAGTATATCCTGGAGGTTGTTTTTTTATGCTGGCATTTTGTGGTTGTAAAAAACCCTCAATATAGTACAATTAGTTCCGAAGAAAAGGGGAATGACAAATAGAAAAAAGGAGGAAGACATGATGACAAGAATTGGACAGATGATATTCAATGATGGATATGCAAAAGGATTTAAAGAAGGACTTGCAGAAGTGAGGGGTAGAGAATATGGAGCGTGAGGTTGAACGTATATGTCTGCTTCTATCGAAGCTTTTAGATGAGAATCGTTTGGATGACCTGTTGAGAATAATAGAAGATGATGAATATATGGAACAATTGATGCGAGAGTTCAATATTTTATGAAAAAAGTATTTTCACAAGATTTTAGTTCATTCGCCAATAAATTTTTTGATACAAATCAAATAGAACCTATGTTATAGTGATAATAGAAAGAAAGGATGGCAAACGGTGGAACAAAATAAAATTAAACCGGATACCATACTAAAGAATTTTTGGAAAGACAATCATCATTTTGCAGATTTATTTAATGCCGCGTTGTTTGAAGGTGAACAGGTATTAAATCCTGCAGATCTTTTGGAAGTGGACACAGATGTTTCTTCAATTCTAAGATTTAATGGTCATGCTGAGACAGTACAGAAAGTATTGGATGTTGTAAAGAAAACAGCATATGGTATTGATTTCGTAATCTGAGGATTGGAAAATCAGGAAAAAATTCATTATGCAATGCCACTTCGACACATGATAGGAGATGCATTCTCTTATTTGAAAGAGTATCAGGAAATTGCGGCAAAAAATCGTAAAGATAAAAACTTTGCGTCTTCAGATGAATTTCTTTCCAATATGAAAAAAACAGATCGTCTGCATCCAGTAGTAAGTCTATGTGTTTATTATGGAGAACATCCATGGGATGGACCTTTGTGTCTGGTAGATATGTTGGAGCTTCCAGAAAAAATCAGACCTCTTGTATCGGATTACAAGATGAATTTAATTGAACTAAGGACAAGTGGAACACTCCAGTTTCATAATCAGGATGTTAATACAGTATTTGATATTAGTCGAGCTATATACGAACGCGATTATGATAAAATAAATACTGTGTATGGGAGAATGCAAATTACATCAGAACTGGGAGTTGTGATTGGTGCGATTACACAGTCACAGAAGCTGATAGACCATGCTTTGAAATTGGAACGAAATGGAGGTCAGGTTAATATGTGTAGTGCATTGGAAGAGTTAGAAAAAAAGGCAGAACAAAAAGGGATGATTAAGGGGACGATCAAAACTTGCAAAAAAATTAAATTAAGCAGAGAAGAGACAACTAAGAATATTATCGAAGAATTTTCTTTATCCAATGAAGAAGCAGAGAAATGTATGGAAATGTATTGGTAGCATGTGGCATATGGTAATAGAAGAGCCCGGAGGGATGACCTCCGGGTTCTTCTATTGTGCCTCCAGAGCATTAATGTAACCTTCCAAATAAGAAGTGATACGCTCTTTTCCAAGGGAATCCAGTTTTCTGTACAGGTTGATCAGACGTGTTTCATCCTGGGCCAGACTGTTGGTTTCAATACGCTCATATCTGGTATCAGAAAGACCAAGAATATAATCAATAGATACGCCAAAGATATTTTGCAGTTTGATAAGAGATTTTACACTGGGATAATATTTTTCCATTTCATATGCGCTTATTGTTTCCTGAGACACTTCCAACTCAATGCTGAGTCGGATCTGTGTGATTTTCTTTTCCTCCCGTAATTCTCGTATACGATTCATTTTTTTCTCCCTTACAACTAGGCTCATATTTAATCATATTATACAAGCTGAACTTGTACGCATTAGAAGGCGAAACTATACTTTGTATAAGCTGTACTGGTGAGAATATGAATACAAGTACAACTTGTATAAAATAGAAGCTGATGCTATAATAAAAAATAATTAATTCAGTGTGATAAAGTGATAAGAAAAATATTTAAACAGGGAGGAAAATGCGTATGAAATGCCCAAAATGTGGAACAACAGTCAAGGATGATGCCAAGTTCTGTTTTGCCTGTGGAGCCAAACTGGAACAGCCAAAGGCAGTGGCTGAACCAGAGAAAATAGAAGTACAGCATGTAAAGATGAAGCCGGAGGCACCGAAAGCTAAGAAAAAAGGTAACAACAAGAAGGTCGGTAAGATTGTGGTCGCAGTCGGAGTATGTGCGGCAGTTGTAGTGGTGGGAGTCAATATTGTTCCGCGGCTGACACAGACAGATAATCCGTGTGTGTATTTGTCAGATGGTTCTTATAATCTTCTGACAAAAATGAAAAAAGACAGTGGAGTGGATTTCGCGGATGGTGTATCAACTGCCGTGTTTGAGAACTCACCATATACGATTAAAGGTCGGACTCAGTTTTCACCAAGTGGAAAGTATCTGTATTTTTATAATAATTATGATGGTAACGGTGGAACTTTATGCAGAATCAGATGGGATAAGATAAAGAAAAACTCTTCAGGCAGTCGTGATTATGAAAATATTGAAACAATAGGTTCAAATATATCGGATACTTATAATATATATAGACTGATCTCGGATGACGAAGTAATTTATAAGGATACATCTGACAGCCTTTATTATTATAACGGAGAAGAAACGACAAAGATTGCCAAACAGGCTGCAGATTTCTGGGTAGATGAAAACGGCAGAATTGTCTATACAAGAAAAGATGATGAGAGTGGTGAGGTTTGTACCTTATTTGGTGTTACTACGAAAGAGCCGGATAATAAAATTAAACTGGCTTCAAATATTGCGTGGGTGGTCTGTGCGGATGATTTAGATAATATTTTTGTGCGTACGAATTCCGGAGAGGATAATATGGGAGTCGGCGTTGCCGGATTTGACCGAGATTTCCAGGTGCTCAGTAAAAACTCAGAGGTTCTGTCATATAAAGATGACTGTATTTATTATACCGATGATAGTGGAGATTCTCTCAGTTTGTATGATTATGTAGAAGGAACAGATGTGATAGATACATTAAAAGAACCTGTGGAAGAAGACTATCAGATTACACAGGATAAGTACGAGATGCTGGATGAGTACAGTACATTAGAAGACTATGAGGCTATTTATACATCGTGTACAAAGGAATCCATGTTCACACCAGATGGAGAAAATCTGGAGGATCAGCCGGAAGCGGAATTTCAGGCATTTGTAAAAAAATATAAAAATCTTGAAAATGAAGATGGATATATTCAGGTTACAGACGAGATTAAAGATGAACTGAAAAATCTGGCGGCTCTTTATGGAGAAGGCTATGAAAATGAATGGCAGGAGTTATGTTTCGGGAAGAAAACAGAAACAGTGACAGACGAGGATGCATATAACGAAGCATGGGATAGATACTACAAATTGTATTCTGCGGAAGATTTATGTGCACAGCTTAAAGATGAAAATAATGCATTTCCATTGAAAATATTGTATTGCTACAAAAACGGAGAAACCAATGTAATTAGTAAAGATGTCCTGCAGGCGTATAGTTTAAGCAACTCTATTATATATAATACGAAAGATATGGTTCAGGAGAAAGTTAAATTAGAAGATATTAATGATATCAGTGATGTAAGAGAACTGTTCTGGATTGATTATGGCAAACAGAATTATTTTATCAGATTATCTGATGATAAACAGCTTCAGATGTCAACAGAAGGTGCGAAATACTGCAAAGATCAGATGGATACAGACTGGGGATCCATTTCATTTGCAGGAAACAGTGTTTATATAAATGTCGAAAATGAAAAAACAGGTATTGCGTCTATAAAGGGAGATACAATAGGAGCTTTTGATACGATAGCAGAGAAATCTACAACGCTTAGTGCTACAGAAACAGAATGTTATTATGTGACAACAGAAAATCCAGATGACTATTATGTTGATTTATATTGCGACAAAGATGGAAAGAGTACACTGCTGGCACAGGATATTACTCTACAATCTGTTTCCGTTTATGAAGATGACCAGATTCTGGCAAGCACAAGTCCATACAATAATAGTGGATATGAACTCAGTACACTTGGAAAGAAAGGAAACATGAATTATCTGGCTGACGATGTCAGTGCTTATCTGCGTTTGGATGAAAAAAATCTTCTGTACATTTCAGATGGTGACCTTTATCTTTACGATGGTGAAGACAAGGAACTGCTTGCCTATGATGTTGATTGTATGTGGAGTAAAAAATCAATGAATACAAAATTTGCTTATTGATTAATCAGGGAATCATGATCTGGGAGAAATATTATGAATAATAAAATGAGAAAAAGTATAGGAATCTTTCTTCTTTCCCTTTCTTCTGTCACGGTACTGTTTGGTTCGGGAAATGAAATTGAAGCCGCAAAGCGCAAAGATTATTCTCTGAATGCAGAAACGGACAACACCGGAGATGAGAATAAAAATTCGGACGAAAATGGAGTTCGGATCTATGTAGAGAAAATCGACGAAGCAAGTGCATTCCGTAATGGAATGGCGGAAATCAAATTCTGGGTCGGCGATATGTCCTATCGAGGCTTTATTGATACAGAGGGAAAGATGAAATTCTATATCCCTCTGGAATCTGGAAATTATAGTGAAAACACCGGACTGGACAATGGATATGTGACGCATTTTATCAATGATACCCTCTTTGTGATTGATGCTGAGGGAAATATCTTAAGTCATTATGACAAGAATCAGGTAGTCTGCTATGGCGGAGGATATACCTGGGTCAGAGAAGACAGTTCAAATGACTGGAACGATGCCGGAACCCGTAAATATACCTTCTATGATCCAAGCGGTGCCGAGGTGCAGGACGTGAGTTTTACGGTCAGTAATGATCAGAGTTATCAGGAGTCATTCCGCTATCATGGCGATGGTGTTTTCTCATATCAGACAATGGAAGATGAAGTCAACGATACATTTTGCTTCTATTTTACAGGAACTGCCCAGAAGCAGCAGTACAATACATCATTTATGCGGGACAGAGATGACCAGTTTGAGGATGGGTATGTGTTGGATCTTTACAGGGACGAAGATGGAATGTGTCATATAGAACGGATGAGCGATCAGGGCGAATATCAGGATGTCGTGATTCCGAAAGAGTGCAGTACAGAGGACGGTGCCAGTTGGTACATACGTGGAAAATCAGAAAATTACATTCTTCTGAGCGATTCTACAGGAACACTGGTCGCATATGACATACAAAACAGTGCATTTCAGAGATACACAGGACAGTATGCCGGTTCCCTGAACTGTGATTACAGCGGACTGCAGGGAAATGTGATCGCTGTAAAGATCTATGGAAAAAATGACAAGGATTATGTAGGTCTGATCAATATAGAGAACATGACGGAAATCGGAGAACCGATAGAGACCAATGATTTTCAGCTGGCGAAAGAAGTACTGATCACTTACCGGGATGATAAGAAAGTCATGTATGATCTGAATGGAAATGAAACGTTTACCTGTGGTTATTATGCAGATGTTTACAGTGCCGGTGAAGGTGCTACTGTCATGAGTGATGATTCAGGTTACCACTATGTAAAGAGTGATGGATCTGATTTTTTCCCGGACGGAATTGACTATGACAATGCCCGAAATCTGGACGTGGATCTGCGTAAACAGACAATAGGATAAAACAATTACATAATTTTGCTGTATGGGAAAGAAGGAAACAGGTATGAAAAAAACAATATTGGCGACTGCAGGATGGATACTTGCAGCCGGTATGATTGGGACAGCACTTCCCGGACAGGCAGTCCTGGCAGCGAAGAGAGTGACATCCGAAAGTGGGGAGACTTCATCGGAGGGGAAAAGCAGTGCCAATGCCGGGCAGAAGGCAGGCAAGATTGAAGGACTGAATTATATTGGTGGCAAGACTTATACCCTTAATCTACAGTACTCCAAGGAAAAGAGCATGACAGGAGAAGCAGTCGGTGAAACTGGAGTTTTGGCTGCGGTATCATGTGATTTTGATTACGACGGGGCAGACGAGATCTTCAGCGTTTCATACAAAGACAGTGTGAATTCTCCAACCGGACGGGCAATTACATTTTCCATTCTGAAAGAAATGGATGGGGGATGGAAGACGGTATCAGAACAGGAGATGCTGTATCTGGACTATCAGGGAAATTATCGTGAAATGAGCGGAATGAGCGGAGGCACAGCGTTCAGTGAAGTTTCTGTTTTTCTGCGAAGACTGGATGAACAGTATCAGTTTTTCTATGAAGTTTACGAGGAAAGTTCTGTTGCAACGGGCCAGTCCTGGAATATCCAGGGATTTTATCTGGACGGTGACGAACTGAAAAAAATGGAGACATCGACAGACATATTTTACGAAGGTTCCCCGATCAGTGAGTTATGGGATTCAAAGGCTGCTGCAGAATCAGGAGAAGACTGGGCATTAGAGAATGCCAATATCATAGATGCATACGAAAACCTCATTTTTTCAAATCCTAATATCAGTTTTGATCATATGACGGTAGATCAGAATCAGGGAATGTATCAGGTCTTGCGAATGAAAAAGGGAAGTCTTGTTTCGGATGAAGAAAGAAGCCAGTGGATTTCTGGATGTTATAACGGAGATGAAGCAAGGTCAATGAAATGTTACTCATACAAGATTAATGATCTGAGCAATGAAATTCCAAATATCATCCAGGGTTATCGGACGGATGTAATCTTTGATGAAAATGGGACAGTGGATTCCTCTGCTACAGATACAGTATCTACGACATCAGAGTACATTATTCCGGACTCCGACAGCCGTTATCTCAGTCGTGAGGAACTCAGCAATCTGAGCCTTCAGCAGCTAAATTACGCCAAGAATGAGATCTACGCAAGAAAAGGAAGACTCTTCCAATCGCCGGAACTGCAGAATTATTTTGGAAGTAAATCTTGGTATCACGGAACGATTGCAGCGGATGACTTTAAGGATTCCACCATGCTCAATGATTATGAGAGGGCAAATACAGAACTTCTCAGTAAAGTAGAGCACGAGCTTGCACCGGATGGTTATCAGCTTGATAAGTAAGAAAATAAACGCAGTCTGTATTTGATAAGGAATGGAAGAGAAAGAGATGCTTACAGAGGAGATAACACTCAGACTTGTAAAAGAAATAAAACGCTTCCTTCTGGAAGATGCGCTTGCCCTGAGCAGATCCAGTGATGAGCAGCTCATGGTCAGAATTAAGGAAATTATAGACCATAAGCTCGTTCATTACGAAATCACCCCGCAGGAACGGGAAAAGATTGCCAGAAGAGTGTTCAGTTCCCTGCGAGGACTTGGGATTCTGGATGAGCTTCTGGATGATGACAGCATTACAGAAATCATGATCAACGGACCCGAAAATATCTTTGTTGAGAAGGACGGACAGATTTATCGGTATCGTCGGCAATTTGAAAGTGAACAGCATCTTCTGGACATTATCCAGCGAATCGTGGGAGAAACCGGCAAAGAAGTCAACCAGGCGAATCCTATTGTGGATACGAGGATTCAGAAGGACGGATCGCGTGTAAACGTGGTTCTTCCACCAATCTCGCTGGCTGGTCCGGTCGTGACAATCCGTAAATTTTCAAAAAAACCGATGACGGTGGAAAAACTTCTGGAATATGGTTCGATCACACCGGAGGTAGCAGAGTTCTTGCAGAAACTGGTAAAAGCAAAATACAATATTTTTATCAGTGGTGGAACCGGATCCGGAAAAACAACATTTCTGAATGCACTTTCCAATTTTATACCGGGGGATGAACGAATCATAACGATTGAAGATTCTGCGGAACTGCAGATTCGCAATATATCCAACCTGGTCAGTCTGGAAACGAGAAATGCGAATACATCAGGCAGAGGAGAAATTACGATTCGTGATCTGATTCGTTCTGCTCTTCGAATGCGCCCAGAGCGAATCATCGTAGGTGAGGTACGAGGAGCAGAAGCACTGGATATGCTTCAGGCAATGAATACAGGACATGACGGATCTCTGTCTACCGGCCATGCAAACTCTACAAGAGATATGCTCAGCAGACTGGAAACGATGGTGCTGCAGGGAAATGCAGGCCTTCCGCTCCCGGCGATACGTCAGCAGATTTCTTCTGCACTGGACATCGTGATTCACTTGTCGAGACTCAGGGATAAGTCGAGAAGAACGATGGAGATTACGGAAGTTCTGGGATGCAGCGGAGGTGAATACCAGTTGAATCCGCTATTCGTTTTTCAGGAAACGCAGGGCAGCACGCTTCATAAGGTTCAGGGACGACTGATGCGGACCGGAAATCCATTAAAAAATGATTATAAACTGAGACTGCAGGGAATGAGCAGTCAGATTTAGGAAAAGTATGAAGAAAGAGAAGAGTCGCAGAAATAAGCGAGAAAAAAAGAGTAAAAGAAAACAGAAATATATCCCGCAGAAAGCATTATTTGGAAATGGCGAAGATTATTATATTTACCAGATGAACTTTGTGGAAAAGCTGACAGGCGGGGCGCTTGGTTTTCTGGTCGGAGCATTTGTGTGCATGACATTTTTCCGAAACTTCCTTTTGTCCGGGATAGTGGGAATACTTCTGATATTACCGGGTATCGGCAAATATCGGGAATTTCTGAAAGCCAGAAGACAGAAAGCACTTCTGATCCAGTTCCGTGACATGCTGGAGTCTCTGACTGCATCATATTCTACCGGAAAAAATACGCAGGGAGCTTTTGAAGATGCATATGGAGACATGGCAGATATTTATGGAAAAAAAGCAGACATTGTGCACGAGATTGAAATGATTGTGAATGGTATCTACAATGGTCAGAATATAGAAGCGTTGCTGAAAAATTTTGCAGAGAGAAGCCATCTGGATGATGTAGAAAGCTTTGCAACGATTTTTGAAGTGTCCAGCCGTTATGGTGGAAATCTCAAAAAAGCAGTGGGAGATACCTATCGGATCATCAATGAAAAGATCGAGATGGAAATGGAGATAAGGACACTTCTGACTGCAAACAAGAATGAGCTGAACATCATGATGCTGATGCCGTTGATCATCATGGTTACACTCAGCGGGATGGGAAGTATGTCCATTGTACAGAATACACCGCTCAATGTCCTGACCAAAGTTATTGCATTGGCACTGTTTGGAACAGCATATTACATTGGCAGAAAAATTATAGATATCAAGATATAGGGGACAAAGATGAATGATTATTTTCAGTTGATTCTTATGATAATATGTACGCCTTTTGCATTGGTATGGATTTGTCTGGCAATAACAAAGGGAAAGAAATATGCTACGTACACAAAGAGTACATTTGCCAGAGAATTTCAGATGAGCGAATTGTTCTGTGTCGGATTTGCACTGATGCCGATTCTGCATATGGGAACAAAGACCAGACGTGCAAAGCTGAAAATCAAAGAGATTGCAGAGATCAAGGGCAAGAAGTATGCGGAATATTACTATTATATTTTGCAGGGCGCCAAGATCACATATGCATATACTGTGTTCCTTGTATTTATGCTTCTTTCGGTCCTGGCGGGAAGTGTGGAGGCGGCACTTCTGGGAGTTATCTTCAGCGTGCTGGTAGTCATGTATATAGACCTATCTTTGCAGGACAAGCTGACAGCCAGAAGGCAGGAGATCCTGATGGATCTTCCACAGGTGTTGTCCAAGCTTACGCTTCTGGTCAATTCGGGAATGGTTCTCCGCGATGCATGGAAAAGAACAGCGATTACAGGAGAGCGTGCATTATATAAAGAAATGCAGAACACTAGTCTGGAGATTGACAATGGAATCATGGAAGCAGATGCATATCGCAATTTCGCAGATCGTTGCAGTGTAAAGGAAGTGCGCAAATTTACGTCGCTGATCTTACAGAACCTGCAGAAAGGTAATGAAGAGTTGGCACTGTTTCTGGGAGACATGTCGACAGAGATGTGGGAAATGAAGAAAAATGAGGTGAAGCAGAAAGGCGAAAAAGCCAATTCAAGACTTCTGCTTCCGGTATTTCTGATCTTTATCGGAATTCTGATACTGATCCTGGTTCCGGTAATGAGCGGATTAGGATAATAAAAGGCAGATGCCGTTTATTATAAATAACAGACATTTCATGAAGGAGGAAAAGAGAATGTTAGAAATGTTGAATAAAATGTGGATTGGAGCAACTTGTAGATTACATAATTTTGTGGAAGATTTCAAGCACGAAGAAAAAGGTGCGGCAGAGATCGTTGCGATCATTCTGGTGATCGTAGTGGTCATTGCGGTCGTAGTTGTTTTCAGAGAAAGAATCATGGATCTTGTAAGTAATACGTTTGATGATGCTGATAAAGTGAAAGATACATCATTCCTTGAAATCGGAAATCTCAAAACACTTCTGTGAATCAACAGAAACAACGTGGCGCCATCATGGTAGAAGCTGCACTGTACTTCCCGATCACCATAGCGGTGGTCATGGCGGTCATCTATCTGGGACTTTTTAAGATGCAGGAAAGCTATTTCTTTTTTCAGGTAGAGAGGGCGGCAGCGCAGCTGGCAAAAGAAATTGCATATCCAGGTTATGAAGGTTTCACTGATAAAGAACCTCTTTCCGATGGGAAAGTAGATTTTTCGTGGGAAGAGCCTTCGGACGAACAGGTACAGTCCTATTATGAAGCGTACAATGGTTCACTGACAAAGATCTATCGTCTCGGTGCGGGCAGTAATACAAAAGAACGACTGGCAAAATACCAGGAATCTTTATGCAAATACAGCACATTACTTTCCGTGGGAACAGCGAAAGCAAGTATCAGGGTGGAGAATAAGTTCATGTCACAATCAGTATTCGCTGAATTGCGATATGAACTTCCGACGCCTGGAATTCTGAGATATTTGGGGATGAAAGATACGATCAGCCTGTATGCGGCAGCATATCAGCCGGTCCTGAACACGACAGATTTTGTGCGGAATGTAGATTTGGCCTGGGATCTTGGAAAGTTTTTTCTGGATAAGCTGGGCATCGATACAGACAAATTTGTAGAGAATTTTAATAAAGTAAAAGAAATAATCTTTTAAACTGGAGGGAGATATATGCGATTTTTCTGTGGAAAAAACCGGGGAGCAATTTCTGTCTTTCTGACACTGATTCTGGTACCGGTTCTGATATTCAGCGGAATAATAGTAGATATCTCCCGCCTTTATGCAGCAAAGACTGTGATTTCAGGCGCGGGGGACCTCACAATGAATGCGGCGCTTGCACGCTATGATAAACAGTTGAAGGATTCATATGGCCTGATCGCAATGGCAGATGATCCATCATCCCCGTCGATGAAGACATACCTGGAACAGAGTTTTCTGGAATCATGTAATGCATCTGCACTGAAAGATACCAAATCCACGGATCTTCATTCCATGATCCAGCTGGAACTGGGCACAGAAGGCGTGGAAGTACAGGGAGTGAAGAATTCTTCTCTGGCTGATACGCAGGTTCTTCAGCAGCAGATTCTGGAATACATGAAATTTCGTGCACCGGTATATATGGTCAGCGATATTCTGGAAAAATTCAAAAAGATGCCGTTGAAAAATATGAATGAAAAGAAAGACTATATCGAAGCAAAGACAGACTATGCAAAAAAAGCCAAAGAACTTGGAGAACCATCTGAGAACGCCAAAACGGCAGTAGATGCACACAGTGCTGCGATACAGGGTGTGCAGGGAATGGCTTCAGAGATTTCAGAAGCAATGAATATTCTGGTACAGCAGTCTGTATTTTATCTGGCAGCAGAGTCTTTACAGAAATATCTGGATAATGAAGCATTAGCCCCTGTAGGATCCGGTCAGATCAGTTCAGCGGTGATTCGGCAGAATCTCGCCGGTGCAATAGTATGGGATCGGTCAGAAACTGTTTTTGATGAAATAAGGTATGCAGATCTTGTAGCAGCTGTTTCTCTGCTTCAGAATTCTGGAATTGTAGAGCAGGCAATGAATAACGATGAAAGTTTTACACAGGATGAATGGAATACTTATGTAAACATAGATACTGTAATACAGCAGAGTATTGCGAATCTTAAGAGTATTTATGAAGATGAGGAAAAAGATTATATAAATAAAATTGAAAATTACAAGTCTGAGCTTCAGACGATGATAAATACAGGAAACGAAGGAATCGCCCAGCTGCAAAAACTGGAAGATGTGTGGGTCAATCAAGTGCAGCCGGCGGAAAAAGCGTGTCAGGAACGCAAAGATGCCCTGCAGAGCAAAGGGGAAGATATATCTGAACTGAATGAGTTTGAAGAGGAAGAAAATATCAAAATCAATACGGACGATCTGGAAGATATGATCAATTGTCTGGAGAGGAATACAGAGGAGGCAGAAGGCCTATTGAAAGAAGCCGAAAAGATGATACAGGTAACGGATCATATAAAAGCAGCACAAATCAACAGTACAGAGGCATGCTCGATTTTTGAACAGGGTGCTGCGGCTGCGGTGAATACGTTCTGGGATGATAATGCAAATTTTGGAATGCCGTTACAGGGTGATTACTATTATACAGATCCAAAGGAACGCAATTTTTATAAGGATTATCTTTCTAAAGTCGGAACAGAATCAGAAGATGAGGAAGATCAAAATGCAAAAGATCAGAAAAAACAGGACGCGGAAGATGCGCAGGGAGAATATGATCAGATCCTGGAGGGTCTGAATGCACTGGGAAAAGAGAAAAATCTGAAAGATTTTTCCGGTCTTTCCTATCCGGATGAGTTCCCAAGCGGACAGAATAAAATCGGATCGGATATTCAGTCGGCACAGACGGTAAAGAAGCTGAACCTGGACAGTGATGATACGACGGTGGATGATGGGGCAGGAGGCCTTTCTGCCATAACAGAATTACTGAAAGGTCTGGACAATTTATCCGGAGAACTTCTGGAGCGTGCTTATCTGATGGAATACATGAGCGAAATGTTTAATTGCATGACGACAAAGGAAAACGATGTTTCACTCAGCAACGACAAACTGGCCGGCCATTATATTTACAATGGTGAGATAGAATATCTCCTTTATGGAAATGAAAGTACGATTGTCAATAAGACAGAAGCGACGGCAGTATTATATTCACTGCGTCTGGCAATCAACAGTGCTTATGTATTCTTTGATAAAACATTGAATGCCGAGGCGAACAGCATTGCCAGCGGAATATCAGCGGCGACCGGCCAGGCATGGCTGTATCCGATCATTAAATATTCCTACCTGTTCTGCTGTGCAGTCGTCTACTCTGGTCAGGACTTATCCAGTCTGATGAAAGGGGACGAAGTCGCTGTATGGAGAGCAAACGACAAAGTGAAACTCAATTATAAAGAATATCTGAAACTGTTTCTGCTTGTCTCCATGATCAGTGAGAACAATGAAAAGAAACTTCTGGTCAGGACAGCGGACTGCATTCAGCTGAATACCGGAAAGAGTCTGAGCAGCAAATATACGATGCTGACGCTCCGGGCTGATGTGAAGGCAGAGACGACATTTTTACCAAAAGTTCCGGCACTTCTCGGAAGAAGCAACTCCGATGAAGAGAGTCAGAAGACGATAAAATATCAGGGAATACTGGGGTATTAGGAGCAAAGATGAAGAAAAGACAAAAAGGTTCTATCACAGTAGAAGCAACGTTGTTTCTGCCATTATTCTTTCTGGCATTTGTCAGTATTTACAGTCTGATATCGTTTACCAGAGCACAGCTGATTGTACAGTATGCGGCAGATCAGGCGGCAAAAGAAGTGGCACAGTACAGCTATATTCTGGAAAAGATCGGAATTCTGGATTCTTTGGACGGACTGAATTCCAGGTCAGAGGATTTTGAAAAAAATATAAAGTCTATTGAAGAACAGCTGCAGACAGTTCAGCAGGCAGGAGAAAATGCCCTGAACGGAGAAGATCCTGTAGGTAATACGATAGAAGCCGGAAAAGCAGCGAAGGATGCCTATGGTACGGTCAGTGGTTATGTGGATGATCCGGAATCGTTTATTTCCGGGGTACTGGCAGTGTTCAAAAAAGATGCAATCAATGGCATTTCTACATACATGGTTAATACGGTGGCAAAATCCTGTGTCATGAAACAGTTATCTGTTGCCGGAGGCGGACAGGATCCGTTAACTTATGCGGAAAAACTTGGGATTTCGGATATGAATATGTCAAAGACTGTCTGGTGCCAGAATAAGACGAGAGATATCAAGATCATAGTCGATTTTAATATGAATAATCAGGTACCCTTTTTCAGAATGAAGCCGAGACATTACAGAGTCTGTGCTTCTACACGGGTCTGGTCAGGAGTGTGATGAAGGAGAATATGATGGAAACCGTTATAAATACTACAGCAAAAAAGAAAAAGATATTTTTTCTGGCGTTTCTTCTGACAGAAGTGGTGAGCTGCTTTTTGTTTTATAGGTACGGCTACCACTGGACGAAGATTCTTCGATATTTGTGCCTGACAGGATTTATGCTGGTCCTGGCAGTGATCGATCATGAAAAATCAATCGTGCCAAATAAGCTGCTGGTAGCAATGCTGGTCATTCGTGCAGTGCTTCTTGTTATCGAGGTCGCTGTATATCCGGTTTACTGGAAAGAAAAAATGATTTCTGCAGTGGGTGGAATGCTGGTTGGTCTGATACTGTTCCTTCTGGCTTATGTTCTTTCGAGAAAAAGTATTGGACTGGGCGATGTAAAACTGGCGGCGGTACTGGGATGGTACCTCGGGTTATCTCTGATCTGGTGGGATCTGGTAGCTGGACTTTTGCTGGCAGGAATCTATTCCGTGGTACAGCTGGTACGCAAAAAACTGAGTATGAAAGATTCCATTCCGTTGGTACCGTTTCTTGCAGCGGGAACGATCTTGATTTTACTGCTTGGATTTTAGGAGGAAGCTATGAAAAAACTGGTTGTTGTGGCAATGATCTTTTTGCTTGGGACTGCCTGGTGGAGTACGATTGACAATTTCGGAGTAAAAAAGGCGGAATACAGACAGCACATTGCAGCAGCTGAAAAATATGAAAAACAGCAGATATATTATGATGCAGTTCTGGAATACAAAAATGCACTGGAAGAAAACCCGGATCAGGGTGATCTGTGGATAAAAATTGCACAGGATTACAGAAATCTGGGTTCAGATGATGAGTTTGAGGAAGCCTGCAATCAGGCGATCAGTCTCGAGGATGATAAACATGAGGCGTTATTTATGCTTACGGATTATTATCTGGAAGAGGGACGAAGAGAAGATGCGATCGCACTTCTGAAACGGCAGGCAGAAAAGACAAAATACAATGGTGATATCAAAGAAAAATTACAGTCACTGGCAGGAGAAGTGCAGACAGTCAGTGCAGATTATGATGAGATCTCGACAGAGTGCAGTGGATATATGTATGTAAAATCCGGAGATCTGTATGGATTCTTGAACAGCAGCGGACAGGAAATCCTGCGGCCGGAATATCAGTCAGTCGGATTATTTGGAGACTGGGGATTTGCACCGGTTCAGAAAGATGGGGAAAGTTACTACATTGATACAAATAATTATAAACGCCGGCAGCCGGAGGAAGCTTATCAGTATCTGGGAACAGAGAAGCAGGGCGTTATACCGGCAGAGAAAGATGGAAAATGGGGATATCTCAACAGACAGTTTCAGCCGCTGACAGAGTTTATCTATGATGCTGCAACGCCGATTCTGGATGGTTTTGGTGCAGTGAAGCAGGGAGAAAGTTGGGCGCTGATCGGGGATGACCTTCAGATGGCTACAGATTTTGTCTTTTCAGATGTGTTGCAGGATGAATGGGGCTTCTGTTCGAGAAACGGAGTGGCTTTTGTAAAAAGTGGTGAGCAGTACATTCTTGTGGATGCAGAAGGAAAGCAGCTTGGAAGTGAAAGTTATGAAGCAGCGTATCCATTTGTATCCGATCAGCCGGCAGCAGTCATGCAGAGCGGCAAATGGGGATTTGTTTCTACAGATGGCAGTAAGACACTGGAATGTATGTTTGCGGGGGCAAAGAGTTTCTCGGGAATTGGATATGCACCGGTCCAGACCGACGATGGCTGGGGATATATAAAACAGAATGGAGATATTGCAGTGCAGCCTCAGTTTGAAGATGCCAAAGCATTTAACAGCAGAGGAATCGCACCGGTAAAAACAGACGGAAGCTGGAAACTGATTCAGCTGGATATTTATTAGGAGGGACAGCAATGGGATTTTCATTTGATTTTACGGGAGAAAGAAATGTGATTGTATATCAGGCGGAGGCTGGTATGGTATTGGATGAAAATATATACAGATTGTTGAGAAGCGAGCTGATGGAAGAATACATCCTGCCGTTTGAAACAGAAAATACCAGCAGGGAATGTCGGTTTTATTATGACATTACCGGATGCACGAATATGAGAGCCTGGATGGGAGAACATGGATTTCTGGAAAAAAGAAAAATGAAAAAGAAGATTGAAGAGATGCAGAAGCTTCTGACCCGAAATGGAATTCCGAAAGAAATGATTGAACAGGAAATGCAGTATATGTTTGTGAATGATGAGGACGAAGAGGTTCGGCTTGTCTGCATTCCGTTAAGGGAAAATACATATATGGAAACAAAGCGCGGAAAAGCAGAAGACAGCGGATTACCACCACTTCCGAAAGAAATTCCGGTTCCGCCGGAAAATGGAGCAGGCTTCCAGAATTATACAGGTCCGGCAGTACAGAAGAAACCGGAAATGGACAGCCGGAATGAGGTCAGTCGGAATACAGAAAATTGGAATACAGAAGACTGGAATGCACAGGAAGAACTGTATGTTCCGCAGAAGAAGCATTTTTCACATCATACGGAAAATTCACAGCACATGGAGCATTTACAGGATATAGAACCTTTGCAAGACATAGAACCTGTGAACCAGAGATTTTTCAGAGAAGAATCTTTTGCAAAAGAAGACAGCGAGTTCCAGAGGGAGGAACCCGTACAGCATTTTGAGAAACCCGCCGACAGAGATGATGAAGAAGAGGATGGCACAGTACTTTTGTATGATCCGGATGATGAGGGAACAGTTCTTCTTAAAGTACCTCCAAAGATCAACGCCAGACTGATACGCCGTAATACGGGCGAAGAATTTGTGATCAACAAAGAAAGAACCAAGATAGGCAAAAAGGCAGCAGTCGTGGACATCTGCATTCAGGGAAACAAAACGATCAGCAGGGAACACTGCATCATTACATTTGAAGAAGGGGTATTTTTCCTGGAAGACTGTCATTCACTGAATCACACTTATCTGAATAAGACTGAGCTGGAGCCGGAGATTCCGGTCAGACTGGAAACAGACAGTGAAATACAGATGTCAGATGAACTGTTCGATTTTATCATTGAGGAGGGATAAAGATGAAATGTCCAAACTGTAATGGAGAGATTAAACCGGGTGAGAAATACTGCGGTCGATGCGGAAATCCGGTTCCCGATGAAAAGAGCGGAAAAGACGAAAAGAAAACCGGAAAGAAGAATGCGAAACAAAACAGAAGCTCCGGGAAAAAAGGAAAGTCAGGAAAAAATGGAAAGAAAGGTCTCTTCCTGCCATTGGGACTTGGCATTCTGTGTGTATTGATCATTGTAGTTGTAGGCCTCGTGGTAACACCTAAGCAGACAACGGCAGGTAAATTACAGGAAAAAATGGATCTTGGAAATAATTATCTGGAAAAAGCAGATTATGTAAAAGCAAAAGCTGCTTTTTCAGAAGCACTGGAAATTGATGAGAAATCACCGGAGGCAGCACTTGGTATGGCAGATGCCTATAATGGACAGAAGAAACCGGATCAGGCACTGAAATATCTGAAAAAAGCTTCCCAGAATGTAAAAACTGCATCTGAGGAAAAAGATGCGACCCATGTGCCGAAAGATACTGCAGATTTCTCCAGTCATTATGAGAAATCGTGCAACGAGACTGCTGACCAGTATAAGAGTAGTAACAATATATCGAAACAGCAGGAAACAAAAGAAGTTATAAAAGAATTTAAGACAATCGTTATCTATGTGCCGGAAAAGAATCCTTCAACTGCTACGCCTGTCCCGGCTAAAAAGGAGACGAAAAAGACTTCGAAACAGGCGGCGAAACAGAAAACCAAAGAGAAGGTGACTCCGGAAGAAACAAAAGATTCCGAAGATCCGCTGGGACCAACGGAGAAAAAGGCAGATGACGCTGGCAAGGCGGTCGTTACGACAGAACCTGAAGAAGAACCGACAGTTACGCCGGAAAGCTCAACCCCAACACCGGAAGAAGCGATAGCTGTTCCGGAGGATGAAGTAACACCGACACCAACAGAGATAACACCGACTCCAACGGTTTTAACCCCAACACCGACTCCTAAAGAAGAATTCGGCATACCTGTTGCAGAGGAAGAATATGTGTATGATCCGGCAACAGATACAGGGACTTATGTTCCGGTAGGGGAAGATACCGGGGACAGTGGGCAGACAGTAAATAAGCCTGATACATCGGCCAATACTTCAATAGGAGAAATTCCGACGACAGAAACACCAGTGGCGGAAGTACCGGCAGCAGAAACTCCGGCTCAGGAGGAAGCAAAAGAAGATTCTGCAGAAGGAGAAAATGCAGATGAAAAAAATGCAGATGGAGAAATGGTAGAAACGGAAGTTACCGTGGAGGAAGACGGAGAGGAGTCGACAGCGGAGGCTGTGGACGAAAAAGAAATTCTTGACGACTATTCGGATACAATTCTGGAAAAGACTCCAAGAGTTGATTTAAATGGCAAAGATATTCCATACACATATGGAGAGGTATCTGCGGTAAATGCAGCACTGAATGGGGTGTTTGGCATGCAGAGATCAGACCTGGATAAAGATGGTAAACCAGAATTGCTCGTGATCGCAATGCAGAATGGGAAGATGACATTTACGGTATACAGAGTTGTAGATGGAGAGGTCAAAGCAGATGCAACAGTGAATGCCACTGATGGAATCGGAACAGCACTTCCGGAAGCTGATTACGGATTTACGCAGGAATGCTTTGGCAAAGAAGATGACGATGGATGGACGGTAGGTTTTGCATCTTATGTATACGGAACAGATGCAGGTGACGGAACTCCGACTGCAAAGTTCAGCATAGAGGCTTATAAGATCCATGCGGATGGAACGACCACACAGCTGACGGAAGAAGATGCAGCTTTACTGGCGGGAATAGACCTGACAGGGGATCTGTCGACAGTATTTGATCCATTGTCTGATGGCCTGGCTACAGCGGAGAATGGTGTACGGGATCTGGTATCAATCGTCGGAAATCTGAGTGCCGGAAGTGAAAATCTGGGCATTCATGTAAAAGATCATGCAGTATTTGAGCAGTAAAGGGGAAGGACATGCTGAAACATATACCGGAGACATATGAAATCATTGGAAAAATAGGATCTGGAAAAAGTGGTGATGTGTATAAGGCGTATCATAAAAACCTGCGTACCTATGTTGTGCTGAAAAAGGTAAAAACAGAGCTTCGAAATCTTGTAAACAACCGTGCAGAAGTAGATGTACTGAAAAACCTGCGTCATTCCGGACTTCCTCAGGTCTATGACTTTCTGGAAGTGGACGGAGATGTCTATACTGTTATGACTTTTGTAGAAGGAAACAGTTTTGGACAGTATCTGGACAGTGGCAGAGAATTTGAAGAGAAGTCCGTGATCATCTGGGCAAGACAAATTTGTGCTACACTTTGTTATATGCATGAACAGAAGCTACCGATCGTACATGGAGATCTGAAACCGGAGAATATCATGTTGCGGCCGGATGGGAATATCTGCCTGATTGATTTTAATATTTCTGCCAGTCTGGATGGCGGTGATGCCTGGGTGACCGGATATACGAATGGATATGCGGCACCGGAGCAGATCGAAGCCATGCGGTATAACCAGAATGAACTGGACTCGTCCCACTGGAAAAAAGCGGATCCACGCTCAGATCTGTACAGCCTTGGGGCTACGCTCTATCATTTGCTCTGCGGAAAGAAACCAGTGGTGGATGAGGACGGCTATGCAGAAGATATTCAGGATATGGGGCGAAAGGTCAATACCGTTTTTGCAGCAATCATCATGAAGTGTCTGGAGCCGAATCCGGATAACCGTTATCAGAGCGCAAGAGAGCTGTTGAGTGATCTGGAGCATATGTCTCTTAAAGAAAAAAGATATAAACGTCTGGTTATGTATCAGAAGATTATTACTGCTTCTGTGGTATGCCTGATGCTGCTCTGCGCAGCGACTGCTGTTATGGGATATTTAAGGATTGGGACAGATACCCGCAAAGAATATGACAATCTGGTATCGCAGGAGAAGCAGTATCTTGCGGAAGGCGACTATGAAAAAATGGAAGTCTGCTATCAGAAAGCTTCTGATCTGATGCCGGACAGCCTGGATGCATATTACCAGAAGGCACTTTCCTACAGCCAGAGACAGCAGTATGGTGAATGTATTGATTTTATCAATTCCGAAATCCTTGGAAATGAGAAGATCGCGAATCGCGAGGAAGATTTAAATAATGTCTATTATCTCCTGGGGGATTGTTATGCGAAGCAGGAAGATTATGCAAATGCCTGTGTAAGCTATGAGAAGGCAATTCAGATTGCCCCGGATAATGGCAGTTATTACAGAGATTATGCAATTGCGCTTGCCTGTAGTGGAAATATAGAAGAAGCCAAAAATATTCTCAGTTCAGCAAAAGAAAAAGGACTGGATTCTGTTGAAGCAGATTATGTGCAGGGAGAGATCCTTTTTAATACGGAAGATTATTTAGGAGCGCGACAGATTTTTGAGGCATGCATTGACAAAACAGAAGATTCCTATGTGAAAATGCGTGCGTATATAATGACAGCAAGATGCATTGACAAGATGGAGAGCGGCACGACAGGAACACAGGAAAAGATTCGTCTGTTGGAAGAGGCAGAACAGGAACTTTCCGGAGATGGAAATATCGGAGTGCTGGAAGAACTTGCACAGGCTTATTGCGATGCAGGCGCAGAAGGCGACGATACTTATTATCAAAAAGCAATCGAAATATTTAAGCAGATAGAAAAGCAGGGAATGAGTGATTACGATACGGAATATAATCTCGCAGTCTTATATCAGAATGTAGGTGATTATTCCAATGCAGCGGAAACACTGGATAACATCCTTAAGACGTATGGGGAGGATTACCGTACATATAAGAGCCTTGCTTATCTGGAAGCTTCCAAACAGAATTCACTGGCGGTTGACCTCAGAAATTACAGCAAATTTGGAGAATATTATAAGAAAGCAGATGAGTTATATCAGAAAGAGTCTGCTTCCAATGCAAATGATGCGGATATGGAGCGACTCCAGGAACTTTACCAACAGGCAGTAGATAACGGATGGCTGTAATCTGAGAAATCAGGACAAAAGGCAGGGAGAGAAATGATAGTAGGAAAAATGATGTTTGCAGGAGGTCTGGCGGGAGTGATCTGTTGTATGGTTGCATTGCTGGTGCTTCCGAGAATTTTTGAAAAGCAGAGAAAAAAGCTTCTGGAAAAACTGGAAGAGGAAATGTGAGAAAGGAGAGAGGAAGATGAAAAAGAGTAAAGTAGCGATTCTGTTGGCAGCGGCACTGACCGTGTCCAACATGAATGGAATGATGGTATCGGCAAATGCGGCAGATTTCTCAGCAGAAACAGAAGTTGTGTCGGATGAGGTGACAGAAGACGAGATTGTGGCGGAAGCAGAGGATGATACAGCGGATGATACAGCGGATACTTTCAGCGCAGAAGAATCTGATGTGCAGATTGAGGAACCGGAAGCAGAAGATGGAGATATCGATGTTGTCGTAGATGGTGAGGCAGAGCAAGCAGGAACAGAAGAGAGTGATATCGCTGTTGAGGATGAGGCAGAAGAAGCAGATTTTTCAGATGAAATTTCAGGTGAAGTAAATGAAGAGGAAGCTGCAGAAGCAGGGGTGAATAATACGGTTGGAACTGCATCCAGTATCAGAACAAATGTACTTTACCAGGACAATCTTGTGGAGCGTAATGATGTGAACTGGTATAAATTCAGTGTACCGAAAGCAGGAAGCTTGTCGATTACCTTTAAGCATGACTATATGGAGTCAGGAGTCACTTATTGGACAACAAATATATATGACAGCTCGATGGAAGAACTATCCTGTAATTCTTATCAGGGAAATAAGATGACACAAACAACGGATCCGTTTGGAATTCCGGCAGGGACTTATTATATAAAAGTGCATGAAGGAGTTTTTTATTCTTCACTTATATATAATATAAAAATTAACTATACAGAATCAACTACTTGGGAAACAGAAGTGAATGATTCTTATTCACAGGCAGATGATATAGCAGTCAATCAAACATATTATGGAGCGTTGCAGACAAATGAAGATGTTGACTGGTATCGATTTACCGTGCCAAAAGCTGGAAAAATTTCTTTTATATTTGGACATAACTATATGGAGTCAGGAGTTACTTATTGGACAGCCAACATTTATGACAGTTCCATGAATGAATTGACATATTATGATTTCCGGGGAAATACAATTTCTGATGTTGGAAATTTATTTGGAATTCCGGCAGGAACTTACTATATAAAAGTACATAGAGGAGTTTTTTATTCTTCACTTACGTATAATATGCAAATCAATTATACGGAGTCAACAATCTGGGAAACAGAAGTAAATGATGTATATGCACAGGCAAATCATGCAAAACTGGGACAGACTATGTATGGCAGTTTGCAGAAGAATGATGATAATGACTGGTATAAATTTACGGTATCAAAGAGCAGTTATTTCAATTTTGTATTTAGCCATAGCCGCATAAAGGATGATGGAAGCTCTTTCTGGAAAACTACTATATACAATGCACAAAATATGAATGAAGTAGATACATATTCTTTCAGCGGAGATAAGAATTATTCTTATAATCGTATATGGCTTCCGGCAGGAGTGTATTATATGAAGGTCTATAAGGACGTTTTTTATACAAGTTTGCCGTATAATTTTAGATTCAGTGTCTACACTCTTCCGGTAAGCATTTCAAGAACAAAGATCACGACAGGAAGCAGCGTATATACCGGTGGATATGTCCGCCCGACTGTGAAAGTAAAATATGGAAGCACCACATTAACTAACGGAAAAGATTATACCGTTTCTTATTCAAGAGCGTCAAAGGCAGGAAGCACAGTTACCATAAAGATCAGCGGAAAAGGAAAATATACTGGAACAGTTACCAGAAAAGTCAAGATTGTCCGGAAGCCTGTCAGCCAGCTGAAAATAAAAGGTGTTCCGTCCGTAAGAAAATATACCGGAAAATCCATCAGACCAGGCATTTCTGTATATTATGGCAGCACAAAATTGAAAAGCGGAAGAGATTATACCGTATCTTATGGACAGAACAAGAAGAAAGGAAAAGGCACGATAGTTATCACCGGAAAAGGCAATTACTCCGGAACAGTAAAAAAATATTTTACGATCAAATAAGGAGGTACGGGTGTGAAATAAATATCTTCAAAATTTAACATAAACAATCAATTCTTTACATTGACGATTCCCACCTTTTTATGACAAAATAAGTATAACGGACAAAGTAGGAGTGCCGGGCGTGAAACACCGCCTGGTTTTCCGTGTTTACAAGAGAAATATAGGGAGGAAAGAAAATGGCAAAGAAAAGAAAATGCGGCGTGCTGCTTCCGGTCAGCAGTCTGCCATCTAAATATGGTATCGGATGCTTTGACAAAAAAGCATATGAATTTGTAGATGCGCTGAAAGCAGCCGGTCAGAGTTACTGGCAGATTCTGCCGCTGGGACCGACCAGCTATGGAGATTCCCCGTACCAGTCATTCTCGACATTTGCAGGAAATCCGTACTTTATCAGTCTTGAAGAACTGATCAGGGAAGGGGTTCTGACGAAGAAAGAATGCGACAGCGTAGATTTTGGGGAAGATACTACAAGTGTTGACTATGCTAAATTATACGAAGGACGTATGATTCTTCTTCGCAAAGCATATGAACGAAGCAATATCTATATGGATCCGGAATTCCGAAAATTTCAGGAAGAAGAGGCATGGTGGTTGAAAGATTATGCGCTCTTTATGGCAGTGAAGAAACGCTTTGACGGTGTTTCATGGAGCGAATGGGCAGAGGATATCCGCCTTCGCTGGCAGAATGCTTTGGATTATTACAGAGAAGAAATGTACTTTGAAATTGAATTCCAGGAGTACATGCAGTTCAAATTCCGTCAGCAGTGGATGAAACTTAAATCTTATGCAAATGAAAATGGCATCCAGATCATTGGAGATATCCCGATTTACGTAGCTATGGACAGCGCAGATACATGGGCGAATCCATGGCTCTTCAAACTCGATGAGAAAAATTGCCCGACACAGGTGGCAGGATGCCCTCCGGATGGATTTTCCGCGACAGGACAGCTCTGGGGAAATCCACTGTACAATTGGGAAGTACACCGCAATTCTGGATATGAATGGTGGATTAAACGAATTGCCAATTGCTTCCGTCTGTACGATGTCGTGAGAATTGACCATTTCCGTGGATTTGATGAATATTATGCAATTCCATACGGCGATAAGACCGCAGAAAACGGCTGGTGGGAAAAAGGACCTGGAATCGATCTGTTCCGTGCGATTTCTGCAAGTCTTGGCGACAGAGAAATCATTGCAGAGGATCTTGGTTATATGACCGATACTGTAAAACAGCTTGTAGAAGAGAGCGGCTATCCAAACATGAAAGTCATTGAGTTTGCATTCGATGAGCGTGATACCGGAAATGCCAGTGACTACCTGCCACACAACTATCCAAGAAATTGTGTTGTTTATACAGGAACACATGATAATGAGACACTGCTTTCCTGGCTGGACGATATCACTCCGGCAGAGCGAAGACAGGTGCGTAAATATCTGAATAATTTCAGGGATTCTGGTAAAGAATTGTGTGATGATCTGATATGTCTGGTAATGCAGAGCGTTGCAGATCTCTGTATTGTACCGATGCAGGATTACCTGGGACTTGATAATTCCGCACGAATGAACCAGCCATCCACACTCGGAAAGAACTGGAAGTGGAGACTAAAAGAAGGACAGTTTACAACAGAGCTCCAGGAAGATATGCTGGAACTGGCAACACGCTACGGAAGAAGATCATAAAATAACGAAAAGAGCTGCCTGAAAATGAGCAGCTCTTTTTGTTGCTGAAAAACATGTATTATAGTACAATAAGTTCAAAGGAGGAACTTGTATGCAGACAGCGAAAGATTATTTGCATGTTTTTCTTGATATGGGTGATGCACTGTTAAACAGTGGTGCGGAGATCTTCCGGGTGGAGGATACACTGAACCGGATGGGCTATGCCTGTGGAGCTACTCAGATGAATGTTTTCGTGATCACTTCCAGTATTGTGATTACGATGGAATTTCCCGGAGAAGGAGCGAGGACGCAGACCCGCCGAATCAGGGAAGATGGTGGAAACGATTTTACGAAACTGGAGAAATTAAATGATCTAAGTCGACGCTTTTGCAAACAGCCTGTTTCAGCAGCAGAGCTTCGAAAAGAATTTGAGAAGATCAATGCGTATAAACCGAAGCCGACGTGGAAGCTTCTTGGAAGCCTTCTGGCGGCCTGCAGTTTTGCACTTTTTTATGGCGGAAGCATTTCAGATGCCATTGCAGCAGGACTTGGGGCTGCTCTGATCTGGGGACTACAGCAATATTTTCGACCGGTGTGTATGAATGAAGTGACTTTTCAGTTTGCGGCCTCTTTTCTTACTGGCTGTGTAATCTGTATGCTTACCCTGATTTGTCCATTTCTTCATATGGACAAGATTATGATTGGTGATATTATGCTGCTGATTCCAGGGCTTATGTCTACAAATGCTATCCAGGATGTATTGATTGGCGACACACTTTCCGGAATTATCCGTCTGATTGCTGCGTTACTTCTTGCAGCGGCACTGGCACTTGGATTTATGGGTGCAATTCTTCTGTTTAGGAGGCTGGGGCTTTGAACACAACAATCGTAATACAGCTGATTACCGGAGCACTTGGTTCCGTGGGATTTGGAATTCTCTTCCATATGAAAAAGAAATACCTGCCTTTGGCCGCAGTCGGCGGTTTCTTAAGCTGGCTGGTATTCCTTCTGGGAAAAGGACTCTGGGGAAATGTTTTTCTTCCGGCACTGCTGGCCGGCTTTATTGTAGATGTGTATGCGGAAATTCTTGCAAGAATCTGTAAAGAAACATCTACCTCTTTTTTTGTGACTTCTGTTATTCCGTTGATTCCCGGAAGTACACTTTATTATTGCATGAATAGTATAGTGGAGGGAAATATGGTGCGTGCACTGGAATATGGACGAGATACCTTTCTCTTTGCCTTTGGAATTGCAGCGGGAATGAGCATTGCGTGGGCAATCTGTTATTTCCTCAGAAGTATAAAGAAAAATAGAATCATAAATTAAGATAAATCAGGGCTGCGGTCACCATCAGGTAATCGCAGCCCTGTAAAGTTAAGATAATATATTATTCAGCAAGATAATAAACGGAAGAGTACGGCGGCAGGGTCAGAACGATTTTGCCGTCTTTTATTGTTTTTGTGGCACTTTTACGTTTCTGGGTTCCGCCATAAATCGCCAGATTGCTGTTCAGGAGTTCTTTTAATTTCTGTGCATCAGAAATGTGCAGTTCATATACCTGTTCCTGATCGGAGAAGTTGAACAGAGAAATAATGCGCTCTTTTTTACTGAGGCGTTCAAATACATAGATGCAGCATCCTTCCTGATGGCAGTCGATCCACTGGAAACCATCTGCTTCATAATCCTTTTCCCAGAGGGCAGAATGTTCCAGATACAGTTTGTTCAGATCTTTCATGAAACGGGCAAAAGCCTCATGTGCCGGATAATCCAGAAGTATCCAGTCCTGTTCACGCTTTTCATCCCATTCACGGAACTGGCCGATTTCATTTCCCATGAAATTCAGTTTTTTGCCCGGATGTGCATACATGTACATGTAGAGCGAACGTGCCTGCGGGAATTTGTATTCGTAGTCACCGCTCATTTTCTGCATGATCGTAGCCTTGCCGTGAACGACCTCATCATGAGACAGTGGTAGCAGGAAACGGGCATCATAATAATACATCATGGAGAAAGTAAGATTGTGATAATTTTCGGAACGGTATTCCGGAGCGGTGCGGAAATAATTCAGCGTATCATTCATCCAGCCCATATCCCATTTGTAATCAAAACCAAGTCCACCCTGATCGACCGGATCGGTTACTTTCGGGAAAGAGGTGGAATCTTCAGCGGCAAGGATTACAGAAGGATACATACCTTTCAGTCCCTGATTCATATACTGCAGGAACTCGACAGCGTTGAGGTTCACACCTCTTGCCGGATCGCCCTGCCAGTAGATGGCACGACTGATGGCATCCATACGGATACCGTCCATATGAAATTCACTGATCCAGTAATTGGCACAGGACTGCAGGAAGCTTCGGGTTTCGCCGCGGGAATGCATGAAGTTGCAGCTTCCCCATTCACTGACACCGACGGCTGAATTTGGATATTCATAAAGTGCGGTTCCGTCATAATTTGCCAGTCCATAAGCGTCTACAGCAAAGTGAACCGGAACAAAATCCATCAGTACACCGATGTTATGTTTGTGGCAGGCATCGATGAATGCCTTAAGCTGATCAGCTGTTCCGTATCGGGAAGTCGGACTGAAAAATCCGGTTGCCTGATAGCCCCAGGATTCATCGCATGGATATTCATTCAGAGGCATGATTTCCAGATAGTTGTAACCGTTTTTGACCAGATATGGAATCAGAATGTCGATCATTTCTTCATAATTGTACCAGTCATCTGCCTTGTCAGAAGGCTTGCGGAAAGAACCAAAATGAATCTCATATATGTTGAGCGGTTTCTTTCGACAGTCACTGCGGTTCTGCATCCACTGGCTGTCTTTAAATTTGTATTTTGATATGTCGCGAATGATAGAAGCACTGTTCGGTCGAAGTTCCATACCGAAGCCATAAGGGTCGCAGTGCTCGACTGCATTGCCGTTGCGGTCATAGATTCTGTATTTGTACATCTGGCCGGATTTTGCCTGCGGAACATAGCATTCCCAGAAATTGCCGTCGGAAACTTTGTTCATTTCCCATTCCTGCCATTCGTTGAATTCTCCGATCAGGGTGATACGGGAAGCAGAAGGCGCAAAAGTGCGAAAAGTTACGCCTTTTTCTTCTACATGTGCACCGAGATATTTATAAGCATCAAAAATTTTTCCTGTATAAAATCCATAAAAATCCATCATATTCTCCTTGTAGATAATAGACATTAGTTGCTTTTTTGAGTATACTAAAAGGTAAAAGCGCGGAGCAATCCGCAGGTACTATAGTTACTTTATACTAAAGAAACAGGGGGATTGTCCACCGACGATTTCATATAAAAGGTGGATAACCGACGATTTATCAAATCTGTCGGTTAAAGGAGAAGAGAAAATATGGATATCAGAGTAGAAAAAACAGAAAAGGCTATTCGGAATGCATTTCTGGAATTACGATCCGCGAAGCCGCTGGAGAAAATTACGGTAAAAGAGCTGTGCAGTCTGGCGTGCATCAATAAATCGACTTTTTACAGTCATTATGAGGATATTTATGCACTTTCGCAGAGGTTGGAATCAGAGACGATCACGGCTGTGCTCAAAAACATTTCCAGTCAGCAGGAGTCACCGTTTAAAAATCCGGATGTGTTTACGCGAAATCTTTATATGGCATTGGTGTCCAACAATTCACTGATCAATATCCTGTTTTCCGGTACAGAAAAAAGTCATCTCGGTGACTGCCTGGAGACAGAACTCAAACGTTTGATCATAGAAAAGTTTCCAGAGTATAATAAAGATCCAGAGAAAGATATTATGCTTTCCTTCTGTATTCAGGGATGCTTCCATGCATATCTGAATAATCAGAAAAATGATCTGGATACACTGATCCATGTCAGTGAGATGATTGTGCGGAAACTGGCCCCTTTATATATGGAAGAAAGAAGAGAACATAAATGAAGAAACTGGTTATTGGAATTCTGGCACACGTTGATGCCGGAAAGACAACCTTGTCCGAAGAGCTTCTGTATCTGTGCGGTGAGATCAGGCAGATTGGCCGTGTAGATCACGGAGATGCTTTTCTGGACACATATGAACTGGAAAAAGAACGTGGCATCACTATTTTTTCCAAACAGGCGAGACTTAAAACAAAGGATATGGAAGTAACACTTCTGGATACTCCGGGACATGTGGATTTTTCAGCAGAGATGGAACGCACCCTGCAGGTTCTGGATTATGCGATTCTGGTGATCAATGGCATGGATGGTGTACAGAGTCACACGATGACTTTGTGGAGACTTCTGGAGAGATATCAGATTCCTACATTCCTGTTTGTCAATAAGATGGATCAGCAGGGCACAGATCATGATACGCTGTTGAATGATTTGAAACAACATTTGGATGAGAATTGTGTGGATTTTGGAAGAGCAAAAGATATCAATTCTGAAGAGGCAGATTCCGACACGTATGAACTGACTTCGGAACAGCTGGAGAACATTTCAGTCTGTGAAGATGACCTTCTGGAAACATACCTGGAAACAGGAACTGTCGAAGAGCGTGACATTGCACGTTTGATTGTAGAGAGAAAAATCTTCCCATGTTATTTTGGTTCTGCACTTAAAGAAAAAGGCGTTAAGGATTTCTGGAATGGTGTGCAGCAATATACAGCAGAACCAAAGCGTCCGACAGAATTTGGCGCAAAAGTATTCAAGATTGCCAGAGATGAACAGGGAAATCGCCTTACGTATATGAAAATCACAGGAGGAAGCCTTAAAGTAAAGACGCTGCTTTCTTCAAAAGCGAGTGGACAGAGTCTGCCGGGACGAAAGGCAGAGAACACAGACTGGGAAGAAAAAGCAGACCAGATCCGTCTGTATTCCGGGGCAAAATATGAACTGACACCGGAGGCAGAAGCTGGAGTTGTCTGTGCTGTAACGGGACTTACGAGAACATACCCGGGCGAGGGACTGGGAATTGAACAGGAGTCAGAACTTCCGGTTCTGGAACCTGTCCTGAACTATCAGATCATTCTTCCGGATGACTGTGATCCACACCAGATGCTGCAAAAATTGCGTCAGCTGGAGGAGGAAGAACCACAGCTTCATATTCTCTGGGACAGTCAGCTGGCGGAAATTCATGCACAGCTGATGGGGGAAGTGCAGATTGAGATTCTGAAAAAAATGATATGGGACCGTTTTCATGTGGCGGTGGAATTCGGTGCCGGAAGTATTGTGTATAAAGAAACCGTCGCAGAACCAGTAGAAGGCGTGGGGCATTTTGAGCCGCTTCGTCATTATGCAGAAGTACACCTTCTGATCGAGCCGGGGGAACCGGGCAGCGGATGTCAGTTTTTTACGGCATGCAGCGAGGATGTCCTTGCACGTAACTGGCAGAGACTGATCCTCACACATCTCGAAGAAAAAGAACATATCGGTGTATTGACAGGATCCCCCCTTACGGATGTGCAGATTACAATCCTTACCGGACGGGCACATGCGAAACATACAGAAGGCGGTGATTTCCGACAGGCAACTTACCGTGCTGTCCGTCAAGGACTTCGCAAAGCGCGAAACATTCTTCTGGAACCATATTATGAGTTCCGGCTGGAAGTACCGGCAGAGATGATCGGTCGCGCAATGGCGGATGTACAGAAGATGCAGGGAACGTTTGAGGCACCAGAAGTAGAGGGAGAAACTGCAATTCTCAAAGGGACTGCGGCAGTTGCGCAGATGCGGGATTATCAGAAAGAAGTGGTTTCCTATACACATGGAACGGGCAAACTTTTCTGTAATCTCAAAGGCTATGCTCCGTGCAAGAATCAGGATGAGATCGTGCAGAAGATTGGATATGATCCGGAAGCAGATCTGGAAAATCCGACAGGCTCCGTATTCTGTGCACATGGAGCAGGATTTGTCGTATCGTGGGATCAGGTGGAAGATTACATGCATCTGCATAGTGGTGTGGATATGGACGAACTGGACAGTGAGAACTGGTATGAAGATGTGGAAAGTGCGGAAAATCCGGGTACAGCGGTGGATAACAGAGCTGTTTCCAGAAACATCGGTGGAAAAAACAGCAAATTTTCCTACAGTGGAAGTTATGAAGAGGAAGAAGAGCTGCAGGCAATCTTTGAGCGTACCTTTGGACCGGTAAAGCGTGAACGTGCAGCTTTCCAGAAAAAAACAGTTCACAGTTCAGCGCCGACTACCCGTTACAGAGCCGGCAAGCCACGACAGGATGAGTATCTTCTGGTGGATGGATACAATATTATTTTTTCATGGGAAGAACTGAACGAACTCGCGAAAGAAAACATTCATGCAGCCTGTGACAAGCTGATGGATATCTTAAGTAATTATCAGGGGTATCGCAAATGTACGCTGATTCTTGTCTTTGATGCCTACAAAGTGGAGGGACATGCAGAAGAAGTCATTCCGTATCATAATATCTATGTGGTTTATACGAAAGAGGCTGAGACGGCAGATCAGTATATTGAAAAGACGGTCCACAGGATCGGCAGACAGTATCAGGTAACGGTTGCGACTTCCGACGGGCTGGAACAGGTTATTATTATGGGACAGGGAGCTCACAGAATCTCTGCACAGGGCCTGAAAAAAGAGATAGAAGATACGGAAAAAACTGCCAGAGAAGAATGGCATCAGCGCAGGCAGAGCAGTAAAACATATCTGTTTGACCATATGTCAGAGGAGATGCAGGAGCAGATGGAAAAAATCCGTCTGGGGGAAAACAAATGATCTACTTATATAAAAGAAACAAAACGGGAATCTGTATTGACCGTGTATATGGATACGATGCGATCGTAGAACTTCCGGATATGCTGGAAGGTCTGCCGGTGACTGAGCTTGGAGCTTATATTTTTTCGGATCATATCGATCAGGCAGAATTAAAAATGATGCAGGAAAAAGAAAATTTTTGTACAGAGGATGGCACGGAGACACAGCCCGATGACGATATGCCGCAGGCAGCAGGGAATCGCGTGGAAGAAATCCGACTTCCACGTCAGCTTAAAAAGATTGGCCGATATGCTTTTTATAACTGTTTTCATTTAGGAAAGCTTACCTTTTATGGAAAAATGCAGGATCTGGGGGCAGGAGCACTGACCGGCTGCCATCGGATGGAGCAGATTTTTATGGAAACAGATGAAAAAGGGGAATCGGGATTGCGGGATTTCCTGACAGAACTTCCTGAGACGTTGCGCGTTGATATGATCATAAATGGTGAGCATGGACGTTTCTGGTTTCCGGAATTTTTTGAAGAAGGGGTAGAAAACACGCCTGCCAGAATCCTGGAAAACCATGTACATGGAAGTGGAATCCGTTATCGAAACAGTTTTGTTCATAAGAAACTGAATACACTGGAATATGATCGGTTATTTCCGTACGCAGTTGCCTGGGAACAGGAGCGGATCGTATTGAATCTGGCACTTGACCGGATCCTTTATCCGGTCAGTATGACGGAAGAGGCGAGAGAAAAATATCTGGTGCATATCAAAGAACACGCACAGCAGGCAATAAAGCTTCTGGGAGAGCAGAAAGCATACGAGCCTATGCAGAAAATCCTGAAAGAGCTTTCACCTGATCGTGCGACAACGGAAAAGATGCTTGAGACAGCGCAGAAAGCAGAGGATTCCAGATGGGTCAGTATTCTGATGAATGAACTGCAGAAACATGGAAGGAAACAGAGAAAGGCATTTGAACTGTGAAAAAAGAGTACCGGGACAAGTTTGGAAATTTTGTTCACGAAGAGAGAAAAAAAGAAGAAGAAACTTTGGAAATCTGCGAGGATATCCTCAAAAATTCCAGAAATGAAATGGCAGTTGCGATGCGGTTTCTGCAAAGTGCGTTCGGAGCATTGCGCCCAACTGTTTCATGGGAGACAGAAGTTATGGGAACAGATGGGAAATTCCTCTACGCATCTTCGACATGGCTGCTGAACACCTTTATGCAGAATAAAGTATGGATCAACCGCCTGTATCTGCATGAATTGCTTCATTGTTTGTTCTGTCATCTTTGGAGCAGCAAAGTAAAAGAGGAAGATGACCAGAGGTTCTGGAATCTGGCGACAGATATTGCAGTAGAAAATATCATGGATGACCTTTATGAGAAGGCAGTCTATATTCGACCGAACAGTTTTCGAAGAGAAAAATACCGTCAATGGAAGGAACAAAAGAGCGTTCTTACTGCAGAAGCATTGTTTTATCTCTTGATGGAATGCAAAGAAAATGAAATTATCCAGTTGGAGCAGGAATTCAGGCGGGACGATCATCATTTCTGGTATACGCCACAGAACCGCAGCGGAATGGCGAGCCATCAGAAAGAGTGGGAAGAGATGCGTCGCAAGATGCAGACAGAGATCGAACTTTTTTCAAAAGAAGCGGCAGGTGATTCACCGGGACTTGTGGAGCATTTACAGGCAGAGAACCGGAAGCGTTATGATTACCGGGAATTTTTGCGGAAGTTTTCTGTATTAAAAGAAGAAATGCAGGTGGATATGGATTCGTTTGATCCAATCTATTACAATCTGGGACTGGAATTATACGGCAACATGCCACTCATTGAACCACTGGAAACAAAAGAGATGAAAAAGATTGAGGATTTTGTCATCGTATTGGATACGTCAATGTCCTGCAATGGCAGTCTGATCCGGCGTTTTCTGGAGGAGACGTACAGTGTGCTGGCTGAGTCGGAGAGCTTTTTCCGCAAGATTCAGGTACACATCATTCAGTGTGACGAGAAGATTCAGGATGACCAGGTGATCCAT
Organism: uncultured Blautia sp.; assembly: GCA_934378195.1. Classification (GTDB taxonomy): domain Bacteria; phylum Bacillota; class Clostridia; order Lachnospirales; family Lachnospiraceae; genus Blautia_A. The sequence continues at coordinate 34,380 of CAKRPO010000023.1, forward strand.
AACCAGCGGGAGATGGAGGCGTATCTTCAGGATTTTACGATCCGGGGCTTTGGCGGGACGGATTTTCGTCCGGCATTTGTGTATGTGGAGCAGCTTCTGAAAATGGGAAGCTTCCAGCGACTGAGAGGTCTTCTGTATTTTACGGATGGATATGGGATGTTCCCGGCGAAGATGCCGCCGTATGATACGGCATTCATTTTTATGAAAGATGATTATCGGGATGTGGATGTGCCGCCATGGGCGATTAAGTTGATACTGGATACCAGGGAACTGGAAAAGGAGAGGACAGCAGAGTATTATGAATATTAAACAGGCAAAAGAGGAAATCGTAGATACTGTACAGGCGTATCTTTTGAAAAATGAGTATGAGGAGTATGTGATACCGCGTGTACATCAGAGACCGGTACTTCTCTTGGGGGCACCGGGAATTGGCAAGACACAGATCATGGAGCAGGCAGCCAGAGAATGTGGTGTGGCACTGGTCGCTTACACGATCACACATCACACCAGACAGAGTGCGATCGGACTTCCGTTTATTTCGAAAAAGGAATATGGCGGCAGGGAATATTCTGCGACCGAGTATACCATGAGTGAAATTGTGGCAAGCATCTATGATCGCATGAGAGAAACAGGTCTGAAAGAAGGAATTCTGTTTATCGACGAGATTAACTGTGTTTCAGAGACTCTGGCCCCGGCGATGCTGCAGTTCCTTCAGTGCAAGACCTTCGGAAATCACGAGATCCCGGAAGGATGGGTGATCGTGGCAGCAGGAAACCCGCCGGAATACAACAAATCTGTCCGGGATTTTGATGTCGTGACGTTGGATCGTGTCAAGAAGATTACAGTAGAACCAGATTATCGTGTCTGGAAAGAATATGCCTTCAAAGAAAATATTCATCCGGCGATCCTTTCCTATCTGGAACTTCGAAACAACTGTTTCTATCAGATGGAGACAACGATTGACGGCAAACAGTTTGCAACGCCGCGTGGATGGGAAGACTTGTCAAGAATCATGGAAGTTTATGAACA
>CAKRPO010000024.1 GCA_934378195.1 uncultured Blautia sp.
GACTCTGCGGTCATGAAGTCAATGGTCTTGACTGCGCGGAGTGCAACTGCATAATCGTAAGTTCTGAAGTCGCCCATAACACCTACACTTCGCATATTAGTAAGAGCTGCAAAATACTGGTTTGGCATCCAGGATGGCTCTTCTCCGTGTTCTTTCTTGTAGTCGGCAGCTGCTTTGTCGACTTCTTCACGGTAGATATAATCTGCGTCCTGAACGATGCGTACCTTCTCTTCGGTTACTTCTCCGATGATACGGATTCCAAGTCCCGGACCAGGGAATGGCTGACGGAATACCAGTCTTTCCGGAATTCCAAGTTCCAGTCCGGCTTTGCGGACCTCATCTTTGAAGAGATCACGGAGTGGCTCAATAATTTCTTTGAAATCTACGAAATCCGGGAGACCTCCTACATTGTGGTGAGATTTGATCACTGCGGATTCTCCGCCAAGACCGCTCTCTACAACATCCGGATAAATGGTTCCCTGTGCAAGGAAGTCTACTGCTCCGATCTTCTTTGCTTCTTCTTCGAAAATACGAATAAATTCTTCACCGATGATCTTACGTTTTGCTTCAGGCTCTGTAACACCTGCAAGTTTGTCATAATATCTCTGCTGTGCATTGACACGAATGAAGTTCAGGTCGAACTGACCGTTTGGTCCGAATACACCTTCGACTTCATCACCTTCATCTTTACGAAGAAGACCATGGTCTACAAATACACAGGTAAGCTGCTTACCGATTGCCCTGGAAAGAAGTCCTGCCGCAACGGAAGAGTCAACTCCACCTGACAGTGCAAGGAGCACTTTACCATCGCCAACTTTTTCACGAATTTCTTTAACCGTATGTTCAACAAATGCATCCATTTTCCAGTCGCCGGTACATCCGCAGACACCAAGTACGAAGTTGGACAGCATCGTCTTTCCTTCTACTGTGTGAAGCACTTCTGGATGATACTGGATCGCATACAGTTTCTGATCTGCATTCTCAGCAACAGCTACCGGACAGTCTGCTGTATGTGCAGCAATCTCAAATCCCGGTGCCGGTTTGGAAATGTAGTCTGTATGGCTCATCCAGACAATTGTCTTATCGGATACATTTTCAAAAATCTTAGAATCTGTCTTATCAACAAGAAGCTCTGTCTTACCATATTCGCTGACTTCGGCTTTTTCAACTTTACCGCCCAGGACATGCATCATAAGCTGTGCACCATAGCAAAGTCCCAGTACCGGAACGCCAAGTTCAAACAGTTCTTTCTGGTAAGTCGGTGAATCAGCTTCATAACAGCTGTTCGGACCGCCGGTAAGGATAATTCCCTTCGGATTCATCGCTTTGATCTTCTCAAGATCGGTCTTGTAAGAATAAATTTCGCAGTATACATTGCATTCTCTGACACGTCTTGCAACCAGCTGATTGTACTGACCACCAAAATCAATGACAATAACTAATTCTTTTTTCAAGGTCTTCCTCCTGCATTCAAATCTCTTTTGTTTCATCTCACAATCAGTAATTCACGGAATCTGACTTCCAATTTATTTACCAATTGAATCTGATTATCATTATAAATGAGTAGAGACACTTTTACAACGGCTAATTTCTCCTGTCAGTCAGATTTTTCGTACAAAAAATTTCTCAGTTTATAAGTTCTTTAGAATTCTATCACTCTTTCTTCAATTTCTCATCACAGTTTCATCACAGATTCCCGGTATAGTAATAAGCAAATAAAGCAAATGCTTTTTTACATATATTTTTCTTTTTCATACTCGCCGGGCCCGACAGCCCGGCCCTCCTTCTTTTTACAACAATTTTTGGTATTTTTCTTTACTTCCCCATTTCTCTACTTTATAATACTTTACTGGTATATTTATCAGGAGGAAATTATGTTTGGATTAGGAACACTGATCAACACCGGTGCCGTGATTGCCGGTGGTTTACTTGGTATTACATTAAAAAAAGGAATTCCGGAACGCTGCCGTGAAGTACTGATGCAGGCCTGCGGAGTTTCTACACTTTTCATTGGAGCGGGTGGTGTCATGTCCAAAATGCTGACATTCACTGACGGAAAACTGGAAACTCAGGGCACCATGCTTCTGATTTTTTCTATGATCATTGGAAGTCTGATAGGAAGCCTTCTGGATATCGAGCAGAGGCTTGAAGAACTTGGGGAATTTTTGAAACGAAAGTTTCATACAGAAGGAGATTCACATTTTGTAGAAGGTTTTGTCACCTGCACCCTCGTAATCTGCATCGGTGCTATGGCGATCGTTGGCTCTATCGAAGACGGACTTACAGGAAATTACTCTACCCTGACTGCAAAAGCTATTCTTGACTTTGTCATCGTGACCGTTTTCGCATCGACCCTTGGTAAAGGTGTTATCTTTTCGGCACTGCCACTTTTTCTTTATCAGGGTGCAATCACATGCCTTGCCGCCGCATGTGGCAATTTCATGAGCACAGAACTGATCAACCAGCTTTCTTATGTTGGCTCGGCCCTGATCTTCTGCGTAGGCGTAAATATCGCTTTTGGTAAGAAATTTGCTGTTGGAAATATGCTTCCGGCACTTTTGATTCCGATTGTATATTCCACTTTAACCGCATTTATCTGAATCAACTATACCGGACACCCTGCGGCTTCGCCGCTAAGAAAAGAGGTTTTGGCACATCGCCATGTCCAGTGTATTCAAAGTGTATTCAAACAATAAATAATCATGTTTTAAGTGACAAACAAGCAACTTCATACCAACTTTTAACATCTTTTCATCAACTTTCATACATATTTCTAATCTTATCCAAGTACTCTGTAAATCCATCAACTACCTTCTGTGGCTTTAGAATCTTCGCTTTCTTTCCAAAACCAAGAACCCAACCATAAAACTGGTCACTGATTTCAACAGGCGCAGTAATGCTGAAATGTCTATCATCTACGATGTTATAAAGCATTCCTTTCTTTCCAAACCTGTCAACAACTGTGTCCAACAGAGGATTAATAAACTGAATTGTGATTACCTGCTGCTCTCCACCGAACATAGAAAAAACTCTCTGCGTATAATTTTTGAGGTTAATTTTATTAAAGACTTCTTTCCCCTCGCGTTCAATACCAAGCAGTTTAACATCTTTCATTCTATCAACACGATACGTCCGCAAGTCCTTTACATAATCATTATAAACCAAATGTCTCATAAGATATTGATATACAAGGAAAGGTTTCATTTTCTGGTTATTTTTCTTTCCTCTGGTTGACTTTTTCGGTTCGTCTTCTTCGTCAAATTCTTTTCTCATAAGTATAACCCCAAACATTTTTCTTTTATTCTGTCATTCCAAGAGCAAAGAAAAAAGAGTGGAATCCCACTCTCATTCAATCTTTATATTCTCAATCCCATGTCGCAAGATAATATTTATCAATTCATTTCTTGAATAATTGCTCTCTGCTGCAAGTTGGTCTAAAGATGCTAAAATATCCTCTTTTATTCTGACTGTAATAACTCTGCTGCCATCTTCGCCACGCTTTTTTATTATTAAAGGTTCGCTTTTCATGTTGTATCACTCCTCAATCTGTAATTGATTATAGAGTGTGCAATAATTGTTTTATATATTACGAATTAATATCTATTTGTAATACACAATCGAATTGTAAAAAGGTACGTTTTATGGTACTATGAAAGAAAAAATCCAAGGAGGAAAAGGAGTATGAAAAGAATCAAAAAACTGTCAGTTATGCTATTGTGCTGTTTACTGTTAAGTGTGATTGCAATGCCAATTTCAGCAAGTGCGGCAAAGCTGAACAAAAAGAGTGTTTCCCTCAATGTTGGCAAAACTTACACACTGAAAGCAACAGGAACCAAGGGAAAAATCACTTGGACAAGTAGTAATAAGAGCGTGGCAACAGTTTCTTCAAAAGGTGTTATAAAAGCTAGAAAAAAAGGAACTGCGGTAATTACTGCAAAATATGGAAAGAAAAAACTTACTTGCAAAGTGACAGTTAAGCAGCCAGTAAAAAGCATAAAGCTGAATAAAACATCAGCTACACTTAAAAAGGGGAAATCTCTTACTTTAAAAGCAACAATTTCTCCAAGCAGTGCTAACAATAAAGCGGTAACTTGGAGTTCAAGCAATAAAAAAGTAGCAACAGTATCTTCAAAAGGTGTTGTGAAAGCTGTTGGAAATGGAACTGCCACAATTACAGTGAAAGTGAAAGATGGAAGTGGGAAGAAAGCAACTTGTAAAATTACGGTAGGAACAACGAATACACCATCTAATAACACTCCAATTCATACAGCTATTACTGGAGTAAAGCTGAATTTAGGTATGATAAATGTTGTCTATGGAAATCATGAATTACATACCAAAATTGATCTGACAGGAGACGGAAATGCAGATCAGCTTGATATCCAAGCCACAGGAACTGGATGGTCTGATAATAAATTTAATGGCACGTTATCAATATCTGCAAATGGGAAAAATGCACAGAAGTTTGCATTATCGAGTGATAATGTTTGTATATCCTATATAGCATTAAAAAATAATATTCAGATAATACGAGTTCAAAGTGGTTATTCATATTCCGAAGACGATTTCTTTATTCAATATAATAAAGCAACTAATAAATTTCAAACAGTATTAAATGAAAAATTGGGTGGTTTTTCACATGCTTACACCATACTTGATGATATAGCATTTAATGGAAATAATACGATCAAAATAAAATACTTAATTCAACCATATCTTACAGGCGCAGTTAATGTGGAATATACTTATGTATATTCAAATGGTGTATTTAAAAGAGCGTCTGATACAGCCACTGCAACTTCTTTATATTACAAAGACAAGAGTAAATTAACCTCAGAGTATTATCAGGATGGTTACCAAAATTATTTTTATGATAACAAATTTGTAGCAATGAAAAATCTTGTTTTTTATAGTTCTCCAAGTGGGAAAAATAACTTTAATCTAAAAAAAGGTGCTGTTGCTACTTTAGAGGGATTTTGTTCAAAAGACAATAATAACTATATGATTTTCAAATACAATGGACAGAGAGGATATATCAAGTTAGATGACAATCAGAAAGATTCTTTTTACGGAGTTTCCAAAAGGATGGTAGGTTAGTAAAAAAATTCAAGATTGCAAACTATGGAGGGAGCTTTTCGGCTCCCTTTTATAATAACTGTGCGTGTCCCTCAATGGCTTCTTCAATCCGCTGTGGTTCTAAAGAAGTTGTTCCGCATACAAAAACAGACTGCGGCGACAGATATGTTTTTTTAACAAAAGAAGCAAAAAAACTTATAGCCATTGCAAAGGAACGTCAAGAAAAATCGAACGGAAAGGCAGCAGGCTATATTTTTTCATTAACAAATGAGCCAATCACTGAACGATGTATCACTTCATTATTGAAAAAATATTGCAGCAAACTCGGAATCTTATACAGAAGCAGTCATAAAGTAAGAAAAACTTATGGTTCTTCTCTCTTGGACGGTGGTGTTAGTCTCAACACCACAAGAATAATGTTAGGTCACTCAGACGAAAAGACAACATTAAAATACTATTGCTTTGATACGCATACAGAAATTGAAAAGATGAATCTTATGGAAAATGCTTTAAAGATATCTTGAATACATTGTATTCAAATTAAGATTTGCTTTAGAAGATGTAAAAAAGATGTTAGAAAGTTTTTTTGAGGCATAAATAAAATAGTCAAGAGCCCGCAAACCCGCATAAACACTAAGGTTTCTGTAAAGAAAAAACACCGTCCCCGCGGCAATCGCAATGTCCGCAAAAACAGTGTCCTTAGTGCGCCTTCAGGGGCTCGAACCCTGGACACCCTGATTAAGAGTCAGGTGCTCTACCAACTGAGCTAAAAGCGCATACCCTATTGAATTGTGCATCTCTGTATTTCCTTGACGCAAAAACTATTATATGAAACCAGCGACTAAAAGTCAAGAAAAATTTTATAATTTTTATAATTTTTTTGTTATTTTTTATTTTTCGTTCTCTTTCTTCTTTTCTTTACCCTTTTCCCGCTCTTTTTCTTTTCCTTTTTTGGGTGGCATCGAATCCAGAATCCGACCCAGTTCCTCTGCATTTCTGAAAATTTTCCGCATACAGCATTCAAACCGCTGATGCTCATAACAAAACTGTGTCATCCATGCCTGTCGGCGGCAGCTATTTTTCCTGCATCCCATCACAATCTCCATATCTTCCCGGCCGAGCAGATTCCCACCACTATTTTCTCCAGAAAATTTTCATCAGAAAAAGTCCGTGAGATTCCCTCGACTCGAGCCATTCTTTCTATATTAATATGTAATTTTAGGAAGTATGTGTCTGCAGATGCTTCCATCCGTTCTATATCATGCCAGGACTCATCCCGTCCCAACTGGACAGATTATTTCTCGCACCGTGCGATCAGTTTGCAGATTGGATTTCCCATAGAAGAAAATTTCTCTTCATACTCTGTCATGACATTCCCCCTCACCATCTCTTCCTGATGATGCAGGTCAAAAGTATGGGCCAGAAGTGTCCATCCCTCGGCCTCTGTCACTTCTTCCAGTGAAAATTCAAACAGAGCTTTATTGTCTGTTTTGAATTCTACTGTCTCACCAGTTGTAAGAATCTGGCTGTAACGTGCCAGAAATTCTCTGGAAGTCAATCTTCTCTTGGCATGGCGAGCCTTTGGCCACGGATCCGAGAAGTTCAGATAGATACGCTGCACTTCTCCTTTTTCAAAAATATCCGGAAGGATTCTCGCATCAACGCACATAAACATCAGATTATCCAGTTTCAATCCCTCTTCTTCAAGACGTTCTCTCTTCTGAAGTGCACGAAGAAGTACACTGTCATACATCTCAATTCCAATATAATTGATCTCCGGATGAAGTTTCGCCATATCCATCAGGAAACGTCCCTTTCCCATTCCAACTTCTATATGCAGCGGCTGTTTCTTCGGAAATCTCTGGTTCCATCTTCCCTTCCACTTCAATGGATTCTGCACAACATAGCTACTTTCCGTAATAGCATCTTTCGCGCCAGGTATATTTCTTAATCTCATAAATAAATCTCCTGCTTTCAGTCTGTATTTCTATTTAGGCAACTCTGTACCCTATCATACACGATTCACGATTTAACATCAACTAGTAAACACTATCGTCTATTTCTTGTAATAAAATCCTAAAACTTGCAGACGCCCTGCTTGGAGCTTCCCTTCCTGCCGGAACCTGCAAAATCGAATTAAAATATGTACCACAATCCTTTTATCTGGGGCTTGGCATTTCTGTTTCAGCTCTTGCTCTCTCGATCCTGTGGTATGGTTTTTTTATGAAAAAAAAGAAGTCGGTTCAAGTTACTCTAATTTATTAATTTTTTTATTTTTTCAAAAAAATTTTAACTATTCATTGTGCAATTTGTTATGGTATTTTTTTAACACAAGGTGTATTATAGGGATAAAGTTCCAAATTTTATATAGAAAAGGAGGGTGAATATGGAACAGATACTTGAAAAGTTATCTGAGATTGAAATCACAGCGCAGCGCATTATGGAAGATGCAGACAGAACCAAAGCCGCCCTTTCGGCAGAGATGGAACAGCAGTGCAGGAACTTTGACGCAGAACTGGAACAGGAGACCAACCAGAAAATACAAAAGCTCCGCAACAACCTGGAGGCTCAGAAAGATCAGGAACTGACGGCTCTCCGTCACAGGACAGAGCAGCACCTTGCCGATCTGGATACGTATTACAGGCAGAATCACCAGCAGCTGGCGGAAGAACTGTTCCAGCAGCTTCTCAAATACTGAAAGGGGTGATCCGATATGGGAAAACTCCTTTCCTACAGCGGAATATCAACAAAGATCCGTGCCATGCAGAGTAAACTGATCTCCGAAGGAGAAATTCAGGAAATGCTTCAGTTTACCAGTGTCTCGCATGCAGCAGCCTGGCTGAAACGAACTCCTGCGTATTCGAAAGCATGGGCAGATCTCGATGAGAACTCGCTGCACCGCGGTCAGATTGAGAAACTTCTCAAAGCTTCTATCTTTGCAGATTTTTCCAAAATCTATCAGTTCGCCAATCCCGAACAGCGTAAATTCCTGGATCTTTATTCCAGACGCTACGAGATTCGTGTGCTGAAAGAACTCATGACCAACCTGTTCGATCATCGCGATACAGATCCTGTGGATGTTTCTCCTTACCGCGAGTTCTTCCGCAGACATTCCAATCTTGATCTCGACAGACTGACGGCATGCACAACTATGGATGAGTTTATTACTGCCCTGAAGGGAAATGAATTCTATGCTCCACTTTCCAGTATCCAGAATCATGACACAACACTTCTTTTTGACTACGGAATGGCTCTGGATCTTTATTATTTTTCCATGATCTGGAATGTGCGCAGGAAACTTTTTTCCGGCAAAGACCTCAAACAGATCACCATGGCATATGGCGAAAAGTTTGATATGCTGAATCTGCAGTTTATCTTCCGTTCCAAGCAGTTCTTCCGTATGGCACCGGCAGACATCTATGCTCTGCTGATCCCGATGAACTACAAACTGAAGAAGGAAGAGATCACAGCGATCGTGGAAGCTTCCACTTACGAAGAAACACAGCAGATTTTCCGCAAAACATATTACGGCAGGAAATACGATCATCTTTCCGCCCACAATCTCGAAGAATTTTATAACTACATGCTCCGTACCACATTGGAAAAGGAATCACGCAAGGATCCATATTCCGTTGCAATGCTTTATTCCTACATGTATCACAAAGAGCATGAAGTAAATCGTCTGACCATCGCCATCGAATGTATCCGTTATGGTGTGGCTTCAGATGAAGCAATGCAGTATATTCGCAGCAATTAACTATCCCGGGAGGTATGGTAATGATTGAAAAAATGAAATTTTTAAGCATCACCGGGCCAAAAGCGGATATTGACAGAATGACAGAAACTTATCTTTCCAAGTATGAGATCCATCTGGAAAATGCTCTCTCAGAGTTAACAGAAGTCGCCAGTCTGTCACCGTTTCTGGAAATTAACCCTTACAAAGAAGCCCTGTCGACCATCAACGGCTTCTACGAACAACTGGAGAATCTATCCCAGATCACGCCAGAACCGATGGACATCGAAACAGCCATTGCGACTGTCCGGTCTGTTCAGAATGGTTCACGGCGACTGGAAGAAGAGAAATCCAGACTCCAGTCTGAACACGCAGAGATTCTTGATCCCCTGAAGATCATCCGTCCGTTCCGAAATCTGAATTTTGACGTTTCAGAAATCCTGAAATTCAAATATATTCATTATCGTTTCGGACGCATCGAAAAACAGTATCTTCAGAAATTCGAGAAATACATCTACGACAATCTGGATACCTTATTTATTAAATGCGGTGAAGATGATCTGTATACTTACGGTGTTTATTTTGTACCGGAGCATCAGGCACACAAAGTACATGCGGTTTACTCCTCCATGCACTTTGAACGTATCTTCATTCCGGATGAATACCAGGGAACCGCAGCTGAAGCATTTGAGAAACTGGATACCCGCCACCGCGAGATCCACAAGGCACTGAATGCCAACAAAGAAGCTGCCCGCAAATTTCTTACAGACAACGCTTCCAGGATCGTTTCTGCCAAAGCAGCCCTCGATGCATGCTCCAGCAGCTTCGATATCCGTAAGCTTGCCGCCTGCACACCTGGTGACAATAATACCTTCTATATCCTGTGCGGCTGGATGACAGAGAAGGATGCACTTGCTTTCCAGAAAGACATTCAGAATGATGAAAAGATTTTCTGTCTGATGGAAGACCAGCAGGCACCGGCAAAGAAAAAGCCACCTACCAAACTGAAAAACCCGAAACTTTTTAAACCATTTGAAATGTATGTCAAGATGTACGGTCTGCCGGCCTACAACGAAATGGACCCGACCTGGTTCGTAGCCATCACCTACTCCTTTATCTTCGGAGCCATGTTTGGTGATGTCGGACAGGGTCTGATACTTTTCCTCGGCGGACTGATCCTGTATAAGACGAAACGCATGGACCTTGCCGGAATCATCAGCTGTGCCGGTGTATTCTCCGTATTCTTCGGATTTATGTACGGCAGTTTCTTCGGTTTCGAAGATGTACTCCATGCCATATGGCTGAAACCTATGAACCAGATGATGGATGTCCCGCTTGTCGGAAGACTGAACGCAGTATTCGTGATCGCGATCGGATTTGGTATGTTTATCATCCTGATCTGCATGGTCTTCAACATCCTCAATTCCATCCGCCGTCATGACGCTGAAAAAACCTGGTTTGACAGCAACGCAGTCGCAGGACTTGTTTTCTATGGTTCCATCGTATTGACCGTTGGCCTGTTCATTTCCGGTAAAAAACTTCCGGCAACAGCCGTTCTGGTCGTTATGTTTGGCGTACCACTGCTTCTGATGTTCCTGAAAGAGCCTCTGACCAACCTGGTCGAAAAGAAATCTGAGATCTTCCCGGAACAAAAAGGTATGTTCTTTGTACAGAGCTTCTTCGAACTGTTCGAAGTCCTTCTGAGCTACCTTTCCAATACACTTTCCTTCCTGCGTATCGGTGCATTCGCCGTCAGCCACGCAGCCATGATGGAAGTTGTACTGATGCTTGCAGGTGCAACCAATGGCGGCAGTCCGAACTGGATCGTAGTTGTTCTCGGTAACATCTTTGTATGTGCCATGGAGGGTCTGATCGTAGGTATTCAGGTTCTCCGTCTGGAATATTACGAAATCTTCAGCCGCTTCTATGCAGGTAATGGACGTGAATTCCAGCCATTTATGAAAGCCATGAAAAAAACTTCACAGCAGTAATGCATCGTGGGATATAAAACCCCGATATTACCACAAATAATCATTTATTATCAGGAGGATATCATCATGAACATGATCATTCAGATTACAACCGCTATCGCACTGATTCTCAGCATTATCGTACCTTTTGGATGCTTTTTCCTTGGAGAAAAAAATAAAAAACGTTACAAAAAATCTCTGATTGCCAACTGCTTCATGTTCTTCGGCGTACTTCTCGTAGCGACTGTAGTCGGCTTCGCCGGAACTGCAAGCGTACAGGCTGCTTCTTCTACTGCTGATGGTCTTGCTACAGGTCTTGGATACCTTGGTGCTGCTCTTGTTACAGGTATCTCCGGTCTTGGTTCCGGTATTGCCGTTGCAAGCTCTGCAAGTGCAGCTCTTGGTGCACTGAGCGAAGACGGATCCCTGTTTGGTAAATCCATCATCTTCGTAGCTATGGCCGAAGGTATTGCACTTTACGGACTGATCATTTCCTTTATGATCCTTGGTAAGCTTTAAGGAGCGCTCTCTATGAAAATGTATTTGATCAGTGATAACATTGATACCTACACAGGCATGCGTCTGGCAGGTGTGGAAGGTGTTGTCGTTCACGAACGCGCCGAGCTGAAAGACGCTCTGGAGCGTACCATTGCAGACAAAGAAGTAGGCATCATTCTTCTCACCGAGAAATTCGGCAGAGAATTTCCTGAGATCATCGACGATGTCCGTCTGCATCACAAAACACCTCTGATCATTGAGATTCCTGACAGACACGGTACCGGCCGTAAACCGGACTTTATCACTTCATATGTCAATGAAGCGATCGGACTGAAATTGTAGGCAGGAGGTAACAGTATCATGACAATAGACGAAAAGCTGCAGCATTTTTATGAGGTTTCCCTCGATGAAGCCAAAGAAGATGCCGCGCACGCTATCCAGGAACATAAGGAGCACCTCGCACAGAAGCTGGAAGAACACAAACAGGCAGGTCGTCAGAATGCCGAAGCTGAGATCAAGGCCGAGACCGGTCATGTCCACCGCGAAGTCAACAAAGCACTTTCTGCTGAACAGATCACCCTCAAGAGAGACTGGTCCAGAAAGCAGGAAGAACTGAAAGAAGCTCTTTTTTCTGAAGTAAAAGCCAAAATACAGCAGTTTATAACGACAGCAGAATACGATGAATATCTCTGCCGCAGAATCACAGAAGCAGTAAATTTCGCCGAAGACGATGAGATTCAGATCTTCCTCTCTGCCGGCGACAAAGACAAAGTAAACACTCTTGCACAGAAAACAGGCGTGCCGCTCCAGGTATCCGATGAAGATTTCCTCGGCGGTATCCGAGCAGAAATTCCACAGAAAAATATCCTCATTGACAATTCTTTTTCTGCAAATCTCGCTGCCATGTGCAAAGAATTCAAATTTGACGGAGGGCTGAATCATGAATAAAACAGGTATCATTTATGGCATCAACGGCCCTGTCGTCTATCTGAAAGGCGATTCCGGATTTAAGATCTCCGAGATGGTCCATGTCGGAAAAGAAAATCTGGTCGGTGAAGTCATTGGCCTCAAGAAAGGCATGACCACTGTACAGGTATTCGAAGAGACCACAGGCCTCCGTCCGGGCGAGACTGTTACCGGTACCGGTGATGCCATCTCCGTTCTTCTCGGACCTGGTATCATTCACAACATCTTTGACGGTATCCAGCGTCCACTGGAGGAAATCGCCAAATCCTCCGGTAAATATATTTCCCGTGGTGTCAGCGTAGATTCTCTGGATACAGAGAAGAAATGGCACACACACATCACAGTAAAAGAAGGAGATGTCGTCGGACCTGGCACGATCATTGCCGAGACACAGGAAACCGCTTCCATTCTCCACAAATCCATGGTACCTCCGAACATCACCGAAGGTACTGTTATCAGAGCAGCTGCTGACGGTGATTACACGATTCTCGAACCGATCGTCACCATTCTGTTGAATAACGGAACAACAAAGGATCTGGCACTTGCACAGAAATGGCCGATCCGAATCCCACGTCCAACCCATTTACGTTATCCTGCAAGCGTACCGCTTGTTACCGGCCAGCGTATTCTCGATACCCTGTTCCCAATTGCGAAGGGCGGCACTGCTGCTGTTCCAGGCGGTTTCGGAACCGGAAAGACTATGACACAGCACCAGATTGCGAAATGGTCCGATGCAGATATCATCATCTACATTGGCTGTGGTGAGCGTGGAAACGAGATGACACAGGTTCTCGAAGACTTCAGTAAGCTGATCGACCCCAAATCCGGTAACCTGATGATGGACCGTACCACTCTGATCGCCAATACTTCCAACATGCCGGTTGCTGCCCGTGAAGCATCTATTTATACCGGTGTCACACTGGCTGAATATTACCGAGACATGGGATATGACGTAGCGATCATGGCCGACTCCACTTCCCGTTGGGCAGAGGCTCTGCGAGAATTATCCGGCCGTCTGGAAGAAATGCCTGCCGAGGAAGGTTTCCCGGCTTATCTGGCTTCCAAACTGTCCGCCTTTTATGAGCGTGCCGGCATGATGCAGAACCTGAACGGTACAGAAGGTTCCGTATCGATCATCGGCGCCGTTTCCCCACAGGGTGGCGACTTCTCCGAACCAGTCACACAGAACACCAAACGATTTGTGCGCTGCTTCTGGGGACTTGACAAATCCCTTGCCTATGCAAGACACTTCCCGGCAATCCACTGGCTGACCAGCTACAGTGAATACCTCGAAGACCTGACTCCATGGTATCGTGATCATGTGTCTCCAAAATTCGTAGCCGACCGAAATCAGCTGATGGCAATCCTGAACCAGGAAAGTTCTCTGATGGAGATTGTTAAGCTGATCGGTAGTGACGTACTCCCGGATGACCAGAAACTGACTCTGGAAATCGCAAGAGTTATCCGACTCGGTTTCCTTCAGCAAAATGCCTTCCACCAGGAAGACACCTGCGTTCCAATGGAAAAACAATTCAAGATGATGGAGATCATCCTTTATCTGTATGAGAAATCCAAAGCCCTCATCAACCGAGGTATGCCGGTTTCCGTACTGAAAGAAGACAATATCTTTGAACGTATCATTTCCATTAAATACGATGTTCCAAACAACCAGCTCGAGAAATTCGACCAGTACATGAAAGACATCGATGAGTTTTATGACAAAGTATTAGAAAAAAACGGCTGACAGGAGGAACGTATTTATGGCAATCGAATATTTAGGTTTAAGTGAAATAAACGGCCCTCTGGTAGTCCTGGAAGGTGTCAAGAATGCCTCCTTTGAGGAGATCGTAGAATTCCGTATGGACGACGGAACGCAGAAGATTGGCCGTATCATTGAGATTTACGAGGACAAGGCTGTCATTCAGGTATTTGAAGGAACTGACAACATGTCCCTTGGCAACACACATACCCGTCTGACCGGACATCCGATGGAGATTGGACTTTCCGAAGAGATCCTCGGACGTACCTTCAACGGTATCGGCCAGCCGATCGATGGTCTGGGCGAGATCACACCGGAAGTAAGTCTGAACATCAACGGTCTTCCACTGAACCCGGTCAAACGAGAATACCCACGAAACTATATCAACACCGGTATCTCCGCGATTGACGGTCTGACCACTCTGATCCGTGGTCAGAAGCTTCCGATCTTTTCCGGAAACGGTCTTCCACACGACAAGCTGGCTGCACAGATCGTACAGCAGGCTTCCCTGGGTGGTGATTCTGATGAAAACTTTGCAATCGTTTTTGCAGCCATGGGTGTCAAATACGACGTCGCAGAATTTTTCCGTCGTACATTCGAAGAAAGCGGTGCTTCCGATCACGTTGTCATGTTCCTGAACCTGGCAAACGATCCGGTCGTAGAACGACTGCTGACTCCAAAGATCGCACTTACAGCTGCTGAATACCTTGCATTTGAAAAAGGCATGCACATCCTGGTCATCCTGACAGATATCACTTCTTTCTGCGAGGCCATGCGTGAGGTTTCTTCCTCCAAAGGTGAGATTCCTTCCCGTAAAGGTTATCCGGGATATCTGTACAGTGAACTGGCTACTCTTTATGAGCGTGCCGGTATCGTACAGGGCGGCACTGGTTCTGTTACGCAGATTCCGATCCTGACCATGCCAAACGATGATATCACTCACCCGATTCCTGACCTTACCGGATACATCACCGAAGGTCAGATCGTTCTGGACCGTCAGCTTCACGGCCAGGCAATCTACCCGCCAATCAATGTGCTTCCGTCTCTGTCCCGTCTGATGAAGGACGGTATTGGAGAAGGCTTCACCAGAGAAGACCATCAGGATGTTGCCAACCAGCTCTTCTCCTGCTATGCAAAAGTAGGCGATGCAAGAGCCCTGGCTTCCGTTATCGGTGAAGATGAGCTTTCCCCGATCGATAAGCGTTATCTCGTCTTTGGTAAAGCTTTTGAGGCAGAATTCGTCGGACAGAGCGAAACCGAAAACAGAAGTATCACCGAAACCCTTGATAAAGGCTGGGAGCTTCTGGGACTTCTTCCGAAGGAAGAACTTGACCGAATCGATACAAAGATCCTGAACAAGTATTACAAAGAAACTGTACGCTAAGGGGAGGTGACTGTTTATGGATCCGAATACCTTCCCCACCAAAGGTAATCTGATACTTGCCAAGAATTCACTTGCTCTCTCCCGTCAGGGATTTGAGCTGATGGACAAGAAACGTAACATCCTGATCCGCGAGATGATGGAACTGATCGATCAGGCAAAGGATATCCAGTCTCAGATCGACGAGACGTTCCGTACCGCTTATGCGGCTCTCCAGAAGGCCAATATGGAGCTTGGAATCGCATTCGTACAGCAGATCTCCTATACAGTCCCTGTAGAGGATTCTGTGCGTATTAAAACGCGAAGCGTCATGGGAACTGAAATTCCTCTGGTCGAATACGATAAACAACTGACCAACACACCGACATACGCTTACTACAGTACCAAGGTGTCCCTGGATCAGGCTAAGGCCGCCTTTGAGAAAGTAAAAGAACTTTCGATCGAACTTGCCGGTATTGAGAATGCTGCAATTCGTCTGGCAGCCAATATCAAAAAGACACAGAAACGTGCAAACGCACTTAAGAACATCACTATTCCTCGTTATGAGGCACTGACCAAAGACATTCAGAACGCTCTGGAAGAGAAAGAACGAGAAGAATTCACACGTCTGAAGGTCATCAAACGAATGAAGCAGAAGGGTTAAACCCTCCTGCTTCTTTTTTGTGTTACGGGATATTACCCGTGAACAGTAACCTTTTTGTTAATAAATCGCACGTGTGCACGACTTGTATTATTGTCAGATAATTATTCTTTCAAAGTTTAAAATTTCTCTTTTGAAGGCAAAATTCTTTAATATTTTCACTATGAAAAAGTCAATAGATTTTTTTATTTTTTTGTCGAATTTCTTAATTTCATCATTATTAACCAAAACATTTGTTTTTTATTTATTTATGTAAATCTCTTATTCCACATTCAGATTTTGTGGATAATGTGGATAACTTTGTGCATAACTCAAATATAACGTTTTTTCAACCTTTTGTGGATGTGGATAACTTTTACACCATTTTTCGCGTTATCCACATTTTCCCCCAGTATTCGACAGGCTTTGTGCAATTTGCCAAATATCCCTTTTTCTTCGACAAAATCTCCAATAAGAACAAAGCAGATATATTCCAAATACATCTGGTCGCATCCTCGCGGAGCGTTTCCTGCTTTATTGGAACCTTACAAAGTAATTTCCTGCAAAACACGAAAAGAGTTACAGTTCTACATTCATAGAACGATAACTCTTTTCTCAAAATCTTATTCCATATATGTTCCAACACCAACCGGTGTATCGTAATTATAATCTGTGACCACAATTCCCTTGTTGGAATTCAGTGCATGTACGACTTTGCCCTCTCCGATGTACAGAGCCACATGAGAGATTCCACCACCATAGAATACAAGGTCTCCAACCTCAAGCTGACTCAGATCCTTCTTCTGGGATGCACTGTACTGAGCTGCTGCCACACGTGGCAGTTCATAACCAAAGTTGGCAAATACAGACATTACGAATCCGGAACAGTCTGCACCGTTTGTAAGGCTTGTACCGCCCCATACATACGGATTTCCCACAAACTGCACTGCGAAATCTGCAACTTCCTGACGTTTTGCCACACGTTTTGCTTCTTTCTGTCGTGCAGCTTCTTTCAGTGCCTCTTCACGGATACATGCAGTCTCTTCTTTGATCTCCTGTGCACGTCTCGCTACTTCCTGTGCATCTGCGTATTTCTTTGCTTCTTTTTTCAGTTCCTGGTATTCCTGCGCACGGACTTCTACCTGTGACACAATCTCATTTGCCATCGTACTGATATCGCCGCTGGAAGTACTGCTGTCTGTCCCGTCAGAAAACATTCCATCTTCTGTATCCGCATCATCCACATCTTCTGTGTCGTCTGCATCGTCTGTAATCTCAATCTCGACCTCTTCAGAACCGCTGGAAAAATCATCAGCATAAACTGTCCATGTGCTTCCGATACAACTTATTGCCAATAACATTGCTGTTAATTTTTTTCTCATCTATTACTCCTTTGCGTTAATCTCATATCTGTTTTTCGCGCAACAGTTACGTATCTTAACACAAAAGTAATAGTTTTGTCAAATTTTTCCTATATCCAGAGACTAATGCTCCATCAAATAATGTCTCGCAGACGCTACTGCATTGGCTCCGTCTGCCACCGCAGTCACCACCTGACGCAGATTTTTGGTGCGGATATCACCTGCTGCAAAGACACCTGGTGCACTCGTCACACCGTCTTCTCCAGCTACGATATAACCACTTTCATCGAGTTCAACCAAGTCACGGAACTGCTCTGTTCCCGGAACGATTCCAACTGCGATAAACACACCGTCCACTGGAATATCTCTTTCCTCATCTGTTTTTATATTACGGACCTTCAGTGCTTCTACCTTATCCACACCTTCTACTGCTTCCGGCACACTGTCCCACACCATTTCCACATTGTGGCATGCTGCCAGACTGTCCTGCAGAATTTTTTCCGCCCGAAGTTCATCACGACGATGAACAACATAAACCTTCTTACAGGTGCGTGAAAGAAGGATCGCATCTTCTACTGCTACATTTCCTCCTCCGATTACTGCTACTGTTTTCTCCTGGAAAAATGCCGCATCACAGGTCGCACAATAAGACACTCCCATGCCTCCAAGCTCCTCTTCTCCCGGGATTCCGAGATGTCTGTGCGCTGCACCGCAGGCAATGATCACTGTCTTCGCATGATATTCGTTCTTTTTTGTGCGGATCACTTTGATTCCGTCTTCAACACTTACCGAACGCACCGGTTCTCTTTTCGGTTTCAGTCCAAGTTTTTCTGCATGTCCTGCCATCGCCTCACCCAGATCCAGTCCGGTAATCCCCGGAAGTCCCGGATAATTGTCCACTTCATACGTATCCACGATCTGACCGCCCTGAACAAACTTCTTGTCCAGCCAGATCACATCCATTTTTGCACGTGCTGCATAGATTGCTGCACAGATTCCCGCCGGTCCTGCACCAAGGATCGCCAGATCATATATTTTATCTTCCATCAGATTCTGCCTCACTTTCTCTGTTGTGCAGGCTACTGTTATTGCCGTTCCCTGTTTCACAGCAGCCACTGCCTATCAGTTTAGCATACAATCGTTTTTTTTCCAATATAGATAGTAAAAAGCGCTTCTCATGAGGTCTCTATGCAGTCATTATTCCACAGACACCAGACACGCATACGGATTGCAGGCCTGTTGTGTCTCGTTTTTCTTCTCGGTACTGTCCTGGGATGGGCCAATACCCACCTGTTCTGTGAAGACGGACGTTTCCGGACATTCACAAACGATCTTTTCCAAAAAGAAATTTCCGGAAATATGCTGAATCTTCATTATTCGCTGGCTTATCCGGAAAAGAAAGGAATCACAAGACCCCAGGCATCACTGGGCACTGTTTCATTACCTTCGTCAGAAATATCTTCGGACCCGGTTTCCGGGAAATCTTTAGAATCTACTTCCGGGGCGGAAAGTTTTGTTTACCAGACTCTTAAGAAACTGAAAACTTTCCAAATATCCGACTTGTCTGAAGAAAATCAGCTCACGCTTGATATGCTGCTTTTGTATTATAAAACACAGACCGATTTTGAAGATCTCACCATCCTTGAGGAGCCTTTAAGTCCCAGCCTTGGCATTCAGGCACAGCTTCCTGTCCTGCTCGCAGAATATGCGTTTTATCAGAAACAGGACATCGCTGATTATCTGAATCTGCTCATTTCCATTGAACCTTATTTCGAAAGCATCGTTGATTTTGAGGAAGCCAAATCCAATCAGGGATATTTTATGAGCGATACGACCCTGGACCGTGTGCTTGCACAATGCCGGGCATTTATCAAAGATCCGGAAAATAATTATATGCTCGAGATTTTTGCAGAAAAATTAAAAGCGTTCGGGAAGCTTTCCGGAAAAGAACAGGAAGTCCTGATTCAGAAACACCGGCAGATCCTTTTACATAAAGTAATTCCGGCCTACCAGAACCTGATCCTCGGTCTGCAGGCTCTTCGCGGCACTGGGCGGCCCAGCCAGGGACTTGCACATTTGAACGGCGGCAAAAAATACTATGAATATCTTCTGCAGAGCCAGACCGGCTCTTATACTCCCGCAGGCGATATGCAGAAACGTCTTGCAGGGCAGATTGCACAGGATATGGACACGGTTCAGAAAATGCTGAAAGAACAGCCTTCCCTTCTCCGCAAGCTGAACAGCTCCCTTGATCTGACTGAAATGGAACCACAGTCGATACTTTCTGAACTTCGTGAAAAGATAAAACAGGACTTTCCTCCACTTCCAGATACGGACTTTACCGTTCGCACCGTACATCGATCCATGCAGGATTATTTAAGCCCCGCCTTCTATCTGACACCACCGTCAGATACCCGTTCACCAAATGTGATCTACATTAATCCTGCCGATCAGACGACCAATCTGGAACTTTTTACCACACTTTCCCACGAAGGCTTCCCGGGACATCTGTACCAGACCGTTTACTTTGGAAATACCAGTCCATCTGATATACGCTATCTGATCACCTCCAGCGGTTATGTCGAAGGCTGGGCCACCTATGTGGAATCTTACGGTTATCAGTATGCTGCAGATTACCTGGATGATAAAGCCGCCTCTGATTACGTTCGCCTTGCCTGGCTGAACCGAAGCATCAACCTGTGTATTTATTCACTCCTCGATATCGGTATTCACTATTATGGCTGGAGCGAGGCCGAAGCCGCCAGACTGCTGCAGCTCTTTGGAATCACAGATGCCAGAGCACTTTCCGAAATCTACCAGTACATTGTGGAAACACCCGCAAACTATCAGAAATACTGCTGGGGATATCTTAACTTTCTTGACCTTAAGCTGGAATGGCAGAATACTCTCGGAGATGATTTTGATCTGAAAACATTTCATCAGAATCTCCTGGAGATTGGTCCTGTCCAATTTCCGGTACTGCAAAAATATATGCGGCAAAGGCTGAAAAAATTAACTTCCAACAATTCCTCATCAACTTCCAAAATCAACACAGCCACCATTACGAAAAAAGGAGGTGCATCTCTTGCACCTCCTGCCTGTATCAGCCTAAACAATCCATCGTATTGAATTTCATTTCGTAAATCTACTGCACCGTCTCAAAAAACTTCTGCAGCTTCAATAATGCCTTTGTAAGGTCTTCGGTTTCCTTCGGATCCAATCCATCCAGAACTGCCATGACCATCTTCTCATGAAAAATCTTGTGATGCAGATACGCCTTCTCGCCTTTCTCCGAAAGAGAGACCAGAACGACTCGTCTGTCCTCTTCGCTTCGTGTCCTCTCTACATAACCTTTCTTTACCAGATGGTTGATTGCAATCGTCAGTGTCCCTACTGTCACAGACATTGCCCTGGCCACTGTAGACATATTCCTGGCTTCCTGTATCCCGATTGCCTCCATAATGTGCATATCATTTACAGATACATCTTTGTACTCTGACGTGATCAGGGCACGCTCTTCGATATCAAGAATATCCCTGAACAAATTTACCAGAATACTGTTGACTGTTTCATATGAATTCATGCGTCTCTCCTCCGCTTCTTTATCCCCTCGGCGCAAATTTCTTATTTAATATCCAAATTTCTCTTCTAATGTTTCCTATTATAGCGTATATTCATTTGAAGCACAAAGTATTTTTATGATTATATGGCATTAATTTTTTTCACATAATTCTTTCTTTAAGAGAATCTATTTGCTATAATAAAGAACTGAACACAAAACAGACTTTTCTGCAATAAAGAAAGTCTCACTAAATACACAAAGGAATTTAACATGAAAAAAAACAAAAACATCCCCTTAAACCTTAAGGAACAGATTAATTCCCGTATTGGTCTCATCTGCTCCATTGTGGTTATGATCCTTCTGGTCTTTGTTTTTCATCAGTTGGATTATCATCTGATCCAGAAACCCGCAGACCAGGCTGCCAAAGAAGCCGCCAGACAAAAGGAAGAAGCTGAAGCAGCTGCCAAGGCTCCTGAAGTTTCCACTGCAACCGTTGTCGCAGTCGGTGATAACCTTTTCCACGACTCACTGATCGAATCCGGCAAATCCGATTCCGGCACATGGAATTATGACAAAATTTATGAAAACGTCAAAGATGAGATTCAGGCTGCCGATATCGCCATGGTCGATCAGGAAACCGTACTTACCACCGAGCACGATGCTGTCAGCGGATATCCTTCTTTCGCAACTCCAACAGAAGTCGGCGATGCACTGATCAACGCCGGATTTGATGTCATTGAATCCGCAACCAACCACATCGATGATTATGGTTATGATTACATGGCACAGACACTGAATTTCTGGAAGACAAGCTATCCGGATGTTCCGGTCCTCGGAATCCATGAGACAGAAGAAGATGCAAATTCTGTCAAAGTTCTCGAAGTAAACGGCATCAAAGTTTCTTTCCTGGATTATACATACGGAACCAACAATTCCGGTGCCGGAGACGGCAAAGATTATATGATCGATATCTTTGAAAAAGACAAAGTATCCTCTATGATCCAGAAAGCCAAAGAAAACAGCGATGTGCTGATCTTTGTTGCTCACTGGGGAAAAGAAATGGAACCAATGCCTACCGAATATGAAAAAGAATGGGCAACTTTCCTGATGCAGCAGGGCGTTGATGTCGTGATCGGCGGACATCCACATATCCTGCAGCCATATGGAACCATGTCCGACAAAGAAGGGCACAGCATGCTGATCTTCTATTCTCTCGGAAACTTTGTATCCACACAGGAATCCTTCGATACACTGCTTGAAGGAATG
Source organism: uncultured Blautia sp. (assembly GCA_934378195.1). Lineage (GTDB taxonomy): Bacteria > Bacillota > Clostridia > Lachnospirales > Lachnospiraceae > Blautia_A. The sequence continues at coordinate 22,192 of CAKRPO010000024.1, forward strand.
GGCTGCTTCACGATCCAGAAGACTGTCAAAGACGGCGAGGCTTCCTTTGAGATCATCAATCCGGAAGTAAAACCAATGGTTATGCATTACAACAAAGAAGCCGGTGTATTCAGCCCTTATATGCTGTCTGATTACACCGAAGAGCTTGCATCCCAACATGAGTTACGTACGGTCCTTGGAGATGACTCCTTTACACTGGCAAACCTTCAGGCACGCTTCCAGGAGATCATGTCCCTGAGCGTCAAACCATCCACCAACACCACCCTTCTGGATGCGTCCTTCAACTCCGATGGTGATATGGTAGATGCAAACGGAGATTATATAGACGATACCTGGTCTGTGAGTGCTTCCGATGCCCAGTCCCAGGACGACTCCTCTGACGACAGCTCCGATGACTCTTCCGACAGCTCCGATGATAGTTCAGACTACTCAGATGAGTCCGATTACAGCGATGATTCCGACTATTACGATGATTCTTCTGATTACAGCGATGACTCAGACTATTCGGATTACTCCGATGAGTCTGATTATTCCGAAGACTACTAAATACTAACAACACCCTCTTCCGGTCCAGGCTCACCCCTGTTCCGGAAGTTGAAAGGGTAGGAAATAACAAATCTACAAAAATGTAGAATAAAACTCCATTTATGTATTCAGACATACAGACGCCTGAGAAAATTTGTAGAAGTACTTAAAGAAAAAAATAATATTTTACCCCGGAAAATGATGCTGTCTGAGCGCAGCGAGTTCATCTCTTTTCCGGGGTTTCACTTCCGAAACAAAAGCCGCTTTGCATTCTCCTCCGTCACTGCAACAACTTCTTCTGTACTGACTCCCTTGAGCTCCGCGATCATCGCTGCCACATATGGAAGGTTCAGAGAGCTGTTTCTTTTTCCACGGTTCGGTTCCGGACTCAGGTACGGACTGTCCGTCTCCAGCACAAGCTGCTCAAGCGGTGCATATTCCACCACTTCCTTCAGTTTCTTTGCATTCTTAAACGTCACAACTCCGCCAATTCCAAGATACAGTCCCATGTTCAGGTATTCCCTGGCCATTTCCTTTCCGTAAGAAAAGCAATGAATAATTCCACCATACATGTCTCTCTTCATGCAGTCCTTCACCAGATCCAGCGTATCCTTCGCAGCCTCCCTGCTGTGGATCATAAACGGCATTTTTTCTTCTCTGGCAATCTCCATCTGTGCCAGAAACATCTTCTTCTGAATCTCATGCTCCTGCTCTTCTTTATGCCAGTAATAATCCAGACCAATCTCACCGATTGCAACAGCCTTGGGCAGCTGACACAGACGACGGATCTCTTTCAGTGTTTTCTCTGTCATCTTATCCGCATCATCCGGATGAATTCCAAATGCACCATATACAAACGTATATTTTCTCATCAGCTCTTCCGTTGCTTTCAGGCTTTCAAGAGATGCACATGCATTCACGATATATCCAACCCCATGTTTTTCCATGGAATCCAACAGTACCTCTCTGTCCTGGTCAAATGCCTCGTCATCATAATGTGCATGTGTCTCAAAAATCATATGTGTTTCCATCAGTCTTTCTGCTCCTTACTCACCAATTCAGCCCTGCTGCTCATTCACAGCAATCTGTTCAAATTCCATGCCTTCACGGATGATTCCCCCGTGGATTACTTTTGTAAAAACACCCTCCCGCGGCATAATACAGTCTCCCATCTTCTGAAAGATCGCACATCCATGATGGCATTCTTTTCCAATCTGTGTCATTTCCAGCACAACATCCCCACAGCGGAATCTTGTTCCAACCGGAAGCGAAGAAAAATCAAATCCCTGGACAACCAGATTTTCACCAAAAGCACCATCTTCTACCTCCGCGCCGCGCGCACGAAAGTCTTCTATCCTGTCATACGACAGAAGGCTCACCTGACGATGCCATTTGCCGGCATGCGCATCATTTTTGATGCCCCAGTCCTCGATAAATTCCGCTTCCTGCACCGGATGTTTCTGTGTGCCTTTCTTTTCACTGATACATACTGCAATAACTTTACCCATAATCAAATTCTCCCTGTATATAGATAGCTGACCAGTCAAAGACTGATCAGCTGTAAGCAACTTATTAACGTGCACAATTATTGGCTTCCCCAGTCAGGATTTCAATTCCGTGTCCCAGTGCATCCATGATATATTCCAGACTTTCCTTTACGGCCTTCGGGCTTCCCGGAAGATTGATGATCAATGTCTTTCCACGGATTCCCGCAGTTGCACGACTCAACATCGCACGTTTTGTAATCGTCATACTGTATGCACGAATTGCCTCCGGAATCCCCGGAACCCTGCGTTCAATAACTTCTTCTGTTGCCTCCGGCGTCACATCTCTTTCTGAAAATCCGGTTCCGCCTGTAGTAAGAATCAACTCCGCCTTCTCTGAATCTGCTATTTCCTGCAATTTTCCTGCAAGCATTACCTGATCATCCGGAAGAATATCCATGGAAATCACTTCATATCCTTCTCTTTCCAGAATCTCTTTAATGGCAGGGCCGCTTAAATCCTCACGTTCTCCCCTGTATCCGGAATCACTTGCTGTTATAATTGCTGCGCGTTTCATATTATCCTCCTATCTGTGACATGCACAAACTCTCTGTATCATCCTCTTTTGCTTTTTCTGTAAAATGATGACCGTCCGGCTTTTCTGCCAGTGCTGCCCTGATCATATCTTTTAACTCTTCATCTGTTCCGCCGCTTCGCATAACGGCTCGCAGATCTCTTCCTGCTGTATATTGCAGACAAGTCTTCAGGTATCCCTGTGAAGTCAGTCGTATACGGTTACACTGGCTGCAAAACTTGTGACTGATCGCACTGATAAAACCAAGTTTTCCCTGAAATCCATCCACAGTATAATACGTACAAGGTCCATTTCCAAGAGGTTTTCCCTCATATGGTCTCATTTTTCCAAACTTCTGCTCCAGCAATGCCACAATTTTGTCCTGTGACATCCCTGCAAAAGAACTTCCATATCCAATCGGCATCATCTCAATAAAACGCACATGTACCGGATGGTGGTGGGCAAATTCAGCGATTTCACACAGATTCTGTTCTTCCAGCCCAAGCGGGACACAGTTGATCTTTAACTGTACTTTCGGGTATTTCATGGCTTCCTCAATCCCTGCAAGCGTCCCATCCAGAAGGTCCCTGCGGGTAACTTTGCGGAAACATTCCCGATCCAGGGTATCCAGACTGATATTCAGGCTGTCCAGTCCTGCTGCAAGGTCCTGCATCTGCTCTTTCAGAAGGATCCCGTTTGTTGTCAATGTAACTTTCTCGATGCCCGGAATTGCTTTGATCTGCCCGATCAGTCCCGGAATCCGCGGACGAACTAATGGCTCCCCTCCGGTGATCTTGATCTTCTTTATTCCAAGTTCCGCCATCACCTGACATACGCGAAGAATCTCCGGTTCCTGCAGAATCTTTTCACGTTCTGTCAGACGGATCCCCTTTTCCGGCATGCAGTAAATACAGCGAAGATTGCAGCGATCTGTCACAGAAATCCGTAAATAGTCTATATTTCTTCCACAACGGTCAATCATTTTTTCTCCTCAAAACGAAAGTCTCCGCTTTTTCCTCCTGTTTTTTCTATCAAATGAATATCTGACATAACCATATGCTTATCAATGGCCTTGCACATATCATAAATGGTCAGAAGCGTAATCTGCACACCAGTCAGAGCTTCCATTTCCACTCCTGTTTTACCTTCTGTTTTTACGGTACAGAAAACATGAATCCGATTCTTGTCCTGATCCAGTTCATAGTCAATGGAACATTTCTGAATGGGAAGTGGATGACACATAGGAACCAGATCCGAGGTTCTTTTTATGCCCATGATTCCTGCAACTCTTGCTACTCCAAGAACGTCTCCTTTTCTGACATTTCCTTCGGCAACACACGCCATGATTTCCGGTCCCACTGCAATATAACCAGTCGCCAGTGCCGTTCGATCTGTCACTTTTTTGCCGGATACATCCACCATCACTGCATTTCCTTCTTTATCAAAATGTGTAAGTCCGTTTTCCATGACCTGTTCCCTCCTTCAGATATTTACAATGTTACATCAGATACTTTCATTCAGATACCTTTTGTTTTGACTTTACCAGTCCACATTTTTTTAAGATCCATTCCAGAATTCTTTCTGCGGTACAGTCAATTTTGCAAAATGAAAAAACAAGCAGCCTGCATTTCTCCAGCAGCAATCCGATTATAAAAATCCCTGCTGCACATACAAATACCAATATCGGCAGCATCCATGCAGGATAACCCGCAATCCATTTGAAACGGTTATGCAGGACATTCCACACTGCCGGATGCACCTGTAATAAATATACACCAAACGATGCCGGCGCAAAGCATTTAATGATTTTTACTGCTGTTTTTCCTACTTTCAAGCGTGCAAAGATTACTACATACGCAACAGCCATGATCAGCATTGCCGGATTGATATAATACATCAGCTTCCATTTGATAGCATCTTTCAGAAGCGAAGCCGCAATGGTAGCTCCACCGCAGAGCAGGATCGCCAGCACCGCATATCTGCTTTTAATTCTTTCTACAATACCACATTTTTTCATCCATGCCCCGGTCAGGTACAGAAATACCAGCCAGATAAAGCTGTATCCTTTGCCGAGTTTAAATATATCCACTCCGATAAAAAATCCGGAAAGGAATGCATAGGCGGAAAAAACAAGAAAAATAGTCAGCATAAAGCGGTTCATTTCTTCCCGGCTCCGTTCTCTGACAAAGCGATTCAACCACGGAATCAGGAAAAAAAGACCTGTATATGCAGAAAAATACCAGTAAAAACCTGCTGAAACAGGGAATAATACACTCTTCAATGCAACATCTCGTACAAGCCAGGGTTTTGCAACATATGCAAATGCATAAAGTACGATGGAATACGTCCATACCTGCATCCACAAGGATATATATCTCTTATATTTAAATGGTCTTTCCCTGTCAGAATATAAAACAAATCCGCTGATCACACCGTAACAGTTCACCGCACAGTAAGTAAAAACTGCCAGACTCCAGCTTACTTTATAACAATTCCCTCCTGAAGCATTCAAAACGCCTCCTCTGCTCAGCATATGAAGAAAACTGACCATGAACATGGCAAACAGACGCAGCGCATCTATCCCATAATTGCGCCCCTCCGCCGGCCGCTGAACATTTTCATTCATTCTTCAACCTCCACTTCTTCCGTAGATACTTTGACAAAATATCCCCCTGGCTCCGCCAGATAGACGACACACAGGGGGATAGTGTATTTTACATTATGATCAGCAGATTTCTGCTCCTGCCGGCATTTCTTTCTCCGGTACCATCAAAGAAAGATTTCCGTCTGCATCTTCTGCACAGAGAATCATACCTTCACTGAGGATTCCAGCAAGTTTGGCAGGTTTCAGGTTCGTAACAACCATAACTTTCTTTCCAACCATTTCTTCTGCACTGTAATGAGATTTGATTCCGGATACGATCTGGCGTACCTGGCTTCCAATCTTAACCTGAGAACAGAGAAGTTTACGGGATTTCTTCACTTCTTCACAGGCAATGATCTCACCAACCTGGAACTGAAGTTTTCCGAAATCATCAAATGTGATCTCCGGTTTTGCTTCAATATCAATCACATTTTCTTCTTTTTTCTCTTCAACCGGCTCTGCCTTCTTCGGATGAAGTTCTTCTACTTTTGCAAGTACTTCTTTGAGGTCAAGACGCGCAAACAGGATTTCCGGTTTTTCCGTCACTTTGTTTCCTGACGGGTAAAGGCCGAATGTCCTGAGGTCTTCCAGAGTACGTTTTTCTGCATTTAACTGAGCAAGAATGCGCTCTGTTGTCTCCGGCATGAAGGATTCCAGAAGAGTTGCTCCCATGGTGATTCCTTCAACCAGGTTGTAGAGAACTGTTGCAAGACGATCTTTCTTTGCTTCGTCTTTTGCAAGAGCCCACGGCATCGTTTCGTCGATATATTTATTCAGACGTTTGAACAGTGTGAATACTTCTGTCATGGCATCTGCAACACGCAGCTTGTCCATCTTCTCAGCAACTTTGCCCGGAACAGCCAGTGCAAATGCTTTGAGATCTTCGTCAACTGGTTCCACAACACCTTTGTTCTCTACCAGTCCGCCAAAATATTTGTTGGACATGGAGATGGTACGATTTACAAGGTTTCCGAGAGTATTTGCAAGTTCTGAGTTCAGTCTCTCTACCATCAGTTCCCATGTAATGACACCATCATTTTCAAATGGCATCTCATGAAGTACAAAATAACGGACAGCATCTACGCCGAAGAAATCTACGAGCTCATCTGCATAGATAACGTTTCCTTTGGATTTACTCATCTTGCCATCGCCCTGGAGCAGCCACGGATGTCCGAATACCTGTTTCGGAAGCGGCAGATCGAGTGACATCAGGAAGATTGGCCAGTAAATGGTATGGAAACGGATGATGTCTTTACCGATCAGATGAAGATCTGCCGGCCACAGTTTGTTGAACTGTTCGGAGCTTTCACCATCGCAGTCATAACCGATTCCTGTGATATAGTTTGTCAGAGCATCCAGCCATACATAAACAACATGTTTCGGGTCAAAGTCTACCGGAATTCCCCATTTGAAGGATGTTCTGGATACACAGAGATCCTGAAGTCCCGGAAGAAGGAAATTGTTCATCATCTCGTTTTTACGTGATTCCGGCTGAATGAAATCCGGATGTGTATTGATGTAATCGATCAGACGGTCTGCATATTTGCTCATTTTGAAGAAGTATGCTTCTTCTTTTGCCGGAACGCATGGGCGTCCGCAGTCCGGACATTTGCCGTCCACAAGCTGTGATTCTGTGAAGAAGGATTCACAAGGTGTGCAGTACATTCCTTCGTAATGTCCCTTGTAGATATCTCCTTTTGCATACATTTTCTTGAAGATCTTCTGAACCTGTTTCTCATGGTCAGCATCTGTAGTACGGATGAATTTGTCATAGGATGTGTTCATCAGATCCCAGATTCTCTTGATCTCACCGGATACGTTGTCTACAAATTCCTTTGGTGTGATTCCTGCTTCTTCTGCCTTGAGCTCGATCTTCTGACCATGCTCATCGGTTCCTGTCTGGAAAAATACATCGTATCCCTCCTGTCTCTTGTAACGTGCGATCGCATCTGCCAGTACGATCTCATAAGTGTTACCAATATGTGGTTTACCGGATGTATAAGCGATCGCGGTTGTAATATAATATTTCTGCTTGTCCATTGTATATTCCTCCTGGATTGTAATAAAAAAAAGACCCCTTCTCATAGAGAAGACGAGTCCTGCCCGTGTTACCACTTCTGTTCGTTCCTGCCTCGCAGCCAGAAACCTCTTTGGGTACGATACCATACGGATAATCCGACCAACACTGTAATGATCCGATAATCTGTCAATGTCATGATACCCTTCCGCTGTAACAGGCGGTCCTGTTGCAGTCTGAATAGTAACGGAAATCTCCGTTCCGGCATGCCATGTGATCACACCACCGGTACTCATCTCGACCGCACCTCTCCCAAGCCATCTTCCATCTGCACCTGCACTTCCCTCTCAGCCACAGGAGTCGAACGATCTTTTTCCGTTCTGCTCTATTCTCTTTGTTTATAGAATATCAGCTTCTCCATTGGGGAATTCTCTGTAATGTGGACAGCAAATGTACTCTCTTGTTCGTTGAGTTTGCTTATATTCTGCGGAAATCACTACTTCCCGCTCCTTTAAAAATAGTAGCATATTTGCCTATATTTGTAAACCGCGAATTTCGGTGCTGTAGATATGCATAATCCCGCATATTTAGTACACACTATCCATAGTCAGCACACTCTATCCTATATGAGTTTTGGCTATCATATGTTCCAATTGACGAACATATATTCCGAGTTGTATTATTAATTCAATAAATAGATTCATAATTATCTGACACTAACTATTTCTATTTTTCCTCAAAGGAGGGATTTTTATGCAGGCTTTATCACAGACAAATGCAGGCGATACCTGTACGATTAAATGGATGTTCGGCGTCCCGGAAATTCTTGAAACTATGAGAAATATGGATATCAAAGAAGGCAGCACCATCCAGGTCATCCAGAAATGCCGCGACTGGCTGATTATCGGAAGCAATAACCGCCGACTGGCAGTTGGAAATGAAGTAGCAGATCGGATACAGGTATAATAAGAACAAACTTTATTGGAACATTACGGAGTAATTTCCTGCAAAACCAAAATCAAGAGTGGGACATCTAATGATGGTCCACTCTCTACAAAGGTATCCGCTTTCAATTATGATTTTCAAGAATGCCTCGGCATGCTCGCTCCACCAAATGATCAACCCTCTCATCTCTTCTCATAGTACCGAAGATTTTTAGATTTTCCTTCTTTAACAAGTATATCCGCCCTGACCATATCTCGCAAAAGTGTAATTGCCGTAGCCTGAGATATACCCAATGCTTTTTCCACATCTTTTCGAATCACAAAACCGTTAGTCCGACACAATTCCAGAACTTCGTTCATCTGTTTTCTTTTTCTATTTGTATTTAGACTATTACCTGTCTTAGAAGCAATCTGTTTCTCCTGTTCTTCTGTATAAAAATTGATGTTAGGTAATGTAATCTTAAACGCATTATTCGTTGTTTCAATCACCGGTTTTACTTTATAATCTTCATAACATTCATTGATTTTGAGAATTCCTGTTCCATATGCCTCAATTAGTTTCAGGCGGTAAAAAATATTTGCCAGATACTGATTACGCAATATAGATACTCCTAATTTTACATCATCTAAAGTGATTCCTCTTACTAACCCGCCAATTGTCACAAATTCAATCCTGTCTTCAAAAATACTGATAAGTGTAGAACCACTAAATGAATAGTCTCTGTGTACAACGGCATTCAGTAAAGCTTCTCTAATCGCTTCCGTAGGATAATCTCGTATATCTATTCGATCTAATCCTGAAAATTCCGCACGAGTGCGGTTATAACGATCAATATAATCAACTGCTTCTTCTAGTTGCTCCAGAATTGATCCGGACAATTCCTTACGGTCTTTGAATACAGTTTTTTTACTTCCCTCAAAAACAGCCAGTTTAATCGTATGTGTACACTGCTCAGACAACAAAAATGCCAGATTCGTATACGTATTATCTTCACCAATCAAATGAAGACTTTTCATCTGGGCTTTTCCAAATTGTACTTTCCTCTTTTTAAAAAAATCCGATGCTTTCTCAAATGTAAGCTGCTGATTAAGAGAACGGGCTTTTTCATAACTGTCACCACTGGTTTCTTTGATCATATTTAAAATGGCAGTATCTGTCGCCGGAACTGTAGAGGCTCCCTGACGAACATAAACACCTTCCGGACGAATTCCCTTTTTCTGTAAATAATAAGGTCTTGCCGTACCACGCTGCACAGTTACTCGAACAACAGATTTAGCATCCATAATATCATTGCTGCACTCTACAAACATAGTAACATCAGGCCGTACTGCATCCCGGATTGCATTCGTTACACGAAGCATCGTATCATCTACATCATTAACCCCGCAAATCTCACCATCATCATTCACACCTATATAAAGAGTTCCACCATCACAGTTTGCGAAAGCAATAATTGTATTTTTGATGTCATCGACATATTCTCTTTTGAATTCAATCGTCTTGTTTTCAATAAACATTTCTACCTCCTGATGATTCTAATCATTTTTTTCATTATAATTATTATTATAATCATTTTTATTAGAATTACAATCACAATCTGATTTTTAACAAGAAACTTCTTATCAGAAAAAATACAGCTCTGCTGATAAATATTCTATCAGTAAAGCTGTATTTATATTACCACAACTATTTCATTTTAAATTCAATCGTCACCTTAAACAGATCTCCATCAAGATACAGCTTGAATTCTCCACCCTGGAGCTGGACGAGGTCTTTGGCGATTGACAGACCCAGGCCGCTGCCTTCCGTATTTCGCGAAACATCACCGCGGATAAATCGCTCTGTCAGTTCCTCCGCAGAGATGTTCAGAGGCTGTGCAGAGATGTTTTTGAGGGAAAGCTGCACGTTTGGACGGTTTATTTTTACATCCACATATACTCTTGTATTTTCCATCGCATACTTTGATACATTTCCAAAAACATTTTCGAGAACTCTCCAGAGTCTGCGTCCATCTGCGCAGATGATGGCTTCTTCTTCATCGAAATGAACCACCATCTTCAGGTTTCTTTCTTCAAACTTCTCTTCGAATTCTCCGATTACCTGATTCACCAGCTCAATAAAGTTCAGCTCCGTCATTTCCAACGCAATATTTCCGGTACTTGCTTTGGATGCCTCCACAACATCTTCTGTCAGTACTTTAAGGCGCTGTGCTTTGTTCTCCAGGACCTCCAGATATCCTCTGATCTTAGGATCTTCGGGGTTCTCTCTTTTAAGGAGATCAATGTAATTTATGATCGATGTCAGAGGTGTTTTGATGTCATGGGAAACATTCGTGATCAGCTCTGTTTTCATTCTCTCATTCTTAAGACTGTTTTCCACTGCGGCATCCAGACCTTCGCCGATATTGTTGATATAATCCGCAATTACTGCCTGTTCACCACTCAGTTTTTCTGTCGGAATCTTGTACTGGAGTTCTCCATCTGTGATCTTCTTCAGACCAGCGATGATCTGTTCTCTTCCCCAGGCTTTTTTTACCAGATAATAAAGAACTGCACAGTCCATTACGATCATCAGAAGAAAAGCAAATGCTGAGCCACCCTCAATCGTCATTCCGGAAAACACAAACTGTAAAAATGCAAAAATGCCAAATAACAGGATTATTTTTACTCTGCTGATCATGTTGCCACCAAGAAAGACGATCAGGTCACTCAATCTGGTTGAGCACTTTCTTACCAATATCAGGATATGTCTGAGCAGACTGTCTCTCCATAGTGATCTTGCCTTGATTCTTCGCACCAGACTGAGCCAACCGGTCAGAAACCATCCTCCACACCAGATTCCCAAAATACTAAATATCATCACTTTCCAGACCATTCGCATGTCTTCAAAATCCATTGTCTGTATGATCACAGAAGTCCCCATCAGCCAGATCATAAACACCAGCCCTGCAACAATTTCTGTATAGCATCTGTCCAGGAAATTCAAATGTACCTCTGTATCTTCGTTGTTTCGTCCGGCCGCGATCGTCAGAATCACCAGTCCTGCAAGTGCCAGAACTAATGACACTATAGAAAGCACCATGATCGGTATCAGCCATGGTTCAAATTTCTCATAGACGAGTTTTTCCTGCTTGATCCTGTCTAACACAGGAAAATCTTTATCCACAGAAACAAAATAGAGATAATTTTCTCCGGCAAGTCCTGTATTTTCGATCATATTCTGCCAGTAAGATACTGTCCAGTCCGAAATATTGGAAAAGCCCAATACACAATCCTGTGCATCAGGAGCGATCAGCATAAACGGACCGGCTCCGGAAGTCAGTTTATCCAGCGTTTTCAGATAATTCGATGATGTAACATCTTTTATATTTGTGTATACTTTACCAGACTTTGTATCAACATACATATAGTTGACATTCGTTGCCCCCGACGCATATGTTTTCAGGATTTTTTCACCATAAGAAGCATCACTGTACTGTACCAGTGCTTCATACAAATACTGATATGCCTTGCTCAGATTTCCATTCCATTCTTTATTATTATTTACAACATCCAGGATGCTGTCAGCTCCATCCGGCTTGTATGATTCTTTCAGAGGTGCATCATTATATCCACTGGATTCATAATTGTACACATCTGTATAGATAACATTTCCGTCCACATCTGTAACGTACTCCACACCATCATTGCGAATTCCTATGTTATCACTTTCATAACCATAATACGTATACTCTCTACCGGAGAGCATGGAAAGTATATCCTTTGTATTCTCTGTTCCCTCATCTTCATCACTGCCAAAGACAAATTTCAGCTCACTGGTAGAGATTTTATCTGCAAAATCTCTATAATACATATAATAATCGCTGCCATCCGGCTGACGGCAGATCAGAACGTTTGTGCTTGTATCCCAGGATGAACTTTTTGCCCAATCGTACAGGTCACCTGCCCTGTACGCAAGTCCCGATGTATTTTTGTGTGTCAGTGTATCTCCCCGGTCCAGTTCCTTAAGATCAATCAATTCCTCATCATCCGCCTGATCCAAAATATGCCGCTCATTAATCGCATCAACGATCGTATGAGAAAGATTATACACATTATCTGTAAAGCTCTGGGAATCCACATAATCCTTGCTGTCTAGCGGCTGGACACCTTTATTCAGAATCATCATGGATGCCCCGGCTCCTGCACAGGCCACCGTCACAAAAATTATTGTCAGCAAGACCAGAAGTCCTTTTACACCGCTCTTTCTATACCATCTTGTCTTCATTTATACCCCATTCCTTTCCCGGATGAATCCACCTGATTCCTTCGATTACAAACACAGAAGTTTTCTACAGATTCATGCAAAAGATTAAATTTTATCCACTTTATACCCAAGTCCCCACACAACCTTAAGATATCGTGGTTCCTTTGGATTAATCTCAATTTTTTCCCTGATATGACGGATATGCACAGCAACCGTATTATCTGCAGCAATCGCTTCTTCATTCCAGATGCTTTCATAAATCTGATTGATGGAAAAAACTCTGCCCTGATTCTGTACCAGAAAAAGAAGGATACGATATTCGATCGGGGTCAATTTCACTGTTTCCCCATCTATGGTCACTTCTTTACGGTCATCGTCAATCTCGAGCCCGCCGGTCCTGTAAACATTTGCCTTTTTTTCTGCCATTGCCCCTAACTGCGTATATCTCCGAAGCTGTGATTTAACTCTCGCGACCAGCTCCAATGGATTAAAGGGCTTGGTCACATAATCATCCGCTCCGACATTCAATCCGAGGATTTTGTCTGCATCTTCGGATTTTGCAGACAAAATTATAATAGGAAGAGCATTTTTTTCACGGATCTTAAGTGTTGCCCGAATACCATCCAGTTTCGGCATCATCACATCAATAATCAGCAGATCCACTGGATTATCCTGCAAAATTCGAATTGCCTGCTCACCATCATATGCTTTCAGAATGTGATGTCCCTCCTGTGTCAGATAGATTTCTATTGCTTCAACGATGT
>CAKRPO010000025.1 GCA_934378195.1 uncultured Blautia sp.
GTATACCAGATCAAAGTAACGGTAAGTGATGACGGAGAAGGAAACCTGGTAGCGACCGCAGAGGGAGCAGATGTCCAGGCCCTGAACTTCAGGAATGATTACAAGGCAGGAAAGACGGACATCACCTTCAAGGGAACCAAGACCCTTACCGGAAAGACCCTTGCAGACAAGCAGTTCACCTTCGAGCTGCAGGAGACCAATGACAAGTGGGAAGCCCTGGACGGAGTGGCAGCCCAGACAGTACAGAATGATGGAGCCGGAAACTTCTCATTTGGAAAGATCGAGTATGACAAGGCCGGAACCCATTACTACACAGTAAAAGAGCAGAGCGGAGGCAAGACGGTAAACGGAATCACTTATGATGATACTGTATACCAGATCAAAGTAACGGTAAGTGATGACGGAGAAGGAAACCTGGTAGCGACCGCAGAGGGAGCAGATGTCCAAGCCCTGAACTTTACCAATATCTACACCGCAGCTGGAAGTACAGACCTTACAGCAACTAAGACTCTTACAGGTCGTGAGTTCAAGAAAGGTGACAACTGGAGGTTTACAGTAACATGTGATACAGAAGGTGCACCGATGCCAGAATATACAACTTTGGTAACAAGTGCAGAAAGTGGAAACACAGAAATCCTTGATTTTGGTACAATTAATTACACACTTAAAGATGCAGAACAGACTTATGTATATACAATTACAGAGAGTGGTGATGTAAGTGGCGTTATAAATGATGCAGTATCCACCAGAACTGTAAGCGTAACAATTCATGACAATGGCGATGGAACTCTGAGATTTGATAAGGTTATTCAGAAAGATGGTAATACTGTAGATAGTGCAGAATTTATTAATACCTATGAAACTACATCTGTAAGTGGAACCAAGACCTGGGATGATGCAGGAAACCAGGATGGAAAACGCCCGACTAGCATTACAGTAAATCTTTATGCAAATGAAGTATACAGCCAGAGCAAAGAAGTCAGTGCAGATGCATCCGGTAACTGGACATACAGTTTTACAGATCTGCCGAAGTATGCAAATGGTTCTGAAATTACTTACACAGTAACCGAGAACGCAGTTGCGAATTATACAACCGAACTTAATGGATATAACATCAAGAATACCCATACACCAGAGACAACTAAGGTAGAGGGAATCAAGACCTGGGATGATGCAGGAAACCAGGATGGAAAACGTCCAGAGAGTATCACAGTAAAACTTCTGGCAAATGGAACTGAGAAGAAGAGTCAGGAAGTCAGTGCTAAAACAAACTGGAAATATAGCTTCACAGATCTGCCAAAATATGAGAATGGACAGGAAATTGTTTATACAGTAGTTGAGGAAAATGTTGAGGGTTATACGACAGAGTATGATACTGCAGCAATCACGAACAGTTATACACCTGGAAAAACAAGTGCAACAGTTAAGAAGATTTGGAATGATGCAGGAAACCAGGATGGAAAACGTCCAACCAGCATTACAGTAAGACTTTATGCAAATGAAAAAGCAACGGAGACAACCGCTGTTCTGAATGAAGATAATAACTGGAGTGCAACCGTAGCAGATCTTGATGAAAAAGCAAACGGTAAAGCTATTGAGTATACCTGGAAAGAGGAAAAAGTTCCAGAAGGATATGCTTTAACAGAAGTAACCGAAAATGGAACAACAACTCTTACAAATGCTCATACACCTGAGACAACGGAAATCAGTGGAAGCAAGACCTGGAATGATAATGACAATCAGGATGGAATCCGTCCAGATAGCATTACAGTAAAACTTCTTGCTAATGATGAAGTAGTAAGAACTCAGGAAGTAACCAAAGATGACGACTGGAAGTACAATTTCACAGACCTGCCGAAATATGCAGATGGAAAAGAAATTACATACACAGTGGAAGAAGAAGCTGTAGAAGGCTATGAGGCAGTAGTAGATGGTTATGATATTACAAATAACCATACAACAGAAAAGGTATCCATTGCTGGAAGCAAGACCTGGAATGATGCAAACAATCAGGATGGAATCAGACCAGCAGAGATTACCGTAAATCTTCTTGCAGATGGAGAGCAGATTCAGAGCAAGACAGTAACAGCAGATGATAACTGGAAATATAAATTTACAGATCTGCCGAAGTATGCAAATGGAAAAGAAATTGTATATACAGTAACAGAAGAAGCCGTTGAAGGATATGAGATCGCTGTAAATGGATATAATATTACGAATACTCATACACCAGAAACAACGGAAGTAAGTGGAAACAAAATCTGGGATGATGCAAACAATCAGGACGGAATCAGACCGGCAGAGATTATTGTAAACCTTCTTGCAGATGGCGAACAGATTCAAAGTAAGACAGTAACAGCAGATAATAACTGGGCATACAGTTTTACAGATCTTCCAAAATATGCAAAAGGAACAGAGATTGTTTACACCGTAACAGAGAAAGCAGTAGAAGGATATGAGGCAAAGGTAAATGGCAACAATATTACCAATACTCATACACCGGAAACAACAGAAGTAAATGGAAGCAAGACCTGGGATGACAACGACAATCAGGATGGAAAACGTCCGGAGAAGATCGTAATCAATCTTCTTGCAAACGATGAGGTAGTAAGATCTCAGGAAGTAACTGCAGACAATAACTGGACATACAGCTTTACAGATCTTCCAAAATATGCAAATGGACAGGAAATCGAATATACAGTAAGCGAAGCCGCTGTTGCAGACTACACAGCATCCTATGATGGATTTAACATTACGAATACTCATACACCTGGAAAGGTAAGTGCTTCTGTTAAGAAAGTATGGAATGATAATGACAATCAGGATGGAAAACGTCCGGAAAGTATTACAGTAAGTCTTCTTGCAGATGGAAAAGCAACAGGAACAACGGTTACTTTGAATGAAGCAAACAAATGGAGCGACACAGTAACAGATCTTCCGGAAAAAGCAGATGGCAAAGCAATTGTATACACCTGGGAAGAAGAAAATGTTCCGGAAGAATATGAACTGACAGGAAATACTTCAGATGGAACATTTACAGTAATTACCAACACGCATACACCGGAGACGACTAAAGTTGAAGGTACTAAGACATGGAACGACAGTGACAACCAGGACGGCATCCGCCCGGACAGCATCACAGTCAACCTCTTTGCAAACGGAGTAAAAGTTAAATCTCAGGAAGTAACTGTAGCAAATAACTGGAAATACACATTCGATGATCTTGACAAATATGAGAATGGTAAAGAAATTATTTATACGGTAGGTGAAGACCTTGTAAATGGCTACAGAGCAATCGTAGATGATTACAACATTACCAATACTCATGATACAGCAACAACAGAAGTAAGTGGCATCAAGACATGGAACGATGGTAATGACCAGGATGGAATCAGACCTGAGAAAATTACTGTAAACCTTCTTGCAGACGGTAATAAAGTGAATACGCAGGAAGTAAAACCGGATGACAACGGAAACTGGACATACAGCTTTACAGATCTGCCGAAATTTAAAGCAGGTAAGGAAATTGTTTATACTGTAACTGAGGAAGCAGTAGAAGGATATGTTTCCACTGTAAGCGGTTATAATATCAACAATACACATAAACCAGAGACTATTGCCATTAATGGAAGCAAACATTGGGATGACAACGATGACCAGGATGGAAAACGTCCGGAAAGCATTACCGTAAATCTTCTTGCAAATGGAGAAAAAGTAAACAGCCAGGTAATAACAGCAGCCGGCAACTGGACGTATAATTTCACAGATCTGCCGAAATATGCAGAAGGCAGTGAAATTGAGTACACAGTTGAGGAAGTTGCAGTTGAAGGTTACACAACAGAACTTGATGGTTATGATATCTACAACACTCATATACCGGAGACAACAATCGTTGAAGGAACCAAGAGCTGGAATGACAAAGATAATCAGGATGGAAAACGTCCGGAGAAGATCATAGTCAACCTTCTTGCAAACGGAGAGAAAGTAGATACTCAGGTAGTAACAGCAGATAACGACTGGAAATATAGCTTTAAAGATCTGCCGGTATATAAAGATGGTCAGAAACTTACTTATACAGTAAGCGAAGAAACTGTCAAAGATTATACGACAGAATATGATGGAACTAATATTATCAACAGCTATACACCAGGAAAAACAAGTGCAACCGTAGTTAAAGTTTGGAATGATGCAGACAACCAGGATGGAAAACGTCCGGAGAGCATTACAGTAAGCCTTCTTGCAGATGGCAGGGCAACAGGAACAACAGTAACTCTGAATGTAGAGAATAACTGGACTCAGACTGTTGCAGATCTTGATGAAAAAGCAAATGGTAAAGCAATTGAGTATACATGGACAGAAGAAAACGTTCCGGAAGGATATGAACTGACAGGAAATACAGCAGACGGAACCGTCACAACCCTGACCAATACTTATGCGCCGGAGACAACTGCTATTAGTGGAACCAAGAGCTGGAATGATGGTAATGACCAGGATGGAAAACGTCCGGAAAGCATCACAGTTAACCTTCTTGCAAATGGAGAAGTAACTGACAGCCAGACAGTAACCGCAGCAACCAACTGGACTTACACATTTGAAAATCTTCCGGTTTATGCAAATGGACAGAAGATTGCATACACAGTAAGTGAAAATGAAGTTGCAGGATATGAAACAACGATTGATGGATTTAACATCACAAACAGCTATACACCAGAAACAACATCTGTAAGTGGTAAGAAAGTATGGAACGATGCAAATAATCAGGATGGAAAACGTCCGGAGAACATCACAGTCAGACTTCTTGCTAACGGAACAGAGGTTGCAAACAAAGAAGTAACAGCAGCAGACAACTGGACATATAGCTTCACAGATCTTCCGAAGTATGCAAATGGTGAAGAAATCGTTTATACCGTAACAGAAGATACTGTTGCAGATTACACAACAGCAATCGACGGAACAACGATCACTAACAGCTATACACCAGGAAAGACCAGCATTACAGTAACGAAGGCATGGGTTGATAATGATAACCAGGATGGAATCAGACCGGAATCAATCAAAGTTCAGCTTTATGCAGGCGATGCAGTACAGGGCAAAGAAATAACTCTGAATGCAGAAAACAAATGGACATATACCTGGAATGATCTTGATGAAAAGAAAGATGGACAGGATATTTCCTACACAGTAAAAGAGGTTGGAGAGGTAACTGGTTACACATCTGAAATCAGCGGTGACGCACAGACCGGATATGTGATCACAAATACTCATACACCAGAGACAACTTCCGTAGAAGGACAGAAAGTATGGGATGATGCGGATAATCAGGATGGAAAACGTCCGGAGAGCATTACAGTCAGACTCCTTGCAGACGGAAAAGAAACAGCAGTCAAAGAAGTAACAGCAGCAGACAACTGGGCATACAGCTTCACAGACCTTCCGAAATTTGCAGATGGAAAAGAAATCGTTTATACCGTAAAAGAAGATGTAGTTGCAGATTATACAACAACAATCGACGGAACAACGATCACCAACAGCTACAAACCAGGAAAGACCAGCATCACAGTAACAAAGGCATGGGTTGATAATGATAACCAGGATGGAATCAGACCGGAATCAATCAAAGTTCAGCTTTATGCAGGAGATGCAGCACAGGGCAAAGAAGTAACTCTGAACGCAGAAAACAAATGGACATATACCTGGAATGATCTTGATGAGAAGAAGGGTGGAAAGGACATTGTTTACACTGTAAGAGAGACAGAAGTCCCGGCCGGCTATGAAGCAACAGTAACAGGAAATGCTACAGAAGGATTTATCCTTACAAATACCCATAAGACAGAGGTAATCAGCGTAGAAGGAACCAAGACATGGAATGATAATGACCAGCTTGCGAAACGTCCGGAAAGCATTACAGTCAGACTTCTCGCAGATGGAACAGAAGTAAACAGCCAGACAGTTAATGCAGAAAGCAACTGGACTTACAAGTTTACAGAACTTCCGAAATACGCAGCAGGAAAAGAAATCGTTTACACCGTAAGCGAAGATGCAGTTCCTGGATATATTACATCTGTAAATGGAACAAACCTTATTAATACGATCACTTCCGTTAAGATAAGCAAAGTAGATATCACAGATCACAAAGAACTGGCCGGAGCTCACATTCAGGTAATCGACAAAGATGGCAACATCGTAGAGGAATGGGATTCCACATGGGAGTCACATGAAGTGACAGGTCTTAAGACCGGAGAGCAGTATATACTTCGTGAAACCGTAGCTCCTGATGGATACACAGTTACAAGTGATACAACCTTTACTCTGAAGGAAGACGGAACTGTAGACAAGGACAACACACAGACAACTGTTTCAGATGATGGAACACTCCTGGTAGAAGACAGTAAGACTTCTGTCAAGGTAAGCAAAGTAGATATTGCAGATGGTAAGGAACTGGAAGGTGCACATATTCAGATTCTTGACGAAGATGAAAATATTGTAGATGAATGGGATTCTACAAAAGAGCCACATGTCATCGAAGGTCTTAAGACTGGTAAGAAATATACACTTCGTGAGACTGTAGCACCGACAGGATACGAGCTGACGAGCGATACAACATTTGTTCTGAAAGCAGACGGAACAGTTGATGCAGAAAACACAACAACCGTTTCCAAAGATGGCGTACTGCTTGTACAGGACAAACTGGCAACCGGTCAGACAATTGCGGTAACGAAGAAACTGACAACCATTACCGGTGATCTGAAAGCCATGGATCAGACCTTCTATGTAGCACTGTACTCTGATGAGGCATGCACACAGAGAGTATCTGATGTCAAAGCAATTGAATTTAAGAATGCATCCTCTTCAACGGTAGTATTTGATGAGAACATTGAAGTAAACAAAGATTACTACATTGCAGAGTGCTCACAGGATGGCACAGCACAGAGTATGGGCGCACTGGCTGATGGAACGATGTACGAAGCAAAATTCAATGACGGAAACAAGGCAACGGTAAAAGAAGCAAACGGAACAACAACCGTTTATTTCGATAATGTTTTCAGCAGTATTCCGGATGGATACTACAAACAGGGCAAGATCACAATCACCAAGAAGCTTCTTGGTGCAGATGGAAACGCTAAGAAGAGCAATAATGTCTTCTATGCAGGTATCTTTGATGATGCAGATCATACACAGCTTTCTACACAGGTTCAGCAGAACATTGTAAAACTGGATCTGGCAGGTGGCTCTGAAGTAAGTCAGGTAATCAAAGTCGGACTTGATGAAAATAAGGCGGTAACCTTATACGTAACAGAAACAGATTCCAATGGTAAACCGATTGCAGGAACCAGTGGATTCGCATACAAAGTTTCTGTAGATGGTTCTACTGTAACCATTGATGAAGCAAATGAAAATGCGAGTGTAACGATTACGAATACAGAAAATCCGACGACTACAAAGACTACAACAGAAGAGTCCGGTAATGAGTCCGGAAGCTCTGCATCCTCACACTCCATGTCCTCCAGTACGAAAGCACCGAAGACAGGAGATAATACACCAATTGCAATGTATGTGATCATTCTTATTGCAGCCGCAGCACTGATCGTATTTGCATTTGCAAAACGTCGAAAAAAGAATCAGAAATAAGATCTTTCTGAGGAAAACAAAACAGTAATACAGAAGGCAGTCCGCAGTTGGCGGGCTGCCTTTTTTGCAAATATTTTCAAAAATCATCAAAAAAGAGGTTGAAGAAAGAGATGACGAAACAACCTGGTTGCTATAATAAAGTCAAATAAAAGAAATAGATATATTTTTATTGATTTATAGATAACGATACAGGAGGTTCGATTATGAGAAAACAGATGTTCAAAAAGGCAGCAGCGATTATGATGACAGCAGCAATGATGAGCACAGGATATACAATGGTTTCCGCTGATGATTTTACAGATCAGGAAGTTGAAACAGAAGTTTTTGCAGATGATTTTGCAGTAGAGACAGAAGATACATTTGTTGAAGAAGCACAGAATGTAGAAGTACAGGACGTAGATGCGCAGGTCGAAGAAGAGGAAACTGATCTGGCAGATGAGAGCCAGACAGAAGATGTTACTTTTGAAGACGATGCAGATATTTTTTCTGATGGTACACAGCCGGTAGAGATTCCGGAAGATGTAGAATTTGAAATTTCTTCATACAAAACAGATTTCCGTTTTGAAAATGATGAAGTAGTTATCACAGCAACTGTATCAGAAGATGCAGAGCTTCCGGAAAACGCTGAGATCAAAGCAGAAAAGCTTGAAGCTGGCAGTGAGAAATACGAGGAAGCAAAACAGGCATCCATGAGAGACCTTGGAACAGCTGAAGATGCAGAATACACATTTTATGATGTAACCTTTACGGTAGATGGCAATGAAGTAGAGCTTCCAGAAGGTGCTGCAGTCATCAATATGCAGTTCAAAGATGGCGAAGTTCAGGAAAATACAACACAGAGTGCACTTCACATTACACAGACAGAAGAGGGAACAGTTGCACAGGACGTAACAGCACAGAGCGAAGATGGTTCTCTTAAATCTGTAGACATTAACTTCTAAGAATAAAATCAGTCAAAATTAAATAAAAATCTGCTTTTTGTACAAAAGCAGGTACAAAAGATTCTGCTGCAGAAAATGTAGCAGAATCTTTTTGTTTTAGTTGTGATTAAATTGGAAAATACAGCTTTTTTGTGCTATAATAATCTTGTGTTATTATGCCTATCTGGAAACCGGTGACTGCGAAAATTGTCGAGAGATCGGTTTCCATTATAATGAATATAGAATGACAGGAGGAAGCAAATGGGCGGAGAGAATACAGAGTACGGCGCGGACCAGATTCAGATTCTGGAAGGACTGGAAGCTGTCCGTAAAAGACCTGGTATGTATATTGGAAGTACATCCAGCCGGGGTCTGCATCATCTTGTATATGAAATCGTGGATAATGCGGTAGATGAAGCGTTAGCAGGATTTTGTACTGAAATCCAGGTAACGATCAATCCGGATAATTCCATTACAGTAGTTGATAACGGACGAGGTATTCCGGTAGGAATCAATCACAAAGCAGGAATACCAGCAGTAGAAGTTGTATTTACCATCCTTCATGCGGGTGGTAAATTTGGCGGTGGAGGATACAAAGTATCCGGTGGACTTCATGGCGTAGGTGCATCTGTTGTAAATGCACTGTCTGAGTGGCTGGAAGTTACGATCTGTCGTGAAGGTAAGAAATATCAGCAGCGATATGAGAGAGGACATACGATGTATCCTCTGAAAGAAATTGGGGTCTGCGAGCCTGAAGAGACAGGAACAAAGGTAACATTCCTGCCGGATAAAGAAATCTTTGAAGAAACAGTTTATGATTACGACATTTTGAAACAGCGTCTTCGAGAGATGGCTTTCCTGACCAAAGGTCTTCGTATTGTTCTGAAAGACACCAGAGAAGATCAGGAAAAAGAAAAAGTCTTCCATTATGAAGGTGGTATCCGTGAATTTGTTACTTACCTCAACAGAAGTAAGGAAGCACTGTATCCGGAAGTTATTTACTGTGAAGGTGAGAAAGATGGTGTTATGGTTGAAGTTGCCATGCAGCACAATGACTCCTATACAGAGAACAGCTATGGATTTGTAAATAATATCAATACACCGGAAGGTGGTACCCATATCGTTGGTTTCCGTAATGCACTGACAAAGACGTTCAACGATTATGCGAGAAAGAACAAACTGCTGAAAGACAGTGAACCGAACTTAAGTGGTGATGATATTCGAGAGGGTCTGACTGCAATCGTAAGCGTCAAGATCGAGGAGCCACAGTTTGAAGGACAGACGAAGCAGAAGCTCGGCAACAGTGAAGCGCGTGGTGCTGTTGACTTTGTAGTTAGCAGACAGCTTGAGATCTTTCTTGAGCAGAATCCAACAGTTGCAAAAGCTACAGTTGAGAAATCAGTGCTTGCACAGAGAGCAAGAGAAGCTGCTCGTAAGGCGAGAGACCTTACCAGAAGAAAGTCTGCTCTGGATGGCATGTCTCTCCCGGGTAAACTGGCAGACTGCTCAGATAAAGACCCGAAGAACTGCGAAATCTATATCGTAGAGGGAGATTCTGCGGGTGGTTCTGCAAAGACCGCCAGAAACCGTGCAACACAGGCAATCCTGCCGCTGCGAGGCAAAATCCTTAATGTGGAGAAAGCTCGTCTGGACAGAATCTACGGAAATGCCGAGATCAAGGCAATGATCACTGCATTTGGAACCGGTATCCATGAAGATTTTGATATCAGCAAACTGCGTTATCACAAAATCATCATCATGACCGATGCCGATGTTGATGGTGCACATATTGCGACACTGCTTCTGACATTCCTTTACAGATTTATGCCGGAGCTGATCAAGCAGGGTTACGTATATCTGGCACAGCCGCCACTGTACAAAGTCGAAAAGAACAAAAAAGTCTGGTATGCTTATGACGATACAGAACTGAACAGTATTCTTGAGCAGATCGGACGTGACAATAATAATAAGATCCAGCGATACAAAGGTCTTGGAGAAATGGATGCAGAACAGCTCTGGGAGACGACCATGGATCCGGAGAAACGAGTACTTCTCCGTGTAACAATGGACGAGTCTGCAACGTCTGAGATCGACCTGACATTTACCACTCTGATGGGTGACAAAGTTGAGCCAAGACGTGAATTTATCGAGGAAAACGCACGCTTTGTAGAAAATCTGGATATCTAGGAGAATAGAAAATGGAAGACAATATTTTTGATAAAATCCATGAGGTGGATCTGCAGAAGACCATGGAAAAATCTTATATCGATTATGCCATGAGTGTTATTGCCTCCCGTGCTCTTCCGGACGTCAGAGACGGTCTGAAGCCGGTACAGAGAAGGGTACTGTATTCCATGATCGAGCTGAACAACGGACCGGATAAGCCGCATCGTAAATGCGCCCGTATCGTTGGTGATACCATGGGTAAATATCACCCGCATGGAGACAGTTCCATCTATGGTGCACTTGTAAATATGGCACAGGACTGGTCAACCAGATATCCACTGGTAGATGGTCATGGAAACTTTGGTTCTGTGGATGGTGACGGTGCTGCGGCGATGCGATACACAGAGGCTCGTCTGAGCAAGATCTCCATGGAAATGCTGGCCGATATCAACAAGAATACCGTTGATTTTCAGCCAAACTTTGATGAGACAGAACGGGAACCAGTCGTATTGCCATCCCGTTATCCGAATCTTCTTGTTAATGGTACTTCTGGTATTGCCGTTGGTATGGCAACCAATATTCCACCACACAATCTGAGAGAGGTGATCGGTGCAGTAGTCAAGATCATTGACAATATCATTGAAGAGGACAGAGATACGACGATAGAGGAGCTTCTCGAGATTGTCAAGGGTCCTGACTTTCCGACAGGAGCAACGATTCTTGGTACAAGAGGAATCGAAGAAGCATATCGTACCGGCCGCGGTAAGATCCGTGTACGTGCGGTAACAAATATTGAGACACTGCCGAATGGCAAATCACGTATCATTGTTACAGAACTTCCGTATCTGGTAAACAAAGCCCGTCTGATCGAAAAGATTGCGGAGCTTGTCAGAGAGAAAAAGATCGATGGTATTACAGACCTGAACGACCACTCCAGCCGTGAAGGAATGCGTATCTGTATCGATCTCCGCAAAGATGCCAACGCAAATGTCGTTCTGAATCAGCTGTATAAGCATACACAGCTTCAGGATACTTTTGGTGTCATCATGCTGTGTCTGGTAGCAGTCAATGGAAGCCTTCAGCCAAAAGTACTGACACTTCCGGAGATGCTCAAATATTATCTTGCGCATCAGGAAGATGTTGTGACAAGAAGAACCAAATACGACCTGAATAAAGCACAGGAACGTGCGCATATATTAGAGGGTCTGCTGAAAGCGCTGGATAATATCGATGAAGTTATCCGAATCATCCGTGGATCAAGAAGTGTCCAGATTGCCAAGCAGGAATTGATGGACAGATTTGAACTGACCGATGTGCAGGCTCAGGCAATCGTAGATATGCGTCTGCGTGCTCTGACCGGTTTGGAAAGAGAGAAGCTGGAAGCAGAATATGCAGAACTGATGGAGAAAATCCGCAAACTGAAAGCAATCCTTGCAGACAGAAATACACTTCTTCGTGTTATCCGTGAGGAAATTCTTGCAATTTCTGAGAAATATGGCGATGACAGAAGAACAGCAATCGGATTTGACGCATTTGATATTTCCATGGAAGATATGATCCCGAGAGAAAATACGGTCATCACAATGACAAAACTTGGTTATATCAAACGTATGACTGTAGATAACTTCCGCAGCCAGAACAGAGGCGGCAGAGGTATTAAGGGAATGCAGACTCTGGATGATGATTATATCGAAGAACTGATGATGACCACGACTCATCATTATGTGATGTTCTTTACGAATACTGGTCGTGTATATCGACTGAAAGCATATGAGATTCCAGAGGCAGGAAGAACTGCACGTGGTACCGCGATCATCAACCTTCTGCAGCTGATGCCGGGCGAGCGCATTACCGCAGTTATTCCGATCAGCAAGTTTGAAGAGGGTCAGTACCTGATGATGGCAACCCGCAAGGGTCTTGTCAAGAAGACTCCGATCCAGGATTATGCAAATGTCCGTAAGGTAGGTCTGGCAGCAATTGCTCTTCGTGATGACGATGAACTGATCGAAGTTAAGGCAACCGATGATAAGAAAGATATCATCCTTGTGACAAAATATGGTCAGTGCATCCGCTTCAAAGAATCTGATGTCAGAAGCACCGGTCGTGTGTCCATGGGTGTACGTGGTATCAATCTGCTTGATGGTGATGAAGTTGTTGCCATGCAGCTGAATACACAGGGATATTACCTGCTTGTTGTATCTGAGAATGGTATGGGTAAACGTACTTCTATCAGTGAATTTACCTGCCAGAACAGAGGCGGTAAGGGTGTGAAATGCTACAAGATCACGGAGAAGACCGGTAATGTTATTGGAGCAAAGGCTGTCAATGAAGAAAATGAGATTATGATGATCACAACAGAAGGTATCATTATCCGTCTGCAGTGTTCAGATATTTCAATCCTTGGCAGAATTACCTCAGGTGTCAAACTGATCAATCTTTCTGACGGAGTGACAGTTGCAAGCTTTGCAAAAGTCCGTGAGAAAAAAGAAAAAGAATCTGAGGATGCCGGACAGACAGAAGAAGCTTCTGAGAATGATTCTGTAGAAGAAACGATTCAGAACAACGAAAATACAGACAGCACAGAGGAATAATAAATCATGGATAAGGAAAATGCTGCAACAAATGTCAGCCGCAGATCTGGCACATCATCAGCCAGACGGGCAAAATCCACAGCAGCAAGAAAAAAAGCGCAGACCAGACGCAGAAATTCAGGAACCAGGCGTAAAGCCTCCGGATTTTCTGATATAGCTGCTGTGATTGCCAGACTGCCGAAACCAGTTCTGGCAGGCGCAGCTGCGTTGATCGTTCTGATCATTATCATTGTATTTGCTGCAAAAGGCTGTGGAGTCAGCCACAAGACTCCGGAAAGAGTAGTCAGAACACTGATCGAATCCTACACGAGTGGGAATGAGAGCAAGGTAAAGAAATGTTATGGCGTTTCCAAGGCAGACGATACCCTTCAGCAGGAAATGGATGCGACAGTGAAATATTTCAGTGCATTCGGAGCTGAAAAAACAGAGATTACACAATGTGATAAGATTTATCAGGATGGCAATTATACCTATATGTATATTACCTACAATATGGTACTGAAGAACGGACAGAGTTATCCATGTATCAGTACCTATATGGTGCAGAAAAAAGACAACGGCAAGTATTATGTAATGAGTCCGTCTGAAATCACAGATGATCTGAGCAAGCAGGCTGCGACAAAGTATGCTGATTTTATGAATACACAGGCATACAAAGATTACACGACTGCTTATGACAAGTTCATCAAGAAAAATCCTGGATATGAGGAAAAACTGGCTGCAAAACTGAAATAACCAGATGAACAGTTACAAATCCTTGAAGGGACGGTGAGTGCAGAGTGAAAAGAATCATAATGATGGTGCTGAAAAACATCCTGTTTGTACCATGGGGATGGTTTATGCTGAACCGGTATGCCGCAAATGTTGATAATTATACAGAAGGAGAGCGTTATGCACTTCTGAAGAAAATAGATCAGCGTGCAAACAAAGGCGGTAATATCACAGTGCAGTCATATGGTGTAGAAAATATACCGAATGAGAATGGTTTCATGTTTTATCCGAATCATCAGGGCTTGTACGATGTTCTGGCGATTCTGGATGCCTGTCCGATACCTTTTTCGGTAGTGGCAAAAAAAGAAGTAGGAAATGTTCCGTTTCTGAAACAGGTCTTTACATGTATGAAGGCATATATCATGGACAGAGAAGATATTCGTCAGTCCATGCAGATCATCCTGAATGTAACCAAAGAAGTCAAAAACGGACGAAACTACCTGATTTTTGCTGAGGGAACCAGAAGCAAGAACGGAAATCATCCGCTTGAATTCAAAGGCGGCAGTTTTAAAGCAGCCACGAAGGCCAGATGTCCGATCGTGCCGGTGGCACTGATTGATACGTATAAGGCATTTGATACAGGTTCGATCGAACCACTGACTGTACAGGTACATTTTCTGAAACCAATGTATTACGAAGAATACAAAGATATGAAAACCACCGAGATTGCTGCAGAAGTAAAGCGCAGAGTGGAAGAGACGATTAAAGAATACGGTGGATGGGACTAATTGAATATCTGCATGTTTGAAACATGAACAAGAACAGCTGGGAGTCAAATCCTGGCTGTTTTTTGCTGGAATCGTGAACGGGGACTTTTTGAACGTCAACTGTGTTTGACTTTATATAGAAACACCCCGTATAGTTTAAGGTAGAAATTAGATGATAAAATCAACTGTTCAGTGCAAATGGAAATGAATAAAACAGATAAGATTTGGAGGAATCGGGAATGAGCAAAAGTTATTGGATCTGGTATCCGGGGGATTTTGAATTATATCATGGAATGAAACAGAACTTCAGCCGTGTGGAAAGAGGCTTTGGATGGCCGGCCTTCTGGAAGAGCGAAGGCTTTCGCAATCGTGTTGCTTTCCGTCGTACTTATCATCTGGAAAAAGAGACTTCTTTTACCGTATATTCCAATGCAATTGGTCACGTACTGGCAGGAGAAAAGAAATATCCGTTTGGAAAAAAGATCACCTGTGATCCGGGAGAAGTTTCAATCGCTGTTCATGCAGGATGTATTGAGGCCTTTCCATGTATTTATGTGGAGGGTGATGTGATCTGTTCAGACAAAGGATGGATAGCAGAGGATTATGACCAGAATCCGCAGCCGGCAGGCAGAAGCAAATATTTTACCAGACCAGAGCAGAATCCGGCAGTCTGGGAATATAGTGAAAAGGTTTATGAAGCAGTCAGTGTGACAGAATATAACGGAGGAACCCTTTATGAATTTGAAACGGAGCTGAACGCTGTTTTGGAAGCAGAGTTTCCAAAAGGATACCAGCCAGTACTGATCTGCTGTGGCGAATCCAGGGAAGAAGCAATCGATCCGGTAAACTGTTATTACAGTTGGCAGCCGGACAAAGAAACCGGCAAGTGCCCGTGCTGTGCTGTGCGTTTTGCATATATTCCAGACTGTGAACCAGGTGAAGTTATCCTCAGGGCACATCATCAGTATGTGGATATTCCGGTAAAAGCTGTTTTTCATTGTGGAGAAGAACGTCTGAATCAAATTTGGTCTGTGGCAGAGCATACATTCCGTCTCTGCAGCGGAATCTTTTTTATCGACGGGGTGAAACGTGATAAATGGATTTGGTCCGGCGATGCATACCAGAGCTTTTTTGTAAATCGTTATCTAATGGCAGACGCAGATATCGACCAGAGAACGATTCTGGCACTGCGCGGCAATGACCCGATGACGCGACATATCAATACGATTGTAGATTATTCCCTTCTGTGGCTTCTGGGTGTGGATTATCATAATGAAGGATACGGTGACAGAGACTTTCTGGAACAGGTTTATCCAAAGATGGTTTCACTTATGGAGTTCTGTGGTGGCAGACGTGATGAGAATGGTTTTCTGATCGGGAAAGAAAAAGACTGGGTATATATTGACTGGGCAGATATGGATAAAGATGGTCCGCTCTGCGCGGAACAGATGCTTTATGCAGCATGTTTTGATGTAATGGAAAAGATTAGTGAACAGCTTGGCAAAGATGGAAGTGTTTACAGACAAGAATATGAAAAGTTGACTGCTGCCATTGAAAAATTCTTCTGGGATGAGGAAAAAGGCGCGTATATTGATTCCTTTACTTCCGGTAAACGAAACGTGACAAGACATGCCAATATTTTTGCAATTTTATTCTCGATTGCGGACAAAGCAAAACAGGAAAAAATCCTTACAAATGTACTCGAAAATGATGAAATTCCGGCTATCACGACACCATATTTCAATTTCTTTGAACTGGATGTGCTGTGCCGGATGGGAAAACTTCAGAAAGTGCTGGACAAGATCTGTTCCTATTGGGGCGGCATGCTGGATCTCGGAGCAGTCACATTCTGGGAAGAATATGATCCGTCTGTGCCGAAGGAAGAACAGTATGATATGTATGGTGATCATTTTGGCAAGAGTCTCTGTCATGCATGGGCGGCAAGTCCGATTTATTTCCTAGCAAAATATTTTGCCGGACTGGATCTTGTCAACAAAGGGGACATTATTTATGTATTAAAACCACAGATGCAGTATTTTACAGATCTGGACTGTACACTGCCGGTGGGAAATCACGGAACAGTCCGACTGCTCTGGAATGGAGAATATCTGGAAGTGACTCCGGATGCAGACGGTGGAGTTCTGGAATTTGGTGAACAAAAACTTTCTCTGGTCAGAGGAGAAACAAGAAGGGTAAAGATTTAATATGAAAAAAATAGATTTTAACAGAAACTGGACATGCAGATGCCTTACCAGAGATGAAGAACCATATTCTGTGACACTTCCGCACGATGCCATGCGGAGCGAGCCGCGTACAGCAGAAAGCGTCAGCGAGGGAAACTCCGGCTGGTATCTGGGCGGTGATTACGAATATACGAAACATGTTTTTGTACCATCAGAGTACAGCGGCAAAAAAGTTCTCATTGAATTTGAGAGTGTTTATCATAATGCGGAAGTTTATATTAATGGAAAGAAAGCTGCGTACAGACCATATGGTTATACAAATTTTTATGTAGATACCGAGGGATTTCTGAGATATGAAGCACAGAATGAGATTCGGGTGATCGCGAGAAACTCTGATCAGCCAAACAGTCGCTGGTATTCAGGGACAGGAATCTATCGTCCGGTTTATCTCTGGACAGGAGATGAAAAATATATTCCGGTAAATGGAATTAAGATTCATACAGTCAGCTACGCACCGGCAGTGATCGAGGTGGAGATCAAAACTTCCTGTACGGGTGTGGTAAAAGTTGAAATTCTGGACAAAGAGCATATTGTTCTTGCACAAGAAATAGAGAATACAGGACATCCGTCGGCTTTCCGCATGGAAATTCCAGATGCAAAGCTCTGGGACTGCAATCATCCGAATCTTTATACTCTGCGGGCAACATTTGGAGAAGATGTCGTAGAGGAAACGTTTGGAATCCGTCTTCTTGAATGGAATCCGGAAAACGGACTTACGATTAACGGCAAGCGGGAAATTCTACGTGGTGCCTGTGTACATCACGATAATGGTGTACTGGGGGCCTGTACGTATCCGGAGGCGGAGGAGCGAAGAGTCCGTATCCTCAAAGAGAATGGATATAATGCGATTCGTTCTTCACATTATCCATGTTCCAAGGATATGCTGGATGCCTGTGACCGCCAGGGAATGTTGATGATGGATGAATATGTAGATGTCTGGTATATTCATAAGACAAAATATGATTACGCAGGATATCTGGATGAATGGTGGCAGCAGGATCTCAAAGACATGGTTGAAAAAGATTATAATCATCCATGTGTTATCATGTACTCTACCGGAAATGAAGTCGCAGAAACTGCGCAGAAGAAGGGAATCGAACTTACCGGCAGAATGACTTCTTATCTTCATAAGCTGGATCCATACAGACCGGTAACCTGTGGAATCAACATTTTCTTTAATTTTCTGAGTTCTATGGGAATGGGCGTTTACAGCGATGACAAGGCGGAAAAGAGTGCACAGGCTGCTAAGCAGGAGGCAAAGAAACCGGAAAAAGAAAAGAAGAAACCTGTAGGAAGTGAATTCTATAATACACTTGCCTGTCTGGTTGGAGATTACTTTATGAAGATTGGTGCGACCCTCCCGCCATGTGACTGGAAAACAAAAGATGCCTTTGCAAATATGGATATTGCAGGGTACAACTACGGTCTTTTTCGCTACAGACACGACCTGAAAAAGTATCCCAAACGTCTGATCCTCGGTACAGAGACTTTCTGTAAGGATGCGTACAGCTTCTGGGAGATTGCCAAGAAGAATAAACGAATTCTGGGAGATTTTGTCTGGTCAGGATGGGAATACATCGGAGAAACCGGAGATGGTGCGGCTGAGTATGAAGATTATAAAGGAAAAATGCCGCACACCAGAATGACAGGAAATAACGGAAGAATTGATCTCCTTGGAAAACCTCGTGCTGAGGCAGCTTACACAAGAGTTGCGTTTGAGCAGGAAACAGGACCGTTGATCGCAGTGAAACCAGTTTATCAGAAGGAAACTCTTCAGCTGACCGGATGGGCATTGACTAAGGCACTGGAGAGCTGGTCATGGCGAGGCTGTGCCGGAGAAAAAGCAGAAGTAGAAGTTTTTGCAAGAGCAGCAGAGGTGGAACTTCAGGTCAATGGTAAAAAAGCCGCTCGCGGTAAAGTAAAGAAATGTCGTTCAAAATTTCATATTCCATATGAAGATGGCGAGATCACTGCAGTTTCCTATGATAGGAACGGACATGAAATTAACCGTCAGACACTGGTGACTGCAAAAGCAGAAACAACTCTTCATATTAAAACGGAACAGGAAAATGTGGAAGCAGGCAAATTACTGTTTGTTCCATTGCAGTATGGTGATCTTAACGGAATCTGGAAACCGATGGAGAAACATCATCTGAAAGTTACAGTAGAAAATGCAACACTTGAAGGTCTGGGAAGTGCCTGCTCCTATGTAGAAGGAAATTATACACAGAATACAGTTGATACTTATTATGGCGAAGCGATGGCAGTAGTACGTGCCGGAGAAAGCGGATCAGTGAAGATCGCTGTTTCTGATGAAGAAAAAACTTACACGTGTGAAATTCCGGTGATAACACAAAAGTAAACTATAGTATAGGCAATATAACCAAAAACAAATATCACAATTTGTGCAAGATTTCCTGAAAAATTTTGTTTGTGAAAATTCAATAAAAAAACGCTCCCATTTACGGCTGAAAAAGTGCAGTCTGCGAAAAAAATGGGAGCGTTTTTAAAAATATGTTAAATTTATGTTCATAGAAAGTATGGAAGCACCTGAGCGATGAGGCTTAACCATATTTAGGGGAAAGAAAGGAGCTACAATCATGAGCAGAAAAAGAAATCTCTGGCGTGGTCTGACTACTCTTACAGCGTCTCTGCTGACTGTATCTGTTGCAGCAGGACCGATCGTAGACAGCTATCGTACAGACATCGACAAGTTTCTTGGAACCAAGAGCAGCGCGATGGTAACGGACAGTACAGACGAGGATCTGTACACATTCAAATCTGATTATTCCAGCACAACAGAACTTCTGGATTCTATCGAGGATCTTGGAGAGCGTATGAGTGAGGAAGGAACGGTTCTTTTAAAGAATGAGAACAATGCACTTCCTTTATCAAAGGATGAGACACAGAAGTTGTCCCTTCTTGGATTCTCAAGCTATTATCCGATCCAGGGTGGTGACATGGGAAGTTCCTTAAGTGAAAACGAGGGAACAGATGCAGACACTGTAGATTTTGTTGAAGCACTGGAAGCAAAAGGCTTTGGCATCAATGAGAATCTTCAGAAACTCTACAAGAGCCTTGAGTCTGATTTCAAGACAGAGGTTAACATGTGGGGAAATATCGTGGAATATTACCACATCACAGCTCCGGCAACAGATGGTGTATTTGCAAGCAAAGAGCCTTCTCAGGAAAAAATGGACAGCACAGATGACAAGTGGAAAGATTCCATGGACGACTACAATGTTATGCTTGTAACAATCGGACGTTCTTCTACTGAAAACGGAACTTATCTTCCGGGTGTGGATGGCGTAGATGCATCCCAGGATCTGAACCAGACTGACCCGCTTGGTTTAAGTGATGATGAGCGTGACCTGATCAACGCGGCTGTTGAAGCAAAAGAAAACAACGGCGGTAAAGTTATTGTTATGCTGAACAATGCCAATGCAATGGAAATCGATGAGATCAAAAATAATGACGGCGTAGATGCGATCATGGAGATCGGTCTTCCGGGAGCTTATGGCTTCTATGGTGTGGCTGATGTCCTTTCCGGAGAAGCAAACCCGTCCGGTCATCTGACAGATACTTATGCGGTGACAAATGCAAACTCACCGGCAGCACAGAACTTTGGAAACTATGCATGGACCAATGCAGATCCTTCTGTAAACATCAACGCAGAAGAGGTTGAGGCAGAAAGTATTTATACAGGTTACAAATATTATGAGACCAGATATGCAGATACAGTACTTGGCCAGGGTAATGCAGATGCAAAAGTGGGAAGCTCCACTGGCAGTGCATGGAACTATGACAGAGAAGTTTCTTATCCGTTTGGATATGGTCTTTCCTATACAACATTTGAGCAGACTCTCAAGAGTGTAGATGTGGATCTGGAAAACAGAACCGTAACTGCCGAAGTAGAGGTTAAGAATACTGGCGATGTTGCTGGTAAGGATGTTGTACAGCTTTATACTTCCGTTCCTTATACAGAATATGATATTGAGAATAAAGTAGAAAAATCTGCAGTACAGCTTCTGGATTATGAAAAAACAGATGTGATCGAGCCAGGCGAGAGCCAGACTGTAACGATCAATGCAGACGCACAGGATATGGCAAGCTGGGACAGTACCTGCAGCAATGAGGCAGGAACAACCGGTAACTGGATCCTGGACAACGGAACTTATTACTTCACAGTAGGTAATGGCGCACACGAGGCTGTAAACAACGTACTCGCTGCACAGGACCAGGATGTTGAAGGAAACAAAGCGAATGTTCAGACATGGGAGCTTGGAGATTTTGATTCTTCTTCCTTTGCTGTGACATTAAATGGAACACCGGTAGAAAATCAGCTCCAGGATGCAGATCTGAACAACTGGATGGAAGACACAGTTACTTATCTCAGCAGAAATGACTGGGAAGGAACCTGGCCGGAAACCTACAAAGATCTGACAGCTACAGATGAGATGATCAGTGTTATGGCTGATGACTACAGTGATATTGAAGCAAACGGAGATCCTTCTTCTGTGACCTTTGGTGCAGATAACGGAATGACTCTGGCAAACCTGAAGGGTGTAGACGACATTACAGATGAGAGATGGAATGATCTGATGGATCAGCTCACTCTGGAAGAATGCCTGATCCGTACAGGACTTGGCGGAACCAGTACAAAGGTTATCGAATCCATTACTTCTCCGGAAGCAATTCAGAACGACGGACCGAACGGATTTAACTCTTATCCTCTGGGACAGTATGCAAACTCTGATGCTTCCACAGGTGATCCTTGTGTGATCTCTGAGGATGATCCGAACCGTAACTATAAGATGGGTGTTATGGCAGTAGAAACTGTGATCGGCCAGACATTCAGCAAACAGCTGGCAGCAGAATGGGGAAAAGCAATCGGAAACTATTCTCTGTGGGCAAACACAACAATCTGGTGGGGCGTTGGAACAAACCTTCATCGTACACCATACAATGCACGTAACCATGAATACTTCTCTGAAGATGCTGTTCTGACAGCCGGACAGGGTGCTGCGATCATCAAGACAGGCCAGGAATACGGAGCACTTATTGCACCGAAGCATCTGGCATTCAATGACACTGAGATCAACCGTACAGGTATTGCCGAATTTATGACCGAGCAGGCAGCCCGTGAAAACGAACTTCGTGGAACACAGGCATGTATCGAGGATGCAAATGCTCTTGCTGTAATGACTACATATAACCGTGTTGGCTGTGTGACAAGTAACGCACATACCGGACTTCTTCTGAACATCCTTCGCAAAGAGTGGGGATTCAAGGGCCTGATGTCTGAGGACTTTATCCAGGATCCTGCATATACAAAGATCCGCATGGCTGTACACAATGGTGTGACAATGACCTGTAACACAGGTGACAACAAAATGGAAGCTGTTATGGAAAAATGGCCATACTGGAGTGTGGAAAATGCAAGCCAGAGCGAGGAACTTCTGAGAGATCTGAAACAGGCAATGCTTTATCAGAACTATGCACTTGCAAACTCAAATGCAATGGATGGTATGTCAACCACTACACATATTGAGAAACTGAACACATGGTATGACAACCTGATCACAGGTCTTCGTGTTGGATTTGGTGTACTGACTGTACTCTGTGCAGCAATGTATCTGCTTGGACTGAAAAAGAAAGAGCAGTAAGGAGGTAAACTATGGCTGAAAAGAAAAAAATGGGTGCAGGCCTGATCTTAAGTGTGATCACTGTTCTTGTAACGGTTGCAGGACTGGCTCTGTATGTGATGAACTGCAAAACAAATTACTTTGCAAAAACAACTGGTATTGATAATAAGATCGCAGCCTGCCTGGCTGTGGCTGCAATTCTTGAAATCGTTATGATCGTAGCTTCTGTAAAAGCAGGAGCAAAACCGGTTCTGGATATTATTCCGGTAGTCTGCGGTGTGCTGACAGCGTATTCTCTGATTTCCTTTATCGGAAGCAGAATCGCTGCAATCGGATCAATTATGACTTTTGAAAACAACGCGCAGAATATGGCGGATTTAAAGGGTGCAATCCTGGGAATGATCGTATGTGCGGTCGCTCTGATCTGCACGATCATCTCCTCCTTTTTCAAAGTAGTAAAGGATTGATTTTATGAGTAATAAAAAGAAAGATTTCTGGAACGGTCCTCTGACCGGTTCCAGAATCAAAACAGATGATGTAAGATTTCCGGAAATGCTGATCGGATATTTTATCGGACCATTTGGAGCTCTTCTGGCTTCTGGTATTTTTACAAGTATCCTTCAGAACTATTTTACGGATGTCCTGAAACTGAATCTTACATTCCTGACAACCTTACAGCTGTTCTCGACGATTCTGATCGTAGCGGCAAATCTGATCGTAGGTCAGCTGATTGAGCGTACAAGGACAATGGCTGGGAAGGCAAGACCGTGGATTCTTCTGTCCGCGCTGACACTTTCCATCGCCTCTGTACTGATGTTTGTGGTTCCTTTTGAAGGAACTGCAAAAATGGTATGGATCGCGATTGCGTACAACCTGTTCTATGCAGTAGCTTATCCAATCTACAATACAGCAAACTCCACACTGATTCCGGTTTCCACAAGAAACAGTAAGCAGAGAGGTGCCCTGGCTTCCTTTACCAATGTGGCAGGACTTGCTGTTATGGGTGCAGGCTCCATGGTATTCCCGGTTCTGGTTTCTTTCGCACTGAAAGAAAATCAGCATTTGTGGCTTGTGGCGATGACTGCGATCGCAATCTTTTCTGCGCTGACGATCTTTTTACAGTTCAAGTTTACCCGTGAGCGTGTAACGGAAGAACAGATGGAACAGGGAACGTCTGAGGAGTCAAAGGTCAAGACTGCTTCTCTGAAAGAACAGCTTTCTGCGGTCACCAGTGAGAAAATGTGGTGGATCGTTATGCTGTTTTATATGGGCTTCCAGTGGAGTGGAGCCATGAAAAATGGTTCCATGACCTATTTCTGCAAATGGGTAATGGACAATACGTTCTTTGGTACAGCAGATGCCTGGGGTGCTTCACAGTCACTCCTGAGCATTATGGGAGCGGTTCCGATGGCTGTGGCAGCAGTGGCAATCGTACCACTCTGCAACAAATTTGGAAAACGTTTTGTATGTATGGGCGGTATGCTGATCGGAGCCATCGGTGGTGCGATCGCAATCCTCGGTAATGGACAGATTGTTCCTGTTGCCATCGGTGTGGCTCTGAAGTGCCTTGGTTCTTCACCGGCATGTTACATGATCCTTGCAATGCTTGCAGATGTCATCGATCATATTGAATACAAATCCGGAATCCGTACAGATGGACTGACAATGTCTATTTACAGCTCCATCATGGTAGCTGCGACTCCTGTATGTAATTCTATTTTCAGTGCAATCTTAAATGCCAGCGGATATGACCAGGCAGCAGATATTGCACTTGGTACTGCAGCGCAGACAGCAGCAGCACAGACAGCAATCTCAGTCGGATATATCTGGGTAGAGACAATTGCTTATGTGATCTGTGCGGCTCTGATTTTCTTCTTTACAATAGAAAAGAATCTGCCGGAAGAGCAGAAAGCGATCGCAGCAAGAAAAAACAAATAAAAAATATATAGAGAGCCTAAAAGGGCTGTTGCAATGAGGCGGTCTTCTGGTATAACTAAGGTTAGCGAGCATTAAAGCTGTGCCTTAAGTCTACCGGAAGGCCGCTGTGCATTTATAAGATAAAAATGGAAGGAGGAGTTTGCGTTATAGTTATGTACAAAAGAAAACTGAAAACAGTATTTTTTATATTCCTTCTTCTGCTTGTAATGGGACTGATCGGCTGTGGTCAGGAAAAATCTGAAAAAGAAAATCTCTGCCATATTGTTCTGGAGGACGGAGAGGGATATCAGGTAACAGGTCCTGTCAGAACAGCAGAACCTGGAAGTGACGTGAGCTTTACGGTTACGATGGATGACAACTGGCAGTTCCTGGGAACGGACTATCATGGTGAGACTGATATAATAAAAGAAAACGACGGAAAAACAGTGAAACTTGTTTTGTATGAAGTAAAGTATTCAGAGAGCATCTGTGTTCAGGCTGAAAAAGGAAAATATGAGATTGCATATGATGCTAATGGAGGACAGAATCTTTCAGGGGCTTCGGACAGAGTGAGTATCTTTTACCGTGGTACTCACCAGAGAATCAATACTTCGACTGGAACGGATCTTTTTTTCAGAGATGGTTACACGCTTCTTGGATGGAATACGAATGCTGATGGAAGCGGACAGGCTGTGGGACTTGGAAGCAGAATAGCATGGAAGGATGGTCTTGTATTATATGCACAGTGGGTTCCGTGGACAGATGAGGATGAGTTTGTATATAAAAAAGTGTCAGGCTTTGCAGTCATAACCGGTTATACCGGAAAAGACCAGCAGATCTGCGTTCCGTCCAGTCTTGGAGGTCTGCCGGTGCGAACAATCCGGGAACAGGCTTTTGCAGATACAGATTGTAAAACAGTGATTCTTTCGCCGGGAATCTATGAGATTGAAAAATGGGCATTCAAGAACAGTAGTCTGGAACAGCTGTATATCTACGATGATCTGGAGAAAGTCAGCGACTATGCATTTCAGGATTGCGACAGTTTGTGTACTTTGCATATAAATGCGATTGAAGTACCGGCCTACAGTGGAAATTACTTTGATACTTTCCAGGATAAATATGATCGTCTGCTGAGCCTGAAGGATAAAAAGAAGATTGTCCTGTTTTCTGGTTCCTCGACAAGGTTTGGTTATGACAGTGCGATGATCGATCAGGCTTTTCCGGATTATGAGGTAGTCAATATGGGAGTCTTTGCCTATTCACCGGCACTTCCGCAGCTTGAACTGATTCTTTCCTGCATGAAAGAAGGGGATATTCTTCTGGATTCCCCGGAATTTGATGCGGCAAACAGGCAGTTTTGCTACCAGAGAGAACTGGATTATGCGACATTTGCCATGATGGAATCCAACTATGATGCGTTTGCCGAACTTAATCTCAGAGAGTATACGCAGGTTTTTACAGCTTTTACTGCATATCAGGAAGCAAGGGCAGATATGGAAAGAAAAACTTACGATGTCTGTGCTTCTGAGTATGATGAGGACGGACATGAGGTAGATGAGCCAAGTTACAATGCGTACGGGGATTATGTGGTATATCGCCCGAATTCCACAAGTGAAAAACCAATTTACGGACTTTCTGTAAATTATACCGTAAATGCATTTCCAAAGGATACTTATATCGATTCTATAAATGCGGAGTTCCAGAAATTTCTGGATAGTGGAATAAAGGTGTATTTTACTTATTCGCCAAGAAATAAATATGCTCTTTCCAAGGAAAGTACACAGGAAGAAAGAACCCGTCTGCATGAATATTTTAAGAGTCAGTTGAAGGTTCCTGTTATTTCTGAACTTGAAGATTCTTTATATACGGGAATTTATCTGTATGGTACAGATAACCATTTATCTACAGAAGGAGCACAGATTCGGACCGAAAAGGTAATCCGTGATCTGAAAGAACAGCTTGCGAAGGAGGAGAAGAAATGAATTTTATATCGCTGACATTTGTTTTCCTTTTTCCAGTGGTAGTGATCCTGTACTGGAAGATTCCGTGGAAACACAGAGAACTCTTTCTGCTGGCAGTGAGCTATTTCTTCTATATACGAGAAAGTTCCTGGGCGGGAGGTCTGCTTCTGCTTACAACGGCTGTTACCTATCTGGCAGGACTTGCTGTTGAAAAAAGCAGACACAGAAAAGTCTGGCTGATTTTGACTGTGGCTGTGTGCCTGGGACTTTTGATCGGATTGAAATATTCAGTTCCGCCGGTAGGAATCTCATTTTATACTTTCCAGACAATGGCATACGTGATCGATGTGTATAGGGGGGAGATTTCTGCAGAAAAAAGTCCTGCAAGTTATGCTTTGTTTGTTGCATTTTTTCCACAGCTGGTCGCAGGACCGATTGAGAGAGCGGGAAATCTTCTGGGACAGTTGAAGGAAAACCATACAAAGAACCGGACAGATCTAATAAATGGTTTCTGGCTAATGCTTCGTGGTTTTTACAAAAAAGTTGTCGTGGCAGATTATCTGGCAGTATATGTTGATAAAGTATATGCTTCACCGCAGGAGGCCGGTGGTATTGGTGTGATTCTGGGAACTGTGTTTTTTGCCATTCAGATTTATTGTGATTTTTCCGGATATACGGACATTGCAAGAGGCGCGGCACATATGATGGGAATATGGCTTATGGAAAACTTCAGGCATCCTTACCGTGCGGTAAGTATACAGGATTTCTGGAAAAGATGGCATATCAGCCTGACGCGCTGGTTTACGGATTACGTGTATATTCCACTTGGAGGAAACAGAAAAGGTTTTGCAAGGCAGTGCAGGAATGTGCTGCTCGTTTTTCTGCTGAGTGGTTTCTGGCATGGAGCATCCTGGAACTTTGTTGTCTGGGGACTAATCCATGGAATCTATATGGTTGGAGCCATGTGTTTCTCACGAATAAGAAAAGAGAGAAAGAGAATCCTTCCTCCGGCGGCAGGATGGCTTTTGACGATGCTTCTTGTGAATATTGCATGGGTGTTTTTCAGGGCTCCTTCACTTCCAGGTGCATGGCAGATTTTGCAGCAGCCGTTTGTGAATCCTCTGGGAAGTGGAATATCAGAGATGATAAGTTTTCTTGGTATTCAGGGATTGGCAATCGTGCGTCTGCTAGCAGTCGGAATTAGCTGGGTGATTCTGGAACGACTTC
This sequence comes from uncultured Blautia sp., assembly GCA_934378195.1. GTDB lineage: Bacteria > Bacillota > Clostridia > Lachnospirales > Lachnospiraceae > Blautia_A. Next base: position 27,778 of record CAKRPO010000025.1, read on the forward strand.
CTGAGGAAATTGATAAGAGCTGCCAGACCAGGAGAGGATTTTGTCTGGTGACAGCAGCTTTTGTTGTGATGGTGACTGTAATTGAATTTTCATGGCTTGGAATGATGGCATCCGGCGGTGAAAATGCATTCATTTATTTCAGGTTTTAAATATGGATAAAAAAACGATAAGACGGATTGTCATAATTGCGCTGGCTGTGCTTCTGGCGGAGCAGATTTTTTTTCTGATCTGTGGTTTTGTGCTGCCTGCACAGTATGGGGATACGTTTATGGGAGAACTGAAAAGTAAATATGAAAGATTAAAGGAAACGCCGGGAAAAAGAATCATACTTGTCGGCGGCAGCGGAGTTGCTTTTGATTGTGACAGTGAGATGATGGACAAATTTTTTTCCTCGTATGAGATTGTCAACTTTGGCATGTATGCAGGACTTGGGACGAAAGCGGTCATGGATCTGTCCGAAGCGTATATTCATAAGGGAGATCTCGTGATTCTTTCAACGGAACAGAGCAATCAGACGCTTTCGGATTATTTTAATGGAGAATATATGTGGCAGGCAGCTGACGGAGCCTTTGGGATGCTGCGCCATATAAAGAGTGAAAATTTTGAGATAATGCTGGGAAATTTTCCGAAGTTTGCTCTGGAAAAGCTGAAATACGTATTAAAGGGACAGAATCCTTCGACAGACAGCATCTATCAGAAAAAATCTTTCAATGCATATGGAGATATCGCGCTGGATACCTGCAGGGAGAATATACTTACGGGTGGTTATGATGTCAATCAGAAAGTAAGATTTACAGAAGAGGTAGTTCAGCCAGAATTTCTGGATTATATGAATGCCTGGGCGGAGTACCTTGAGAAAAAGGGGGCAACTGTCTGGTACCGGTATTGTCCTGTAAATAAGCTGGCTGTGGAAGATGCAGATCTGACGACGTATGATGCATTTTTACGTCAGAAACTGGATTTTCCAGTCATAGGAAATCCGGAAAACAGTCTGATGGATGCAGAATGGTTTTTTGATACGAATTTTCATCTGAATCAGGCAGGAAAAGAAGTAAATACAGTGCAGCTGATCCGTGATATCAAAGCAATGCTTGGTGACGACAGGGCTGTAACGGTGGAACTTCCGGAGAAACCACACAGGACCTGGGAAGATGTATCCACAGAGGGCAGAATATGGACGGCGAAGGACAGCGAGGCATATCAGGACGAAGAAACAGTTGTGATTCCAGAGGATGTGACACAGATTGAAGATTACGCTTTTTCGGGCTGTACAAGTCTTAAAACAATTATACTGGAGCAGGAAGATCCTTCGAAATGCATTGTGGGGCAACATCTTATGGATAGTACCAGTGCGGATCTTGTTGTTCCGCAGATGTCCGCAGACAGTTACAAACAAAATTATTTCTGGTCAGCGTATGCCGGCAGGATTCGGGAAGCTGCTGAGAACTAAGCATACAGTAACTTCATGAAAACACAGATCACGCAGAAAAATGAACTGACTACGTTCAAATGAAAACTGCCACAGAAAAACATGATACAATGCAGATACAATAAAAGTGAGACTATGAAAAAATATAGAATTGAAAATATGAAGTTGGAGGGAAACTATGAAAACAAAACAGGCTGTGAATCCATACATGCCAAGCTGGGAATATGTTCCGGATGCAGAACCGCATGTTGTAGGTGATCGTGTATATGTCTACGGTTCTCATGATTTATTTAATGGACTGAATTTCTGTCTTGGTGATTATGTCTGCTGGTCCGCACCGGTAGATGATCTGGGAAACTGGCGCTATGAAGGTTGTATTTACAAAAGAGAACAGGACCCGGCAGCTCCGAGAATCCGCCTGACTAATGGTCTTGCAGCACCTGATATGGTACAGGGACCGGATGGAAGATTTTATCTGTACTATTTTATGGGTGGCACCAAGATGATTTCTGTAGCTGTCTGTGACGAGCCGGCAGGAAAATACGAATTCTATGGATATGTAAAATACAGTGACGGTGTTGCAATTGGAAAAAAGAACGAACCGTTCCAGTTTGACCCGGGCATCTTTATGGATGACGATGGGAAACTGTATCTGTATACTGGTTTTGCACTGGCAGGGAATCCGATTCTTCTGGATGGTTCCAAACCGACTGAACATGGTCCGATGTGCTTCGAACTGGATCCTTCCGATATGCTGACCGTTCTGAATGGGCCGTCATACATCGGAATCGCAGGCGAAAAGGAATCAATCGGTACTCCTTATGAGGGACATTCCTTCCTCGAAGCAAGTTCCATGCGTAAATTTAATGGAACCTACTACTTTATTTACAGTACAATGAACAGCCATGAGCTCTGCTATGCGACAAGCGACAGTCCGGTAAAAGGTTTTCAGTATGGTGGAATCCTGGTAAGCAACGGTGATATAGGCCTTGATGGTGTCCCGGATGTAAAGCATGCAAGATTTGATACTGGAAATACACACGGCAGTATCATTGAGCTGAATGGAAAATATTTTGTTTTCTATCACAGACATAGTAATCGCAAGCAGTCCTCACGCCAGGCAATGGCAGAGGAAATCCGTTTCGAAGACGGAAAATTTTATCAGGCAGAGATGACTTCCTGTGGTTTAAATGGCGGACCACTTGAAGGAAAAGGAACTTACCCATCCTATATTGTCTGCAACCTTTATGGAAAAAAGGGGACTCGTTTCTTAAGTATGATCAAGTACCCGAAAAAAGGATGTCCTTACCTGACGCAGGATGGAAAAGACAGAGAGTCCGGACCGGATCAGTATATTGCGAATATGTGTGATGGTGCAATTGCCGGATTTAAATATTTCAATCTCAGCGAAACAAAAGCAGTCAGCGTGGATGTAAAAGGGCATGCAGAAGGTACACTGTATGTTCGTACCAGTGAGAATGGAAAAGCTGTGGCATCAATTTCTGTCAGTCCATGCAAAGAACTGAAAAAATTCGAAGCTCCTCTTTCGGCTTCAGGAAGCAGAGAGGCATTGTTCTTTACCTTTGAAGGAAAAGGCAGTTTTGACTTTGTTTCTTTCACTTTGAAATAAAATATGGAATAAAAAATGCATTGTTTCCTGTGCTTTTTCTTGTTATACTACAAGTATTATCTCAGTCGAGAAGACTCCCACCTCTTTCAGATGGTGAGTAATGGCAAATTTGTCTCAGTGGGAGTTCAATCTCCGACTGAGATAAACGCTCCGCGAGGATGCGCAGTGATTCTGTAAAGAATATGTCAGCTTATGCTGACCAGAATCACGCGCCAAGTCTCACGGATGTTCGACTTGAATATGAGAAGGCACGGGGGATGAATGATGCTTCGTATTGCAACAGTGGAAGATGATACGAACGACCTGGAAGCGTTACGAACTCACCTGAAACGATACGAAAAAGAAAACGGGCTGAAATTTCTTATTACAGAGTTTCGGGACGGCGAAGATATTGTGACGGATTATTCCGCGGACTATGATCTGATTCTCATGGATATTGAGATGGCTTTTTTGAACGGAATGAAAGCAGCTGAAAAGATTCGCGAACTGGACAAGGATGTCGTCATTATATTTATAACAAATATGCCTCAGTATGCAATTCAGGGTTACAAAGTAAATGCCTTGGATTATATGTTGAAACCTATTTCGTATTTTTCTTTTTCAGAAAGTATGGGAAGAGCGCTTCACAGAGTAAAAGTACAGGAAAAAGAATTTATTACCATAGCGCTGAAGGGCGGAAAAAAGAAACTGGATATTGCACAGATTTGTTATGTGGAGGTGCAGGATCATCTTCTGATCTATCATACAATAGAAGGGAGTTTTGTGACTAAGGGTACGATCCGTGATGCGGAAGGCCAGTTGGATGCAAAGCGCTTTTTCAGATGCAACAGATGTTATCTGGTAAATCTGGAGTACGTAGACAATTATATGGGAAGTGATGTCAGCGTGAATGGAGATACCATCCAGGTGAGCAGGAGCAGACGCAAACCATTTCTGGATGCATTAAATGAATATTTGAATGAGGTGGGCAAATGAACACAACAGAGGTGCTAAATACACCAGGGTATTACTATGCCATAGCTTATGCTTTATCCGTATTTGTGGTCACAGGTACGAATGAAAGAAAAATCGGGAGATGGAAGCTGGCAGCAGTAAGCTGTGTTCAGTTTGCCCTCCTTTTATTTTTTATGACTGTAACAGATGGAGTGCGAAAGGAACTGTTCCTTCCATCGATGATAGTGATTGTGGGACTTCTTTTAGGTTATATATACATGTGCAATGATTTTTCCCTCAGAGAGGCGGGATTTTATTGCGTGAAGGCATTTATCAATGGAGAATTTGCTGCGTCCATGTGCTGGCAGATTTATTATTATCTGGCTTATGCGAGGGGGATACAGGGAGAATTCTGGAAGTGGGCAGAACTGATAATTGCCTATGCGGTAATTTTTACTGTACTGACGTTGATAGAACTGAGTCTCAAAAAAGATTTAGAAGAACTTCATATTACAAGAAGGGAATTACTGGTCGTCGTTATCATTGCAACATCTGTGTTTGCCATGAGTAATTTAAGTTATCTTGATCAGAATGGTCTGTTCAGTGGCAGTTTTGTCATGGATATTTTTATCATCCGCACACTGGTGGATTTAAGTGGAATTGCGGTATTATATGCATACCACATTCAGGTAAAGGAGATACAGATACGATTTGAAAAAGATGCACTTCATAATATTATGGAGATGCAGTATAAGAACTATCAGCTTTCCAGGGAGAACATTGATATGGTAAATCAGAAATATCACGATCTGAAACACCAGATTAATCTTCTTAAGACACAGTCTTATGTTGGAAAGTCTACAAGATATCTGGAACAGATGGAACATGAGATTAAAGTATATGAGACACAGAACAAGACCGGAAATCAGATTCTGGATGCGGTGTTGACCAATAAGGCAATGATCTGTCAGAATAAAGAAATTGAGCTGAAGTTCATTGTCGATGGAGAAGCGTTGTCTTTTATGGAAGATATGGATGTAAGTGCGTTGTTTGGCAATATGTTGGATAATGCTATTGAGAGTGCCGAGAAGCAGCAGGAAAAACAGAAACGTCTGATCTGGCTCTATGTGACAAGGGAAAAACAGTTTGTCCGTATCCGCACGGAGAATTACTGTGATGAAAAGATTTCATTCAAGAATGGTATGCCGGTGACTACAAAGAAAGACAGAAGGTTTCATGGATATGGAATGAAAAGTATAAAGAGTACAGTGGAAAAGTATCACGGATCTGTTGTAGCAGCACAGGAAAACAACTGGTTTGAGCTTAAAATCCTGCTTCCTGCAGGCAAGTAAAAGCTGAGTGAAAAAATGTTAAAATAAATGAAAAAAAGTGTTGACAATGTAAAATACATTGTGTATACTTAATCATGCGTTTCGGATGAAATGCGCTTCAAATTGCATAAGAGATTATGAATTCGGAGTCAGGAGAAGTACTCAAGAGGCCGAAGAGGTGCCCCTGCTAAGGGTATAGGTCGGGTAACCGGCGCGAGGGTTCAAATCCCTCCTTCTCCGTTTGAATTTTTTGAACTTTTGAAAAAATTTAAAAAATTCAAAAAAGTACTTGACATTCAGAAATGAATGTGATAAAGTAAACGAGTTGCTGATAAGCAACGAATCACAAAAAAGTCATTGAAAAAAGTTTTGAAAAAACTTAAAAAAGTTCTTGACAAACAGAAATGACTGTGATAAACTAAATGAGCTGTCGCAAGA
>CAKRPO010000026.1 GCA_934378195.1 uncultured Blautia sp.
TGTGTATGATATGAGCAAAGTATCATGCGAACTGTGTAATGATCTGCAGAACGAAAGACTGGTACTTTATCAGCAGTGAAATAAAAATGGGGCTGTCGCACTAAAGGAAAATTAGTGCGACAGTCCCTTTTTATGTAATTTATTTATTACGTTTGCCTCTGTATTTCTCTTCACAGTATTTACATCTGTAAACTTCTTTTTCCGGATCAGCGAGAATGAACACATGATCCAGACCCTGTTCGATAGAAGTGATACAGCGAGGGTTCTTACATTTGATAACGTTTGTAATCTGCTTTGGAAGTTTCAGGATTCTTTTTTCAACGATTTTTTCATCTTTGATGATGTTGACAGTAATGTTGTGGTCAATGAAACCGAGAATGTCCAGGTCAAGGTTTTCAATCGGACATTCTACTTTGATGATGTCTTTGACACCCATCTTGTTGCTCCTGGCATTTTTGATGATCGCAACTGTACAGTCAAGTTTGTCCAGCTTCAGATCATGATAGATGGTCATGGCTTTGCCGGCCTTGATATGGTCAAGTACGAAACCTTCGTGAAGTGCTCCAACGTTTAACATTATACTTCCACCTCCAGTAATCTAAGAATCAGTGCCATACGGACATAGACACCATACTGTGCCTGCTTGAAGTATGCGGCACGTGGGTCATCATCGACTTCAACAGCAATCTCATTTACTCGCGGAAGTGGATGAAGAATGAACATATCCTTCGGAGCAAGCTCCATTTTCTGCTTGTCAAGGATGTAGAAATCCTTCATGCGTACATAGTCTTCTTCGTTGAAGAAACGTTCTTTCTGTACACGTGTCATGTAGAGAATGTCGAGTTTCGGGAGCGCATCTTCCAGACGTTCAACTTCTTCGAATTCTACGTTGTTTTTCTCAAGGATATCTTCACGGATGTAACTTGGAACGCGAAGTTCTTCTGGTGAGATCAGAACAAATTTGACATTGGAATAACGAAGCACCAGTGCCTCGATCAGTGAATGAACAGTACGTCCGAATTTCAGATCGCCGCACAGACCAATTGTAAGATTGTCAAGTCTTCCTTTGAGGGAACGAATAGTAAGAAGATCAGTGAGGGTCTGAGTAGGATGCTGATGACCACCGTCACCGGCGTTGATAACAGGAATGGAAGATGCCATAGAAGCTACGAGCGGAGCACCTTCTTTCGGATGACGCATAGCACAGATATCTGCATAACAGGAAACAACACGAATCGTATCGGCAACACTTTCGCCTTTGGCAGCGGAACTGGAACCGGCTGAGGAGAAACCTAAAACCTTGCCGCCAAGATTCATCATGGCTGCCTCGAAACTTAAACGAGTACGTGTGCTTGGTTCATAAAAACAGGTGGCAAGTCGCTTATCATCGCAGACATGCGCGTATTTTTTTGGATTTTTTTCAATGTCGCTGGCCAAGATAAGAAGATCATCAAGTTCTTCTTTAGAAAGATCCAGCGGGCTCATTAAATGTCTCATGTGAAACCTCCCTTGTTAACTTGTGGTACGGAAAATCTGTGACTGTGAACACAGTTACAAAAAATTCTCTCTTGGACAATCATATACTAGTAGAATCGATTTTTCAAGAAGAATTCGCAAGTATTTTCTCGAAAAATAAACCTGCAAGAAACCATAGAGGTGCATAGTCCAGACGAACCACACCGTGGTACTGCAGAGGCGCTGCACTGTAGTCCCAGGGACACATGCCGAAGTGCTTTAATAAGGTGCCACTGCTGAATTCCACAAGGTAAAACCCGGCAGCATAAAGAATTCCGCGGCAATAAAAAGGAAGGGAAGAAAGCCTCGGATATATGGAAGCGATGATGGCGGCGCAGCCATAGATCGGAAACATCAGAAGAGAGGTTTTTCCTGTCAGAGTCTTCTGGCCGTCAAGGAGAGAGTGCAGACCTGTCCACATGATCTCCATACACCATCCGGTGGCTCCGCAGAGTAAAAAGTTTACAATATTCTGTCTCATGTCTGGTTGCTCCTGATTAACTTAAGGTGTTAAGAATACGTAAATTAGTATGACCTGCTCTTGAAAAAAACATACGTAAATGCTATAGTTACATAAATACTTTGAACTACAGGAGATATGGTAAATGGATTATCAGCAAAGCAGAGCATATGTCAGTGATGCGGACCGTTATGCGGGCGGTGCTCTGGATCTTACAAATATAAAAGAACTGATGAAGCGTCTGGGAAATCCTCAGGATCAGTTAAAATATGTACATGTAGCAGGAACGAATGGCAAAGGATCCGTGATCGCTTATCTGTATACAACACTTTCGGAAGCGGGGTATCGTGTCGGAAGATATATTTCTCCGTCTGTATATTCTTATCGGGAAAAGATGGAAGTAGCCGGCAGGTCAGTGAGCAGAGAGCAGTTTGCAGGGTATGTGACCAGGGTTGCTGCGGCAATTGAAGAAATGACCTCGGAAGGTCTTGCGCATCCCACCCCATTTGAAATAGAAACGGCGGTGGCATTTTTATTTTTTGCGGAAGAAAACTGTGACCTGGTGATACTGGAAGTCGGTATGGGCGGTAATCTGGATGCAACCAATATCATAAAAAACACGGTGCTTGCAGTTCTGGTGCCGATTAGCATGGATCATCAGAGTTTTCTTGGAAATACGCTGACCGAGATTGCGGAGAAAAAAGCCGGAATCATTAAGCCAGGATGTTCGGTGGCAACTGTGGGACAGAAGCCGGAATCTCTGAAAGTGATACAGGAAGTGTGCCATGAGAATGGAGCAGACCTGACGGTTGCAGATCTTGAGAAAGCAAAGGCGGTCAAAGCGGATTTTGCCGGACAGACGCTGGAATACAGAGGCGAAACTTATGAGCTGTCCCTGGCAGGCTCTTATCAGACGGAGAATGCGGCACTGGCGATCGAAGCACTGAATATTTTGGATGAGAAGGGATATCCGACTACGATCGAACAGCGAAAAAAAGGTCTGAAAGATACGAAATGGAATGGACGTCTGACAATCATACACAGAGATCCGTTGTTCATCGTAGACGGTGCGCACAACCCGGCGGCTGCGGATATGTTGGAAGATTCTGTACGCAAATATTTTAAAGGACGCAGAATATTCTTTATCATGGGTGTGTTCCGTGATAAGGACTATCATTATATTATCAGGAAGCTTTGCCCATATGCGGAGCAGATCGTCACGGTTGAGACTCCGGACAATCCGCGGGCACTGCCGGCTGAAGAACTGGCAGAGGCAATCGAGCCATGCAACTCACATGTACAGGCGTCTGAGAGTATTCGGGATGCGGTGGATAAAGTGTTTGACATGGCAGGAAAGGATGATGTCATTCTTTCTTTCGGCTCTCTTTCTTTTATCGGAGAGATTACAGCAATCGTTAAGACTTGGGAGGAAAAAGATTCATGACAGATTTACTGGAATGTCGTAAAGAAATCGATGTGATCGACAAAGAAATCCTGCGACTTTTTGAGAAGAGAATGAAGGTATGCGAAGATGTCGCAGAATATAAGATACATACAGGCAAAAAGGTATTGGATCCAAAGAGAGAACAGGACAAGATCAATGTCCTGAAGGGTTCTGCACATGGAGAGTTTAATGAACTTGGAGCGCAGGAACTGTTTCAGCAGATCATGGCGATCAGTCGCAAGAGACAGTACCAGCTTCTGACCAAAAACGGTGTGGAAAATGATACAAAAGATTATGAGATGGTAGATGCACTTCCGGTGACTGGTGTCAATGTCGTATTCCAGGGAGTGGAAGGTGCCTACAGTTATGCGGCGATGCGTGCCTATTTTTCGGATGACATCAACAGCTATCATGTCAAGACCTTCCGAGATGCAATGGAAGAAGTAGCATCCGGGAAGGCAGACTATGCAGTGCTGCCGATTGAAAATTCCACAGAAGGAATTGTGACAGACATTTATGATCTTCTGACAGAATATCAGCTGTATATTGTCGGAGAACAGGGCGTTAAAGTGGAACATGTCTTGCTTGGAATTCCGGGTACGTCCCTGGATGAGATTAAAACCGTATATTCTCATCCGCAGGCACTGGCACAGTGCAAGAAATATCTGGAAAGCCATTCGGACTGGAAAATTGTAAAGACAGAAAATACAGCCGGTGCAGCTAAGAAAGTTCATGAAGAAATGAACAAAACACAGGCTGCGATCGCAAGTCGGGCTGCAGGAGAACTTTACGGACTTTCTGTTATGGCAGAAAATATCTGTTATAACGATCAGAATGTAACCAGATTTATCATCGTCAGTGCACATCCGGTTTATGAAAAAAGTGCTGCAAAAGTAAGCGTATGTTTTGAGCTTCCGCATGAGAGTGGAACTCTTTACAACATGCTTTCTCATTTTATCTACAATGGACTGAGCATGACCAAGATAGAGTCCCGTCCGATCACCGGAAAGAAATGGGAATATAGATTTTTTGTGGATTTTGAGGGGAATCTTGAAGAACCGGCAGTCAAAAATGCTCTGCGCGGACTGGAAGCAGAGGCCAATCGGATGAGAGTGCTTGGAAATTACGGACAGCAGGAGGAACAATAGAAATGACACGAGTGAAAGAATGTGTGCTTTACAGAAATTTTGAGCAGGGAGATATTTTGGATAAAATGACAGCACTGATGGACGCAAGTGAGAAATCAGCTGTCAATGCAAGTGAAATGGAAGAAGAATTTTATGAATGCGTCAACGGATTGATCGAGATTGCGGGTTCTTATGGATTTACAGGAAATCTGTGGCATGATTATCTGACACTTCTTCTGGTCAATCATGAAAACGCCTTCAGTACGGCGAGTGAGATCCGTGGTTCGATTGAGGGAAGTATCAATCAGCTTGCACTTCATGATTTTGCAATTTTCAAAGAACTGTATGATTTTGACCTGAATGTGCTGGATAAACTGTTTCACACTTCCTGCTGTAATATTCTGTGCAATTACGAAACTCCGCAGGATACCGGTAAAATGTTCAATAAACGTATCCGTGACAGAATCTGTGAGATGAGTAAGACACTTGCAGTAGCCAAAGATACAGATGAGTTCATGGCAGATATGGTTCGGTTTTACAAGGATTTTGGTGTGGGTAAGCTTGGGCTGCATAAGGCATTCCGTATCGATCATGACCAGAATGGCCGTGCAGTCATTGTGCCGGTTACCAGAATTGCTCATGTAAATTTGGAAGATCTGGTTGGATATGAGATTCCGAAACAGAAGCTGGTAGAGAATACGGAGGCATTTGTCAGAGGAAGAAAAGCAAATAATTGCCTGTTGTTTGGGGATGCAGGAACCGGTAAATCTTCCAGTATCAAGGGGATTTTGAATAGATATTATGACGAAGGTCTGCGAATTATAGAGGTATATAAACATCAGTTTGTGGATCTGAATCAGATTATTGCACAGATCAAGGACCGTAATTATAAATTTATTATTTATATGGACGACCTTTCCTTTGAAGAATTTGAGATTGAATATAAATATCTGAAGGCAGTGATTGAAGGTGGCCTGGAACGCAAACCAGAGAACATTCTGATTTATGCAACAAGCAATCGTCGTCATCTGGTAAGAGAAAGAGCCGGAGATAAACTGGAGGTTGGTGCAGATGATGACATCCATTCCTCCGATACCGTACAGGAGAAACTTTCTCTGGTATATCGTTTTGGTGTTCGTATTTATTTCGGCGCACCGGATCGAAAAGAATTTCATACAATCGTTAAAACGCTGGCCGCACGTAACGGAATCGCCATGCCGGAAGACCAGCTTCTTCTTGAAGCTGGCAAATGGGAAATCTCTCATGGCGGTCTTACCGGACGTACGGCACAGCAGTTTATTGATCATCTTCTTGGAAAAGAAGAAACACAGGAGGCGTAACGACGATAACGTTATAATACAAATGGGAAGGAGCTGGGGGTATGGCAGCGACAACTTTTGCAGCAATCGATATTGGATCATATGAAATCAGTATGAAAATTTTTGAATTTTCAAAAAGAATCGGATTTCAGGAACTGAATGATGTCAGATATCGTCTGGAAATCGGTAAGGGAGCGTATTCCAATGGACGCCTGGAACCGGAAATGGTGGATGAAATCTGCGCCATTCTGAAAGACTTCAGCAGCATGATGAAGGAGTTTGGGGTATCTGATTATCGTGCATGCGCAACGAGTGCTTTTCGTGAAATTATCAATCCGGTGATCGTACAGGAGCAGATCTATCAGAGGACAGGGGTACGGATTGAAATCTTAAGTAATGCCGAACAACATTTTCTGGGTTATAAATCCATTGCAGCTATTGAAGCCGGATTCAAGAAGATCATTCAGAAGGGTACGGCGATTCTGGATGTTGGTGGTGGAAACCTACAGGTATCTCTGTTTGACAAGGATGCACTGGTGACAACGCAGAGCTTCAAGATGGGAAGCATGCGTATCCGTGAAAGACTGAAAGAACTCGAAAAGACAACGACCCATTATGACCAGCTGATCAAGGAATTTATCCGAAACGACCTGACAGCTTTTCAGAGACTGTATCTAAAAGACTGCGATATCAAAAACGTAATTCTGATGGGAGACTTTCTGACAGATACGATTTTTCGTGAAGAATTGGAAGATCATATCATAACCAGCGAGGAATTTACGAAACGATATGAAAAGACCATTTATAAGACTGAGCAGGCACTTGCAGAAGAAATGGATATCGATCCGGAATATGCCTCTCTGGTCATTCCGACGATGGTCATTTGCAAGAATTTCCTCGAAATCTTCCAGGCGGAGTCAGTATGGGCACCTGGTGTGTCTCTGCTGGATGGAATTGCTTATGATTATGGTGAGAAAAAGAAATTCATCAAGAGCGTTCATAATTTTGAAAACGATATTCTGGTAGCATCCAAAAACATTGCAAAAAGATATTCTACTGGAAAAGACCATATCAAGGGAACAACAGATATTGCCCTGACGATCTTTGACAGTATGAAAAAAGTACATGGTTTGGGAGCAAGAGAACGTCTGCTTCTGCAGATCGCAGTACAGCTTCATGACTGTGGCAAATACATCAGCATGGCAGATGTGGCAGAATGTTCCTATCGGATCATTATGGCAACTGAGATTATAGGTCTTTCAACGGAAGAACGAAAGATCATAGCCAGCGCAGTGAGATATAATACGACAGAGTTTGTTTACTATGGAAATTATGATGCCGGTCCGGGAATTGACCGACAGCGTTATCTGCTGGTAGCAAAGCTGACTGCAATCCTGCGCATTGCTAATGCGATGGACCGCAGCCATTATCAGAAGGTAGAAGCATTGAGAGTAGTACTGAAAGACAGAGAACTGCAGATGATCATTGATTCTAGCAGGGATATTTCTCTGGAACTGGGATTACTTCGTGACAAGGTACAGTTCTTTGAAGAAGTGTTTGGCATTCGTCTTGTATTGAAACGTAAACGCAGAGCATAAGCGTCTGAGGAGGAAAAATATGGACTTTAGCAAATATGAAAAACCGGAATACTACGTAAACCGAGAACTGAGCTGGCTGAAATTTGATGAGCGTGTTTTGAGTGAAGCGCGAGATAAAAGTCTGCCACTGTTTGAACGACTGAAATTCCTGAGCATTACTTCTTCCAATCTGGATGAGTTCTTTATGGTACGTGTGGCGTCACTGAAAGACCAGGTTCACGCCGGATATAAGAAGAAAGATATCGCAGGAATGTCATCAGAAGAACAATTGAAAGAAATCAGTAAACAGACACATGAACTGGTTCGTGTGCAATACAGCACCTTTAACCGTTCTGTCCTTCCGGCACTGGAAAAAGTTGGACTGCATCTGGTGGCAGAACACGAAAATTTAAATGAAAAACAGGCAGAGTTTGTAGATCGATATTTTGAGGACAATGTATATCCTGTACTGACGCCGATGGCAATGGATTCTTCCAGACCATTTCCTCTGATCCGCAACAAGTCGCTGAATATTGGTGCGCTGATCGCCAAGAAAAATAATAAAAAACATACAAAAGAACTGGAATTTGCAACGGTTCAGGTTCCATCTGTCCTTCCAAGGATCGTAGAGATTCCATCTGCGAAAAAAGGTGAGAGAACAGTGATCCTTCTGGAAGAAATCATAGAACGCAACATAGGCAAACTGTTCTTAAGCAATGATGTGGTATGTGCGCATCCGTACAGGATTATGCGAAATGCCGATCTGACGATTGATGAGGATGAAGCAGAAGATTTGCTGGTTGAGATTCAGAAACAGCTTAAGAAGCGTCAGTGGGGCGAAGTCATCCGACTGGAAGCAGAAGAAAAAATGGATAAGCGACTTCTGGATATTCTCAAAGAAGAATTTGAGATCAAGGATGCGGACATTTATAACATTCCGGGTCCGTTGGATCTGACTATGTTGATGAAGGTATATGGACTGGAAGGGTTTGACGAATACAAGAGTCCGAAATATACACCGGCCCCGGTACCACAGTTTCAGAATGACAAAGATATCTTCCAGGTGATCCGAGAGGGCGATGTGTTCCTGCATCATCCGTATATGAGTTTTGATCCGGTTGTGGATTTTGTGCGTCAGGCAGCCAAAGATCCGGGTGTACTTGCAATCAAACAGACGCTTTACCGTGTCAGCGGACATTCTCCGATTATCGCAGCGCTTGCGCAGGCTGCAGAGAATGGCAAACAGGTATCCGTTCTGGTAGAGCTGAAAGCCAGATTTGATGAGGAAAACAACATTGTCTGGGCGAAGATGCTGGAGAAAGCCGGCTGTCATGTAATTTATGGACTGGTAGGCTTAAAGACACACAGTAAGATTACACTGGTCGTTCGTCGTGAAGAGACCGGTATCCGCAGATATGTACATCTGGCAACCGGTAACTACAACGATTCCACTGCAAAACTGTATACAGATTGTGGTATCTTTACCTGTGATGAACGTTTTGGCGAGGATGCGACTGCGGTATTTAATATGCTTTCCGGTTATTCAGAACCAAAGAAATGGAATCGTCTGATCGTCGCTCCGATCTGGATGAAGAACCGTTTCCTGAAGCTGATCGAACGAGAAGCAGAACATGCAAAAGAGGGCAAACCTGCAGAAATTACAGCGAAGATGAATTCTTTGTGTGATCCGGCAATCATTGCCGCACTTTATTATGCGTCTTCCTGTGGCGTGCAGATAAATCTGCTTGTCCGTGGTATCTGCTGTCTGCGAACCGGTATCCCGGGAATCAGTGAGAATATCCATGTACGTTCGATTGTTGGAGAATTTCTGGAGCACAGCCGGATTTTCTATTTCAAAAATGATGGAATCGATGAGATCTATATGGGAAGTGCAGACTGGATGCCACGTAATCTGGACCGTCGTGTGGAAATCGTATTCCCGGTAGAAGATGAGCAGATCAAGAAAGAAATCATGCATGTGCTTGACCTGGAATTCCGTGACAATGTAAAGGCACATATCCTGCAGCCGGATGGCACTTACGAAAAGCAGGATAAGAGAGGCAAGACACTTGTAAACTCTCAGATGGAATTCTGCGCGGAAGCACAGGAAAAGGCAAAGAAACAGAAGCGTGAAGAAAAGAAGAATTCCCGTGTCTTTATTCCGGCAGAACCGGTGGCAGATCCGGAAGAATAATTCTGAGAGAGGAAAGAGAAAATGAATAATGAAAAGGAGAGCTTTCTGAAAAGAAAGAACGTGATCATATCCTTCAAAAGATATGGTATTGATGCAATGGGTTCCATGGCACTGGGTCTTTTTGCATCACTTTTGATCGGTACGATCATTAATACGATTGGGCAGAATGTCTGCCCGGGCAGCTTTGTATCAGAAAAACTGCTTGAGATCGGTGGTTATGCAACCAGCGTAACCGGTGCGGCGATGGCACTTGCAATCGGCTATGCATTGCAGGCACCGCCGTTGGTCATGTATTCGTTGTGTGCGGTTGGAGCAGCCTGCAATGCGCTTGGCGCTTCAGGCGGCCCGTTGGCTGTATTTTTTGTCGCAGTCATTACCTGTGAGATCGGAAAACTGGTCTCAAAGGAAACAAAGATTGATATTATCGTGACACCGGCTGTGACTGTGATTGTTGGGGTAGTACTTGCCATGCTCCTGGCACCGGTATGCAAAAATATCTGTGATGCGCTTGGCTCCTTTATCGGATGGGCAACCGATCTGCGACCGTTCTGGATGGGAATGATTATTTCTGTAGTGGTTGGAATTGTGCTGACGCTTCCAATCAGCTCCGCGGCAATCTGTGCGGCAGTCGGAATCAGTGGTGGTGCAGTGCTTGCAGGCGTTGCTGATGGCAGTGTGACAATGGAAATCTGGAATGGACTGGCACTTGCCGGAGGCGCTGCGACAGCTGGGTGCTGTGCACATATGCTGGGGTTTGCGATTCTGAGCTTTCCAGACAATGGAATCGGCGGTTTTGTGGCACAGGGACTGGGTACTTCCATGCTGCAGGTCCCAAACCTTATGAAGAAACCAATCCTGTGGCTGCCGCCAGTGATCACATCTGCGATTACCGGACCGATTGCAACCTGTGTATTTCATATGAGAAATAACGGACCGGCAATTTCTTCCGGAATGGGCACTTCCGGTCTGGTCGGCCCAATCGGTGTTGTGACCGGATGGGTACAGATGCCGGAAGGATATCAGACAGGCATATTTGAGTGGATTGGTATGATCTTGATCTGTTTCGTGCTGCCGCTGCTGATCACCTGGGTGATAGGAAAGATTTTCCGTGCAAAGGGTCTTATCAAACCAGGAGATCTCAAGATAGACCTTGGTTAAAAAACAGCCAAAAATCCGCCTTCAAAATTTTTTTAAAAAAAATTAAAAAAAGGCTTGCATTTTCCGACAAGCTGATATATACTAAGCAAGTCGGTTGACGCAAGGCCAGTTGGTCAAGGGGTTAAGACGTCGCCCTCTCACGGCGAAAACACGGGTTCGATTCCCGTACTGGCTGCTACAAATATTTACAAGACAGATAATCAGGATTGAGGTCCTGATTATTTTTTTGCCCTGAAATCATAAAAGAATAGCATTTGACTTTTTGTGGGCAAATCATGTATGATATAGAACAAATGTTTGAAGACTGAACAATGTAAGAAAGGGTAATAAGCCATGGCAAAAAAGGAAACCTACGATGCAGGGAGTATATCTGTTCTGGAAGGACTTGAAGCAGTTCGTAAACGACCGGGTATGTATATCGGAAGTGTCTCACGCAAAGGACTGAATCATCTGATTTATGAGATCGTGGATAATGCGGTGGATGAGCACCTGGCTGGATATTGCAGTCAGATCCATGTCGTACTGGAAAAAGACGGTTCCTGTACGGTAACAGATAACGGACGAGGAATACCTGTGGACATGCACGAAAAAGGAATGTCTGCAGAACGTCTGGTGTTTACCACACTTCATGCAGGTGGTAAATTTGATAATTCTGCATACAAGACAAGCGGCGGACTTCATGGTGTTGGTTCTTCGGTAGTCAATGCGCTTTCTACTTATCTGGATATCAAAGTAAGCCGTGATGGTTATGTGCATCATGACCATTATGAACAGGGGGTTCCAACGATTGAGCTTGAAGAGGGACTTCTTCCGAAACTTGGCAGAACAAAAGATACCGGAACCTGTATCAACTTTCTTCCGGATCCGGAGATTTTTGAGAAGACACGTTTTTCAGCGACAGATGTCAAGAGCCGTCTTCATGAGACTGCATATCTGAATCCGGAGCTGACGATCGTATTTGAAGACCTGCGTGGAACAGAACCGGTCAGAGAAGAATACCATGAGCCGGAAGGTATTGTGGGATATATCCGTGATATGAATCATACGACCGAGGCACTTCATGAGCCGGTGTATCTGAAGGGGGAAGCAGATGGTATTCAGGTGGAAGTGGCGTTTCAGTATACGAATGAGTTCCGTGAGAATGTACTTGGTTTCTGTAATAATATCTACAATGCAGAAGGCGGCACACATCTGACCGGATTTAAGACGACTTTTACAACTGTTATGAATACGTATGCCAGAGAGATCGGAATTCTGAAAGATAAAGATCCCAACTTTACCGGTGCGGATATCCGTAATGGAATGACGGCGGTTGTTTCCATCAAGCATCCGGCACCACGATTCGAAGGACAGACCAAGACGAAGCTGGATAACCAGGATGCAGCCAAAGCGACCGGAAAGGTTTTAGGAGAGCAGCTGGTTCTCTATTTTGACCGTAATCTCGAAACTTTGAAAACAATCCTTTCCTGTGCGGAAAAAGCAGCAAAGATCCGTAAGACAGAAGAGAGAGCGAAAACAAACCTTCTTACAAAACAGAAATATTCTTTTGATTCAAATGGAAAACTTGCCAACTGCGAGAAAAAAGATCCTTCTCAGTGTGAGATCTTTATTGTAGAAGGAGATTCTGCGGGCGGCTCTGCAAAGACAGCACGAAATCGTAATTACCAGGCGATCCTTCCGATTCGCGGTAAGATCCTGAATGTTGAAAAAGCCACGATCGACAAGGTTCTCGCCAATGCCGAGATCAAGACGATGATCAATGCATTCGGTTGTGGTTTCTCGGAAGGCTATGGCAACGATTTTGATATCAGCAAGCTTCGTTATGACAAGATTGTGATCATGGCCGATGCCGATGTAGACGGTGCTCATATTTCAACACTTCTTCTGACACTGTTCTATCGCTTTATGCCGGAACTGATCTATGAGGGACATGTATATATTGCTATGCCGCCTCTTTACAAGGCTATGCCCAGGAAAGGACCGGAAGAATATCTGTATGATGATAAGGCTCTGGAAAAATATCGTAAGACACACAAACCAGGCAGCTTTACATTACAGAGATACAAAGGTCTTGGAGAGATGGATGCAGAGCAGTTATGGGAGACAACTCTGAACCCGGAGACCAGGAGAATGAAACGTGTTGAGATTGAAGATGCACGTCTGGCATCCAGCGTGACAGAAGTTCTGATGGGCAGTGATGTGCCTCCGCGTAAGGCATTTATTTATGAACATGCAGCTGATGCAGAACTTGATGTATAAGGTGGGATAAGATATGGAAACAAAACAGGAAAATGTAATTCGAACCGATTATTCAGAAATTATGCAAAAATCATACATCGATTACGCGATGAGTGTTATTATTTCCCGTGCGCTTCCGGATGTGCGCGACGGATTGAAACCGGTACAGAGAAGAACGCTGTATGATATGTATGAACTGGGAATCCGTTACGACCGTCCGTATCGTAAATGTGCCCGTATTGTCGGGGATACTATGGGTAAATATCATCCACATGGTGACAGCTCGATCTATGATGCACTGGTTGTTATGGCACAGGATTTCAAAAAGGGCAGGACGCTGGTTGACGGACATGGTAATTTCGGCTCTATTGAGGGAGACGGAGCGGCAGCCATGCGTTATACAGAGGCTCGTTTGGAGAAACTGACACAGGAGGTATTCCTAAGTGACCTCGATAAAAATGTAGTAGATTTTATACCAAACTTTGATGAAACGGAGAAAGAGCCGTCGGTTCTTCCGGTACGTATTCCGAATATTCTTGTAAATGGTGCAGATGGTATTGCTGTTGGTATGGCAACCAGTATTCCGCCACACAATCTTGGTGAAGTCATTGATGCTGTCAAGGCATATATGAAGGACAATACAATCAGTATCCGTGGGCTGATGCGATATATCAAAGGACCGGATTTTCCGACCGGTGGTATCGTGGTCAATAAGGACGAACTTCATAAGATTTATGAGACAGGAAGCGGCAAGATCCGTCTGCGTGGAAAAGTAGAAGTAGAGAAGCTTAAAGGCGGAAGAAAACAGCTTGTGATCACAGAGATTCCGTATACCATGCTTGGTGCCAATATTGGTAAGTTCCTGAATGATGTGGCATCTCTGGTAGAAACGAAAAAGACAACAGATATCGTGGATATTTCCAACCAGTCTTCCAAAGAGGGAATCCGTATCGTACTGGAACTTAAGAAAGACACGGATGTAGAGAATCTGACAAATATGCTGTACAAGAAGACGCGTCTGGAAGATACCTTTGGCGTAAACATGCTGGCTGTTGCTGATGGCAGACCGGAGACACTCAGTCTGAAACAGATCATTGAGTATCATGTGGATTTTGTGTTTGAAATCACCACACGTAAATATCATACACTTCTTGACAAAGAACTGGAGAAACAGGAAGTGCAGGAAGGTCTGATTAAGGCTTGTGATGTAATCGATTTGATCATCGAGATCCTTCGTGGCAGTAAGAACCGGGAACAGGTTAAGAAATGCCTGGTAGAGGGAATTACAGAGGGTATCAGATTCAAGTCAAAAGCCAGCGAGAAGGCTGCTGCGAAGCTTTTATTTACGGAACGTCAGGCGAATGCAATCCTTGACATGCGTTTGTACAAACTGATCGGTCTGGAAATCGAGGCATTGCAGGCGGAGCATGAGGAGACGATGAAAAATATCGCTCTTTATAAAGATATCCTGGATAATTATGATTCTATGGCAACCGTGATCATGAAAGATATGGATGCCATCAAGAAAGAATATGGAAGAAAACGTCGCACTGCGATTGAGAATGCAGAAGAAGCCGTTTATGAAGAGAAGAAAATGGAAGAGATGGAAGTCTGCTTCCTGATGGACCGTTTTGGCTATATGAAACTGATCGACAAAAATGCGTATGAGCGAAACAAAGAAGCTGTTCATAATGAAAGCAAATATGTTTTCAACTGTATGAATACAGATAAGATCTGTATCTTTACAGATACCGGAAAGATGCATACGATCAAGGCGGCAGATATTCCGCTCGTGAGGTTCCGTGATAAGGGAACGCCGGTGGATAATCTCAGCAACTATGACAGTGCGCAGGAACGGATGCTTTATGTGGCGCCAGTTGGACAGATCCGTACAGACAGACTTCTGTTTGTGACAAAGACTTCCATGTGCAAGCTGGTAGAAGGCGCAGAATTTGATGTGGCAAAAAGAACGATCGCATCAACAAAGCTGGCCGAGGAGGATGAACTGATTTTTATTGGTAGTGCCTCTGAGATGGAGCAGGTCGTATTGCAGAGTCATAACGGTTGTTTCCTGCGTTTCCTGACACAGGAGATTTCCACAATGAAAAAGACTGCTCTTGGTGTGCGCGGTATGAAACTGACGGATGGTGATTATCTGGACAACGCCTATCTTCTTGCGGGGCATCAGGAGTATGTGATTTCTTATCATGATAAGGAATATGCATTGAACAAAGTACGTCTTGCGAAACGCGATACAAAGGGAATAAAGCCAAGGATCTAAAAAAAGCCTTGCTTTTCCAATTATATGGTGCTAAAATAAGAATAACATGATAACGGATAACAAGAGAGTGGACTTCGGTCCACTCTTTTTGCGAGATGCTCCGGGTGTGCGAAAGGCAGGTGGGAATATGAGCAGACGGGATGAATATGAACAAAAAGCAGAAGCATTGCTGACACCGATCGTCGAGAGTCAGGGATTCGAACTGGTAGATGTAGAATATGTGAAGGAAGCAGGTAACTGGTATCTTCGCGGATACATTGACAAACCAGAGGGAATCACGGTCAATGACTGTGAGGCAGTCAGCAGAGCATTCAGTGATAAACTGGATGAGAACGATTTTATTGAAGACAGCTATATCATGGAAATTAGTTCGCCGGGTCTTGACAGACCACTGAAAAAGGAAAAGGATTTTATCAGAAGCATGGGAAAACTGGTAGAGATCCGTACCTATCGTCCGATTGAGAAACAGAAGGAATTCTGCGGAGTTTTAAATGCATATGATGACAATACAGTAACGATCGATGAGGACGGTTCCTTACGCACATTTGACAAGAAAGATATTGCTCTGATTCGTCTGGCAATTGAATTTTAAATACGATGTAAACATGCTTTGATAAAATAGGAGGAAATAACAAAAATGAACAGAGAGTTAATGGAAGCCCTGGATATCCTGGAAAAAGAAAAAAATATCAGCAAGGATACATTACTGGGTGCGATTGAGCAGTCCCTGATCCAGGCTTGCAAGAACCATTTTGGTAAAGCGGACAATGTACATGTGACCATTAATCCGGAAACATGTGATTTCAGTGTTTATGCAGAACGAGAAGTAACAGAATTTGTAGATGATCCGGCTTTGGAGATCTCACTGGTAGATGCACAGAAGATCAATACCAATGCAGAACTGGGAGATATGATCAAAGTTGAGATTCACTCCAAAGAATTTGGACGTATCGCAACACAGAATGCAAAGAACGTGATCCTTCAGAAAATCCGTGAGGAAGAGCGTAAGGTTCTTTATGATCAGTATTACGGAATGGAAAAAGAAGTCGTTACCGGTATCGTTCAGCGTGTGATGGGTAAGAATGTCAGTGTAAATCTTGGCAAGGCAGATGGTATCTTAAGCGAGAATGAACAGGTGAAAGGTGAAGAGTTCGAGCCTACAGAGAGAATCAAGGTCTATATCCTTGAAGTGAAGGATACTCCGAAAGGACCTCGCATCCTTCTTTCCAGAACACATCCGGGACTTGTGAAACGTCTTTTTGAATCAGAAGTTGCCGAAGTCAAAGACGGAACTGTTGAGATCAAGAGCATTGCCAGAGAAGCTGGTTCCCGTACCAAGATTGCTGTATGGAGCAATGACCCAGATGTTGACCCGGTCGGTGCATGCGTTGGTATGAACGGCGCAAGAGTTAATTCTATTGTAGAAGAACTCCGTGGTGAGAAAATCGATATCATCAACTGGGATGAAAACCCGGCAATCCTGATTGAGAATGCATTAAGTCCGGCGAAAGTTATCGCTGTTATGGCTGATCCGGATGAGAAGACTGCACTGGTAGTCGTTCCGGATTATCAGTTGTCTCTTGCTATTGGTAAGGAAGGACAGAATGCCCGTCTTGCAGCTCGACTGACAGGCTTTAAGATCGATATTAAGAGTGAGACACAGGCAAGAGAATCCGGTGAACTGTATGATTACGATGACGAAGACGAGTATTATGATGAAGATGAGTACAGTGAAGAGGATGCTGTAGAAGCAGAAGAGACAGAAACTGAAGAATCAGAGGAAGTCTCCGAAAAAGAAGATACAGAAGAATAATCTATGAAGACGAAGAACAAGACACCTCTGCGCCAGTGTACCGGCTGCAGAGAAATGAAAAGCAAGAAAGAAATGATCCGTGTGCTCAAGACTCCGGAGAATGAGATCGTGCTTGATGCAACAGGCAGAAAGAATGGAAGAGGCGCTTATGTGTGTCTTTCTCAGGAATGTCTGGAGAAAGCAGTAAAGACCCGGGGACTGGAGCGGTCACTGAAGACCACGATACCGGATGAGGTCTATGAAGACCTGAAAAAGGAGTTAAACAATATTGAAAAACAACAATAAAGTTTTATCACTGCTGGGACTTGCCACAAAGGCAGGCAAGGTTGCCAGCGGAGAATTCTCCACAGAGAAATCTGTGAAGAGCGGAAAAGGTTTTCTGGTACTGGTTGCAGCAGATGCATCCGAGAATACTAAGAAAAAATTCCGTAATATGTGTGAATTTTACGAAGTACCGGTATATTTCCTCGCTGATAAAGAGGAACTGGGAAAATTCTGCGGCAAGGAATTTCGTGCCAGTCTGGCGGTACAGGATGAGAACTTTGCGAAAGCAATGCTGAAAGAACTTGAGAAGATGGAGCAGTGACCAATAACTGTAAATAATAAGATCCAGAATCAGCAAGATCCGAAGTCATTGACGTGAAGGAGGAATCAATGTGCCGAAGAGCAGAGAACATGAACCTGCCAGAATAAAAGAACATTTATCACAAAGGGGAAAGGAGCAGATTACCAAGGTGGATAATTCCAGAACAGATGAAAAGATGGTAACAACCAAACCGGAAGCAGAGAAGACAGAGGCTCCCAAAAAGAAAAAAAATATTATTCGTGTATATCACGCTCAGAATGCAAGTGACGGCGGCAAGAACAGACCGAAACGTCCGGCATCAGATAAAAAACCGGCTGCAAGACCGCAGCAGAAAGCACAGACTGTAAAACCTGCAGAGCAGAAACCGGCAGCAGAAACAGCACCGAAGAAACCGCAGGCAGCACAGGCTGAGACTACAGAGACAAAGAAACCTGCTGAGACCAGACAGACTGCACCGACACAGAATCAGGGCAGACCACAGGGGGCTTCACAGGGTAATTATAATAATAACAGAAACCAGAATCGTCAGAATAATCGTGACGGAAGAGATGCAGGCCGTGATAACCGTAGTGGCGAAGGCAGAGGCAATCGAGATTTCCGTGGAGGAGAGAGAAGATTTTCCGATCGTAACGGAAATGGTGGTCAGGGTCGTCCGAACCGCGATGGAAACCGTCCGGCTAGACCACAGGGCGAAGGTCGCCCGGTACGTCAGGGTGATGGAAATGGCCGCCCAATGAGAGGCCAGGGTGGACGCCCGCAGCAGGGAGGTCAGGGAAGACCTGGTCAGGGCGGAAACGGAAGACCAGACGGCAACAGAGGCGGTTTCGGTGGAAATAACCGTGGAGGTCAGAGAAACGCTGGTGGAAGAAGAGATAGTGATGCTGTATTCACACCAGAACTGACCAAGACATCCAAAGACAGCAAGAGAGAACGTGACAGAGAGAATAAGAACAAGAAGAAGGACTTTGAGAAATCCGGTGCAGGCCACAACAGACCAAACCAGGGTGGCAGAAGAAATCTTTCCAGAATTCCGAAAGCTCTTCAGAAACCAACTCCTCAGCCGAAACAGGAAGAAAAGAAACCAGAAGTAAAAGAGATCACACTTCCAGAGAAGATGACTATCCGTGAGCTTGCAGAAGCCATGAAGATGCAGCCGTCTGTCATCGTTAAGAAACTGTTCCTGGAAGGTGTTATGGTAACTGTGAACCATGAGATTGATTTCGAGAAAGCACAGGAAATCGCTCTGGATTATGATATTATTGCAGAACCAGAAGAAAAAGTAGATGTTATCGAAGAACTTCTCAAAGAAGAAGAGGAAGATGAGTCCACAATGGTTTCCAGACCACCGGTTGTCTGCGTTATGGGTCACGTTGACCATGGTAAGACATCTCTTCTGGATGCAATCCGTGATACTCATGTAACGAGAGGCGAGGCTGGTGGAATCACACAGCACATTGGTGCATCTGTTGTTGAGATCAACGGACAGAAGATCACATTCCTGGATACACCGGGACATGAGGCATTCACAGCAATGCGTATGCGTGGCGCCAATTCCACAGATATCGCAGTTCTTGTTGTTGCAGCAGACGATGGTGTTATGCCGCAGACCGTAGAGGCAATCAGCCATGCGAAAGCAGCAGGCGTTGAGATCATCGTTGCAATCAATAAGATCGATAAACCAAGTGCAAATGTAGAACGAGTAAAACAGGAGCTTTCCGAATATGAACTGATTCCGGAAGACTGGGGCGGAAGCACCATCTTTGTACCGGTATCTGCACATACAGGAGAGGGAATCGACACTCTGCTTGAGATGATCCTTCTTTCAGCAGAGGTTCTGGAACTTAAAGCAAATCCGAACCGTGCAGCCAGAGGCCTTGTGATCGAGGCACAGCTTGATAAGGGTAAAGGACCAGTTGCTACGATTCTCGTACAGAAAGGTACACTTCATGTCGGAGATTTCATCGCAGCAGGTGCATGTAGCGGTAAAGTGCGTGCTATGATGGATGACAGAGGAAGAAGAGTCAAAGAAGCAGGACCGTCTACACCGGTTGAAATCCTTGGTCTTAATGATGTTCCGAATGCAGGAGAAATTCTGATGGCATTCCCGAGTGACAAAGAAGCAAAGAATTTTGCAGCTACTTTTGTTACAGAGAATAAGAAACATCTTCTTGAAGAAACCAAAGGCAAACTTTCTCTGGATAACCTGTTTGATCAGATTCAGGCAAGCGATCTTAAAGAATTGCCGATTATTGTCAAGGCAGACGTACAGGGGTCTGTTGAGGCCGTTAAGCAGAGCCTTACCAAACTTTCCAACGAGGAAGTTGTTGTCCGCGTGATTCATGGAGGTGTTGGTGCAGTTAATGAATCTGATGTATCTCTTGCGGCAACATCCAATGCAATCATTATTGGATTTAATGTTCGTCCAGATGCTATGGCAAAACAGCTTGCTGATCAGGAAGGCGTAGATCTTCGTCTGTACAAAGTTATCTATCAGGCAATCGAAGATGTGGAAGCAGCTATGAAAGGTATGCTTGATCCGGTATTCGAAGAGAAAGTCATCGGTCATGCAGAAGTTCGTCAGCTGTTCAAGGCATCTGGTGTTGGTACGATTGCAGGAAGTTACGTTCTGGATGGTATCTTCCAGAGAAACTGCAAGGTTCGTATCACACGTGAAGGCGAGCAGGTATTCGAAGGTGAGCTTGGCTCCCTGAAACGTTTCAAGGATGATGTCAAAGAAGTAAAAGCAGGATATGAATGTGGTCTTGTATTTGACGGATTCAATGATGTGAAAGAAGAAGATAAAGTAGAAGCTTATATCATGGTAGAGGTACCAAGGTAATTGGTAATACCGAGATAGGAGTGAAGGATAAATGAGAAAAAACAGTATTAAGAATACAAGGATCAATGGTGAGGTTCAGAAGGAACTCAGCACGATCATCCGAAATGAAGTCAAAGATCCTCGCATTCATCCAATGACTTCTGTTATGGCGGTGGAAGTTGCACCGGACCTCAAAACCTGCAAGGCATTTATCAGTGTCCTTGGCAATAAAGAGGCGAAGGATGCAACCATCCAGGGTCTCAATAAGGCAGAGGGATATATCAGAAGACAGCTGGCCAAAAATCTGAATCTGAGAAATACACCGGAGATTCGATTCATTTTGGATGAATCCATCGAATACGGTGTGAATATGTCAAAACTTATCGATGATGTTGCCAGAAGAGATGCTTCTTTAGGGAAGTCTGAGGAAGAATAAGAGGTGTGTTCATGAAAAATATAGCAGAAATACTGGAAGGGGTAAAAACAGTTGGAATCGGTGGACATATCCGACCGGATGGAGACTGTGTCGGATCCTGTATGGCACTGTATCTGTATATCAGGACTTATTTTCCGGATATTGATGTGAATGTTTATCTGGACCATCCGAAGCCAATCTTCGGTCATATCGAGTCTGTTGAAGATATCAGGACAGAGGTGGACGAAGATCAGGTATACGATTTGTTTATTACCTGTGATGTAAGTGCCAGAGACCGTCTGGCACTGGCAGGTGATCTTTTTGAACGTGCAAAGAAGACTGCCTGCATCGATCATCATGTGAGCAATCCGGGATTTGCGGATGTAAATCATATCCGTGGAGAGGTAAGTTCCTGTTGTGAAGTACTGTATGGACTTCTGGATCCTGAAAAAGTGATTCTTCCAATCGCAACAGCTATTTACACAGGTATGATACATGATACAGGAGTATTTCAGTATTCTTCAACGTCACCGGAGACCATGAGGATAGCAGGTGAACTGATGAAGACAGGAATCCCGTTCAGCAAGATCATTGATGAATCGTTCTATCAGAAAACATATATTCAGAATCAGGTTATGGGAAGAGTTCTTGCAGAGAGTATTCTTCTTCAGAACGGTACATGTATTATCGGGTATCTTCGCAAGAAAGATATGGATTTTTATGGCGTAACAGGAAGTGACCTGGATGGCATTGTCAGTCAGCTTCGCCTGACAGAAGGAGTAGAGGTCGCAATTTTCCTTTATGAGACAGAAACACAGACATTTAAAGTATCTCTTCGTTCCAATGGCAGAGTGGATGTGAGCAAAGTTGCTGTCTTCTTTGGCGGGGGCGGACATACAAGAGCTGCAGGATGTGATCTGCAGGGATCCATGTATGATGTGATCAACAATGTTACTGCGGAGATTGAAAAACAGCTGGCAGAAGGAGAGAACGCATAATGGATGGCGTATTGAATATCCGTAAAGAAAAAGGATATACTTCTTTTGATGTGGTCGCAAAGCTTCGTGGCATTCTCCATATGAAAAAGATTGGACATACCGGAACACTGGATCCGGAGGCAGAAGGCGTGCTTCCGGTTGTTCTCGGTAAGGCAACAAAGCTGGTCGATCTTCTGACAGAAAAGCAAAAAACATACGAAGCACTTCTTCATCTGGGACTGGAAACAGACACCCAGGATATGACAGGAACAGTCCTTAGAGAAAAAACGGTGAAAGTGACAGAAGACGAGGTTCGTGCTGTGATCAATGACTTTCTCGGAGAACAGCAGCAGATTCCGCCGATGTATTCCGCTTTGAAAGTAGATGGAAAGAAGCTCTATGAGCTTGCCAGAGAGGGCAAAACAATAGAGCGAAAAGCCAGAAAGGTTCATTTTTATGAAATAGATATTAAGAAGATAGAACTTCCGTATGTTCGATTTTCTGTAACCTGCAGCAAGGGCACTTACATCCGTACGTTGTGCCATGATATCGGACAGAAGCTGGGATGTGGTGGCTGCATGGAAGAATTGCTCCGAACCAGATCAGGTAATTTTGTCTGGGAAGACAGTATGACACTTGCCCAGGTAGAAGAAGCAGTAAAAAATGGCACCATTGGAGACCGGGTGATCAGTATCGGGCAGGTCCTGAAGGATTATCCGGAAATTTTTTGCACACGTGAGGGTGACCGTCTTCTCGAAAACGGTAATGCCCTTGCTGAACGTTTTGTTCGCGGAGATCACAAAGAAGGCTGGGTAAGAATGTGTGACAGTCAGGGTGAATTTAAAGGAATTTATCAGTGGGAAGAAGCGAAGAAACGATACCAGCCACAGAAAATGTTTTTATAGGCTCGCGGACGAGTCGTAAAAGTCAGGAGTAACAGCATAATATGGAATACGTAAAGATTGACGGACAGTTTCCCAAATTTACCCGGTGTGCGGTAACTCTTGGGAAATTTGATGGAATTCACCGTGGACACAGGAAACTGATCCAGACAATCCTTGACAGAAAAAAAGAATATGGAGAACTGGCAGTGGTCATGGCATTTGTTTCTGACAGACAGACCATTCTTACCTCGGAAGAACGAAGAGGCCTTCTGGAGAAAATGGGAGTGGATGTACTGCTGGAATGTCCGTTGAATGAGCAGATCAGACATATGAAAGCAGATGTATTTATCCGCCAGATTCTGAAAGGCGATCTGCAGGCAGCCTGCGTTGTGGTAGGAGAGGATTTTCGCTTTGGATACGAGCGAAAGGGTTCACCGGAACTTCTACAGAGACTCAGTGAAAAATATGAGTATGATACGATCGTAATCTCAAAAGAGATGGAGGGAAGCCGCAAGATCAGCAGCACCTATATTCGCGAAGAGCTGAAAAAAGGCAATATGGAAAAAATTACAGATCTTCTTGGAAATCCATTTTTTACGACAGGTACGATCGAACATGGAAGAGGTATGGGGCATCGGGATTTCTTCCCGACGACCAATATTATTCCTCCGAAGTCAAAACTGATGCCGCCAAATGGCGTCTATGTAACGGTATCTCATTTTAAAGATGCGGATTATCAGGGAATCACAAATGTAGGATATAAGCCGACCGTTGGTGAGGATTTCCTCGGAGTCGAAACAAATCTGTTTGACTGTGATCTGGATCTTTATGGGGAAAAGTGCACTGTTGATTTTTATAAGTTTATCCGACCCGAACAGAAATTCGCTTCATTTGAAGCTCTGAAAGCACAGATTCGAAGAGATATCGAGACAGGCAGAGCCTGGTTTGAGACAGAAAATAAAAGAAAACGAAGTGACAAAAACTTTCACATTCGGTAAAAAATAGTTGTTTACAATGATATATGTTTTATGCTATACTATTCGAGGTGTAATTCAGCCCATATTCAGAGATTGGAATCTCCAACCGTTTCTTAATATGTGGCGGTTCATTAATTATTATATTTTAAGGAGGAAATCACAATGATTTCAAAAGAAAAAAAACAGGCAATCATGAAAGAATATGCAAGATGTGAAGGTGACACAGGTTCACCGGAAGTACAGGTTGCAGTTCTTACAGCAAGAATTCAGGAACTGACAGAGCATTTACAGACACATCACAAAGATCATCATTCCAGACGTGGTCTGCTGAAAATGGTTGGTCAGAGACGTGGACTTCTGGCATACCTGAAGAAAACAGACATCGAAAGATACCGTGCACTGATTGAAAAATTAGGTTTAAGAAAATAATTAGTATACGGACGGGGCGGATAACCATCCGCCCCATTTTTACATGTTGCAGTTTTATCTATTCATAGCAGAAGTTATATCCGAGACTACTGAAAAGTTTATTGGCATCAGTGGATTTTTCAGTTGTTTCGGGCTTCTGAATGACCCGGTTGCTGCAAACATGATAAACAGTAACGATCAACACAGATTTTAAAGGAGAAAAAGTATGTACAAAAGTTATTCTATGGAATTAGCCGGCAGAACACTGACTGTAGATATTGGTCGTGTTGCAAAGCAGGCAAATGGTGCAGCTCTGATGCATTATGGTGACACAACTGTACTTTCCACAGCAACAGCATCCAAAGAGCCAAGAGAAGGAATTGATTTCTTCCCACTGAGCGTTGAATATGAAGAAAAAATGTACGCTGTAGGTAAGATCCCTGGCGGATTCAATAAGAGAGAGGGAAAAGCAAGCGAACATGCAATCCTGACATCCCGTGTCATTGACCGTCCGATGCGTCCTCTGTTTCCGAAAGATTACAGAAATGACGTAACACTGGTCAATATGGTTATGTCTGTAGACCCGGAATGCAATCCTGAAATTCCGGCTATGCTTGGTTCCTCTATTGCAACATGTATTTCTGACATTCCGTTTGATGGACCGTGCGCAACTACACAGGTAGGTCTGATTGATGGAGAATTCGTCATTAACCCGTCTCTGGCTCAGAAAGAGCTTTCTGATCTTCAGCTGACCGTTGCATCTACAAGAGAGAAAGTCATCATGATTGAAGCAGGCGCAAACGAAGTTCCGGAAGACACCATGATTGAAGCAATCTACAAAGCGCATGATGTCAACCAGGAGATTATCCGTTTCATCGATAAGATCGTTGCAGAATGCGGCAAGGAGAAGCATCTCTATGCTTCCTGTGCAGTTCCGGAAGAACTGTTCGAGGCGATCAGAAAGATCGTACCTCCGGAAGAGATGGAAGAAGCTGTCTTTACAGATGACAAGCAGACAAGAGAAGAAAATATCCGAGAGATCACAGCAAGACTTCAGGATGCATTTGCAGACAATGAAGAATGGCTGGCAGTTCTCGGCGAAGCTGTATATCAGTACCAGAAGAAGACTGTTCGTAAGATGATCCTCAAAGATCACAAACGTCCGGATGGTCGCCAGATTACACAGATTCGTCCTCTGGCAGCAGAAGTTGATATCATCCCAAGAGTACATGGCTCTGCAATGTTTACCCGTGGACAGACACAGATCTGCACTATGACAACTCTGGCACCTCTTTCTGAGGCTCAGAGAATCGACGGACTTGATGAGTTTGAAACATCCAAGAGATATATGCATCATTACAACTTCCCGTCCTATTCTGTAGGTGAGACAAAGCCATCCAGAGGACCGGGACGTCGTGAGATCGGTCACGGTGCACTGGCGGAGAGAGCTCTTGTTCCGGTACTTCCGTCAGCAGAAGAGTTTCCATATGCAATCCGTACGGTATCCGAGACATTTGAATCCAATGGATCTACTTCACAGGCAAGTATTTGCGCATCTACAATGTCTCTGATGGCAGCAGGTGTACCAATCCGTAAACCGGTTGCAGGTATTTCCTGTGGTCTGGTTACCGGTGCTACAGATGATGATTATATCGTTCTGACGGATATCCAGGGGCTGGAAGATTTCTTCGGAGATATGGACTTTAAGGTTGCAGGTACACATGACGGTATTACAGCAATCCAGATGGATATCAAAATCCATGGTCTGACAAGACAGATTGTGGAAGAAGCAATCCGCAGAACAAAAGAAGCAAGAGAATACATCCTTACAGAAGTCATGGAGAAATGCATTGCAGCTCCTCGTGACCATGTAAATAAATATGCACCGAAGATCGTTCAGATTCAGATCGATCCTCAGAAGATCGGCGATGTAGTCGGACAGAGAGGAAAGACCATCAATGCGATCATTGAGCGTACAGGAGTGCAGATCGATATTACAGATGAAGGTGCTGTATCTATTTGTGGTGTTGATCAGCACGGTATGGACGAAGCAAAGAAGATGATCAGGACGATTGCAACAGATTTTGAAGCGGGACAGATTTTTGAAGGTACTGTTGTAAGCATTAAAGAATTTGGCGCATTTGTTGAGTTTGCTCCTGGAAAAGAAGGAATGGTTCATATTTCCAAGATCAGCGATCACAGAATCAACCGTGTAGAAGATGTTCTGACACTTGGCGATAAGGTAAAAGTAATCTGCCTTGGTAAAGACAAGATGGGAAGAATGAGCTTCAGCATCAAGGATGTGCCGGAAGAAGCATAAAGATGAGATATCATAATATAACCAAGGATGATATGCTGAACGGAGACGGGCTCCGCGTGGTACTTTGGGTTGCCGGCTGCAATCACTGCTGTCGGGAATGCCAGAATCCAGTCACATGGGATCCGAACGGAGGTCTTCCGTTTACGGAAGCAGAAGAGGCAGAGATCTTTACAGAACTGGACAAAGATTATGTCAGCGGAATCACATTTTCAGGTGGAGATCCGCTGCATCCGTCCAATATTTCTGCGGTTACTGCTTTGGCAAAAAAAATTCGCGAGAACTATCCAACTAAGACAATCTGGCTTTACACAGGATCTTCCTGGGAGGAAATCCGCCATGAAAAGATCGTACAGTATCTTGATGTTTGTGTAGACGGTGAATTCCAGATTGATAAACGTGATACTTCTCTTCGCTGGAAAGGTTCGTCCAACCAGCGAGTGATAGATGTTCCTTCGACTCTTCGAGAAGGAAAAGTTGTTCTGCACTGTACGAATTAGAATACAGACGACAGAATGTGAAAGTCCGTATCAGACGGACATACAGGAGGCAGCATGAGACGAATTGCAAAATTTCATAAAGTAAGTCTGGAGCAGTTTGCAAAAGACTGGAAAGATACATTCCCGACAGCGGATGATAAGGAAGTACAGGATGTTTATGAGAAGATCCATCTTCCTGTAAGAGCAACTGCCGGCAGTGCGGGATATGATTTCTTTGCACCTGCTGATATCACACTGAAGCCAGGAGAGACAGCGAAAATTCCGACTGGTATTCGTGTGGAAATGGAGCAGGACTGGGTATTGAAATGCTACCCGAGAAGCGGATTGGGATTCAAATTCCGTCTGCAGTTGAATAATACTGTAGGCATCATTGACAGCGATTACTTCTATTCTGATAATGAAGGTCATATCTTTGCAAAGATTACCAATGACAGTAATGAAGGCAAGATTGTCAGTGTTCCGGCTGGTACGGGATTTATGCAGGGAATTTTTGTAGAATATGGAATCACAGTAGATGATGAAGCCACCGGAATCCGCAATGGTGGATTTGGAAGCACTACAGAAATAAAATAAGTTTGTAAGACTTTCATAGAATTAAAATGGCAAAATGAAATGGAGATTCAGGTCGATGTGGCTTGAATCTCCATTTTATTTTGCTTATTTTGCAGAAAAATATACTGCTTACAGAGAAACTTTATTCCAGTGGTTCTCCAGCCGCTTCTGCTTTGCGTGCATTGTTAAGAACGATATCAAAGGCTTCAGCTGCTTTTGCGTATTCGTCATCACTTTCAATGTTGGCAAGAATCGGATCGCCATTTTCAGTGCGGGAGAATTTGTACAGATAAACTTCTCCATTCTGATTCTGTCCGTTCTCATCCAGCGGAAGCAGGGCAATGTATTCCTGCTTGTCTACCGGAAATACGGTCAGGATCGCACATTCAATCTCTGTGTCATCATCCAGAGTCAGTGTGATCGTGTTGTGGTTTTCTGGAGAAGTGTTTCCGCAGTCCAGTCCGCAGGAAGCACAGTCACTTGGTGAACAGCTTCCATTATTGAATTCTTCACTCATTTGTTATTCCTCACTTTGCATTCATTATTAGTCCATTTTAACAGATAACCGCTTTTAATACAACGAAAAAGCCCGAAAAGAAAAAAATAGGTTTAAACTGGCTTGTGAATCATGTATAATAGAAATATCAGACATTTGATTGATTTGAAGGAGTAAATGAGACAATGAAATGTATTTCATGGAATGTGAATGGAATCAGAGCCTGTATTACCAAAGGTTTTGAAGATAGATTTAAAGAACTGGATGCAGATATTTTCTGTCTGCAGGAGACGAAATGCCAGGAGAATCAGGTGAAGCTGGAGCTTCCAGGATACCATCAGTACTGGAATTATGCAAACAGACGTGGGTATTCAGGAACCGCTGTCTTTACAAAAAAAGAGCCACTTAGTGTAACAAACGGTATTGGAATTGAGGAGCATGACAAGGAAGGTCGTGTGATCACCCTGGAATTTGAGGAGTTCTATTTTGTGACTGTGTATACGCCGAATTCACAGAGTGAACTTAAGAGACTGGAATACCGTATGGAATGGGAACGTGACTTTCTTGCTTATCTTCTGAAATTGCAGGAGAGTAAACCGGTGATCTGCTGCGGAGATCTGAATGTGGCGCATCAGGAGATCGATCTGAAAAATCCAAAGACCAATCGCAAAAATGCAGGTTTTACGGATGAAGAGCGTGCCTGTTTTACAAAGGTACTGGAAAGTGGATTTGTTGATACATTCCGTTATTTTTATCCGGATCAGGAGGGCATTTATTCCTGGTGGTCTTATCGATTTAAGGCACGCGAAAAGAATGCCGGATGGAGAATTGATTATTTTATAGTTTCTCCTTCGCTGAAAGATAAATTACAGGATGCTTCGATTCATACAGATATCATGGGATCGGATCACTGCCCGATTGAGTTGGATATTGATCTAAAGTAAAAGAAGAGTAACAAGGAGAACCGGAAATGGAAAAAAGGAACAGAATATGTGCATGCAAAGGAGATCCGATAACTCCTGGTGTCAGCAGGACAAATGCGGGGATTAACTTTGCAGTGGAGATTCCCTGTGGCATATTTGCATCATTGGTGCTGTACCGTAAAGGCGCTGCAGTACCGGAAGTGGAACTTCCTTTTACAGAGGAATATCGAACCGGCCGGATGTGTGCCATGCAGGTATCCGGATTAAAGACAGAGAAATATGAATATAATTTTCGAATAGACGGAAAAATCATGCAGGATCCTTTTGCACGTGTGATTCGTGGCAGGGAGAAATTCGGGGCACCGGTAGCAGAGGATGAACATGCGGTGAGATGTGCGTTTCCTTCGGATAAAGAGTACGACTGGCAGGAAGATACAGCACCCAAAATTCCGTATAATGAGATGATCCTTTATAAGATTCATGTACGTGGTTATACGAAACAGGCGAAGATTCCGCTCAGAAAAAGAGGAACGTTTGCCGGACTGGTGGAAATGATTCCCTATTGGAAAGAGTTGGGAATCAATGCAATTGAGCTGATGCCTGCTTATGAATTTCAGGAATGCGCCCTCAAAGAAACAGAGGGAGGAATGGCTGTCCGTTCTAAACGGGATGATCGCGTCAACTACTGGGGATACGCACAGGGATTTTATTTTGCACCAAAGGCTTCCTATTGTGCAACGAAAGAACCTGACCGTGAGTTCAGAGATATGATCCGGGCGCTTCATCAGGCTGGAATCGAATGCATCATGGAGATGTATTTTCCAGAAGGGACGCCATCGCTTCAGGTCGTTCGCTCCCTGTGGATGTGGAAATTGTTTTATCATGTGGATGGTTTTCACCTTATGGGAGATGGTGTTCATCAGAAAGTTATTGAACGGGATCCGATTCTTTACGGAACGAAAAAAATGTTTTCCGGGCTGAGTAGCAACGCAGAAGCAGAAAATATGCTTGCGGAATACAATTCCGGTTTCAAACAGGATATGCGAAGATTTCTCAAAAGTGATGAGGGAATGATCACGGGTGCTGAGTTCCATGTAAGGAGAAATACAGGGAAATTTGGAACAATCAATTATATGGCAAACCAGGATGGATTTACCCTGTATGATACAGTGACATATAATTACCGACATAATGAGGCGAATGGAGAAGACAACCGCGACGGCAGTGAGTTTAATTATTCTTGGAATTGTGGAATTGAAGGATCATCCCGCAGGCAGGCGATTCGCAGAATGCGTGAACAGCAGATGCGCAATGCATTTCTTATGCTGCTGCTGAGCCAGGGGACACCGATGATCTATGGCGGCGATGAATTTGCCAATTCCCAGGCCGGGAATAACAATGCCTGGTGTCAGGATAATGCAGTGGGCTGGACAGACTGGAAAAATGCAAAGAAGCAGGAAAATCTGTCGGAGTTTGTCAGAGAAGCCATCGCTTTTCGTAAAGCACATCCAATCCTTCATATGCCGAATGAAATGCGTGGTGTGGACTATATGGCAAAGGGATTTCCAGATGTTTCTGTGCATGGGGAGCGTGCATGGTTCCTGAATCGTGACAACACCAGCAGGCTTCTGGGCATAATGTATTGCGGCTCTTATACAGAGCTTGAAGATGGGAAACCGGATAATTTTCTTTATATAGGAATGAATTTTCACTGGGAAAAACGAAACATCGCTCTTCCCAACCTTCCGGACGGACTGGTCTGGAAAAAAGTTGCAGATACTTCCAGTCAGGCGGGTACGAGATGGTTTGGTGATTATGAAGAGACATATACAAAATCAACAAAGATCAACCCACGTACGATTGTGGTGCTGATCGCAGGGCAGGAGGAATCAGAACATGCATCCGTGGCTGCACTTCAAGACAATAACGAGGCATAAACTGCTGGTAATGAAATACTGTTTTCGAATCGGTCTGTACAAACAGGGACTGCTTCATGATCTGTCAAAGTATTCGCCGACAGAATTTCTGGTAGGCTGCAAATACTACCAGGGAACAAGAAGTCCCAATAATGCAGAAAGAGAGGATATCGGAGTATCGACTTCCTGGCTGCATCACAAAGGCCGCAATAAGCATCATTTTGAGCACTGGGTGGATTATTCACTGGATGGAGAGCAGCCGATCATGGGTGCGCAGATGCCAAGAAAATATGTGGCAGAGATGGTGATGGACAGGATCAGCGCATCCAGAAATTATCTTGGAGATGCATATAATGACAGCCAGCCGCTGGATTATTTTCTTAAGAGTAAAGAAAAGCTGTGGTTCATCCATCCACAGACCAAGAAAGAACTGGAGGCCCTTCTTCGTATCCTGAATGATCACGGCGAAGAAAAACTTCTTCATTATATTAAGTACAGATATCTGAAGGGTGAAACCAGAAAAATCCGTTATTAAAATAGAATAAGACAAAAAGTAAAAGTCTTTATCTTGTTGGACAGAGTACAAACTATGCTTCGACAGGATAAAGGCTTTTTATAGTTTGGAGAGAATGATATTTGAAACAGATAAATATAAACAAACAGTATATAACAGTTGACAACAGTATTGTACTGTTATATACTGTTTATCAAGGAGGAATGCATATGAATCTTATCATCAATCATACTTCCATGGAACCAATCTACGAACAGATCATGACACAGATTAAAGCAGAAGTGATAGAGGGAACTCTGACAGCAGGAGATGCACTTCCGTCGGTGCGAACACTTTCCAGAGAATTAAAGATCAGTGCTCTGACAGTAAAAAAAGCCTACGACAATCTGGAAGCAGAAGGGCTGGTTGTGACTGTCCATGGGAAGGGAAGCTTTATTGCAAATACAAATCAGGAACTTTTGATGGAAGAGAGACGCAAAGAACTGGAGAAAGAACTGGAAGCCGCTGTACGCAAGGCATGCATCGGAGGACTGACGGCAAAGGAGATACGTGAATCGTTTGAGATCATAATGGAGGATGAGATATGTTAGTGCAGCTGGATCATGTGATAAAGAAATATGGCAGTTTTACACTGGAACTGAATATGCAGATTCCCGAGAATCGGATCATCGGGTTGATCGGGGCAAACGGAGCTGGAAAGAGTACGACATTCAAGTTAATGATTGGACTTATCCGCCCGGACCAGGGTAACGCAGAAGTGTTTGGCAGAAATGCTACGGATCTGGGTGCAGAGGAGAAACAGAAGATAGGAGTGGTATTTTCCGATAGTGGATTTTCAGAATATTTGAGAGTGCAGCAGCTTATTCCGGTCATGAAACGTTTTTATCCGGATTTCCCGGAAAAAGAGTTTCGTAAAAGATGTGAAAGATTTAAGATCCCGCTTAACAAACAGATTAAGGATTTTTCTACGGGAATGAAAGCAAAGCTGAATGTACTTCTTGCACTCAGTCATGACAGCAGGCTGCTGCTCCTTGACGAGCCGACAGCGGGTCTGGATGTGGTCGCAAGAGAAGAGCTCCTTGATCTTCTGCGGGAATATATGGAGATCCCGGACCGTTCTATCGTGATCAGTTCTCATATTTCCGGTGATCTGGAACATTTCTGCGATGACTTGTATATGATCCATGAAGGTAAAATCGTCCTTCATGAAGAGACAGACCGTATTCTCGAGGAATATGGATTTCTCAAAGTATCAGAGCAGGAATACGAAGTCCTTGACAAAGAATATCTTCTGCGTGTGCGGAAAGAATCGTTCGGTTACAGTTGTCTGACAGACCAGAAGAACTATTATCTGGAAAATTATCCGGGGCTCGTAGTCGAAAAAGGAAGTGTAGATGAAGTCATTTCCATGCTGGTGAAGGGAGAGGCGTTATGAGTGGATTATTAATGAAAGACCTGGAGCTGATTAAAATAAACATGAAAACATATCTTGCAGTTTTTCTGATAGGCCTCATTTATCTGGTTGCACATGAGAACGGAAGTACATTTTTTGTAGCTTATGCGACTTTTGTGAGTATTGGCGTCTCTGTCGGAACAATTTCTTATGATGGTTACCACCATGGAATGAGATTTTTAATGACATTACCGATCACAAAAGAGCAATACGTACAGTCAAAGTATCTGCTCAGTTTTTGCTTTGCAGTGCTGGTCAGTGCTGCCAGTCTGCTTTTGGGAATAATAAGAATACAGATTTCTGGAAACCAGAAAGTAGAAGACCTTTTGATAAGCACTGGTGTTGCACTTGTTATTTCCGGTATAATACTTTGCGGTATGATTCC
>CAKRPO010000027.1 GCA_934378195.1 uncultured Blautia sp.
GAAGACGAAATCGTATCCAGCGATATCGTTGGTATGAGATTTGGTTCTCTGTTCGATGCTACTCAGACAATGGTTCTGCCACTTGAGAACGGCACAACAGAAGTACAGGTTGTTTCCTGGTATGACAATGAAAACTCCTACACAAGCCAGATGGTTCGTACAATCAAACACTTCGGTAAACTTCTGAACGCTTAATTAAGTTTATAAGTTAGAGTGTGGAGTTTGTTATTGCATTTTAAGCAGTAACACAAATAGACTCAGTCAGGGTCCGGTCTGATTTGGACCGGGCCCTGTTTTTTACCAATTTTGAAGCGGACTTGTCCGCTTTGATTATTTTGAATTTGGAGGAATATTAGCATGGGATTAAACAAAAAATCCGTTGATGATATCAATGTAAAAGGCCAGAAAGTTCTGGTAAGATGTGACTTTAATGTACCTCTGCAGGACGGTAAGATCACAGATGAGAACCGTCTGGTAGCAGCTCTTCCTACAATCAAGAAGCTGATCGCAGATGGTGGAAAAATCATTCTCTGCTCACACCTTGGCAAACCGAAGGGAGAGCCGAAACCGGAATTATCTCTTGCACCTGTTGCAAAACGTCTCACAGAGCTTCTCGGACAGGAAGTTAAATTCGTTGCCAGCCCGGTTGTTGTTGATGACACTGTAAGAGCAGCAGTAGCTGATATGAAAGACGGAGAAGTTATCCTTCTTGAAAACACACGTTACCGTGCAGAAGAAACAAAGAACGGTGATGAATTCAGCAAAGATCTGGCTTCCCTTTGCGATGTATTCGTAAACGACGCATTTGGTACTGCTCACAGAGCACACTGCTCCAACGTTGGTGTTACCAAATATGTAGATACAGCAGTAGTTGGATATCTGATGGAAAAAGAAATTGCATTCCTCGGAAATGCTGTAGAAAATCCGGAAAGACCATTCGTAGCTATCCTTGGTGGAGCAAAAGTTTCCAGCAAGATTTCTGTTATCAACAACCTTCTTGACAAAGTTGATACTCTGATCATCGGTGGTGGTATGTCCTACACATTCTCCAAAGCACTTGGCGGACATATCGGAAATTCTCTTTGCGAAGACGATTATCTGCAGTATGCATTAGATATGCTTAAGAAAGCAGAAGAAAAAGGCGTAAAACTTCTTCTTCCGGTTGACAACAGAATCGGAGATGATTTCTCCAACGATTGCAACATTCAGGTTGTAAAACGTGGATGTATCCCGGATGGTTGGGAAGGAATGGATATCGGACCAGAAACAGAGAAAATTTTCTCTGATGCTGTGAAAGATGCCAAGACAGTTGTTTGGAATGGACCGATGGGCTGTTTCGAAATGCCGAACTTCGCTCATGGTACAGAAGAAGTTGCCAAAGCACTTGCTGAGACAGACGCTACAACAATCATTGGTGGTGGTGACTCTGCAGCAGCAGTTAACATCCTTGGTTATGGCGACAAGATGACTCACATCTCTACAGGTGGTGGAGCATCTCTGGAATTCCTCGAAGGAAAGGAATTGCCAGGTGTAGCAGCAGCAAACGATAAATAAGCAGCACTTGAGAACCAATTACGGCGTTAGATGCGGCTCGACGTACCATTTTCCGTACGACTTCGCCGCATCTGCCTTGTACTTGGCCCACAATTACTGCTTCTTATAGTAATATTACATTATAGGGAGATTAGAAAAATGGCAAGAAAGAAAATCATCGCTGGAAACTGGAAAATGAACATGACTCCAAGCGAAGCAGTTAAATTAGTAGAAACTCTGAAACCACTTGTACAGAACGACGAAGTAGACGTAGTATTCGGTGTTCCGGCAATCGACATCGTTCCGGTTGTTGAAGCTTGCAAAGGCACAAATATCGCTGTAGCAGCAGAGAACATGTACTTCGAAGAAAAAGGTGCATACACAGGAGAAATCGCTCCGGCTATGCTCGTAGATGCTGGTGTTAAATACGTTATCCTTGGACATTCCGAAAGAAGAGATTACTTCGGAGAAACAAATGAAGATGTTAACAAGAAAGTTCTCAAAGCTTTCGAACATGGTATCACACCAATCATGTGCTGTGGAGAATCTCTTGAGCAGAGAGAACAGGGCATCACTATGGACTGGATCCGTCAGCAGGTTAAAGTTGGTCTTCAGAACGTAACAGCTGAGCAGGCTAAGACTATGGTTATCGCTTACGAACCAATCTGGGCTATCGGAACAGGTAAGACAGCTACAAGCGAACAGGCTCAGGAAATCTGCAAAGGTATCCGTGACTGTGTAGCAGAAATCTATGATACAGATACAGCAGAAGCTATCCGTATCCAGTACGGCGGATCTGTAAATGCAGGAAATGCAGCAGAACTGTTCGCAATGGGCGATATCGATGGTGGACTTGTTGGTGGCGCTTCCCTGAAACCAGATTTCGGAAAGATCGTTAACTACAAATAATTGTCATTGACATAATAACAGGAGTCAGATGCTTTAAGACCATCCAGGTTGAGAAGTGTCTGGCTCTTTTTGTATGTTTTCGCACACGTACAAATGTCCGCGCTTGACAAAATTCGGTTTATACCATACTATAAGAACCAAGATACTCCCTGAGAGATGAGGGACGAGGAGAAAGGAGCCATTCCAAAATGGAGAAAAAAGTCATTCGTGCTGCCCTTCTGGGATTTGGTACAGTAGGAACAGGTGTGTATAAGGTATTACAGAAACAGAAAGAGGATATGATCCCGAAGCTTGGAAGTCAGGTTGAAATCAGGAAAATTCTGGTCCGCAATCTGGAAAAAGCAGCTGCAAAGGTTGAAAATCCGGCAATCCTGACAAATAACTGGGATGAGATCGTAAATGATCCGGATATTGATATCGTGATCGAACTGATCGGTGGCATCGAACCGGCCAGAAGCTACATACTGGCAGCCTTAAATGCCGGCAAACATGTGGTAACAGCAAACAAAGATCTGATAGCTGTACATGGCAAAGAACTTCTTGATGCAGCTGAAGCACATCATGTGGATTTCCTGTTTGAAGCAGCAGTAGCCGGTGGGATTCCAATCATCCGTCCACTGAAAGAATGTCTTGCAGGTAATCATATGGCAGAAGTTATGGGTATCGTGAACGGTACAACTAACTTTATCCTGACTAAGATGACCCAGGATGGAATGGAATTCAAAGATGCACTGGCTCTTGCAACAGAGCTCGGTTATGCAGAGGCTGATCCGACTGCTGATATTGAAGGTCTGGATGCCGGACGTAAGGTGGCAATCCTTGCATCGGTAGCATTTAATTCCAGAGTCGTATTTGATGATGTTTATATTGAGGGAATCACAAAGATTACAGCAAAAGACATCAAATATGCAAAGGAAATGGGATGTGACATAAAACTTCTCGGAGTTGCAAAGAATACAGAAGAAGGAATTGAGGCATACGTTTGCCCGATGCTGATTCCAAGTAATCATCCGCTTGCAACTGTCAATGATTCCTATAATGCTGTTTTTGTAAATGGCGATGCAGTGGAAAATGCAATGTTCTATGGCCGTGGAGCAGGAGAACTTCCGACAGCAAGTGCCGTTGTTGGAGATCTGTTTGAGATTGCAAGAAATATCAAGGCAGGATGCTGTGCGAGAATCGGATGTACCTGCTATAAAGAACTTTCAGTCAAGAAAATGGCAGATACTTATAATCGTTACTTTATGAGACTGATTGTAGAAGACAGATGCGGCGTTCTTGCTGAAATGACTGCTGTTTTTGCAAAATATGGAGTAAGTGTGGCTCAGATTATCCAGAAAGCTGCCCGTGAAGAGGAAAGTGCAGAAGTTGTTGTCATTACAGCGAAAGTACGTGAGGGTGATTTCCGTACAGCAATGGAAGAACTGAGTGGAAGAAGTTCTGTGCGCAAAATCAGCAGTATGCTTCGTGTATATGGTGAATAAGATCAT
Source organism: uncultured Blautia sp. (assembly GCA_934378195.1). Taxonomy (GTDB): domain Bacteria; phylum Bacillota; class Clostridia; order Lachnospirales; family Lachnospiraceae; genus Blautia_A. Next base: position 3,933 of record CAKRPO010000027.1, read on the forward strand.
AGAGAGCATTTCGTGAAAGGAATGAATTTATGGGAAATATAATGGATTATATCAGCTGGAGGGGTGACCTTACATTTGAACATTCAAAGTTCAATGAGGTTGATAACCTGATTCTTGCCTGTTTTTCTTATGTGAATCTGGACGGGATTCCGGCAGTGGCAGAGCAGAAAGGAATTGAGCTGAAAAATCTGACAGAAGAATTCATGAAACTTCATACGATGGAAGAACTGGAGGCGGATAAATCATTTATCCGCCTGGCTCCGTTTATGATGCTGGAAATGGCAGAGACAAACCGATTTGGAAACAGTGTGATCTGTAATTATGTCAACGAGATTGTAACAGAGGCGGAACAGCAGTTTGCGGCGGTGGAAATCGTTCTGGAAGATGGAACTTCCTATGTTTCTTTCCGTGGAACGGATGATACGATCATTGGATGGAAAGAGGATTTCAATTTAAGTACAGGTGTTGTGCCGGCACAGGAGCGTGCTGTAGAATATGTACGGCGGGTTTCAGAGAATACCCCCGGAATGCTGCGGATCGGCGGGCACTCAAAAGGTGGAAATCTTGCAATTTATGGTGCCGTCATGTGCAAAGAGGCGCATGAAAAGATCCTGGAAGTCTATTCCAATGATGGTCCAGGTTTTTCAAAAGAATTTCAGGAACTGCCGGAAACAGAAGTGATGATGGATAAGATCATTCGGATCATTCCGGAGTATTCGATTATCGGTACTCTTCTGGAACATGAAAAAGATCCGGTCATTGTCGCAAGTTCCAGTAAAGGACTGCTTCAGCATGATGGATTTTCCTGGGAAGTACAGGGCCCGGCACTGGTACGCAGAGACAGTCTCAGCAGAACGGCTCTTCGATTCATAGCAATTCTGCATAAATGGATTGACGGTATGGATATGGAACAGAAAAAGGTTTTGATCGAGGATCTGTTTGCCACACTGCAGGCATCCGGTTACGAAAACTTAAGTGAAGTACAGTCCGGTGGACTGAAAAGTCTGGCAGCGATGGTGAAACGGGTGGAGAAGTTTGCTCCGGAATCCCGCGGTATGATGCAGGAACTTCTTGTTGCAATCTGTGGTGGATGGCTTGAACAGCTTCAGATGGACACAAAGGATAAATTATCGGTTCTTCCCTTAAGCTTTTCTGATAAAATCCTTGAAAAATTTTAAATTTTTGGTACTATATAATAGGAAATAATACCAGTTAATACTGCTGTAAAATGCAGAAAAAATATACAATAAAAGGAGAACATTATGAGCAAGAAACCAACCGTATTAATGATCCTGGATGGTTATGGACTGAATGACAGACATGAGGGAAATGCAATCTATGAAGCAAAAACTCCTGTTATGGATAAATTAATGGCAGAATATCCATTTGTTAAAGGAAATGCCAGCGGACTGGCAGTAGGTCTTCCGGACGGACAGATGGGTAACTCAGAAGTAGGTCATATGAATATGGGTGCAGGCCGCATCGTATATCAGGAACTGACCAGAATCACCAAAGAAATCAACGACGGAGACTTCTTCAAGAATGAAGCACTTCTCGCAGCAATGAAGAACGCTAAGGAAAATGATTCCGCAATCCACTTTATGGGACTTCTTTCTGATGGTGGTGTACACAGCCACAATACACATCTTTATGCACTGCTTGAGATGGCAAAGAGAGAAGGACTCAAGAAAGTTTATGTACACTGCTTCCTTGACGGACGTGACACACCGCCGGCATCCGGTAAAGAATTCATCGAACAGCTTGAAGCTAAGATGAAAGAGATTGGTGTTGGACAGATCGGAGTTGTTTCCGGACGTTACTATGCAATGGACAGAGATAATCGCTGGGATCGTGTAGAGCTTGCATACAAAGCACTGACAGAAGGTGAAGGCGTCAAAGGTACAGACGCAGCTGCAGCAGTTCAGGCTTCCTATGACAATGACAAGACAGACGAATTCGTACTTCCTACAGTCATCGAGAAAGACGGACAGCCGGTAGCAAAGGTTCAGGATAAAGATTCTGTAGTATTCTTCAACTTCCGTCCTGACCGTGCACGTGAGATCACCAGAGCATTCTGCGATGATGAATTCAAAGGCTTCGAGAGAGCGAAGAAACTGGATCTTACTTATGTATGTTTCACAGATTATGATGAAACAATCCAGAACAAACAGGTTGCATTCCACAAGGTTCTTCTTAAGAACACATTTGGTGAATACCTTGCAGCTCATGATATGACACAGGTTCGTATCGCAGAGACAGAGAAATATGCACATGTTACATTCTTCTTCAATGGTGGTGTAGAAGAGCCGAACAAAGGGGAAGACAGAATCCTTGTCAAATCTCCGAAGGTTGCAACTTATGACCTTCAGCCTGAAATGAGCGCACCGGAAGTTTGCGACAAACTGGTAGATGCGATCAAATCTGACAAATACGATGTGATCATCATCAACTTTGCGAACCCGGATATGGTTGGACATACTGGTGTTCAGGCGGCCGCAGTCAAAGCAATCGAGACAGTGGATGGATGTGTTGGCAAAGCAGTAGAAGCCCTCAAAGAAGTAGACGGACAGATGTTTATCTGTGCTGACCACGGAAATGCAGAGCAGCTGATCGATTATGAGACAGGTGAGCCATGGACTGCTCATACAACTAACCCGGTTCCGTTTATCCTTGTAAACGCAGATCCGAAATACACTCTGAGAGAGAATGGATGCCTGGCAGACATCATCCCTACACTGATCCAGCTTATGGGAATGGAACAGCCGGCAGACATGACAGGTGAAAGCCTTCTGGTTGAAAAATAATCAGCATTCAGAAGGGTTCTGCGATTTTCCTGCATTGTACAGGATCCAATCCTTACACCGGTGGATGTGTAGCTGTCAGAGAGAACTATATGAAAAAAATCATGCAGACAGTAGACCAGAATGCCAAAATATGCATTTATTCTAAATAAAAAGAAGCAAACCTCTGAGATCTTAATTGATTTTAGAGGTTTTGTTATATCAGATGTGAGATGACTCCCATCTCGCAGCAAGAATGCAGAGGCATTCTTGAACTGCCGAACGCTCCAGAAAAAGAATATAAAAAAGCTATAAATTAAGGTGCAAAAACACAGAAGTATGTTATAATGGAAACGTTACAGGAAAAAATAGATAAAAATGGTTGTACTCAGGGAGTATATTAGATGAGCAACAAAGAATTGAAGGACGGAATACCGGAAGATACTTCTGGGGTGCCGGGTGAGAATACAGGCATTGAAGAAGAAATCAATGCAGCCATGGATAAGATTATAGCTGATCCGGAATCAGAAGAAGATCTGGATGATCTTGGAGATTATGATGATTCTGTAGAAGAAGCAGCAGAGGTGTCTGGCGATTCTGACTATGAAGAGCCATATACAGAGGAATCGTATGAAGATGAGGCTTATGAAGAAGATTCCTATGCGGATGATGCAGAAGAAGATAATGCAGATGACGTAGATGATGAAGACTATGAGGAGTATGAAGAATACGAAGAAGAGCCACAGCCGGTAAGAAGACATCATAAGTCTGCACGACCAGGACCGGTGGTATATGTACCGGTAGATGATATGAAGATGCCGGAGCAGAAGCCTTCTGGAAAGAGAATAGGCAAAAAGGCGAAAGTAAAGAAGAAATCTGCTGAGAAGACGAAAGTACAGACTTCAGAATCCGGCAAGAAACACAAAGGTGCAAAGATCTTTGGACTGGTCTTATTACTGATCGTAGTGATCGGAGGCAGTGCCTATGCAGCTGCCAGTTATTATTTTGCAGACAGATTTTTTGAGGGAACCTGGATCAATGGAGTGAACTGTTCGCAGATGACGGCAGCACAGGTTGAGGAAGTTTTCAAGCAGAAATTCCAAAACTATGCTATCGAGGTTTCGGCAAGAGATCAGAATGCACAGACAATCGCCGGATCAGATATCAGTTACCAGTATCTTTCCACTGGTGAAGTTCTGAAGCTTCTTAAGCAGCAGAAGCCATATGAGTGGATCAGAGGACTGTATGAACAGAAGAACTATACAGTTTCTGAGAACACCGGATACAACAGGACACAGCTTCAGGAACAGCTGAAAGCACTGAGCTGTGCGCAGGCAGAGAACCAGACAGCACCTGAGAATGCATATGTTGCATATCAGAACGGACAGTTTGTTATTGTGCCGGAGACGGCAGGAAGTAAGCTGGATATCAAAGAAGCATATAAGGTTCTGGATGCAGCAGTAGAGGCCGGGCAGACTTCTGTTAATTTCAATGACACACCGGAAGCTTATGTCAGTGCAGATGTGACCAGCGACAGTCCGGAACTGCAGTCTGCACTGGAAGCATGCAACAACTACACGAAAGCAAGTATCACATATACATTTGGAGATCAGACAACGACGTTGAATGGTGATACGATCAAGGACTGGCTGCAGTTTGATGAGAAAGGTCAGCTGATCTGGGATGATAATTCCTTCCAGCAGCATGTTGCAGACTACGTTGCACAGCTTGCCGCGACCTATGATACTGTTGGTACAGAGCGTGAATTCCAGACAACGAGTGGCAGAACGGTTTATGTATCAAGTTCTGTATATGGCTGGAAAATCGATCAGGCAGCGGAAGCAGCTCAGCTGAGTCAGGAAATTCAGTCAGGTACACAGACGACCAGAGAGCCGGTCTACTCACAGACAGCGAATTCTTATGGCGTAAATGATCTGGGAAATACGTATATTGAAGTTGACTTAAGTGAGCAGCATATGTACTATTATCAGAATGGTTCCGATATTTTTGAATCAGATTTTGTATCAGGTAATATGAGTTATGCAGACCGTCAGACACATTCTGGTATCTTTACGCTGTATTATAAGAAGAGTCCGGATGTACTGCGAGGAACTATGAAGGCAGATGGTTCATATGAATATGAATCAAAGGTAGAATACTGGATGCCATTTGACGGAGGCATCGGTTTCCACGATGCATCATGGAGAGATGAATTCGGAGGAGATATCTATCTGACAGACGGATCTCATGGATGTATCAACCTTCCGCCGGAGAATGCGGGAGTTCTGTATGATCTGATACAGTATGATGTACCGATCGTATGCTTTTACTAAAAAATGATTACAGGAGATAAAAATGGACAGATCTTTTGATTTTATACTTGCAGGAGCAGCAGTGATCGTTGGAATCATGCTTCTGACAGGACATGGAGATATTTTTCTGAAAGGTGGAAACGTAAAGCTCCGCAAAGAAAAATACGATGAGAAAAAAATGTCTTTGGGATCCGGAGTGGCACTGCTCCTGATAGGTATTGTTACCTTTATTGATTCCTATACTACTAGCCTTGCTTCCAAGATTGCTTATATCATCATTATACTGCTGATTATTGCAGGACTGGCACTCTATACGAAGTACAAATGTGTCAAGAAGAAATAAAACAAAGACTGAGATAAATGCACAATCAAAAAGCATGGAAGAGAAAGTAAATCTTCCATGCTTTTCTATTGCCGTGCACCTAGCGGCGCACGTTTCTAATGGCAGGATTTGAAATGTTCTAAATAATTATAATTCGATATGAATAAGATCCATTGGCTTGCGGATGCGTGCATCCGGATCAGGAACTTCACCAAATCCATATTCAGCCAGGACAAAAGGTACACCGGCTTTCTGACATGCTTGCCAGTCACCGAACGTATCACCGACATAGACAGGAGCTTTCAGCCCATATGTATCGGCAACCTGACGGATGTTGGAACCTTTATCCAGACCGGTATCACCGTTGCAGAGATGTCCTTTGAAATATCTGCCAAGTCCGGAAGTCTTAAGAAAAACTTCGATATATCCGCTCTGACTGTTGCTGACGATGTAGAGTGGGTATTTCTGGCTCATGATCTGAAGCATTTTTTCGAGATCTTCATAAAGCGGTGCACAGGTCTTAAGAAGTGCTTCATGTTCTGCCTGGCAGCAGCCGTCTATAAGACGAAACTGTTCTGATTCCGGAAAATCAGAAAAAACCTGATGAGCAATATCGGCCAGGGGCTGTCCGAACAGGGACATCAGTCTTGCAGAGGTAAAGGTGATATCAAGATGTTCTTTTTTCTGAAGATATGCTGTCCAGGACTGAGCTACGATTTCTGTTGAATCCCACAAAGTCCCGTCTACATCAAAAATGATACTGTCCATAATGTGATCCTTTCGAATAATTAAAAATACTATTGGATTTATTTTATATGGTAAAATACAAAAAATCAACTGGCATTTGACCAAAATTATGTTATACTGAAAATTACAGTGTTTTAAAAACAGATCTGGAGGAACCTTATGCTGAATGAGATCGTACAGCCATTGACAGACTGGTACAGACAGAACAAACGGATTCTTCCGTGGAGAGATCAGAATAATGCCTACTACACCTGGGTATCAGAAATCATGCTCCAACAGACCAGGGTAGAGACAGTGAAACCATATTTCCAGAGATTTATCGGAGAACTTCCAGATGTACAGGCGCTTGCAGAATGTCCGGAGGAGAAGCTGATGAAGCTGTGGGAAGGATTGGGATATTACAACCGTGTCCGCAATATGCAGCTGGCGGCACAGACTGTGGTCAGTGCATATGGCGGCACACTTCCTGCTTCTTATGAGCAGCTCCTTGGCCTTAAGGGGATTGGCAATTATACAGCAGGAGCAATCGCATCTATTGCATATCATATTCCGGTACCGGCAGTAGATGGAAATGTCCTTCGCGTGTGGTCCAGGATTACGGAGAATCGACAGGATATCATGAAGCAGTCCGTACGCCGTCAGGTGGAGACACAGTTTCAGGAAGTGATGCCGAAGGACAGCCCGGGAGATTTCAACCAGGCACTTATGGAACTTGGTGCAGTTGTCTGTGTGCCAAATGGTCCGGCACATTGTGACATATGTCCTGTGGCAGAGTTCTGCCAGGCATATAAGCATGGGACAGTAGAAGCGCTCCCTGTCAAAGCACCTAAGAAACAGCGGACATTAGAAGACAGGACGGTGCTTGTGATTCAGGATGGAGAGCGGACCGCGATACGGAAGCGCCCGAAGAGAGGACTTCTTGCCGGCCTCTATGAACTCCCGAATCTGGATGGACATCTAAGTCAGGAGGAAGCACTGGAAGCCGTAAAGAAGATGCAGCTGGAGCCGCTTTATATCGAGTCACTTCCGGATGCGAAGCATATTTTTTCCCATATTGAATGGAGAATGACCGGATATCGGATTCGTGTGGCATCTCTGGATACAGACGGAGAAGTGCCATTTATTTTTGCCGGAAAGAAACAATCTGAGAAGCAGTACGCAATCCCGTCTGCATTCAGAGCTTATGTTAAATACATGAAGGAGGAATCAGGAAAATGAAATTATTGAGTATTGCAATTCCCTGTTATAATTCAGAAGCATATATGGATAAATGTATTGAGTCCCTGTTGAAGGGTGGAGAAGAAGTAGAGATTCTTGTTGTGAATGATGGATCTTCAGACCGTACAGCTGAGATCGCAGATGCCTATGCAAAGAAATATCCGACGATCGTCCGGGCCATCCACCAGGAAAACGGTGGACACGGTGAAGCAGTCAACGCCGGAATCCGCAATGCGACAGGCCTTTATTTCAAAGTTGTAGACAGTGATGACTGGGTAAATGAAGAAGCGTATATGCAGATCCTTCGTACGCTGGCAGAGCTGACACGTGGACCAAAGACACTGGATATGCTGATCAGCAACTTTGTTTATGAGAAGCAGGGTGCGTCCCGTAAGAAAGTTATGCAGTACAGACACTGCCTGCCGGTCAATGAGATCTTTGGCTGGGACAGCGTGCATATGCCGAAGGGCAAGTATCTTTTGATGCATTCGATCATTTATCGAACCAAACTTCTTCATGAATGTGGATTAGAGCTGCCGAAGCATACATTTTATGTGGATAACCTGTTTGCATTTGAGCCGCTTCCGTCAGTGAAGAATATGTATTATCTGGATGTGAATTTCTATCGTTATTTTATCGGAAGAGATGATCAGTCTGTCAATGAGAAAGTAATGATCAAGAGAATCGATCAGCAGATCCGTGTCAACAAACTGATGGCAGATGCTTTCCATAACTGCCAGTTCGATAATAAATACCTTAAGAAATACATGCTCAGCTATCTGGATATCATTACAACGGTTTCTTCCATTATGCTGGTACGTGCCGGTACACAGGAAGCACTGGACAAGAAGAAAGAAATGCTGGAATATATCCGAGAGCAGGATCTCTGGCTGTACCATAAGCTTCGTTACAGTATTCTTGGACGCGCTGCCAATCTTCCGGGCAGAGGCGGACGTAAGATGTTTGTGGCTGCATACAAGATCTGCCAGAAATTCTATGGTTTTAACTAATTAATATAATAAATAAAAAAGACTTCCGGGGAACTCCCTCAGAAGTCTTTTTTTATGTGTAATAGGAAATTACTCCGTAATGTTCCTATTACATAAAAACGCTCTCTATTCTCATATATCTTAAATCACGATATCATATTGATCTGTCTGTCTTCCATGCATACCGAAAAATCATACAGAAGTCCTGCGGATTCTCCGTCCTTATGTACTGCCAGTTTAGCTTCACTGTGGATATCGATTTTTTTGCATCGAAAAATGTGGATACCATGGAAATGTGTATGTTTTCCAAAAAAGGCAGTTGGCAGACAGCACAGTACTTTGGGCTTACTCAAGCTGTCTACGACGATTACATCCAGATAACCATCGGATGGGCTGGCGTCCGGACAGAATTTGAAACCGCCGCCTTCGTACTTCTGATTCATGACAGCTGTAAAATAAACTTTGGAAAATTCTTCTTTCTTATTGCCATCCAGAGTAAGGGTCATCGGGGATGGCTTCAGAAAAAGCAATTGCTTTAATGCCACAAAAAGATAGACCAGCTTGCCGAGACCAATCTTGTTCAGAACCTTTTTCATGGGGGTGATGCCGACTTCATGGCATACTGCAGCGTCAAAACCGATACCACAGCTGATGGCAAAACGGCTGCTGCTGGAGCCGCAGGAGATATGTGGTACATCCATAGGGTGTGGGCGCTTATCCGAAAGAACCAGTTCAAGTGCGTCCATGGGATCCTGTGGAAGCTTCATGCTTCGACAGAAATCGTTGCCGGAACCGGTTGGGATATAACCAAAGGTGATACGGGAAAGGTCACTGACACCGCTTAAGACTTCCTGAATGGTACCGTCCCCACCGACTGCAATCAGTTTGAGCGTACTTCGCTCCGGGAGATTCTCAGTGACAGAAGCAGACAGCAGAGCTGCATGTCCTTTATATTGTGTAAAAAATGCTTTGTATTCAATGTTTCGTTCACATAAAACTTTTTCCAGATCTTTCCAGATCAGTGCTGCTTTGCCGGAACGGGAGTTGGGATTTACAATAAAATAATACATGATTTCCTCCAGTATGTTCTTTTTTATCATAGCATGTTCGACAGGAATTTACAAACATTTAACGTTGAGCCGACAGGAAATTTAACGTTGATTCCGTATACTTTGCAAAAAGATAAAAAAGACCTGTTTTGAAAAAGTATAAAAAAGACAGGCGGGAGGAAATAAATGATCTATCTTGTAGAGGATGACGAGAGTATTCGTGAACTTGTTGTATATACATTAAAGAGCCAGGGAATGGAAGCAAAAGGGTTTGAACGCCCTTCGCTTTTCTGGAAGGAACTTGATAAAGAACTGCCGACACTGATTCTTCTGGACATCATGCTTCCGGAAGAAGATGGTATTTCGATTTTACGTAAGCTGCGAACCAGACCGGATACCCGCAAACTTCCGATTATCATGCTGACAGCCAAAGGTACAGAATATGATGTTGTCATGGGTCTGGACAGCGGAGCAGATGATTATATCCCGAAACCGTTTCGTATGATGGAACTGATCTCACGCATTAAGGCAAGAATGCGACGTGCAGAGGATACAGGTGCAGAAGAATACCATCTGGAAAATCTGTATCTTTGTCCGTCCAAGCATCTGGTAACGGTAGATCAGGAGCCTGTGAACCTGACCTTGAAGGAATATGAAATGCTCGCACTTCTTTTGAAAAACAGTGGCATGGTACTGTCACGTACACAGCTTCTGAATCAGATCTGGGGCTATGAATTTGACGGAGAGAGCCGAACGGTAGATGTTCATGTCCGTACACTACGTCAGAAACTTGGGAGTGCCGGAAATCTGATCGAGACAGTGAGAGGCGTAGGATATAAGATCGGAAAATAGAACAAGCGAAATGATATTTTGGCAAAGAATCCGTTATAAAGGATTTGGCGATAAAGGAAGGTTGCTCACCTTCCTTTTTTGGTTGGGATATGATATACTCACATCAAAGAAATTATATGAAAATAACCTGAGAAAGAGGCAGAATTATGAAGTCATTGGTAATAGCAGAGAAACCATCTGTGGCAAGAGATATCGCAAGAGTACTCCACTGTATCCAGAAGGGCAACGGAATCCTGGAAGGCAAAGAATATGTTGTGACGTGGGCACTCGGACATCTTGTAACACTTGCCGATCCGGAAGAATACGATAAGAAATATATGAAATGGGATATGGAGACTCTGCCGATGATGCCGGACAAGATGAAACTGGTTGTCATCCGACAGACTTCCAAACAATATCAGGCAGTTAAGACTCAGCTTTTTCGTAAGGACATCGGAGATATCATTATTGCGACAGATGCTGGAAGAGAAGGTGAACTGGTTGCACGCTGGATTCTGGATAAGTCCGGATGTCACAAACCGATCCGCCGTCTGTGGATTTCTTCCGTAACGGACAAAGCTATACGTGATGGTTTTCACAATCTGAAGGACGGCAGAGATTATGACAATCTTTATCGTGCAGCAGTTGCCAGGGCAGAGGCAGACTGGCTGGTAGGAATCAACGGGACAAGGGCCTTGACCTGCAAGCATAATGCACAGCTTTCCTGTGGACGAGTACAGACGCCAACACTTGCAATCATTGCAAGAAGAGAAGAAGAAATCCGTAAATTTAAGCCGGAGGACTATTTTGGGGTGACCTTGCAGGCGGGAGGCGTTCAGTGGACCTGGAAAGATGCAAAGAGTGGCAGTTATCGCTCTTTCCAGAAAGAGCGTATGGATGATATTTATAAGAAAGTTTCCGATAACTCTCTGGAAATTGTGTCTGTATCCCGCAAACCGAAGAAAACAATGGCTCCGGGATTATATGATCTGACGACCCTTCAGCGAGAAGCAAACCAGAAATACGGATTTTCTGCCAAAGAAACTCTGAATATCATGCAGAGACTTTATGAAAATCACAAGGTCCTGACATATCCGAGAACGGACTCACGGTATATCGGCAAGGATGTGGTTCCTACAATCAAAGAACGACTGAAAGCGTGTGGGACAGGTCCATATCGGAGGCTGGCAGGAGCATTGATCAGTAAACCAATTCACACAAATGGAAGCTTCGTGGATGACAAAAAAGTCAGTGACCATCATGCAATTATTCCGACAGAACAGTTCGTACAGCTGGATCATATGACAAATGAAGAACGCAAGATTTATGATATGGTCGTTCGAAGATTCTTAAGTGTGCTGTATCCGCCATTTGAGTATGAACAGACCTCTATGGAGGCGAAGGCTGCAGGACAGAGTTTTGTGGCAAGCGGAAAGACCGTTGTAAGCGCCGGATGGAAAGAAGTCTATGAAGGTGGAAGCACAGAAGATGACGAAGAAGAGCAGACGCTGAAAGATCAGAATCTTCCGGTCATGAAGCAGGGGGATAAGCTTCTGATAGACAGTATTCGCCTGACATCCGGCAAGACGAAACCACCGGCACATTTTACAGAGGCAACTCTTCTGGCGGCAATGGAGAATCCGGTAAGATATATGGCTTCAAAAGACGCACAGGCAGCAAAGACACTCGGTGAGACCGGTGGACTTGGAACGGTTGCGACCAGAGCAGATATCATTGAGAAACTTTTCCATACGTTCCTTATGGAAAAACGAGGCAACGAGATCTATCTGACTTCCAAAGCAAAACAGTTGCTGGAACTTGTGCCGGAGGATCTGAAGAAACCGGAACTGACTGCGGACTGGGAAAAGAAGCTGTCGGATATTTCCAAAGGTAAACTGAAACAGAAAGTTTTTCTTGACGGTATACGGGAATATACGGAGGAGATCGTGGGTGAGATCAAGACAGGAAACGGCACATTCCGTCATGATAATCTGACCAACAAGATCTGTCCGAATTGTGGCAAACGGATGCTTGCAGTGAATGGAAAGAACAGCAAGATGCTGGTATGTCAGGATCGCGAATGTGGTTACAGAGAGACGATTTCCCGTGCAACAAATGCACGATGCCCGAAGTGCCATAAGAGAATGGAAATGCTGGTCAAAGGTAAAGAAGAGACATTTGTATGTGCCTGTGGATATAAGGAAAAACTGTCTTCCTTCCAGGCGAGAAGGGCCAAAGAGGGCGCCGGAGTCAACAAGAGGGAGGTACAGAAATATCTCAAAAAACAACAAAAAGAAGCGGCAGAACCAGTGAATAATGCATTTGCCCAGGCACTTGCCGGACTTAAATTAGATTAGATAAACATAAAATAAGGTAAAAATAGAACTGCTGTCAGCAGCAGGTATAAAAAGGAGTGTGGGCTTTATGAAGTTACAGAAGTATCAGAAATGTTCAAAAATTACCCGTGGACTGGAAAAAGCAGAGCTTGTACTGAAAAATGCCCGTATTGTGAATGTTTTTACCAGAGAAATCCTGGAAGGCGATATAGCTATAGCTGATGGAATAATCGTAGGTATCGGCAGCTATCAGGGAGTAGAGGAAACGGACTTGGGTGGCAAATATGTCTGCCCGGGATTTATAGACAGCCATTTACACCTGGAATCTACTCTTGTAACACCGGCAGAGTTGGTGACTGTGGCGTCCAGACACGGAACGACTACGTTTATCGTAGATCCGCATGAATCTGCTAATGTGTCCGGTTTAAAGGGCATTGATTATATCCTGAATCAGACAGAGGATGTGGATGCAAATGTTTTTGTGATGATGCCGTCATGTGTTCCTGCAACAGCAATCGATGATAATGGATGCACGCTTACAGCAAAGGATATGGAGCCATATCTCACAAAAGGAAGAATCCTTGGTCTGGGCGAAGTTATGGATTACATATCTGTGGTAACCGGTGATGAAGCTATGCACAGCAAACTGGAACTGTTCAGCAACAGAGTTCGGGATGGCCATGCACCGTTCCTTTCGGATACGGATCTGCAGGCATATGCGATGGCAGGAATCGCAACAGACCATGAATGCTCAGATTTTGCGTATGCGATGAAAGAGCGCAGGAACGGAATGACCGTACATATTCGTGAAGGCAGTGCTGCAAGAAATCTGAAAGCAATTGTTTCAGGAATTGTACAGAATCAGATGAATGGTGAAGGTTTTTGCTTCTGTACTGATGATAAACATATCGAAGATATTGAAAAAGAAGGTCATATCGATCATAATGTACGTAAGGCCATCAAACTTGGAATGAAGCCTGTGGATGCTATCTGTATGGCGACCATCAATTCTGCAGAATGCTATGGTCTGTCGCACCTTGGTGCAATTGCACCCGGATATCAGGCAGATCTTCTGATTGTGGATGACCTGAATGAAATGACGATTCAGGATGTTTATTATAAAGGAAAGAGAGTAGACCAGGACAAAGAGATTGTTGTCAGAGAATGTCCGGCAGAATTAAAAAATACAGTTCACGTGGGAGAGTTTGCTATAGAAGATTTTCAGTTGGAATCTTCAGATGGCATGTTCCATGTAGTTGGCATGCAGGAAGGAGAAATTACAACTGTCCATAAAATAGTACAGATTCTTCCGGGCGAGGGAATGTTTAAAGCAGATGCACAGTATCAAAAGATTGCGGTGGTCGAGCGGCACAGAGCAACGGGTAAGACGGGTGTCGGTGTCGTAAGTGGATTTGGAATCCAGGGAGGTGCGATCGCATCCAGTGTTTCTCATGATTCGCATAATATTATTGTGATTGGTGACAATGATGAGGATATGTATCTTGCTGTGCAGGAACTGATACGTACACAGGGTGGATATACATTGGTGGGGGACCATCAGGTATATGATACGCTTGAGCTTCCGATTATGGGTCTGATGAGTGATGCCGGCTTTCAGTACAGTCACAGAAAACTGGAACGCATGATTCGCAAAGCTCATGAAATGGGGGTACCAGAGGGAATGGCACCGTTTATTACACTTTCCTTTATGGCACTTCCGGTTATTCCGGAGATTCGCATCACCCCACGGGGAATTTATGATGTATGTACCGGAGAATTCTATCAGAACTAGCGATACATGATTTGCGATCATGAGAAATGTAACTGAGAAATCAGTTATTGCAACAATACAAGAATAAAAGAGGAGTAGCAGTTTATTATGCCAGTATTTGATTTCAGTAACAGCAAAACAGAAAAAAAAGATCCGGAATGTACTTATACAACATTCCAGTCCAATGAGAAAGTACCGTCACCGGAGAAACCGATCCTGATCATTGAGAATAAAAGCCGCCAGTGGAAACATCATTCCTGTGGGGTCTTTTCTAATCCAAACCAGAAGTCCTCTTTTGAGTTTAAAGAAGAAGACGGCGTTTTTCCGGCAGATATTCTCAAGATTGATGCACGTTTTGTAAGCCTTGTAAAATGGCTTGGTGAAAATCATATCAGTGTACGATTATCTGGACAGAACGGGACGGATGGATATGCAGTATACAAGATCCGCGAGACTGCTTTTGGAGGTGGTGGAAAGCTTTCGGCGGAGGATGGTTTTCTGCAGTTTATGATTGAACGTCTTCTTGCAAGTAATGCGCCGACTGAACTTCCGGACGGAGATGAGGAAGACGAAGACGGCGATGATATGAAACTGACCAGTATCCAGAGTATTACTGATTTTATGACATGCGCGGGAAGAACCATGCCGGATAATATCCGTCTGTGGGCAAGAAGAAACCTTGCTGTTGCAAGATCTCATGAAGTGTCACAGGAAGAGCGTAGACATGCACAGAGAGCACTGTCCATTATGATGAACATTCAGTGGAAGAACAATTACTTTGAATCCATTGATCCGGTAGAGGCACGTCGCATTCTGGATGAAGAACTTTATGGAATGGAAAAAGTAAAACAGAGAATTATTGAGACGATCATCCAGATCAACCGTACGCATACACTTCCGGCATATGGACTGCTTCTGGTAGGACCGGCAGGAACCGGTAAATCCCAGATTGCCTATGCAGTTGCACGAATCCTCAAGCTTCCGTGGACAACACTGGATATGAGTTCCATCAATGATCCGGAGCAGCTTACAGGAAGCTCTCGTGTATACGCCAATGCGAAACCAGGAATCATTATGGAAGCATTTTCCATGGCAGGAGAGTCAAACCTGGTATTTATTATCAACGAGCTTGATAAGGCAACCAATGGCAAAGGAAATGGAAATCCGGCAGATGTACTTCTGACATTGCTTGATAACCTTGGATTTACAGACAACTATATGGAATGTATGGTTCCGACTGTAGGGGTTTATCCGATTGCGACAGCCAATGATAAAGCACAGATCAGTGCACCATTGATGTCCCGTTTTGCGGTCATTGAACTTCCGGATTATACAGCGGAAGAGAAAAAAGTTATCTTTTCCAAATTTGCACTTCCTAAAGTTCTGAAGCGTATGAGTCTCAAAAAAGAAGAGTGTGTAGTGGCACCGGATGGTCTTGAGGCAGTGATCGAACAGTTTGCTGATACGACCGGTATTCGTGATCTGGAACAGGCAGCAGAACACATTGCTGCAAATGCTCTGTATCAGATTGAAGTAAACCATGTATCGTCTGTGACATTTGATGCAGATATGGTCAGGAAATTATTTGAATAAAATTTTACTCCGGGATGCAAAAAAGGGACTTGCATTCCGAAGATTCTTTTGTTATACTACAGAAAGTTTCATAAGTAAATGATATGAACATTTTAATTTCATAACTGGTTCGAAACCCTCCCAGTATAAAAAACTAGGTCATACAGGTATCTTTCAATCTATGATACCTTTTTCTGTGGAGGATTTTTATAGGAATTCACATAGAAAGAGGAAAGGTTGGAAGTTTTTTTATGCGTAAAATTATCATAGACTGCGATCCGGGAATTGATGATGCACTTGCAATCATGCTTGCTGCGAATTCACCGGAGCTCGATATTGTGGCAATCACAACAGTATCCGGCAATGTACCATCTGACATGGGAGCTGCCAATGCAAGAAAGGTGTTGAAACAGCTTGGAAGACTGGATATTCCGGTTTATATCGGAGAAGCAGTGCCGCTTCGGGAAGAATATATCGATGCGAAAGATACGCATGGAATGGATGGACTTGGAGAAAGCTTTCTTCCAGAAGCAGACGGAGAATGTGAAAAGCAGAATGCAGTTGATTTCCTGACAGAACTTCTGGAAAAAGAAAAGATTTCTATTATAGCACTTGGTCCGATGACAAACCTGGCAAAAGTATTTTCTGCGAGACCGGAACTGATCGATCAGGTAGAAGAGATTGTATCCATGGGTGGGAGTTTCAAGAGTCATGGGAACTGTTCTCCGGTTGCAGAGTACAATTACTGGTGTGATCCGGATGCTGCGGCAGTTGTGTATGATCTTTTTGCAAAGGCAGGAAGCAAGATTCATATGATAGGACTGGATGTCACGAGAGAGATTGTCCTGACACCGAACAGACTGGAATATATGTGCAGGCTGGATCCGGAGATGGGCGAATTTATCCGCAAGATTACAGGTTTTTATATGGATTTTCACTGGGAACAGGAAGGTATCATTGGCTGTGTGATCAACGATCCTCTGGCGGTGGCATATTTTATTGACCGTTCCATGTGTGATGGATTTGACAGCTTTACAGCGGTTGCAACTGATGGACTCTGTCGTGGACAGACAGTTGTAGACTCCATGAACTTCTGGAAAAAAGAACCGAACAGCAAAATTCTTACAGAAACGGATTCTGAGAGATTTTTTGCATTCTTTATGGAACGGGTACTTAGAAAAAATGATGGAAGCAGATGGAATAAAGAAGAGTTTATGCTTCTGCATGAGCTGTAAAGAGGTGACAGAATGAAGACAACAATGGAAAGTAACAAAAAAGTTCACACAGGTAACAAAATTAATGCTTATCAGATCTGCCTGGTGGCATTGGCAGTAGGAATCAATATTGTCGGCGGTCAGATTGCACTGTTTATGAAGCTGCCGATTTATCTGGATAGTATCGGAACGATTCTGACAGGAGCCATTCTTGGACCATGGTTTGGTATGCTGCCGAACCTGATCAGTGGAATTTTTATGGGAATGACTGTGGATATTTATTCTCTGTATTTTGCACCGGTGGGAATTATCACTGGTATCATGAGCGGACTTGTGTTTCGTAAGTTATCCGTAAAGAAAGCGAAGGTGCTGTTGGCAGCAGGGATGATTACTGTGCCTGGAACAATTGTGAGTTCTGTGATTAATGCAGTATTGTTTGGAGGCGTGACCTCATCCGGATCTTCTATTCTGGTCCAGCTTCTTTCCAGAACACCTCTTGGGCTGACTGGAAGTATCTTTGCAGTACAGTTCCTGACAGATTATCTGGACAGATGCATTTCTGTGTTTGTAGTCAGTGTATTTGTGACGATGCTCGGTGGAGAACTGAGACAGAGACTGACCGGGACTGTGCATAACAAAACAGCGTAGAGAATAAAAAGAAACTAAAAGAGGAACATCTACACAAAATGGTGATAGATGTTCCTTTTTTTAATCTTTTTTTGTCAATTTGAAAGATATAAATCAGCGGAAGCTCTTGATCCAGTTGACCAGAGAATCGTGCCAGATATTGTCAGAGACAGTCTTTTTCATCTGGTCGGTGACAGGACCGTTATTTGCCATCTTTGCGAGGATGCCAGCCTGGAGCTCTTCGATGATCATGTCTTCAGGAGCTTTGTTCGGATCGAAATTGACAGGCTCTTTTTCAGCAGAAGCAGGAGTTTCAGCGGTGTCTTCTTTTGTGCTTGCAGCTTCCTGTACAGAGGCGGCAGGGGATGCTTTAGTTTCTGTAGCTTCTTCGTTGTTGACTTCTTTCTGAGGAACAGGAGTTTCTTCAACGATAGAATTCCTGTTTTCGGAAAATATTTCAGGGACAGATGTTTCTTCTGCCGGTACTTCAGCTACAGACTCTGGTTCAACAGTTTCCTCTCGCATTGAAAACTCAGCTTTAAATGGTTGGTATTCTTCAAGATTTCCGGCTGGAACCCAGATTTCTCCACTGTTTGCCCCCACACATACATTGATGTGTCCACCTTCGACAGCAACCCTCTGACCAGTCAGAGTGCCGACGTATTCAGCTGCATTTCCAGCAGGAAGATTCATCCATGCTTCATTGTCATCGTTGTTGACCGTTACGATTACACGCACACCATCCAGATCACGAGCAAATGCATACTGACGGTTGGTAAGATGCAATTCGGCATAGCTTCCATAACTTAATGCTGGTGTATGCTGCCTGATCTTACCGAGAGCTGCGATAAGTGCTGTACATGGATTTGAGGCAATGGCATCTTCATAATCCTTGATATTAAGAGCAGGTCTCAGACTGTCGTCAGAAGAATGTTCTTTGCGTCCTTCAATTCCGAACTCGGAACCATAGTAAATGCTTGGGACTCCCGGAAGAGTATAGAGCAGGATATGGACAGGTGTAAAGTGAGATTTATTAGACAGCTTTGTATAGATTCTTTCTACATCGTGGTTATCTACAAAGTTGTACAGATCCAGATCTCCCATATTCTGCAGATATTTTACCGTATGGGCAATCTCGAAATAGTTGTGATCGTTATGACCGCTATAGAGTGCTTTGTGCAGGGCATAGTTTGTGACACTGTGCAGTGTCTCTCCATTTACCCAGCGACTGTAATCCCCATGGATTACTTCACCCATCAGCCAGAAATCAGGTTTTACTTCTTCGGCAGTACGGCGAAGCGCACGCATGAAATCAAAATCCAGTACATCGGCAGCATCCAGACGGATTCCATCTACATCAAACTCAGAAACCCAGTAACGGATCACGTCACAAATATAATTCTGAACTTCCGGATTTCGCTGATTCAGTTTGACAAGCAGATTGTATCCACCCCAGTTCTCGTAAGAAAATCCATCGTTATATTCATTATTTTCCCAGAAATTCACATTGCAGTACCAGTTTAGATATCTGGAATGTTCACGGTTCTGCTGAATATCTTTAAAAGCAAAGAAATCACGTCCGGTGTGATTGAAGACACCGTCAAAGATTACCCTGATTCCTTTGTCATGACAGACTTTGACAAAAGCGGTCAGGTCTTCATTTGTTCCGAGACGAGAGTCCAGCTTCTTATAATCAGTTGTTTCATATCCGTGGCCGACACTTTCGAAGAGCGGTCCGATATACAAGGCAGTGCAGCCGATTTCCTGGATATGGTCAATCCATGGAAAAAGCGTGTTCAGGCGGTGTACCGGGGTGGTATATTCATTCTGCTTTGGCGCACCGGCAAGACCTAATGGATAAATGTGATAAAAAATTGCTTCATTATACCAACTCATGTGTTATCATCTCGTTTCGTAGTAGTTTTAGGTATAGATAAAAGTATGGGGCTGTCGTTAAACGGCAGCCCCTTTGGTTTTGCTATCTGTTATGAAATTATAACTGAGGACCAGCAGCAACAAGTGCTTTACCAGCTTCGTTTCCTTCATATTTAGCAAAGTTCTTGATGAATCTTGCAGCAAGATCTTTTGCTTTTTCTTCCCACTGAGCAGCGTCTGCATATGTGTCACGTGGGTCAAGGATTCCTGTGTCAACACCAGTCAGTTCTGTAGGAACTTCGAAGTTGAAGTAAGGAATTGTCTTTGTAGGAGCGTTCAGGATATCTCCGTTAAGGATTGCATCGATGATACCACGGGTATCTTTGATGGAGATACGTTTTCCAGTTCCGTTCCATCCTGTATTAACGAGGTAAGCTTTTGCTCCGCTCTTTTCCATTTTCTTAACAAGCTCTTCTGCATATTTGGTTGGATGCAGTTCCAGGAATGCCTGGCCGAAGCAAGCAGAGAATGTAGGTGTAGGTTCTGTGATTCCACGCTCTGTACCAGCAAGTTTTGCTGTGAATCCGGACAGGAAGTAGTACTGTGTCTGAGCTTCTGTCAGGATAGATACTGGCGGAAGTACGCCAAATGCATCTGCAGACAGGAAGATTACGTTCTTAGCTGCCGGTGCAGAAGAGATTGGGCGAACGATTTTTTCGATGTGGTCGATCGGGTAGGAAACACGAGTGTTTTCTGTTACGCTCTTGTCAGCGAAATCAATCTTTCCGTTAGCATCAACAGTTACGTTCTCAAGAAGAGCGTTACGTTTGATTGCATTGTAGATATCTGGCTCAGATTCTTTGTCAAGGTTGATAACCTTAGCGTAGCATCCACCTTCGAAGTTGAATACACCGTTGTCATCCCAGCCGTGTTCGTCATCACCGATCAGGAGACGTTTCGGGTCTGTGGAAAGAGTTGTTTTACCTGTTCCGGAAAGTCCGAAGAAGATAGCTGTGTTTTCGCCATTCATGTCTGTGTTTGCAGAGCAGTGCATAGCTGCGATGCCTTTCAGCGGAAGGAAGTAGTTCATCATGGAGAACATACCTTTCTTCATTTCTCCGCCGTACCATGTGTTGATGATAACCTGCTCTTTGGATGTAATGTTGAACATTACAGCTGTCTCGGAATTAAGACCAAGTTCTTTATAGTTTTCAACTTTTGCTTTGGAAGCATTGTATACAACGAAATCCGGCTCAAATGTTTCAAGTTCTTCAGCTGTTGGCTGGATGAACATGTTTGTAACAAAATGTGCCTGCCATGCAACTTCAACGATGAAACGGATAGCCATACGAGTATCAGCGTTAGCACCGCAGAATGCGTCAACTACGAAAAGTCTCTTGTTGGAAAGTTCTTTTTTGGCAATTTCTTTACAAGCTTCCCAAGCTTCCTGTGTTGCAGGATGGTTGTCGTTCTTGTATTCATCAGAAGTCCACCAAACTGTATCTTTGGAGTTCTCATCCATAACGATGAATTTATCTTTAGGAGAACGTCCTGTGTAGATACCTGTCATAACGTTAACAGCGCCAAGTTCTGTTTCCTGGCCTACTTCAAATCCTTCAAGACCTGCTTTGGTCTCTTCCTCGAATAATACTTCGTAAGAAGGATTGTACACAATTTCAGTTGTTCCTGTGATGCCATACTTAGTTAAATCGATTTTTGCCATCTTACATTTACCTCTCTTCTTTAATAGAGCCATCTACATGCTGGCTTCTTTAACCTCTAAGAAGTGGACGCTACCAACTTCTCATAGAGTTAATTATACATAATTCATCAATAAAAGCAATAAAAAAACAATGAAATTTTTAAAAATGATAATAATTTAACATGATACCAGAGGAGAAAAGAAATTTTATCTACATAAGTTTACTTATTTGTTGATAAAATAAAAAAATCATCTACAGGATCAGAGTTTCCTGTAGATGATGATAAAGTAAGTAATCTCCGCGATGGATGTGATGATCCAGGAGAAAAGATACAAAAGGAACAGCGCCGGGATGGCATGTACCCATGCGAATACTGTATAGATCCATACAATACGGAAGACACAGGATCCCATAATGATAATGATCGTTGGGATGATGGTTTTGCCGAGCCCGCGTGATGCGGCAATTGTACAGTCCATAAAGGCTGAGACGCAATACGAAAAAGCCATGATCTTGATTCTCTGCATACCTGCATCAATAACTGCCGCGTCTGTTGCAAACAGAGACAGGAACTGATGTCCGAAAATAAAAAGGAGCAGTCCCAGGATCAATCCGATCATAAAGGAGTAAAACAGACTGATAAAGTAACTTCTGAGCACTCTTTTTTTGTTTCCGGCGCCATAATTTTGTCCCATGAAACTGGAACATGCAATGTAAAACGCATACATGACATTGTAAATAATCGTGTCCGCATTGGTGGCAGCAGCACTTCCGGAAACCATATAAGTATCAAAGGAATTAACACCACTCTGTACAAACAGGTTTGCGATTGCAAAGATCGCATTCTGGATACCGGCAGGAATCCCAATCAGTAGTATGTCAGTACAGGCCTTTCTGTGAAATCTGATTTTTTTCAGAGATACATGGCATTCATCCTTACGACGGAGCAAATGCGCCATGATAAGTCCGGCGGAAACATACTGTGCGATCGCAGTTGCAGTGGCAACACCTGCAGCCGCCATATGCAATACAATAACAAAAAAAAGGTTAAGAATGACATTCAGAACACCTGCTGCAGCCAGATAGTAGAGTGGTCGCTTTGTATCTCCCCGTGCACTTAACACACCATTACCAAAATTGTAGACTCCCATGGCAGGGAGACCAATCGCATAGATTTTAAGATAAAGAGAAGCCTGCCCGATCAGATCATCCTTGGTATGTAATAAGCGCAGCATGCCACCGGAAAAGAAGAAACAGACTGCACCAACCAGCAAGCCCATCATTGCACAGAGGATCAAAGCAGAATGAACAGTTTCTTCTGTAGTCTGTTGGTTACCAGATCCCAGTGCATGAGCGGTTCGTACATTGACACCACTGCCCATACCGATCAGAAATCCGACAAACAATGTTACAAGTAAAGTGGTAGAACCAACTGCTCCAAGAGCTTTGTAATCTGCAAATCGACCGACAACCGCAACATCACTTAAATTAAAGACAACTTCCAGAAGCTGAGAACACATCAGCGGAATGCTGAATAAAAAGATATTTTTCCACAAAGAACCCGTTACCATTTCGATGGAACGGGCCTTTTTTTTCGTATTTTCACACATATACAATTCCCCAATAATTCAAAAAATTTCTCATCCTGTTATAAGATACGACAGTTGCTGTGGATTGTAAAGATGAAGATGAATGAAAGTTGTTGACGTATCTGTATTATTTCCTATAAAATATGATGGAAAAATAAATGATTATATATACTTATATAGGAAAGGGTTATTTAATGGCAGCAGTAAGTATTGATTTAAATATGGTCCGTGTGACCAATGATGATCTTGTAAAAAAAGCAGAAGCATGTACACCGGAACTCATCAAGACAGTTGTTCGACCAGTAGCTATCGTAGATATTGCAAAGAGTACGGATATTTTTCCAGAAGTTCACAAAAAAGAGGACATCGAAAATCTTTCTACCTATCATATGGCAAAGGGTGACAGGATCTGTCTGGATTTCGGAGACCATCAGGTAGGATATGTTACCCTGAAACTGAATTCCGTAGGAAGTCCGCAGGATGCACCGGCATTTTTCAGATTGAAATTCGGTGAGATTGCAAAAGAAATGACGGAGGATTCCGCAGATTATGACGGATGGATCAGCCGTGGCTGGATCCAGGAAGAATTTATTCATATCGATGTTCTTCCGGCAGAACTGAAACTTCCAAGAAGATACGCATTCCGTTACATGGAGATTGAGGCAATCGATACTTCCTTGAAATGGCAGATGGTAGTGGAAGATGTATTCTGCACCAGTGTTTCTTCTGTTCGCATGGAAGATGTGAAACCGGTAGAGAGCGATGACGAAATGATCCGTAAACTGGACAGAGTGAGTCTTCGTACCCTGCACAATTGTATGCAGTCTGTATTTGAGGACGGACCAAAGAGAGACCGCCGTCTGTGGCTCGGAGACCTGAGACTTCAGGCACTTGCAAACTATGAAACATTCCACAACATGGCTCTGGTCAAAAGATGCCTCTACCTGTTTGCCGGACAGACAAAAGACAACGGTCAGGTAAGTGCCTGCCTGTTCACAGAGCCGAAATTTATTGTAGATGATACCTTCCTTCTGGATTACTCTATGTTCTTCGGAGCAACCCTTCTGGATTACTATGAAGCGTCCGGCGACAGAGAAACTCTGGAAGATTTGAGTAAATGTGCTTACCGTCAGATGGAAATCGCCGGAGAGCAGTTTGATGAAAAACATCTAATGAAAAACGGCGAAGGATTCTGGGGCTTTATCGACTGGACAGAAGGCCTGAACAAACAGACCGCTATGCAGGGCGTTTATATCTACTGTGCAAAAAAAGTCCAGAAGATCGCAGAAATCCTCGGAGATACAGCAACGGCAGAGGAACTTGCAAAAGAAGTAGAGGAAAAGACCGCAGCAGCAAAAGAATATCTTCTGGATGAAGAGACAGGTCTGTTTGTGAGCGGTGATGAAAAACAGATCAATTATGCCAGCCAGGTATGGCTGATTCTTGCCGGTGCTGTAACTGCTGAAGAAGGCGCTGAAATTCTGGACAAAGTCGTTGCACTGAAACCAGAAAAAGGAATGGTTTCTCCATACATGAATCATCATTTTGTGGAAGCACTTCTGATGTGCGGCAAAAAAGACCAGGCAATGGAATATATGAAATATTACTGGGGAGGCATGATCAATCACGGTGCGGATACTTTCTGGGAACTTTACAATCCGGAAAATCCGGCAGAGTCTCCGTATGGAAGCAGCATTGTAAACAGCTACTGTCATGCATGGAGCTGCACACCTACATACCTTCTCAGAAAATATTTCAATTAAAGACAAAACAGTTTTACAGATAACAAGGCAGGATGGAGTGGGAACTCCGCCTGAATAAATAAATGAAAAAGGAGTCAGATTATGGTAAAATTAACAGTAAAGATCGTATCCATGCAGGATGCGGATAAATTCAACAAACTTTGCAGTAAATTTGACTGTGATATGGATCTGCAGAGTGGTAAATACTATGTAGACGCAAAATCTATTATGGGAATCTTCAGTCTGGATTTAAGTAAGACGCTGGTCCTGAATGCAGATACAGATGATGAACAGCTCATAAAAGAAACATTTGCAGACTTTATTGGAGAGGAATAAGCATGACACGTACATTAAAAGAAAGAACATTTTCCGGAACCACTAATCCGGAGATTCAGCCATGGGAAACAGAACACCGTAAACTTGCCCGTCGTGCCGCAGCAGAGGGAATCGTCCTTCTGAAAAATGAAGAGCAGGTCCTACCTCTGAAAGCAGGAAGTGCAGTTGCTCTTTATGGAGCTGGTGCAGGAAAGACGATCAAAGGTGGTACCGGTTCCGGTGATGTGAATGAACGAGAAAAAGTTTCTATCTGTCAGGGTATGAAAAATGCCGGTTTTCAGGTAACTACGGAAGAATGGATTGACAGCTATGACAAAATCTATGATCAGGCACGTCAGGACTGGAAGAATGACATTCTTTCCAGAACAGGTGAAGGTGCGGATACGATGGATTTCTTTTCTGTTTACAGTACAACACCATTTATCATGCCGGCTGGGGATCCGATCCAGAAACCGGCAGAAGGGGCAAATACGGATACTGCAATCTACGTACTCAGTCGTATTGCCGGTGAAGGTGCAGATCGCATCGCGGACAAAGGCGATTATTATCTGAAGGACGAAGAGTATGAGATGCTGGCAAATATCTGTGCATATTACCGTAATGTGATCGTGGTGATCAATGCCGGTGCTCAGGTGGATCTTTCTTTTATGGACGAATTTGAAAATATCAAAGCACTTCTGCTTATCGTACAGCCGGGAATGGAAGGTGGAAATGCATTTGCGGATGTGGTTTCCGGAAAAGTAACTCCGTCTGGAAAACTGACTGATACATGGGCTTATGAATATGAGGATTATCCGAATGCAGATACATTTTCTCACAACAACGAAAATGTTGAGACAGAAGTTTATAAAGAAGGAATTTATGTAGGGTATCGCTATTTTGATACGTTTGAAGTTCCGGTTCGCTATGGATTTGGCTACGGACTTTCCTATACAGAGTTTGATATATTCGACTGTAGCCTGGAAAGTGTAAAGAATGGTAAGATCACGGCATCTGCACAGGTGAAAAATGTTGGTCAGACTTCCGGTAAAGAAGTAGTACAGATGTACGTTTCTCTTCCAGGAGGCATTCTGGAAAAAGAAGCACGACGCCTGACAGCTTATGCAAAGACATCGGAACTGAAACCTGGAAAAATTGAAAAAATATCTCTGGAGATTTCTGTGGACCAGCTGACGTCTTATGATGAAAAGAGAGCGGCATGGATTCTGGAGAGTGGTTTTTATGGAATCTGGATTGGAAACAGTCTTGCATCTGCGAAACTTTGTGGTGGTGTAAAGCTGGACAAAGAAGTGATTCTCCGTCAGGTCAAAAATCTGTTTCCATTGAAACAGAAATTAGAAGAAATGACACAGGAACCGGGAAAAACAACAGCCCGTGAAAGTGCAGCAGAGCAGCAGGCACAGGAAGAAAAACTGACAGTTGCAGGATTGTATGCGAACGATTTTACAACAGAAGTTGTAGAGTATAAGAAGAATAGTGCGTTGTATGAAAAAGAGGCAATGGATTTTGTGGATATATTGTCTGAAGAAGAACTGATAGATCTGGCAGCAGGAGATCCAGGTAAGGCACAGGGAGGAAACCTTGGAGCAGCCGGAATTTTCGTTCCGGGATCTGCGGGAGAAACACACAGATGTGCCATCGATAAAGGACTGGCGAGTATTGTTCTTGCAGATGGACCGGCAGGGCTTCGCCTGATGAAATATTATCATGTCAATGATGGAAGTATTGTCAGTATGCCATTTGAATTCAGCCTTGAGGGCGGATTGTTTTATGATGATTCCAAAGAACTTCCGGGAGAAAGATATTATCAGTACTGTACAGCAATTCCTGTTGGAACACTTCTCGCGCAGACCTGGAATCAGAAACTGATTCGTGAAGTCGGAGCAATGATCGGGACAGAGATGGAATACTTTGGTGTGACACTCTGGCTGGCACCGGGTATGAATATTCACAGAAATCCACTTTGTGGAAGAAATTTTGAGTATTATTCTGAGGATCCATATGTATCCGGAAGTATTGCAGCAGCGATGACAGAGGGTGTACAGTCTAACTATGGATGTGGAACAACGATAAAACATTTTGCATGTAATAACCAGGAAGATAATCGTATGGGATCTGACAGTGTTGTATCTGAGCGTGCACTTCGTGAGGTTTATCTGAAAGGATTCGAAATTGCGGTCAGACAGTCACAGCCGATGTCCATCATGACCAGTTACAACCTGATCAATGGTGTGCATGCAGCAAACAATTATGATCTCTGTACTGAAACAGCCAGAAACGAATGGGGCTTTAAGGGCATGATCATGACTGACTGGACTACGACAGAACATGGCGACAACTGTACTGCATCTGGATGTATGAGAGCTGGAAATGATCTGGTAATGCCTGGATGCTTTGGTGATCATGACAATATGCACAGAGAACTGGAAGCCGGAACTCTGGATATGGAAGATCTGAAGGCTTGTATCGCCAGACTTGTAGGTGTGATCTGGAATTCAAACCAGTATCTTCAGTAAAAAAATTAATAGTAATGAAATAATAATGTGAAAAGAGACAGAAAAGTGATACAATTATATTCTGTCTCTTTTTTGTATTTTGCTTATTTACAGATGAATCAGTTCAGTATATCATAAAAATATGAATCGATTAATTTTTCACATAGATGTAAACAGTGCATTTCTTTCATGGGAATCTGCACGCAGAGTAAAAGAGGGATTACCGGATCTCAGAGACATTCCAGCCTGTATTGGCGGTGATCCGAAAAAACGTACAGGAATCGTTGTGGCGAAGTCAATTCCAGCAAAAAAATTCGGAATACAGACAGGCGAACCAGTGGCAATGGCACTTCGTAAATGCCCGAATCTTGTAATCGCGAAAAGTGATTTTGAGTTATACATCAAATGCTCCAGAGCATTTAAGGAGATTTGTGTGTCCTACGCACCGGTGATGGAATCCTTCTCGATTGATGAGGTGTTTCTGGATATGTCAGGGACTTCTCTGATATATCCGGATCCTGTAAAGACTGCATTTGAAATCAAGGATAAGATTCGAAATGAACTTGGCTTTACAGTAAATATCGGAATATCTACCAACAAATTACTGGCAAAAATGGCTTCGGATTTTGAAAAACCAGATAAAGTACATACTCTTTTTCCGGACGAGATTCCGATTAAAATGTGGCCGCTTCCTGTAAGAGATTTATTATTTCTGGGCAAAGCATCTGAGAAGAAATTAACAGAAGTCGGAATTCACACGATTGGTGATATGGCACACGCCAGTGAAGCGGAAATTCAGAGATTACTGGGAAACAAAGCCGGACACCAGCTCTATCAGTATGCCTGTGGGATTGATGATTCAGCGGTCAGAGCACAGCCTGAGGAGGCTAAGGGATTTAGTGTGGAAACCACTTTTAATGATGACATTGTTTCAGTAGAACAGGTGCTTCCGATTCTTCTTGAACAATGTGATATTGTAGCAACCCGAATGCGGAGAAATTTGAAGATAATGAAAAGAAAGAACGTCGCAGAAAACTGGATGCGACGATGGATGAGATACGTAAAAAATTTGGTAATGATAAGATTACTCGCGCGAGTATCATGAATAGCAGTACAGGTATAGCAAAGAAGGCTCG
>CAKRPO010000028.1 GCA_934378195.1 uncultured Blautia sp.
TTCTGGACATGGGACAAAACAGACGAAGAACTCGAAGCAGTATTCACAGTAGCTGATGCTCTCCGTTTCATGAGAGAAAACAACATCTCTACAAAAGTATTCGAAAGTGGTCTTGGAATCTCCATCTTCCGTGACAACTCCACACGTACACGTTTCTCTTTCGCTTCCGCTTGTAACCTTCTTGGTCTGGAAGTACAGGATCTCGACGAAAAGAAATCTCAGATCGCACACGGCGAAACTGTTCGCGAAACAGCAAACATGGTTTCCTTTATGGCTGATGTAATCGGTATCCGCGATGACATGTACATCGGAAAAGGTCATGAATACCAGAAAGAATTCATGGACGCTGTTACAGAAGGAAACAAAGATGGAATTCTTGAGCAGAGACCTACTCTTGTAAACCTTCAGTGTGATGTTGACCATCCTACACAGTGTATGGCAGATATGCTTCACATCATCCATGAATTCGGCGGTGTTGAAAACCTTAAAGGCAAAAAACTCGCTATGACATGGGCTTACTCTCCTTCTTATGGTAAACCACTCTCCGTTCCGCAGGGTGTGATCGGACTGATGACTCGTTTCGGTATGGACGTAGTTCTCGCTCATCCGGAAGGATATGATGTAATGCCGGAAGTTGAAGAAATCGCTAAAAAGAACGCTGAAGCTACCGGTGGTTCCTTCACAAAGACAAACAGCATGGAAGAAGCATTCAAAGATGCTGATATTGTATATCCAAAGAGCTGGGCTCCATTCGCAGCTATGGAAAAACGTACAAACCTGTACGGAGAAGGCGACTTCGACGGAATCGACAAACTGGAAAAAGAACTTCTTGCACAGAATGCACAGCACAAAGACTGGGCTTGCACAGAAGAACTTATGAAAACAACAAAAGACGGAAAAGCTCTGTATCTGCACTGCCTGCCAGCTGATATCACTGGTGTAAGCTGTGAAACAGGTGAAGTTGACGGATCTGTATTCGATCGTTACAGAATCCCGCTTTACAAAGAAGCAAGCTTCAAGCCATATATCATTGCAGCTATGATCATGCTCGCTAAATTTGAGAATCCACAGGACATCCTGAAGAAACTTGAAGTAAAAGCAGCACCAAGAATCATGAAATAAACTATTGTTCAGGGTAGGTTTTTACAATGTATAAAAGAAAAAGAATCGTCATTGCTCTGGGCGGAAACGCCCTTGGCAATACTCTTCCAGAACAGATGCAGGCTGTAAAAACTACAGCCAAAGCACTGTGTGATCTGATCGAAGAAGGTCATCAGGTAGTCGTTGTACATGGCAATGGACCGCAGGTAGGCATGATCAATAATGCTATGGCTGCACTTTCCAGAGAAGATGAGAATCAGCCAAATACACCGCTCTCCGTCTGCGTTGCCATGAGTCAGGCCTATATCGGATATGACCTGCAGAATGCTCTTCGTGAAGAACTCCGGAAGCGCGGATTTATGCGCACACCGGTTGTTACAGTCGTCACTCAGGTACGCGTAGACGAAAATGATCCTGCATTCCAGAATCCAAGCAAACCAATTGGACACTTTATGACCAAAGAGCAGGCAGAACATGCAGAAAAAGCATATGGATATGTCATGAAAGAAGACGCCGGACGCGGATATCGCCGCGTAGTTGCTTCCCCGAAACCAGTTGAGATCGTTGAACAGGATGCAATCAACAGTCTTGTTGACGCAAACAAGATCGTTATTTGCTGTGGTGGTGGCGGCATTCCGGTTACACTTCAGGAAGACCATCTCAAAGGTGCATCTGCCGTTATCGATAAAGATTTTGCAAGCTGTCTGCTTGCAAAAGAACTGGATGCTGACATGCTGATCATTCTCACCGCTGTCGAAAAAGTTGCCGTAAACTTCGGCAAAGAAAACGAAAAATGGCTTGACGAGATGTCTGTTGAAGAAGCCCAGAAATATGTGGAAGAAGGTCAATTTGCACCTGGTTCCATGCTTCCAAAGGTACAGGCCGCCATGGATTTTGCATCTTCTAAAGAAGGGCGCACTGCCATGATCACTCTTCTTGAAAAAGCCAAAGACGGTATTCAGGGCAAGACAGGCACAAAGATTCACATTTAAAATATCAATGCCATGATAAAATAAAGGAGTATGTCTTCTGGTCTTTAGAACCAAAGCATACTCCTTTAAATCTCCATTGTACAACACAAAGAGGGCTTCCCAATCCAACAAAAAACCACAAATAAAAGCCACAAAAAATCATAATTTATTCTTGTATTTCGACACCAAAAAAGGTATAATGATATTAGTATAAAATGTATAAAATCATATTCTATATAATGATTGATGGAGGTATTATGGCAGAGAATTATAATGGCATGGCAGTTGGTATTTTTGAACTTGACAGTCTTGCTGCCTGCTTCGTAGCACTTGATGCTGCTTCCAAGGCAGCCAATGTAAAAATCCAGAATATCGAACGTAACCGTCTTGGTGCCGGTGCATGCGTAAAAATGCGAGGTTCCGTATCTGATGTAACCGCTGCAATGGATGCAGCCCTTAAAGTAGCTGAGCCGCTGACAAAGATCTTTTCACACACGATCATTGCTTCTCCTGCTCATGACACAGAACCGGCAATGTATATGACAGCAGGCAAATAATATGCCTGAATATTTGTTTAAAGTGAGGATCATATTATGAAATACGGAGCATTCGGATTAGTTGAAGTATTGGGAAGCTGTAATGCGGTCATGGTCATTGACCAGATGCTCAAGACAGCTGATGTATCTTTTCGTACCTGGAATGGTAAATGTGGCGGACATGAAGTCATCTTTATGAGCGGTGATGTATCGGCAATTACTGCAGCTGTTGAATCAGTAAAACAGAATCCACCATGTGAGATTATTCTTGCAGCGGTAATCTCCAATCCTTCTGAAGAGACCGTTCGTCTTGTTGAAGAAGATGCCGCAACACATCATTTTGCATAAGCGAATAATCAAATCCAACAAAAAACCACATCGAATCATCGATGTGGTTTTTTATGGTTATATTAAAATTTCATAGGAACTGCTTTATCGATTAAACACGGCAATTCCAAGTCCTTCTTCACGAACGACCGTCCACATTGCCTCATTGATTTCCTCCAGTTTGTATCTGTGAGTGATCAGCTTGTATAACGGTAATTTCAATTCAGCGGCTTTTGCAAGGAAATTCATGCAGTTTTCATAATCTCTTGCCGCATAAAATCTTCCACCCACCGGCATGCTGTCTTCAAAATATCTTGCTGTAGGAGTTCTTCTCCAACCGCATAAGAATCCCATTTCACAGATGCTTCCACTGTTTTTCATAAATCTTCTTGCCACATTGCGACCCATTACAGAATCTGTACAGATAAATACAGCATCTGCCATATCACCTGCTGCTGCACGAATCTTATCCTGTACACCAGAAACACCATTCTTTCCATGAGAACCAACAAATTCCCATGCACCGAATTCCATCGCACGATTCTTTTCGCTTTCCTGATCGATCACAATGATCTTGTCAATGCCAAGTGTTTTTAATGCCGCCATAGTCAGCAGACCTTCCATACCACAGCCAAGCACAACTGCGGTCTTCGTAGCATCCAGTTTGCACATTTTGACCATACGTTCTACTTCTGTGTAGATAGAAATACTTCTTGTTATCAGCAATCTGGATTCCAGATCCAGATCATTTACCTGATAAACCTGCTGTCCTGCCGGTAATACAATATAATTTGCAAACCAGCCATTTGGTGCTGTTGTATTTGCTTTTCTTCCGCCATATGTAGCTATGCCGCCAAATCCAGCTTTCTTTGCGGCGATCACTTTATCTCCGACTTTGAGGACCTTTCCCCTGGCGTCCTGAAGATTCTCACTTCCTACTTTTACAATAATACCGGTTCCTTCCTGCCCCTGTGCAGAAGAGCCAGCAGCTCTTCTTTCTTTCAGAAATTCGGTAACATCTGACGGAGAAATCATGCACCCCTCCACAGATACCAGAATTTCCTTTGGTCCCACTTCCGGAAGAACATAATTTTTGATCACATAATCTTCCTGCGAATCAAGAACCGCTGTTTTGCCAACTTCACTTCCAGTCAATGTCGGTGTCTCCTCCAGAACGAAGGTCGTCTTGGGCTGCACCGGTCTGGAAGGAGCATCTATCTCAGACAGAACCTGCTTTACAATTTCGTCAATCTTTATATCCATCTTCTATCTCCTTTGCCATAGACTGCTGCCTTTTCCATCTTTGGAACTCCATGGAGCAAACTGTCTATTTTTATCTTCACAACCACCTTGCGATAAGATGTCTGTTCCTTTTCATGGCAGCATGGTTTGTGTCCGTCATCCGGATAAACCAGATAAAACATTCCCGGCTTCATCTGAATCCTGCTTCCATGTCCGGAAAGCCATTCAATGTCTGCTTCCGGATCATAAGGCGTCTTTACAGTCAAATCTGTCCGGTCCGCATATTCCCACATCTCAGAGCCTTCCAGAAGGATCTGCACATCCAGATAATTGCGGTGTACTTCAAAGTCTGCTTCTTCAAAACTTCTCGTATTTCCCTCCTGAACGAAAGCAAAGCCTTTGCCAACCGGATATCTGCCCGGAGGAAGCTGTTCTTTACGGACACGCTCTACGAAACGGACAGCATCCCATAATTCCGGAACACTTCTCTGATAACATCGGAAGCGCTCCAACTGATCCATTATCATGTGTGCTTACTCCTGTCTCTTATAAAAGCTGAAGATCTCTCATCTTATTGTATACATTTGCCTTTGCAGTCGCATCAAGAGAAAGTGCCGGAAGTCTTTCCTGTCCGTCATGATGCAGTACACGATAGTACATAGCCTGTTTGCATGCCAGGAACAGTGGTGTGCTGTATGCATAGATATCCATAGCTTCTACCATCTTGTTGAACCATTTTGCAGCCTCATTGAAATCACCGCGCTTTGCACTCTGGTAAGTATTTACGGTATATTCCGGTGCAAAGTTGGCAGTTGCATTGATAAATCCATCTACGCCACATACCAGAAGCCCCATTGCCTGATTCTCATAAGCAGAAAATACAGAGAAGTCCGGATTGATTTCTTTTACTTTCTGCATACTGAGTACATGATTGAAATCTGCAATCGTATCTTTGATTCCGACTACATTTGGATTCGCCTTTACGATTCTGGCCACAACATCTGCGTTGAAACAATATCCGGTAAGATCCGGGAAGTTGTAGATAATGATCGGAAGAGACGTATGGGAAGCTACATATCCGAAGTATGCCTCTACCATGTCTGTGCTGTATACGCTGAAATATGGATTAATCAGAAGAACTCCATCTGCTCCGGCCTGCTCTACAAATTTCAGCAGATCCATTGTATTTTCCAGACAGGTATCTCCAACGCCAACGATCACGTTGACACGTCCGTTTACGTATTTGATCATTTCATTAATAAAATTTTTCTTTTCTTCAACAGTCATAATACTGAACTCACCTGAGGTTCCCAGGTATGCAAGGCCATCAACGCCCTTTGAGATCAGGAAATCTGCCTGACGTTTGCTGGCTTCAATATCAACCTTGTGATGTTCATCAAAAATAGTGATCACAGGTGGATTCACTCCGCACAATCTTTTCATTTTAATTCCTCCTTATAATATCCCAGATCTCTAGAGAGATGCCGGGCTGTTTTTAACATTTCGGTTATCAGAAGTTCCTTTTTTTCTACCATACGCTGTTTCAGACCGGACACGCTGATCGCAGCCTTCATATGACCGGTATTGTCATAGATTGGGACCGCCATACACCAGAGCCCCTGCTCAATCTCCTGATTATCTACCGCATATCCCTGACTTCGAAACTGTGCGATTTCTTTCTTTAGTTCCTGCTTATCTGTAATCGTATGCTCTGTAAATGGTTTCAGCTCGATACGATCAATGATTGCCGAACTTTCCTCTTCCGGAAGGAAGGTAAGAAAAGCTTTGCCAAGTCCTGTGCAATAGACCGGTTTTCGTGATCCGATACTGGCACTTGTCGTAATGGTACGTTCGCAGTTTTCTTTCGCAATATAAACGATTTCGTCGCCGGAAAGCACTCCAATAAAACAGGTCTCTTCTACTGTCTGCATCAATTTCAGAAGATATGGAGTTCCAATCTTATTGAGGTCAATCCTGGACGCAGCAAGTGCGCCAAGGCTCATCAGTCTGCCGCCGAGATAATATTTCTTCTGCTCGTCAACTATAAGATATCCATTCTCTTCCATTGTCTGCAAAAGTGCAAGAGTACTGCTTGGAGCAAACCCCAGAAGACTGCTCACATCTTTATTTGTCAGACCCTCCGGGCTTTGTTCCAATAATTCAAAAATTCGAAAGACTCTCTCCGCTGATTTAACTGCCATATATCTACCTGCTTTTTCTATTTTTATATGTAACT
Source organism: uncultured Blautia sp. (assembly GCA_934378195.1). Lineage (GTDB taxonomy): Bacteria > Bacillota > Clostridia > Lachnospirales > Lachnospiraceae > Blautia_A. The sequence goes on from CAKRPO010000028.1 coordinate 6,414, forward strand.
ATCCCTCTCCGCCCAGAATAACTACATGCATTTATTATACTACAAAAGAAATCCTACTGTAAACTTTTCTTTTATAAAACGGGAGCCCACGACGATTGTCTGAGGGCTCCCGCTTGGTTTACATCTTAATCAGAACAGGCAGGAAATGCATCCTACTACAATAATCAGAACGATACCGACTACAGACGCAATGGCCTGTCCTAATGTATAAGTCTTAAGACCACCTGAGAAATTCAGACCAGCCATGTTGGAAACGATCCAGAAACCGGAATCGTTTACAGTTGCGCCAAAGAGTGCACCGTCAAGGCAGGCAAGAGCCAGGAATACCGGGTGGCATGCAATTGCTGCAGTTACACTCTGCATGATTGCAAATGTTGTCAGAGATGCTACTGTTCCGGAACCTGTGATCTGGCGGAATGCCATACCAAGGAACCATGCAATAAACAGAATCAGTGCAGTGTTACCGGAAATACCGGAAACAAGGTTTTTGATTGCATCGCTTACTCCAGCTGCTGTAATAACTGCGGAGAAGGATCCGCCGGCACCTGTGATCAGGAATACCATACCTGCAGAGTGCAGGGATCTTGTTGCAGATTCTTCTGTCTTCTTGAGACCCATTGTCTTCATGGCAATAATCATTGCTACAAGTGTACCACACAGCATAGATGTTGTCTTCTGACCAAGGAATGTCAGCCATGCTGGTGTACTATCAGCAGTAGCACCAACAATTGTGTTCAGAAGGATCAGAATGATCGGAATAATGATTGGAAGTAAAGATACTCCAAAACTCGGAAGCTTTTCTGGTAATTCAAGCTCATCAACGTTCAGTCCGTTGCCGTTCTCATCTGCTTCTGCATTCCAGAGACCTTTTTTCATAAGCATGCCATGAATGGTAACAGAGATGATCATCATCGGGATACCGAAAAGAAGACCAGCTGCGATCATGACACCAAGGTCAAAGCCGAAGTACTCCGGTGCAACCAGAGGGTTGGGAGTAGGAGGCACCAGAGTATGTGCAATACCTGCACCAATGGAGATTGCTCCGACAATGTATCCGATTCCTTTATTGAGTTTCTTCATGAGGGCAACACCAATCGGAATCAGGATAACGAATGTAACATCGAAAAATACCGGGATTGACAGGATAAATCCAGCAAATCCAACAGCATACATAGCATATTTCTCTGGGAACAGGGAAACGAGCTTATCTGCAATGACAGTAGCTCCACCAGTATCACTGACAAACTGTCCAAGGATGATACCAAGACCGATCGGGAAACCAATGCTTCCCATCATATTTCCGAACCCACTGTTGATCACTGTGATCAGACCATTTGTAACTGTTCCGTCTGCCGCTGTCACATCATTGAGCGGCACTTTGGTCAGTACTCCGAGGAGCAGAGAACCAAGGATAAGTGCGATCGCCGGATTCATTTTCACTTTTGTACAGAAAAGAACTACAAGAGCGATGGAAATGACCAGGCAGATGATTAAATATGTTGCTGACATAATTTTCCCCCTGCATTAGCTTCATGCTAACTTCTATAAGTTTTTTATTATAATTTCAAATTATAATCTTGTACCTTTTTTAACCTCGACAAGTGTCTTGTCTTTGTTCAGTTCAACACCGAATCCAGGTTTGTCGCTGACTTTGAGTTTACCGTTAACTGGCATTGGTTCGTCTTTGAGCAGTGGATAATACTGCGGAACAACCTTATCAGCTTCCGGAGCCATCATCAGGCACTCAGTGATCGGTGAGTTTGTCTTGGTTGTTACATAGTGATAGCTGTATGTACCGCTTCCATGAGGAATGACATATTTGCCATGAGCTTCTGCCATGTTACCGATCTTGATAAGTTCAGTCATACCACCGCACCAGCCAACATCTGGCTGAATAACATCAAGGTCACAGTCTTCGATCAGCATACGGAAGCCAAATTTGCTTGCCTCATGCTCACCACCGGTTACCATAATCTGGTTTCCGGCTGCTTTCTTCAGATCTCTGTATGACCAGTAATCATCCGGGTTGAAACATTCTTCGATCCAGTTAAATTTCAGATCAGCTGATGCCTGCATGAGACGTTTTGCATACTGAAGATCCAGTGCCATCCAGCAATCCCACATCAGAAGGAATTCGTCACCACATTTTTCTCTCATATCAGCTGCAAGCTCAATGCTCTTTTTGAGTCCTTCCATTCCATCAGCCGGGCCATATACAAGCGGAATCTTTCCACCAACGAATCCCATTTTCTTTGCAAGATCTGGTCTCGGGCCAGTAGCGTAGAATGTAAGTTCTTCACGAACTTTACCACCCAGCATTGCGTATACAGGCTCTTCACGAAGTTTTCCAAGAAGATCCCACAGTGCAAGGTCAATCGCAGAAATGGCGTTCATTACAACACCTTTTCTTCCATAGTAAAGAGATGCACGATACATCTGATCCCAGATTTTCTCAATCTCGTTTGCATCTTTGCCAACTACAAAACGATCCAGATGGTTCATAACCAGCCATGCTGCCGGATATCCACCTGTTGTGATACCAAATCCTGTTACTCCGTTGTCTGCTTCTACTTCAACAACCAGAGTCTTTAATGCGTTGATACCAAAACTTGTTCTTGTAGCTTTGTACTCCGGATAAATGCTCATCGGAGTTGCGATCTGTTTAACGATCCAGTGTTCTGCTGACTGGTCGTGATAGTCAGCACCGCCACCTTCAACTACATACGCTCTGATCGCTGCGATTTTTCTGCCCATTAATGCCATTGAAAAATACCTGCCTTTCATATATATTTGTTTTTATTGATTATTAGGTTTACTGATTCATATATGTGAATCAGATTCTCAATTTATAAATTCATAATACTATTTTTTTCGTTTGTAGTCAATATCATTTATGATTTTCTATATTTTATTCAAAATTGCTTTTCTCTTTTTGTATAAAATGCTGATATTTTTACATTTTATGTCTATTATCGTCTTTCGCCTGTATCTTTTTTTATGGAAAACAATTGATTTTTAGAGTTGTATCAAGTATGCTAAGAAAAGATTTGTATTTTGTATTAGGAAGGGGTAGTAACATGTTTCTCTTGATTTTTAATCAGCTTGTAAAAATGCTGATTATTTTGATTGTCGGTATCGTCTGTGTAAGAATCGGACTTGTTTCCAAAGAAGGAAGCAAAACGATCTCCAATCTCCTGCTGATGCTGGTCAATCCGATTCTGATCATTATGGTATACCAGACGGATTACGATCCTGTTCTTGTAAAAGGACTTCTGATTTCTTTTGTGGCTGCTTTTGTCTCACATGTTCTTGCGATCATCGTATCCAAAATTCTGTTCCACAGCAAAGAGGATCCTAATAATATGATCAACCAGTTCGCATCTGTTTATTCTAACTGCGGTTTTATTGGAATCCCACTGATCAACAGTGTCCTTGGAAGTGAAGGTGTCTTTTATCTGACCGCTTATATGACTGTCTTCAATATTCTCACCTGGACACATGGTCTTTCTCTTATGAAAGGGCATCTTGATCTGAAACTACTTGGAGAAGGACTGAAAGCCCCCATGGTCATTGGAACGTTCATTGCCATGCTCTTATTTTTCACACGCATCCATATTCCCGATACGCTTGCTGCCTCCATGCAGTATATCGCCGATATGAACACTCCACTTGCTATGATGGTAGCGGGTTTCTCTGTTGCAAATTCAGATTTAAAAAAGATCTGTACAAACATACAGCTCTACCGCATCGCTCTCACCAAGCTGATCATCGTCCCTCTGGTCGTACTTCTTTTTCTGTGGATTGCACCATTTTCACCGGAGGTTGCCTATCCGACACTGATTGCATCTGCCTGCCCGACAGGTACCACAATCACTATGATGTCTATCCGTTTTGACAAAAATGCAGCCTATGCATCCGAGATTTTCTCTTTTACAACGGTATTATCGATTCTCACGATTCCGTTGATCATCTTTATTGCAGGCTATTTATTATAATATCTTTCTCAAACAGACAATGTGCCGGCAGCATCTGTTCAAAACAGTGCTTCCGGCACATCTACGTCCTGCAGTTCTCTGGCATTTCTGACCTCAAGATATGCAACATCTTCCGGATATTTCTTTATAAGGACTTTCCCCCCTCTGTCACCAGAGATTTTGCATAGTTCCTGATAATATTTTCGCGAAAAAATGCATGGATTCCCAGTCTTGCCATTCTGGATCATGCATGCCATTCCTTTTTTCTCTCTTTTAAACAGCTCAATCAATTCAACAATTGTATTTTCTGTAAGCCATGGCTGATCTGCCACCATAAACAGACAGGCATCTGTATCGCTCACACATTTCAGCCCTATTTTAAGAGACAAAGAAATCCCATCTTCCGGATGCGGATTGATAAAAACAGGAATGTTCATTTCTATTACTGTTTTTGCTATTTCATCATACTGTGTAACGACCACGATCTCGCTTTCCGGAATTACAGCTGCCGCTCTTCGTACTTTTTCCAGCGTCCAAAGATACATTGGCCTGCCATTAATTTTGTACATTAATTTATTGGTTCCAAACCGGCGGCTGTTTCCAGCCGCCAACATAACGATTGCAAGTCTCATCTATGATATTCTCCTCTTTGAATGCTTCCCCACACAGCCACAATGTCCGATTTTCTCAATTCTCGACATATATTTCCTGCTATTTGTTCTCTGTCCGAAAAATCCGCTTTATTCAGGAAGACTCGATAAGCTCGTCCTGCGACAGCCTTCTTAAGCGCATTTTCTGAGACAGCTATCCGTATCACATCCTCCGCTGTGACCAGGTCTGTCTGCTCTTTTTCCAGAAAATCCGCCACCCATTCCGGTCTGTGACAGACCGTACTGATTGACTGACCAACCGCATCCATTCCAATTACTCCAATCACCATATCCGCAAATGTCGGGATCACCGGTTCCCATTCCCCCGGCACTTTGAGTGGAAAATGTTTCGCACCATCTGCCTCGATCAGCAGGATATCTGCCTTTTCTCTAAGTCCTGACAGTTTTTCATCAGAAAGTCTGCCGATTTTTTCTTTTGAGTGTTCCAGACTGGCAGCCACACTATATCCATACGTTTCCAAATTCCGGGAAAGTTTCATACCTTCTCCGTTCTCTGCAAACGGACGATCTGACTCATACGCCATATGTGTCGTTGTTGTAATAATCACTTTTTTCCCATTTTCAACAAATTCTTCTGTCAGCCGAAAAATCAGACTGGTCTTACCGCCACCCCCGACAATTGCGACAACCGGATATTTTTCCGATTCTAGCTTCAGCGCCTGTATCAGAAAAGCTGTCTCCATCACGGCAGTATCCCCCTGGACAGGAGGACTTCCACTACACTTCCTGCAATGCAGCGAGCCTTATCAGAGATTGTATCGCAGTTTTTCTTTTGCTCCTTGCGGGGATCAATATCCGCAATCTTCATACCTTTCGGCACTTTGTATCCATCTCGAATAATGCCTCTGAGAACACCGGTCAGAGAAGCATAGACCGGTGTTTCATCAACCATTGCCAGAATCTGATTTTTCTCTACGATATCTCCAATCTGTGAGCGATTATGCATGATTCCGGCTGCCGGTGCATGGATTACACGCTCCTTGCCATATCCGGCAATCACACCCGGAACACCTGTATTCGGCGTTGCCGTACCATACTCAATCACTCTTCCAAGATTATGTCCACGTTGTGTCTCTATGACAAAATCCACATCTTTTCCTGCTTCAAATCCAGGTCCCAGTGCAATCGTAAGCGGTGCCATCTCCCTGGTCGTTCCAAGATTCTTTTTTGCAAGGATTGCATCAATCAGTGCCTTCGGTTTCAGTTCTTTTGCAGCTTCTCCAGTCTCATCCACAAGGATTGGAATCTCTCCTGCATCCCAGATTTTCCGGCATTCATCGACATTTTTTATCAGCCGTCCAGTCACCTCTTCTACATTGGAGGTTCCGTCAAATACGGCTTCTCCAAAAGAAACTTTTCTGCGAATCGCGCTCGGTTTCCCGCATTCCAGGACCAGCACCTGATAGCCGCATTTACAAAGTCTGTATATCACACCGCTGGCAAGATCCCCACCACCGCGGACGATCAATATCGTTTTATGTTCCATCTTCTCTGTATTCCTCTCCTGCTGTCATTTACAACATTCTATTGTCTTTTTATTTTTCATTTTTACCGCTATTCTCATGCATGACTTTTTCCACCGCATTGACAATATTCTGATAGCCGGTACAACGACAAAGATTTCCGGACATCTTTTTCTTGATTTCCTCTCTTGTCAGTTCTTTCCCCTGTTCCAGAAGGACCGTTGCCGACATCACAAACCCCGGGGTACAGAACCCACATTGAATCGCTCCTTCTTCAATAAATGCTTCCTGAATCCTTGTCAGCTCACCATTTTTTTCAAGTCCTTCCAGCGTACGGATATTTTTCCCTTCCGCCCAGACCGCCAAATAGATACATGAATCAATCGTCTCGCCATCAATGATAACTGTGCAGGCACCGCACTCACCAACTTCACATCCCTTTTTGACAGAGGTAAGTCCCAGATGATTCCGAAGCATATCCAGCAGGGATTCTCTTGGATCCACATATTCTGCTACTTCTTCTCCGTTTACCACACACTGCACAAGTATTTTATCTTTTCTCATGCGTCCTCGCCTCCCTGTTCTGCTTCTGCCAGCTCTACAGTGCGTATCAATGCTCTTCGTGCAATTTCTCCCCCCATCTGAAGGCGAAATGCTTTAGATGCCCGCCAGGAATCTCTCGGATGGATTTCACTCCGAATACTGTTCTCCAGTTTCCGATACAGATTTTCGCCAATCTTCTGTCCTTTTAACAATGTCTCTGTTTCCGTACAACGATACGGTACCGGAGCTGCCACACCAAAAGTAATTCGTACATCTTCCAGAATTTGTTCTTTCACATCTACTTTGCTGACCACACTACAGCTCAGAGTCGCTATATCCATGGCATTTCGCATGGAATATTTGATATAATGTCCGTGGTATCCCTCATATTCCATCCTCGGAATTACCACATGGGTCAACACCTCTCCAGGATAAAGAGCTACGCGTCCCGGTCCCAGATAAAAGTCTTTCACAGGGACAGTCCTGTCACCCTCGGCATTGGCAATATGCAGAAGTGCATTATAGGAAAATACTGTCGGTACGCTGTCTGCGCTGACTGCACCGTTACAGATATTGCCTCCGATCGTTCCGATATTTCGGATTTGCGGACCACCAACCTGATCAACCGCTTCCCCTAAAACCGGAAGATATTTCTGAATGATCGGATCAGCCGTAATGTGTGAAAACACAGTTCCTGCTCCAATAAAAATATCTCCATTTTCTTTTCGCTCGATTCCTTTTAATTCTTCGATATCCCGGATTGACACCAGCGAAGTTCCCGCCATTCTGCCTTCACGAATCTTGATCAGGACATCACTGCCTCCTGATATAATTCTGGCATCCGAATGTTCCGTAAGAAGCTTTACTGCCTCTGAAACGGTTTTTGCATTATAGTATTTCTCGATATCATACATATTCTGCTCCCCCTCTCAGATCAATCCTGCTTTTTGAAATCCATCAATCAGACGCTGTGGCGTCAGCGGAATCTCGTGGAAAGAAATACCCGTTGCATGCAATACAGCATTACGAATTGCCGGTGCACATGGAATTGCCGGAGGTTCTCCAAGTGCCTTGTTTCCGTATGGTCCCATCGGATCGTCCAATTCCACAAAATCTGCCTTGATATCTGGTGTATCCAACATCGTCATCAGTTTATAGTCCAAAAGATTGCCATTTAACGGGCGACCTGTTTTTTCATCCAATATCAGCTGTTCACTGATTCCATATCCCATGCCCATGGACATGCCGCCATGCACCTGCATCTCAGCAAGCTGTGGATTCAGAAGCTTTCCACTGTCGTGCACATTAATAATATGCAGAATTTTGATCTTTCCGAGCTTCAGATCTACTTCCACTTCTGCAAAGCAACAGCCAGTCGCAATTGTATTTTTCTTTACCTGCTCCGATACTTCTGCGGTCAGTACAGAAGAATTCGTCAGACTATAATAACTTTCTTCGGCCAGTGCTGCAAGAGAAATCACCTGTTCTCCGCCTGCACAGATCCAGTTATCTCGAAGTTCAAATTCTCGCGTATCAATCTCCGGAAGCAATGTCTTAGCATAAGCAAGGATCTTATCTCGCAGGATTTCTGCACAGTGGCGCACTGCTGTACCTGTCACAAACGACTGTCTGGATGCATAAGCACCCGTATCAAAGGGCGCACTGTCGGTATCCTGCACAGTCTGGATATGTACATGTTCCATGTCTGTATGAAGTGTCTCTGCCACCATCTGTGAAAATACGGTATCCGCCCCCTGACCGATTTCTGTCGCCCCGAGGGTCAGCTGCACACTTCCATCCTGATTGAGGGAAAGTCTTGCGCCTGCAATCTCCAGTGAAATCGGCCACACACCAGTCTTATAAGAAAACAGTGACATACCGACGCCTCGCCTTACATCACCGGTCTGATGTGCATATTCTTTTCGTTTCTCGTCCCAGTGAATATAAGCTGCACCTTTTTCAAGGCATTCAAAAATACCATTGGTGTTCGCTGCAATTGGTTTGAGATATGCATCTTCATAATATCCCTGGATCAGGTTTTTTCGTCTGAATTCAAGCGGATCCATGTGGATTGCATGTGCCACATCATCCATGAAGCTCTCTATTGCAAAACATACCTGTGGAATCCCATAACCTCGCATGGCTCCTCCCACCGGTGTATTCGTATAAATCGTATATGCTTCTCCTCGAATATTCGGACAGGCATACTGCAGTCTCCAGGAAGTCAGTCCATTTGCAGCGATCGCATGTCCATGAGACGCGTATGCGCCCTGATTCGAATAGGAATGCATATCCTTTGCAAGAAGTTTTCCCTCTTTATCCACTCCTGCTGCCAGATCAAATTCTATGGAATGACGGGTTCTGGTATTACAAAACGTTTCCTCACGGCTGATATCCATCTTAACCGGTCTGCCGCCAACCTGCGTCGTCAAGAATGCATTCAGAGGTTCATAGAGCACATCCTGCTTATTACCGAATCCACCGCCAATATATGGCTTAATCACGCGGACATTACCCCACGGAATTCCAAGAGCCTGACCGATAACCCGTCGCACAATATGCGGAATCTGTGTAGAAGTCACTACAACGATCCTGCCCTTTTCCATATAAGCATAAGAAATCGGATTCTCAATGTGGCAATGCTGAACGATCGGTGTTTTGTATGTACCTTTTACGACAGTTTCAGACTGTTCCATTCCTTTATCCACATCTCCGATAAAATAATTGGACCGCGCAAGTACATTGTCTTTCTTATCAAAATGAATCGGTGGTCTGCTTCCATACATGGATTTACGCGGATGAATCTCCACAGGATATTCCTCATACTCTACCTTTATCTTTTTCAGTGCTCTTGCAGCAATGATCTCATCTTCTGCAATGACTGCAGCAATATCATCCCCATAATATCGCACACGTCCAGTAAGGAGATTTCGATCTGCCACATCCTGATGTGCAGGTTCTACGGACCATGGATGCCCTGGAGTTGGGTAACAATGATCTGGCACATCGTAAAATGTCACCACCTTGACAACTCCCTCCATTTTTTCTGCTTCGCTGGTATCAATAGATGTTACAATACCATTTCCAATTGTTGCATGCAGCACTTTCGCCACCAGGCATCTTGGAGGCACCAGATCATCTGTGAATTTGGCCCTTCCTGTCACTTTTTCGTAGGCATCTACACGTGGAACACTTTTTCCTATCATGAATTTTCACCTTCTTTATAGAATTTCAGAGCTAAATCTTTGCCGACCTTTCCTATAGCGGATAATAAAAGCCGGACGTATGTCCAATGAAACTTCTCTGTTCCCCTCTGAACTGACGTCCGGCTCCGAACCATGCTATTTTCCACTACAGGTATTCTATTTGTAATTATACCAATAATGTATCATATTTTACAACTGATTTGCAATATTTTTCAATTATTTTTCTATGATTTGCATGTATCTTCGTATATTTTGTATTTAATTCTGAAATAATTCTGTCATTTTCTCTTTGTGAATATCCCACGAAGGTCATAAATCGCATGACGCGGACATTTCACGGAACACATTCCACAGCTTAAACACATATTTTCTTGAATCACTGCATGATTATCTGTAATCCGGATGGCACCTGCTGTACAGGTATTTGCGCAAATCCCACAACCGATACAGCTTACTTCGCATTGACTCTTCGCTGCTGCACCTTTACTCTTATTAGAGCACTTGACCACAATATAATTTGCGCATTCATGAATATGAATGATCTCCTGTGGACAGACTTTTGTACATTTTCCACAGGCAATACATTTCTCTTCATCTACTTCTGCCACACCATATTCGTTCAGTGAAATTGCTCCAAACTTGCATGCGCTGACACAAGCTCCGCAACCGATACAGCCATCCGCGCATCCATCCTCTCCCTGTGTTGCTCTGCATCCACCATTACAGGCTACAAGGGCAGCTTTGTATGGAAATCTTTTTTTTACTGCCATTTCAACCCTTCCTTTCATATGGTGTATCTGCAAGTGGCAAACTGTATCTGCGAATTCCATCGTAACGGAAATATGCGTCCGCAATTGCCGGTGCTGTCGGAATAGCTGTAATCTCTCCAATACCAATCGCACCGCATGCCACCTTTAATCCTGGTTTATCTACAACAATTGCCTTGATTTCAGGTACTTCATGAGAACGGAACAATCCCAAAGAACCATATTTCTGAATCGGTTTACAGTTTTCATCAATTGGATATTGCTCTCTGAGCGCGTAGCCCATAGACATAACTACGCCACCTTCAATCTGTCCTTCACAAGACAGCGGATTTACCGCTTTGCCAACATCATGTGCTGCTACGATCAGCTCCAGTCTGCCCGTTTTTTTGTCCAGGATACACATTTGAGTTGCATATCCATACGCCACATGAGATACCGGATTCGGAACATTGGCACCAAGCGGGTCTGTCTTTGCCAGATATTCTCCATAGTAAACAACGCCTTTCATATCCTTAAGCATTTTACCGTTTTTGCGGTCTTCCATTAATTTCTCACAGGCTCTTCGACAAGCTTCACCGGTGACCAGAGTCTGTCTCGATCCGGAAGTTGTTCCAGAATCCGGTGAAATCCATGTATTGCTTCTCTCATATACGATATCATCATGTTTCAGATCTGTATTAGTAACCACCATCTGTATCAGGACTGTTCCGAGTCCCTGTCCGATACAGGATGCCCCGGAATAAATGTGCAGTTTCTCGTCATCTTCCACGATCAGCTTCACGCGACCGGTATCCGGAATACCAACGCCGACGCCTGCATTCTTCATTGCACAGGCGATGCCAACCGGTTTGCCCTCTGCCATAGCTGCATCATAATATTCTTTGACTGCTTCCAGTGTCTCTACAAGTCCCGTAGAACCATCTACAATCTGTCCATTCGGGAGCACTTCTCCCGGGCGGATTGCATTACGGTAGCGAATCTCCCACGGTGTGATGCCCACTTTATCTGCCATCATATTCAGCAATGTCTCTGTTGCAAAACAAGTCTGCGTAACGCCAAATCCACGAAACGCTCCTGCCGGTGGATTATTTGTGTAATAAGCAGTTCCTTCGATTTCAAAATTTTCGTAATGATATGGTCCTGCCGCATGTGTACAGGCACGCTCCAATACCGGACCGCCAAGCGATGCAAAAGCTCCTGTATCTGATGTTACACTGGCTTTTACTCCCATGATGTTACCGTTTTCATCACAGCCCATCGTCATATCCATATAGAATGGATGACGTTTCGGATGAACCAGCAGCGATTCTGCCCTGGTCAGCTTTACTTTGACCGGTTTCTTCGTTATGTAAGTAAGAAGTGCGGCGAAATGCTGTACTGTCATATCTTCTTTGCCACCAAATCCGCCGCCTACAAGTGCATTCTGTACTTTGACTTTGTCCGTTCCAAGAACCAGCGAACATTCATGCAGAGTCTGGTGTGCCGACTGGTCTGTCGAATAGATAAAAACATCTCCGTCTTCATCATAAAAAGCAACTGCACACTCCGGTTCCAGAAATGCATGCTCTGTCCACGGCGTCTCAAAATGATGAGAAATCACATATTTTGAATTCCTAATTGCCTCCACAGCGTTTCCTCTGCTGATATGTTTATGTGCACAGACATTATTCTCTTCCTCATCAAATACTTTGGGCGCATCCGGTGCTGCCGCTTCCTCAATCGTATGCACATTCGGCAGAATTTCATATTCTACTTTGATCAGTTTCTTCGCCTTTTCTGCTGTATCACGATCTTTTGCAGCTATAAGTGCGATTGCATCTCCCAGATAATGTACCAGTCCTCCAATCGGGATCAGCGTATACTGGTCGTGTTTCAGATGCCCGATCTTATTTTCGCCCGGGATATCTGCAGCAGTCACAACTGCTTCCACACCTGGAAGTGCCTTCGCCTTAGAAACATCAATGGCAAGAACTCTTGCGCGTGCGTATTTGCTTCGAAGAGCCACTCCATAAAGCATACCATCCAGATAAAAATCATCTGGATATTTACCATATCCAAGAACTTTCTCTTCTACATCAATTCTTGTCACACGGCTCCCCAGTGTCCAGTTCGGGTCACCATCATCCGGAATTTCACCTGCCTGCAGAATCTTTGCAGCCAGCCGAACGGCATCCATGATCTTCACATATCCTGTACAACGACAATAATTATTGCGCAGTGCGTATCGAATCTCATCGTCTGTAGGCTCCATATTTTCATCAAGAAGTGCTTTCGTACACATTACCATTCCAGGAATGCAGAATCCACACTGTACTGCTCCGGCCTTTCCATATGCATAGGTGTATACCTGCTTTTCCCATTCTGTAAGTCCCTCTACAGTTACGATTTCTCTTCCTTCCAGAGAATCTGTGTCCGGGACACATGCTTTGCAGTTTTTTCCATCAATGATTACTGTACAGGCTCCACATGCGCCCTCACTGCATCCATCCTTCACAGATGTCAGTTGAAGTTCATCCCGGAGAAATCTCAAAAGTTTCTGATTTTTCTCCGTCTGAACGCTTTGTCCATTTACTCTGAATCTTGCCATAGTGGATTCTCCTTTTCCTGTTTTCACATATCTCACATTAACAGGTAAGAATAGTCGTTGATTACCGTACAGATCAGCTGTGTCAACCCTTCTGTCAGGATGCCTGACGGCCGGTCTGCTTTAACAACTTCTTCTTTATCACCAACTCTGATTCTGATTTCTTTTGTGTCTGCATTGAGCACGGTGAAACCATTATTTGTGCTGTTTTTCATGTCTTCTTCTGTTGCAAACAAGGTAAATTTATCTTTGTATGGTGCCCCTGCATACTGACAGAAAGAACGGCAGTTACCGCATTCATTACACATATAGTCCACATGCAGGATCTGTAAAAATTCCATCTCCGATACCTCGATCAGAACATTTGCCCGGTTTGGACAGACATCCGCACAGTTTCCACATACACGTTCATGTGCGATAACTTCCTTTTTCTCCAGAGTTTCTTTCTTCTTAAGACAATCAAGAAGTGGTGATTTTTCTTCTGTTCTCTTTCCAGATGCTTTCTTTATCCCTTTCTGGTAATGTGCATCAGTAAGAGCCGATTCTGCAAGCTTTTTCACTTTTTCTACATTGATTTTGCCACATACTCCAACTTCACACTCGTCTGCCTTCTCTGCAATACGGGTCATCCATTTATATCCACCTGGTTTGAGAAGAACCGTTGCCACTGTAACCGGCCAGATTCCGCACCCTACAATCTGCTCAATATTCTTCTGATCAGCCCCGCCTGAGAAGGACATCGGCAATTCACCGTCAAAAGATTCTGCCAGACGTGCTGCCACAGTAATAGAAAGCGGGAACAGAGCCTTGCCGGACATATACATTTCCTCACCCGGAAGTTCCTGCCGCTTGATATCTACCGGGAACGTATTGGTCAGTTTCACCCCAAAGGAGAGGCCTTCCTGTGCTGCTGTGTCTTTGAGACGTTTCAGCATCGGAACTGCATCCTCATACTGTAAGTCATCCTTAAAATGGAAATCTGTAAATGCCATATAATCATATCCCAGATCATCCATTGCCTTACGAACAAATTCATAACCAAGAAGTGTTGGATTGCATTTTACGTAAGTATTGATATGTTTTTCTTTAAGGAGATACATTACAATGTTTTCAATCTCCTGCGGCGGGCATCCATGCATAGTAGAAAGCGTAATAGAATTACAGATTTCTGATGGAATCGCCTCAATGTCTTCCCTGGTCACATGTTCAAAAAGATTTGTATGATCCAGAAGCCATGTTTTACATTCTTTAAAAACATCCGTATCACAGGCATCCTTGAGTCCTTCGATAAAATCATCGATTTTTTTGTCCTGAATCCCCTCCAGATTGTAACCACAGGACATGTTGAACTGGAATCCATCCGGATTTCCAAGTCCAAACTCTTTGGAAATTACATGAAGTGCCATCCAACCTTTAATATATTCACCCATCGCCTGCGGAACGTAAAGTTCTGTAGACCATTCACAGTTGTATGCCTCATCCTCTGCCACAATACAAGGCTTCGGAACACATGCGGAAAGTTCCGGTCCATCCATCTTCTGCACCGTTTTCAACTCGAAGAATCTCGCTCCTGCATAGTAAGCTGCAACAAGATTCTGTGCAAGCTGTGTATGCGGTCCCGCTGCCGGTCCGACAGGATTTTCAAGTTTTCTCCCAAAAATCTCCATCGTTTTGTCCGGATCAGCCACATATGCCTTCTGAATCCCAAAAACCTGCCCTGTTGCTTTATGTTCTGCTAATATCCATTCCATTAACTGTCCAAATGGAATACTCTTCATAATATCACTCATAATTTATCGCTCCCTGTAAATTCCTATTCCAAAACAATAATTGTCTGTATTTCAGCTATTTATATCGTCCGCAAGTTCTTTTGCGGCCTGACGGCAATCTGCCATCACTTTTGCCTCATCACATACCAGTACTTCACGGTCTTTCATAAGTACTTTGCCATTACATACCGTCGTCTGTACCATACTTCCGTTTACTCCAAACAGAAGGTGTCCATTGCAGTTAGATTCGTCCATCGGTGTCAACGGATCATAATCCACAACGATTACATCCGCCGCAGCGCCCTCTTTCAATACACCAAGTTTTTTTCTGAAATAACGGTTCGCAATCTTTGCATTTCCCTCAAACAGCATCTGTGGCACTTCTCCCCATGCAGCAGTCGGATCACAGAGATTGTGTTTGTGCAGAATGTTAGCAACCTTCCAGGATTCCATCATATCATGTGTATACCCATCTGTTCCCAATCCTGTCAGAATTCCTTTATGTACCAATTCCATCGTCGGAGGACACCCACATGCATTTCCCATATTCGATTCCGGATTATGCACAACCATGGTATCTGTTTCTTTGATCAGCTCCATCTCATGTTCATTTATGTAAATACAATGTCCCAAAAGTGTTTTCGGGCCAAGGATATTCCAATCATACAGACGGTCTACGATTCGCTTATTGTGTTCTTTCAGGCACTGATGTAAATCATAAATTCCTTCTGCTACATGGATGTGATATCCCACGCCCTCCGGTTTCAGTTCATTGCAAACTTCCATTGTTTCATCAGAAATTGTAAAGGATGCATGCATGCCCATCATTGCAGCCAGCATATCGCTGTCATCCTGCTGTACATGTTTTATAAAATTAACATTTTCCATAACAGATTCTTTGGATTTCTCCATACCATCTCTGTCTGAAATTTCATAGCAGAGACAGGTACGAACTCCCAGATCCTTTGCAGCTTCTTCAATCTGATGCAGTGATCCTGTGATATGCCCAAAACTTGCATGATGATCAAAAACTGTCGTTACACCATTCTTAATCGAATCAATGTAAGTTGCATATGCAGAAAGTTTTGTCTGTTCCAGCGTCAAATGCCGGTCAATATTCCACCACATGCCATCCAGAATATCCAGAAATCCTTTTGGATTATATCCCTTGACATTTAATCCTCTCGCAAATGCGCTGTAGATATGTTCATGCGCGTTAATAAAAGCAGGCATAATGATTCCGCCATGTGCATCTACAAATTCAGCATCAGGATAAACCTTTTTTACCTCATCAGTTACCCCCACCATCTTAATGGTGTTACCATCCATTGCCACTGCTCCATTTTCAAAAAAAGCGTTGGATGCGTCCCGTGTAATCATTCTTCCGTTTCCAATAACTAACATAACATTCCTCCCTGCCTTGTGAAATTTTTCCAATTGTTGATGAAATTTTCCATAAGTTTTCGGTGTTTTATACTATATAATGTAACATACTTTGCAGGTCATTTCAACTTAATATGAAAACTTTTTTTGATATTCTAAAAAATTTTGTATATATAAAATAAAAAAAGACGGAACATCTGTATGCTCCGTCGCTTTTTCTCAGTATAACACAAATTCTACTTCCTGCAAAGTATTAAACCTCTTACAATTCAAGAATGCCTCTGTAATCCTGCCGGAGGCTATATCAGATGGGGGATTGACTCCTTATTCTTCTGGTCCAGTACATGCAGTGTTCTTCTGTCTTTTTTCCAGAGAAGCGAATCCACTTCTACCAGATAGCCGCAGCCATTGTCGACATGCCACTCATAAAATTCTTTTCTCGGATGTGCATATGCCTCCATAATATTCATGATTGTTCCTCCGTGAACGACCATGGCAGCCTCCGAAATCTTTTCACGAATACAAGCCGTAACCGCTCGCTGGAATCCTTCCAGATTACGCACCGCGCATTCTTCCTTGCTCTCGCCTCCCGGAAATGCCATAATTCCATTGCTGTCAATCCATGCCTGGTATCTTGGATCATTCGAAAGTTCTTTGTAATTCTTATTCTCAAAATCTCCAAAATCACATTCCGCCAGCTGATCTATAATCCGCATTTTCTGTTCAGGAAAAAGGATTGCTGCTGTCTCCTGACAGCGACGAAGCGGACTTACAAAAAGTGCTTCTACCTGCGGATATGTATGTTTTTTTAATGCGTCTATTCCATCCGGACAAAGCGGCTCATCTGTCACCCCAATGTATCTCTGATGACGGTTTCCCTCTGTCATTCCATGACGTATCAACCAGATTTTAAGCATGTTTGATCACCATCCCGATTCCACACACTACTCTTGTCACTTCACTACTATATGCAGCAAGTTTGGTACAGATTCTCCCAACAGCTTCACGATAAGCCCGGTCAAATGCATCTATCGGTACAACGCCGTAGCCAACTTCATCCGACACCAGGATCACTTCTGGATTGCATCGGATCAAATTCTCCGCCAGATCACTGACATCGTTATCTTTCTGCATCTCACTCCGAATAAACTCATGGAAATTCATGATTCCTTTCGCATTCCGGACAGCTTCCCAGTCAGCTTCTGCACCATTCACCCAGACAATCTCCGGATATTCTTTTTTTGCAAGGGCTGCTTTTCCCTGAAAAGCACCACCTATGATCATCTTCATGTGTTTTCCCTCTCAAATTTTATAAATTACAGTAACAACCGCCAGCACCAATATGATCCATACTTCGCAAAGACAAAGAAAATACCCTGAAAGATCACCTGTTGTCCCGCCAAAGTACTTCATTGCCTTGTGGACATAAAACCAGAAGACCAGTAACGCTGTTACAACTACTGCGATTCCCCATATCGGCTGAATCCAGATCATAAGAGCCGCCAACAGAACAAGATACACGATCAGTATACTACGCACTCTCGTATCCTGTGCCTTACGTGAAAATTCCGCAACTGTACCTCCTGCGTTTGCCTTTGGCAATGTAATGACCCCAATTCCGGACAAGCTTCTGGAAAACATATAACCTGCTGCCAGAATGTACAGCATTTTCCGGTTATCATTCTCTACGATCTGACTCATTCCACCATACATGGCAAGGAAATACACACACGCCGTAATCACCGCAAACGCACCTGCATGAGAATCCTTTAAAATCTCCAGCCGCTTCTCCCTGTCTCTCCAGGAACTTAACGCATCCGAAGTATCCAGAAGGCCGTCCACATGAATTCCACCAGTCACAAGCACCGGTACCAGCACCAGTATCACCGTGATAAGTCCATTACTCATTCCAAGATAATGACAGATCCACTCTGACACCAATGTAACCGCACCAACAGCCGTCCCGACAAATGGAAAAAAACAGAGCATATAGCGCATGTTCTCCTCTGACCAGTCTGCCTGTGGCATCGGAATCTTTGAAAACATGGCAAATGCGATTTTAAAACTGTTCCACAGACTTTTCATCACACACTCTTCCCCTCTGTTTTATGATATATCGGAATTCCATAGACCACTTCTACAACTTCATCTGATATATTGGCAAGCCCCTGGTTGATTTTTCCCAGATATTCCTGATATCGCTCTGTATCTCCCTGATAAGCTGCTGTCTCGGAAAAGATTTCATTCGTCACGATTACCAGATTTTCTGTCTGTTCTTTCAGATGACATACCCCATCAATTACAGCTTTTACTGTTTTCTCATGTGATCCGTTTTCCTGAAACATTTCATTGGCAACAAGGTTCGACATGCATTCAAGAAGTACACTGCTTCCCTCCGGCACCTGTACCAGTTCAAGACCTGTATAACATTCTACTGTCTCAAAGCCTTTTCCCTGGCGCATTCTCCGATGTCGTTGCACACGCTTTTTGCTTTCTGCATCAAAAGGATACATAGTCGCTATATAAATACGTTTTGCCGCTCCAAAAGAAACCATGCAATCTTCTGCAAATGCAGATTTCCCGCTTCCACTGCCTCCCGTAACCAGAATCATCATTTTATACAAGCTCCTCGTACTGTTCTACATGAATATCCTCAAACGTGCTCATAGAATCATACACGGCAATTCCCATATCAAGAAATGGAAACAGTGCCACTGCACCGCTGCCCTCACCAAGACACATCTCTCCATGAATGACCGCTTCTTTGCCAAGTGCCTCAAGAATCAGATGTGCGGCTGGTTCTTTTGAAACATGCGAAGCAATCATATACTCTCCGGCGGTCGGACAAATTCGCTCTGCGACAAGTGCCGCTACACAAGAAATAAATCCATCGATCACAACCGGTACTCCAAGTGCAGCTCCGCCAAGAAACATTCCGGCCATACCGGCAATATCAAAACCGCCGACTTTTGCCAGTACATCAATCGCGTCAGCAGGATCCGGCTGGTTTACTGCAATTGCCCTTCTGATTGCATTGATTTTTCTGTTCAGGCCATCCCCGGATAAACCGGCACCTCTTCCTGTCATCTCTTCTACCGGCTGATTCAGAAGTACAGATGCTACTGCGCTGCTTGTAGTTGTATTTCCAATTCCCATCTCACCCGTTGCCAAAAGTCCATATCCTTCTTCTTTCAGCCGGCGTACCATTTCAATTCCGACTTCCAGTGCCTGTACAGCCTGTTCTCTGGTCATTGCCGGACCTTGTGTCATATTGGCAGTTCCATATGCGATCTTCAGATCTGTCGGAACTTTTGTATCCACAGCCATTCCAATATCCACCGGAATCACTCTGGTTCCACACTGACGGCTCATAACACACGCTGAAGTATCTCCTGAAAGAAAATTCTCTGCGACGATTGCAGTCACTTCCTGCCCTGTCTGTGTCACGCCCTCTGCAACTACACCGTTATCCGCACACATCGGTACCAGTGCACGTTTCTTTACATTCATATCTGAATTTCCGGTAATTCCCGCAATCTGGATTACCAGTTTTTCCATCTTGCCAAGGGAATGCAGTGGTTTCGCAATACTGTCCCACCTTTTTGAAGCAATATCCATTGCTTTTTTATCCAATGGTTTTATCTGATCCAGTGTTTCTTCCAGTGTCATTTTATTTCCTCCAGATTCCTCTATCCTTTATTTTCCTGTTGTGAATACAAAAAATTTGCTGAAAATGTAATTCAGTGCAAGCACAATAAACTGTGTACAGAATTTGCCAACCATATCGCTCATACCAAGTTTTTCGACAAGCAGCCATACACCACCCACTTCAATCACCATAGTCAGCAGACGCGCACTGACAAATTTGCAGAATGGCTGAATATGGTCTTTCAGTGTCTCACATTTATCCTGAAACACATATTTTGAATTTACGATATATGCAAAAATGATCGCCACAATGATCGAAATCACATTTGCAATATTTAATTCTACTCCACACTGACGAAGTACAAAAAAGCACACCAGATTCACCAGTGTCGTGCATCCGCCAAAAAATATGTATCTGATCACGTCGTTATTATAAAAACGCAGGATCAGGTCTTTTAATTTTTTCATAAAAATCTCCCGTTATGCATCATGTCTGATACTGTCTGTTACATCTTTGTTCCCACGCACGATCTGCGATACGATATATCTCGGGCGACGTTTTACCTCTTCATAGATTTTCGCAAGATAATATCCGATCACACCAAGACTCAGCATGATCGCACTGCCAATCAAAAGAAGCAAAAGAATCGTTGTGGTATAGCCTTCTATTGCATGTCCTCTGAAATACTGAATCAGAGAATAAATGATCATGATCAGAGAGCAGCCAAAGCAAATTCCACCACCAATTGTTACAAACTGAAGCGGAGCAGTCGTAAATGCAACAATATTTGTAAACGCATATTTGACAAGTGACCAGGTTGACCACTTGGATTCTCCAGCTTCACGCTCATGCACTTCAAACTCTACATAAGTAGTTTTATATCCTACCCAGGAAGAAGTTGCACGGAAAAACATATTGCGCTCCGGAAGAGAAAGAATACTGTTCACAACTTTTCGATCCATCATTTTGAAATCCGATGCATTTTGCATGTCCACTTTTGTTGCTTTGGACATAATTCCATAAAAAAATCCTGCACTTTCTTTATGAAGGAAGCTCTCTTCTCCACGGCTTTTCTTAACTCCTTCAATAACTTCGTACCCTTCTTCCCATTTCTGGTACATCTCGATCAGCGTTTCTGCAGGATGCTGCAGGTCACAGTCCATAACTGCGACCACATCACCGCCAGCCTGCGCAAGGCCCGCAAAAACAGCCGCTTCTTTGCCAAAATTACGAGAAAAATGCACCCCAAGGATATGTGGATCTTTTTCTCCTGCTTTCAGTATTTCATCCCATGTATGATCTTTGGAACCATCATTTACAAGCACCAGTTCATAAGAAATCCCGGCTCCCGACAGAACTTCATGAAGTACGCGACAGGTCTTTCCTACCATCAGTTCTTCATTATAAGCTGGAAGTACAACTGATAACATACTCATTCTTTTTTGTTTCCTCTTTTCTTTTTGTATATTAGCACCAGACAAATGTAGCACAACAGTCCCATACAAGTCAAGCCAAGGCCCATGTACAGATAAGGTGTACAATAGGTGAATCTGATCTCATGTTCTCCCTTAGGAAGTTCCAGCGCCATATACATATCATTGGCCCGTTTTATTTCTGTCTTTTTGCCATCCACATATGCTGTCCAGCCTTTACTGTATGGTATTGCCATCACAAGGGCCTTGGCTTTTGAAACAGAGATCCTGCCAGTCACTTCATTGTCCGAAAGACTGATGTCTGTCAGTGCTTCTTCACCAAGTTGCTTCGTCTGTGCTTCAATATCCTTCATCGGCTGACAGATTACTTTCAGAGAATCAAATGTATATTCACCAGTATTTCGGAAAACAAGCGTGACACTCTTTCTGCCTTTCTGACTGTATCCTGTATTACAGATAAAATTATGTTTTCCACTGTATGCATTATATTTATCTGTAAATATGCGAAGCATCTTGTATGCACTTCCTTCGCCCCGGACATTGATAAATGCTTTCCTGCTGTTCTCCCAGTATCTCCATTTCGAATCCTGATGTAGAAGTTTCTTCTGTTCATACGTTGACATCTGCTCCCATTCTTCATCGCTGACACACTGTCTCGGCGAAAAAGCATCGTATTTCAGGTTTTCCACCTGCAAATAGGTTTCGCTGTCATCAAGACCATTTATTTCCAGTTCAATTCGTGCATTTTCTTTTGTTACAATAAACTTTCCATCTTCTTCCCGACAGCCTTCACTGGCTGTAACAGAATATGGAATATCTTTATCATTAAACTCTGCTTCTTTCTCTGCAAGAGAGCTGTCTGACAGCACAACTCCCTGAAGCAATGCCTGTTGTTTTTGTACTGCAGACATTTTTTCATATTTTTCTTCTGGAATATAGCGGTCATATGTATATCCTAACGGAAGAACATTCTCACAGGTATAAGCTTTATACATGATATTGTCTTTTTCCGCTGCAGCCATAAACTTATTATATCCATAAGGCAGGCGGTCTTCCTGTCCGTCTGTTACTACAAAATATTTTACTGATGCAAGACGGTCCAGAATTGTTCTTGCATCCAGATCATTATACTGTTGCTCCCACGGTGTATTCAGATAAATATTGTCCATAAACTTACTGATGCCACTGTCTGCCACACTGAAATAATAGGATGTACTATGTGTTCCCATTTCCATAGAAGAATTTTCCATATGCTCCGTTCCAATCTGGTCATAGCGGTATATGTTCGTATCTCCCGAGCCCACAATTGCCAGATCTGCGCCGGTCTGTAAAGCAGTCATAGCCTCATCCTGATCAGAAAAATCTGCAAGATAGTCTTTTTCGTAAGAATACTGATAATACATATTAAATAAAATACCCGCAACCAGAAGTACCGCTGTCAGTAATGTCAGGCTTCTTTTTTTTACCAAAAGATTTCCATAAGAAACGATTACTGCTGTTGACAATGCCAACAGAATCACTGCTGTCAGATTTCTCTGTGTACGGGCAGCTTCCGGAAGAATTGCCACACCACAATATACCAGCATCATTACAAATATTTTCTGTTTCTCTTTTTGAGTAAGCGAAAATAATTCTGTATATATTTTCACAAAGATGTATGCGATCAACATAGCATATGCCCAGATCCATCTGTTACATACGTAAGAAAAGCCATTCAACACATGTCCCGCATATGGTATGAGGAGAAAAAGATTCAAAAGAATGAACCCGGCCTTCAGCACTGTATATTTTTTCTTTTTTGCAAACAGTACAAATACTCCAGCCATCGAAACGGCAGAAAATCCCGCGGCTCCCCACTGAATCATATCTTCCCCGATCAGACATCCCAGATATTTTTCATAGTAAATCTTATCATAAAACAAAGGTACATAATTTTCTACATTGAATCGATCCGTACCCAATACCGGTAAAATCACCGGTAAAAGAATCACTGCTGCGATCAAAACAGCAATCGCTGAATATATTGCAAATATACCAATCCATTTTCCAATATTTTTCAGTGAATGATCTGCAAACTGGTCAAAATATCGAAAGATTGCATAGATTACCATCAATACGCCGATCATATAAAAGAAATAGAAATTTGACAAACCTGCAATTGCTACAGACCATATAAATATATATGGTTTTTCTTTTTTATAAATTTTATCTATTCCCATAAGAATAAATGGAAAATAAATCAACGGATTTGCAAAATACGGATGTTTGATAGCACCATAAATCGTCCATGCGGCAAATATATAGATCAGCGTTCCCATAAATACTGCCTGTTTGGAATTTTTATGATAAAAGCTATACCTGCTGAACGCAATTCCAGCGAGATAAATTCTCAAAAAAATTAAGATCTTATACAAAAGCTCTGTCTGCGCTGAACGAAAAAACACCGACAGAAGTGCCAGTGGATCACCTATTACATAATAATGTAAGGTTGTAATAATATCAGAGCCATAGCCAATACTCAAATCCCACATTGGAACTGATAATTTATGTTCTACAAGTAACGTATGCAATATATGCCTTAAATATCTTCCGTAGTACGCCAGTGCATTCAGATGCTGTGGAATTCCGTCGTGGCTCCATACAAGAGATTTTCCATTTATCGAAAATATTCTGTACAGAAAAAGGGCTATTCCTGCAAAAGCAAGTGTATAAACGAAATAGAAGTCTGCATTTCTCCATTTAATGTTTTTTTCTTTATGTTTTATTTTACTCATGCTGTACCTGTCCTTTTATCTCAGTCGAGAAGATGTCAGCTTATGCTGACCAGAATCACACGCCAAGTCTCACAGATGTTCGACTTGAACTAAAGAAAAAGCCGCGGTACATAAAGTACCGCGGCTTAAAATTCTGAATTATTCTTCTTCGCCGTACATAGCTACAAGTTTATTCAGATATGCATATCTAGCTTTTGCTTCAGATTCGTTCTTAGCAAACAGTCTAGCAGCTTTTTCAGGATTCTGACGCTGTAAGGAGTTGTAACGAACTTCACCGTTCAGGAAGTCCATGTAGTTCTCCATATCCGGTGTCTTGGAATCCAGAGCAAACTTCTTGTCTGCTGCCGGGTTGAAGCGGAAGTTGTGCCAGTATCCACACTTAACTGCCAGTTCTTCTTCTGTCTGAGCTTTTGCCATACCCTTCTTGATACCATGGTTGATACATGGAGCGTATGCAATAATCAGAGACGGTCCCGGATAAGCTTCTGCTTCAGCGATTGCTTTAACAGTCTGGTTGAAGTCAGCACCCATAGAGATCTGTGCTACGTATACATAGCCATAGCTCATTGCGATGGAAGCCATATCTTTCTTCTTGGTCTCTTTACC
The DNA here is from genome assembly GCA_934378195.1 of uncultured Blautia sp. Classification (GTDB taxonomy): domain Bacteria; phylum Bacillota; class Clostridia; order Lachnospirales; family Lachnospiraceae; genus Blautia_A. The sequence continues at coordinate 31,236 of CAKRPO010000028.1, forward strand.
GCCAGCAGCGAACTGAGCGATTGCACCTGTTGGTGTGGATTTAGAGGACTGTCCACCTGTATTGGAATAAACCTCTGTATCGAATACCATAACGTTAATGTCACGTCCACTTGCGAGAACATGGTCAACACCACCGAATCCGATATCGTAAGCCCATCCGTCACCACCGAAGATCCACTGGGATTTCTTGGACAGATAGTCTTTCTGAGCAAGGATTTCTTTTGCTGCGTCACATCCGCATGCTTCCAGAGCTGCGATCAGTTTGTCTGTTGCTGCACCGTTAGTTGCTCCAACAGAGAATGTATCCAGCCATTCCTGGCCAGCTTCTTTAACTGCTTCGTCCCTACCATCTGCTACAACAGCTTCAACTTTTGCTTTGAGGCCATCACGGATAGCTCTCTGAGCAAGAAGCATACCATAACCGAACTCAGCGTTGTC
>CAKRPO010000029.1 GCA_934378195.1 uncultured Blautia sp.
TGTTTTTCTAAAATTTATTCGCAATCTAATGCAGAAACTGTATCTTTTCAGAATTTCTTTTTTTGCTTCTGCTCCAACAGTTTACCTGCCCGCCTGTCCAAAACAGAACATAGCCCAACCGTCTGGGGAATATTTGCTTGACACTTATGGAAACTCCATTCTGCGTCTTGCATATTCTTATCTGCATAACACGCATGATGCAGAAGATATTCTTCAGGAAACCCTGCTGCGCTGTCTTACAGCTGCTCCGATATTTCAGAGTTCTGAACATGAAAAAGCATGGCTTTTAAAAGTAGCTGCCAATCTCAGTAAAAACCGTGTTCTTTATAATCGTAAAAGAAACACAGATGAATTATCTGAAACTCTGGTAGCTGAAAACCGCGAAGATCTCTCCTTTGTATGGGATGCCGTCCGTTCTCTTCCCGCAAAATACAGTTCAGTTATACATCTCTTCTACTATGAAGGATATACAACCGGAGAGATTTCCAAAATTCTGGATCGCAATGCATCCAGCATTCGCTCCGATCTTTGTCGCGGACGTGAAAAATTAAAATCCATTTTAAAGGAGGCATATGATTTTGAATAATTCTTATCATGAGATCATGGACAAAATTACTGTAACACCTGAGATGCGGCAACAAATCCTGTCTGATATGCCTGAAAAAATTTCACGCAGAAAAAAAAGACAACGCATGAATAAAATCATTCGCTATGCTTCTTTTGCGGCCTGCATTGCACTCATTCTTACTGCAGTCCTGATTTTTTCAGGCATCGTGTCACATGCCCCTTCTTCACCAAACAGACAAAATGACGACCTGACGCAGGCAGTCAATGGAATCGAAGAATGTACTTCTTTAGATGAACTTGCAGCAAAAGTAAACTTCACTGTTACTGAATTAAAAGAACTTCCATTTACCTCTGAACAGGTAAGCTATTTATCCTTCTGGAATACCCTGGCAGAAATCGACTATGAAGGATCCGATAACTCCATCACCTTCCGCACCTCCAGAGAAAAAGAAGATAATTCTGGAGATTATAACGTCTATGAATCAATTGAAACAGTCGAGATAAATGGAATCACTGTTACATTAAAAGGAAATAACCAGACCTATTCCCTTGCAATATGGCAAAATGGAGAGTACTCCTATTCCATCTCACTGGAAAATGGAATTTCCAAAGAAGACCTTACTACACTCCTAAAAGCCAATATATAACGTAAAGAGTATTCCCCTCTCCCAGTTTCCACCACACTAGCCCAATAAAGTCCGGTGAGGCCGGAAACAAAATAAAAAACTCCAGCCAGGAAGTTTTGGAATCATCCTCTGGTACTGGCTCGCCTGAAGAACTTCATGAAGGTTCCTGGTTGTACAGGTTTTTGCGTTGATACAGAAAATGCTGCTGTCTGAGCGTAGCGAGTTCAGCTCTTTTCTGTATCGTTCTTAGCAAAGTTCTGTACACCATGGTACCTTAGAAGTTCTGAATTGAGACAGACCCAGAGGATGATTCATAAAACACTCTGTCAAGAGTTCAATTATTTTAATTTCCTCGTCACCGGGAATCCTTTATTTGTTACTGTTCACTCCGCTCACAGTAACTTGGTCAAAATGCATTCCAAATCACCTTCGATGATAGCATTTTGCCCCGTATGTCTCGGGATTTTGCCATATTCATGGCAAAACACCTCGCGGGATATTACCTGTGAACAGTTACCTTTATTTCTTTATCGCATCCTTCATAGATTTCACATACTCTCTGATATATGGCACGCACTCAGCACCATGCGTCTCGCAGAGTTTCACAATGGCAGAACCTACAATAACACCGTCCGCCTGCTCCGCCATTTTCTTCGCCTGCTCCGGTGTGGAGATTCCAAAACCTACTGCACAAGGAATGTCTTTCTGTGCCTTTACAAGCTGTACCATAGCTCCGATATCTGTAGTAATCTGGCTTCTCATTCCAGTAACGCCAAGAGAAGATACACAATAAACAAATCCTTCTGCCTCTTTTGCGATCGTGGAGATTCTCTCGTGGGAGGTCGGTGCGATCAGAGAGATCAGGTCCAGACCATATTTATCTGCAACCGATGCAAACTCTTCTTTTTCTTCAAACGGAACATCCGGAAGGATCATTCCATCCATTCCAACCTCTGCTGCTCTCTTGCAGAAACGCTCGATTCCATAGGAAAAAACAACGTTCGCATAGGTCATAAATACCATTGGAATGGAGCTGTTTTTGCGGATTTTTTTTACCATATCAAACACTTTATCCGTAGTAACTCCACCAGACAAAGCACGTAAATTTGCCCCCTGGATAACAGGTCCTTCTGCCGTCGGATCAGAAAATGGAATGCCAAGTTCAATCAGGTCTGCCCCTGCTTCTTCCATAGCGTAAACGATTTTTTCGGTAACATCAAGGGACGGATCCCCGCAGGTGACAAACGAGATAAATGCTTTTCCCTTCGCAAATGCTTCTGTAATTCTCTTATTCATGGATATCCTCCCCTCTGTAACGTGCAATTGCTGCACAGTCCTTGTCTCCTCGTCCGGAAATGGTGATAACTACGATCTGGTCTTTGCTCATCTGTGGCACGATCTTTCTTGCGTAAGCCACGGCATGAGCACTCTCGATCGCCGGAATGATGCCTTCTGTTCTTGACAGATATTCGAATGCATCTACCGCTTCATCGTCTGTTACCGGCACATATTCTGCACGTCCGATGTCATAAAGATGTGCATGTTCCGGTCCGACACCAGGGTAATCTAATCCCGCTGAAATGGAATAAACCGGTGCAATCTGACCATACTCATCCTGGCAGAAATAGGACTTCATACCATGGAAAATACCAAGTTTTCCAGTTGCGATCGTCGCTGCTGTCTCTGCAGTATTGACGCCGCGTCCAGCTGCCTCACAGCCGATCAGACGAACTCCCTCATCCTCAATAAAGTTATAGAAAGTTCCTATCGCATTGGAACCACCACCTACACAGGCAAGCACAGCATCCGGAAGTTTTCCTTCTTTTTCGAGGATCTGTTCTTTGATCTCCTTGGAAATGACTGCCTGGAAATCACGCACGATCGTCGGGAACGGGTGCGGTCCCATGACAGATCCGAGGACATAATGTGTATCGGAAATACGGTTTGTCCACTCTCTCATCGTCTCGGAAACAGCATCTTTCAGGGTTGCTGTTCCTGATGTAACGGCATGTACTTTTGCTCCCAGAAGACGCATTCTGTATACGTTTAATGCCTGACGTTCGGTATCTTCTTTGCCCATGAATACTTCACATTCCATACCCATAAGAGCCGCTGCTGTCGCTGTTGCAACACCATGCTGACCGGCTCCTGTCTCTGCGATGACACGTGTTTTTCCCATTTTTTTGGCGAGCAAAACCTGTCCAAGAACGTTATTGATCTTATGTGCTCCCGTATGGTTCAGGTCTTCTCGTTTCAGATAAACTTTGGCTCCCCCAAGGTCTTCAGTCATATGTGCTGCATAGTACAGACGTGACGGACGGCCTGCATAATTGTTCAGTAAATCAGTCAGTTCACGATTGAACTCCGAGTCATCTTTGTAATGATTATAGGCTTCTTCCAGTTCCAGTACTGCATTCATCAGTGTCTCTGGAATATACTGCCCTCCATGTATTCCAAATCTTCCTTTTGACATTTATATCCTCCTCTGTGTTTTCCTTTAAAACACCTTGTCTCTCTGTGATTTTTTATCGATTCAACATTGTTCCATTTTTCTGACGATATCCACAACCTGTCGGATTTTCGCCGGATCTTTCCACTTTTCTGTCTCCACGCTGCTGCTTAAATCCACTGCATATGGATGAATTTCCTGTATTGCCTGTTCCAGATTGGCGGCTCCGATTCCTCCTGCGAGGAAAAAAGGTCTCTGAATCTCTGGAATCAAAGACCAGTCAAACGTCTTTCCAGTTCCTCCTCCACCTTGATCCAGGAGAATGTAATCTGCCGGACTTCGCAATGCCATTTCAATATCTTCTGTCGTTTTTATCGAAAATGCCTTAATGATCGACTTATCTGTGGATGCTTTTAATTTTCTGATATAGGACTCATCCTCCCGTCCGTGAAGCTGCGCAAGTGCAAGTGTTCCGTCATTCAGAAGTTCCTTTACCATTTCCATCGGCGCATTCACAAACACTCCAACCGGCTGGATTTCCGGTGCAAGATTTTTCACAAGTGATCTCACCTGCTCTGCCGTCACACTCCGGAAACTTTTGGGAAATTCTATGATAAATCCACCGTAATCCGGATTCGTTTCATTGACTGCAAGAATATCTTCCCTGCGCCTGAGTCCACATATTTTTATCTTAGTTCCTGTATGATTTTGTGTTTTCATCCTTTACATCTCTGAGCTTCTACGCTTCTGTCAACGGGCCTCCATTCAGTTCTTCAAGTGCTGCTTTTTTGTCCGGGCTTCGCATCAGCGTTTCTCCGATCAGCACGGCTTCAATCCTGTTATCATGCAGTCTCTGAATATCCTCCGCTGTACGGATACCGCTTTCAGAAACAAAAATGACATCGTCCGGTGCAAGTTTACGAAGTTTAATGCTGTTTGCCATATCCACTTCAAAAGTCTTGAGATCACGATTATTAACTCCTATAATTCTTGCACCACTCTTTAAAGCCCGCTCAACTTCCTCTGCATCATGTGCTTCCACCAGTGCATCCATACCAAGATCTTCTGCCATTTCCCTGTACTCCCGAAGCTGTTTATCATCAAGTAATGCACAGATCAGAAGCACTGCGGCAGCTCCATAGGCAGCTGCCTGCAGAATCATATAATCATCAATAACGAAGTCTTTTCGCAGCACCGGGATATCTACTTCTGATGCAATCTCCCACAGATACTGATCAGAACCCTGAAAATAAAATGGCTCTGTCAGGCAGGAAATCGCGGATGCGCCGGCTGCTTTATACGCTTTTGCAATGTCCAGATACGGAAAATCCGGTGCAATCAACCCTTTGGACGGGGAAGCTTTTTTGACTTCACAGATATAAGACATTCCTGGTTTTTTTAATGCCTGATAAAAACTGTGTGGTGTTTTTGCAGTCTCAGACTGAATCAGCGGATTGAGTAGCATCTGCACTTTTTTCTGTCGGATTTCGTTGATCAAATCCTCTCTTGGCATCTCTTTTTTATCTTTTTCAATTCGCTCTCTTGTCTTTTCTGCAATTTCGTTTAGTATATTCATCATCAAAAAATTCCTTTTCCATATATAAAGTACAGTTGTTTTCCTCAAATCAGGAATCCCGAACTGTCCTTTCTATTATAGCACTTACGCGTTGGATTCCTGAATAAATTCCTCTAATTTCTTCAGTGCTGCACCACTGTCGATCAGTTCCTCTGCCATGCGGACACCAGCTTCCATGGTCTCTGCTTTACCTGCAATATAAAGAGCAGCTCCGGCATTGAGGCACACTGCCTGACGCTTCGGCCCTTTCTCTTCTCCCTTAAGAATCGCTTTGGTGATCTCTGCATTTTCTGCCGGAGTTCCACCAACCAGATCCTCCTTGGAGCATCGGGTATATCCAAACTGTTCCGGTGTGATCTCATAAGACTGGAACCATCCATCCTTAATTTCACATACAGAAGTCGGTGCACTCATGGAAATCTCATCCAGTTTATCCTGTCCAAAAACTACCATTCCTTTGGTCACGCCAAGCTTCGCCATAACCTGTGCCAGAGGCTCTACGAGAGACTGATCAAACACACCCATCAGCTCCATATTTGCTCCGGCCGGATTGCTTAAAGGTCCAAGAATATTAAATACAGTACGGATTCCAAGTTCTTTACGAATTGGTGCCACGTACTTCATTGCGATGTGATAATTCTGTGCAAACAAGAAACAGATGTTAATCTTTTTGAGAAGTTCTGCACTTTTTTCCGGTGAAATTGTAATGTTTACGCCAAGTGCTTCAAGAACATCTGCCGCACCGCTCCTGGAGGATGCTGCACGGTTTCCATGCTTTGCTACCGGTACGCCGCCTGCTGCGATTACCAGCGAGGAAGTAGTGGAAATATTGAAGGAATTTGCTCCATCCCCACCGGTTCCGACGATTTCCAACACATCCAGATCATGCAGCAATTTGATGCAGTGTGCTCGCATTCCTGCTGCAGAAGCAGTGATTTCATCAATTGTTTCACCCTTCATGGAAAGTGCTGTCAGATAAGATGACATCTGTACCGGTGTCGCCTGTCCACTCATAATCTCGTCCATGACTGTCTCTGCTTCCTGATATGTTAAATCTTCCTTTTTTGAAAGTTTTACGATTGCCTCTTTGATCATTTTCATGTCCTCCTTAACTACTTCTTTACTACATTTATAAAATTCTGAATCATCACTTTTCCCTCCGGTGTCATAACCGATTCCGGGTGGAATTGTACTCCATAAATGGGATATTCTTTATGTTCCACTGCCATAATCTCGCCGTCCTCTGCCTCTGCGGTAATCCTGAGAACATTCGGAAGTTCGTCTCTGACGGCTGCCAGTGAATGGTATCTGGCTGCCAGAAAGCTGTCTCCCAGTCCCGCAAAAAGTTTGCTTTCTCCGACAGTATAGATTGTTTTTTTCTTGCCATGCATCAGCTCTTTTGCGTAGGAGACTTTGCCGCCGAAAGCTTCACAGATTGCCTGATGTCCCAGACAGATTCCAAGGATTGGAAGTTTTCCTGCAAAATATTTGATTGCTTCGATGCAGATCCCTGCATCTGATGGCTTACCTGGCCCCGGTGAAAGAATCAGTGCCTCCGGGTTCATTGCCTCAATTTCTTTTACTGTATATTCATCATTTCGAACAACTTTGATATCCGGTTCTACGGAACCGATCAGCTGATATACGTTGTAGGAAAAGCTGTCATAATTATCAATCAGTACGATCATTCCAATCCCTCCTGTGCTTTTTCGATTGCCAGAACCACAGCCCTTGCCTTGTTACAACACTCTTCAAATTCTTTTTCCGGAACACTGTCTGCTACGATTCCAGCTCCGGAGCGGATACAGATCTCACCTTTTTTCTTATATACAAGACGGATTGCAATGCAGGTATCCAGGTTTCCTGCAAAATCAAGATATCCGATTGCGCCGCCATAAATGCCTCGTTTGCTCTGTTCCAGTTCTTCTATGATCTGGCAGGCACGGAACTTCGGTGCCCCGGAAAGCGTTCCAGCCGGAAGAATGGAATCGACTGCGTCTATCGCATCTTTGTCTTCTCTGAGTTCACCGGCAACTGTGGAACCGATATGCATAACCTGTGAAAAATGCTCCACACTCATGTATTTTTCCACTTCTACTGTTCCGATCTTACTGATTCTTCCAATGTCATTTCGTCCGAGATCAACCAGCATATTGTGTTCTGCAAGTTCCTTCTCATCTTTCAGAAGTTCCTCTTCCAGTTCCCTGTCTTCTTGCTTTGTTTTACCCCGCGGTCTGGTTCCTGCCAGTGGGAAGGTGGTAAGTTTTTTGTCCTCCAGTTTTACCAGTGTTTCCGGTGAAGCACCTGCAAGTTCAATGTCATCACTGGAGAAATAGAACATATATGGTGACGGGTTTGTTGCCCTCAGAACTCGGTAAGTGTCAAATAAACTTCCCTCTGCTTTCGCTCTCATCGGATTGGAAAGTACCACCTGGAAAATGTCTCCTTCGTGAATATAATGTTTCGCTTTTTCTACCATTTCACAATACTTTTCTTTCGGAAACTGTGGTTTGATCTCAGATGCAAGTTTCAACAGTGGGAACTCTTCTTTCTCCCCATTTCGGATGAGCTCCGCCATTTCCTGAAGTTTTTTCTCTGCTTTCTGATAGGAATTTTCCAGATCATCCAGCATGACTCCAGTGATCAGAAGTACTTTCTGTCTGTAATGATCAAAGGCAATCACCTGATCAAAAAGCATCAGATCCATGTCTCTGAAATCTGGATCTTCGTGCTCTCCAAGTTTCAGTTTCGGCTCGCTGTATTTAATATAATCGTAAGAAAAATATCCGACTAAGCCGCCGGTAAAGGGGGGCATATCTTCCATCACAGGGCTCTTATATTCTTTCAGGATCTCTCTTAAAGTATCTCCCGGATGTGTAACCTGCTTTGTGATTTCATCCTGATCTGCACCTTCCGTGTGACGGATCTTCATTGCTCCATCTGTACAGGTAATCTCCATGATCGGCTCATATCCCAGGAAGGAATAGCGTCCCCAGACTTCTGTCTGACTGGCACTTTCAAGCAAATAACAATGTCTGCTTGCCCTTCGCAGAATCCTCATAACTTCCACCGGTGTATATCTGTCTGCGTATACTTCCCGGCAGACCGGAACTCTTTTGTATTGCCCTTTTGCTGCGATTTCTCTGATGTTTTCTATCGTAGGATACATGAATCTTACCTCCTTTTTACTGCTGTGAATTTTATTTTGAATCGGTACCTGCCATTCTCTGCTTTCTTAAATATTTTTTTCAAAAAAAAGAAAGCCCGCCCATGACAGAATCTCATTTCTGTCAAGGACGAGCAATAAAATTCACCCGCGGTGCCACCTTGATTCACGGAACGACCCGTGCACTTTGCGGAATACCTGCATATTCCCGGCAACTGACGTATGCCCTACGTCACAGAATACTAAGTGTTACTGTTCACTTCATTCACAGAAACTACTTTTCCCTGTGCCCTCAGCGGTCCATTTAACAATCTGCATCTCCACCCGGCTCTCACCCTCCCGGACTCTCTGTGCGCGCATGATTATTTTTATCTCCGCTTCAACGGTTTAACTAGCTAAATCAAATTTTCTATAAAATACCACGTTCTTCTTTCATTGTCAATGGGATATTTTAAATAATTCACATTTTTATCATCATTTTTTATCTTTTCATACTTCAAAGAAACGCAAAATTCCTTTCGCAACGCCGTCATTCTCATTCGTATCCGTCACATATGCAGCTGCTTTTCTGCAGTTTTCAGTGCCATTTTCCATTGCCATTCCATATTTCACTGCCGTCAGCATACTGATGTCGTTATCCGCATCACCAAATGCCATTGCCTCATCCGGTGAGATTGCAAGTCTCTGCAGAAGCCACAAAAGCGTCTTTCCCTTTCCGGCATCCTTATGTCCGATCTCCATGAGATTTGGTACAGAAGAAGTCACATAGATATCCGGAATTTCTTTGTCCAGTACCGGATACAGCCGGTCTTTATCCTCGTAACTGCACACAAACGAAATATTATCCAGTTCTTCTGCATGCTCTGCGGCAAATCTACAGATATCTTTTACCGGCTTCCGTGTCGCTTTGATATATCGTGCGCCATATTCTGTTGCAAGATACAGCATCGGATCTCTGACATACGCTTCCTCTGCATACGGCACACCATCGATCACCACTTCCAGGACCATATTTTCTCTCTTTCGTACCGCAATGGCCGCTTCAACAGCTTCTCTGGTCAGCAGGCACTGATAAATTCTTTTTTCTTCTTTCGTCGAATACACAGCACCACCATTGGCAGTGATCACATATTCCACACCCGGATAGTTCCTGATCATTCCCGGTACTGAATGAAAAGATCTGCCCGTCGCCGGCACGATATGAACCTTGTGTTGTACTGCCAGATCCAGTACTTCTCTTGTTTTTTGTGATAATTCTTTGCGATCTGTCAGAAGTGTTCCGTCAAGGTCGCTTGCAATCAGTCTGATACCCACAGTCTTTCTCCTTTGTATTTTTTTAAGTACTACAGCTGTTTTTTCACTATTATACAAAATCTTCTGCTTTTTTTCCACATGATATGCTATACTACCTTTAAACACAAACTATCATTAACCCCAAAAGGAGATGCATATATATGAAATTTATTTACCCTGCGGTTTTCCGCAAAACAGATAAGGGAACTTACAAAGGATACTTCCCGGACCTGGCAGAATGTTATGGTGAGGGCGATACCTTGGACGAAGCTATTGAAGAAGCAAATGAAGCAGCTTACAATTGGATTTCTCTCGAACTTGATGAAGATAACTGTCAGCTTCCTCCTGTTTCTGATGAAGATGACCTGGACCTGGAAGAGGGAGATATCGTAAGAAATATTTCCGTGAATATCAGATTTTATGAAGGCTGGGATGAGTGATCATTCCCGCCTTTCTAAGTTAAATGATATGAATTTTTTTACAAGGAGTTCTTATGTCTGTTTTTTCTGATACACTGGCACATTATATTGAACATAAAAATATAAAAGTTTTTTCTTTGGCAAAATATTGCAATCTTGACCGTTCTACCATGTACAAAATCATCAATGGCAAACGAAATCCTCCGTCTATGGAAATTTTTGAAAAAATGACGCAGTTCATGCACCTGACGCCCATGGAATATAACTTTTTGAAAGAGTCTCTGGAAATCACGCAGATTGGACCTGAAATCTATTACACACGAAAAAGCGTAGAAAATTTTATCTGTCAGTTTCCGGACCAGCCGGCCGCGGAGATTACCGGAAGCTCTTTTTCACCTGATTCCATGTCTGAGCAGCCTCAGGCAGACTGTATTTCGCTGACTTCTCAACAGCATATTAACTATTATGTGCACCAGATGATTCTTTCTGAGTCTGTCCGTACAGATGGTAAGATTGCCATGTTCATTCAACCGAATTACAAATTTCTTTTCAGTCTCCTTGCCAGCCTGCATGCATCTGTTTCTCTGACAATTGATCACATTCTTTGCGTTGGCACAGAAGCTGCATTTACCAAGGATCATCAGCTGATTAATTTAAAATATCTTCGTGAGATTTTTCCTTTATACATGGCCGGATTGAATTATTCTCTCTGGTATTATTATGACAGAATCCAATCCCATTATTACAATTTTAATCTCTTCCCATGTATGATCCTGACTTCAGATGCAGCCATACTCTGCAGCTCAGACTACCAGAACGGCATCTTTCTCAAATCACCGGATGTCGTGCAGCTTTTGTGGAATCAGTTTATCTCTTATAAAGAACAATGCAGTCTTTTTTTCAGGCCTGCACCTCTTACCCCGGAAAATCATAAAATAGTTATCGACAGTATGTTTGATACTTTTTACGATCAGAACGATTTGATCGGTATTCAGCCTGAGCCATGTCTGACCCCATTCTTTACAGGAAAACTTTTACATGAAATATTTAACTATGAGCTTTCACAGGCAGACAATATTCTTCAAATGGCAGAGCATGCTTTCCAAATGAATATGTCCAAGATTCAGAATGAACAGTTTTTGATCTACTCTACTCTGGAGGGTCTCTTACAGTTCGCCGAAACGGGACTTACAGATGAAATCCCCGAAATATTTTACCATCCTCTAACCATAGAACAGCGACTCGAAGTTCTGGCAGGAGTTCGTCAATGCTGCGAAACCGGCGTATATCGTTTTCTTCAGAAACCTCTGAGTCACCTGCCTCGTAATCTGCACTTCTGTATTCGCGGAACTATGGGAAGTATGGTTTTCCGCAATAACGCCGGTCAAATCATTGTCCTGAATATTAAGGAAACCCATCTGGTCAGTATTTTTCGTGATTATCTGGAGCATATGAGCCCATCCAGTTACTATTCTACCGAAAAAGCAACAGAACTGGTTAACCAGATCATTCACGACCTGCGGAACAACAGAGATTGATTTTTGCATATGTCCATATAAACGAAAACACCCATATGACCATGGATTCTCTGAATCTACAATCATGTGGGTGCTTTTTCATTCTCATACGCGCCGGATTATTTAACCACATATATTATATGATTTTTTATTTGCAGAATACAAGATGTGGCACAATTTGTGGGCAGATTTTTTTACCAGGCAGAACAAAATTTACAGTTGACATTCTAAAATCTCTATGATAATATAATCAACGCAAAATTTGAATATGGTTTAATTGGAAACGTACATTCCCCTCGGAATGATTAACGAACAACACATGCTCTTGTAACTTACGTAAACAGTAACCTGTAGTTATCATTAATCAGAACAAGGAGAATTTTTTTATGCCCAAAAACAAATTTCAGGAAGTAATTTTTACAATTATTATGGTATTTTTCATGGTTTATGCCATGATCTGCTACAACATCTCACTGAACATCGGTGGAATGTCAAACGAAGTATTCCTTTCTGCATTCCATGAACTTATCATCATGGGACCGATTGCTTTCATTCTTGACTTTTTCATCGTATCTAAACTTGCATTTATGTGTGCAGCACGTATGGTAGATTTCAGAAATTGTCATCCATTCAGTAAAATTCTTGCTATTTCTGTACCATCTGTGGCATTTATGTGTCCACTGATGAGCCTTGCTGCTACAATCCTGTTTAAGAATGCAGGAAGTCAGTTCATCGCTGTATGGCTTCAGACGACAGCTATGAACTTCCCGGTGGCATTTTTCTGGCAGCTCATCTATGCCGGACCGATTGTTCGTTTTATTTTCAGACATATCTTCAGAGAAAATGAACGAGTACAGGAAGCAGCTGTTTCTGCTGAATAAGCCAGTTATTATAAAAGGAAAACTGCACAAAAAATCTGGTCTGCAGGAATCACAGAAGATTTCCTGTATGACCAGATTTTTGTTTGTACTTATTCAGAATATCCATCCCGCAACTTCCGATAAAAAGGTACTTCTGATTACAGAAGATAAATCGGAAGTTCGTCTTTGATATGAACCGGACCATTCACTGTTTCCGGCTGCTCGCCCTTCACAAATGCTTTCTCCAGCTCTTCGGAATTCTGTGGTGTGAGAACGGATGTCTTCACTGCTTTCTTTGCCGGAGCCTTTCTTGTTGTTTTTCTGGCTGCAGTTGTCTTCTTTGCCGCTGTTTTCTTTGCCGGAGCCTTTTTAGCCGCCGGAGCTGCTTCGGCTTTAGCCGCTGCCTTTACTTCCTCTGCTGGTTTTGTTTCTGCCTTTACTTCTGTTTTTTTGGCATCTGCGTTTGCTGCACGCAGGATGCTGTCTTTACCTACTGACACGATTCATTACCTCCTCTGCCAACTCTGTATATTCTTTTGCACTTCTGCTGGATTTCTTGTATTCTACAACCGGGATGCTGTTATCCTGAGACCATTCCACAGAACTGTCTACACGGATCACATGCTCAAATACATAAATACTCTCCAGCTGATGCAATGTTTCCATTGTCTGTTTGAAGTAATTCTTGCGGGTATCCACCTTGGTCACTGCAATTCCGGCAACCTCAAGATCCGGCGAAATCTGCTTTACTTCATTCAGAAATTCGAACATATTTGCAAGACCAAACATCCCCCACGGACTCGCTTCTACCGGGATGACCACCTTGTCCGAAGCGCACAGAATGTTCATGACCCAACCGCCAAGTGTCGGCGGCGCATCGATCAGGATGTAATCATAAACTTCTGAATCTTTGATCTTCTGCAGGCATTTCCGAAGGATAAACTCTCTCTGCCATTTAGTAAAAAGTTCGTATTCGATCGAACTCATCAGGGTAGAGGACGGAACCAGATCCAGATTCTCGTACGGTGTATGCACGATATAATCAGTTAGGTCTTCCTGTTTTCCAATCGCATGATAAAGGTTCTTCTCTCCCTGTGCATGCTCCAGCACCCAGTCTTCCGGGAAGAATGCCAGCGACAGATTCAGCTGCATATCTCCATCCACCAGCAAAACTTTCTTTCCAGCACGCGCCATAGCCGCACCAAGGTTTGAACAGGTGGTAGATTTGCCACTTCCGCCTTTGTTATTGGTAAAACAGATCGTCACGGTCTTTCCCATTGAAATCCCTCCATATAATGTCCTTTTATCTATGTCACATTATACGAGATTTGGTCGAAATTAGCAATGCCTATTTGCATAGTAACTTTCCGTCTACAGAGATCGTTACTACCTGCCACGGAAGGAATTTCCCACTGTTCTGCAATGCCTTTTTTGTCGCCATTTCCAGCCCGCCACAACATGGAACTTCCATACGAGCGATCGTCACGCTGGCAATATTGTTGTTTCGAATGATCTCTTCTAATTTCTCACTGTAGTCTACGGAATCGAGTTTCGGACAACCCACAAGAACGATTTTCCCCTTAATAAAATCTTCATGAAAGTTTGCATAAGCATAGGCCGCACAGTCTGCCGCAATCAGAAGTTCCGCTCCCTCAAAATACGGTGCACTTGTTGGGACGAGCCTGATCTGCACCGGCCACTGTTGAAGCTGAGATTGCGGTTTTACAACTGCTGTAGTTGTCTCTTCATTTATTTCACGCCTCATCTGACGCATACGGCTTCCCGGACATCCGCCTGCTGCATACGCTTTTTTCTGATTCGCAAGCACAGCTGCTTCATCATACGCTGCCGCTTCTCTCTCCACAAATGTGATCGCACCGGTCGGGCAGGATGGCAGACAGTCCCCCAGTCCATCACAGTAATCGTCCCGTAGAAGTTTCGCTTTACCATCTATCATACCAATCGCGCTTTCATGACAGGCTGCTGCGCACGCACCACATCCATTACATTTTTCTCCGTCTATCTGAATGATTCTTCTGATCATAAATAACCTCCTGTTTTGTATTCTTATCTTTCTATTTGCAAATACTGTTACTGTTCGTTTTCGGTCTATTGCTTTTTATGCCTTGACCTTACGTCCACAGGATACTAAAATGAAAAGAAAAAATATGTGGTTATAACCACAAACAAATCAGATTCATACTATAACTGAAAAATTTTTTCAAATGGAGATTTTATGAATTCTAAACTGAATGCCCGATTAGATTATGATTTAATTTCTAAGACAACACTCTTCCAGGGCTGTTCCCCGGAAGATACCAAAAAACTTCTGAATGGCATGCAAAACTTTACAAAAACATATAAAAAAGGAGCACCGGTCTGTCATGCCGGAACTCCTGTCTCTGACATCGGAATCATTCTTTATGGTACGGTTCAGATTGAAAATAATGATTTGTGGGGAAACAAAAATATCATCAGTCTTGCCCGGTCCGGAGAAGTTTTTGCCGAGGCATATGCCTGCGTCCCGGGTGAGCCTATGATGGTAGATGTTATTGCCACTGAAGATACAGAAATCCTTTTTCTGAACGTTCCAAGACTGTTCCAGCTTGCCTCATCCGGCAGGGGTGAATACGCAGTGCTGATCCATAATATGACCATGATCAGCGCACGCAAGAATCTACTGCTCTCCCGACGCATCCTGCACACTTCCTCCAAAAAGATCCGTGGCCGTCTGCTCTCTTATCTCTCCTATCAGTCAGAACTGCAGGGCAGCCGCTATATCGATATCCCACTGAATCGTCAACAGCTTGCTGACTATCTCAGCCTTGACCGCAGCGCCCTCTCCAAAGAACTTGGAAAGATGAAACAGGAAGGACTTCTTGATTATCATAGAAACTCTTTTATTTTGAAGGATGTATGATCTTCGCTCACATCTTCCATGCCTTTTCTTACTGTTAAACAGTGATTATTCGAATTCAAATGCACGCTTAATGCTTTCATAATGAAGGAATTTGTCCTCTGCCGCAAAAGCTTGGATCTGCTCCAGTGTTGCAAACATGTAGCCATCTGTTTCTTCTGTCTGGAGCTTCAGATCCTTATCATCAATGTCCATGACAAAGCGGTATACATCTACAAAATAGTTATCACCTTCGCCCGGATTCTCACGTTTATAGGTAAAGAGATAGCCGCCTTCTGCATTTCCGGCATCAAGCCCGGTCTCCTCTTTGACCTCACGAAGAACCGCTTCACGTGACTCTTCACCAGCCTGTGCTGCTCCTCCGGAAACCTCCCAGCAGCCCGGTGCCCACGCCTTGGTCATGACACGTTTTGTGATCAAAAATGTTCCATCCGGTCGTGCAACTACGCCAAGTACTGTCAGATGATATTCCCCGTCTTTCAGACACCAGTCATTGCGTTTCATTGTACGTCCGGTCGGTTTCTTATCTTTATCATAAATATCCCAGAATTCCATTTTCCTATCTCCCTGTTGCGTTTTATCTTGTTTATTTTTATAATGATTAATGACTTTATCATAGCATTCCAGAGAAGTTATTGCAAACAGGAGTTTTGTATTTATATCCATTAAGACAGAAAGGAAAACACCATGAACTTTAGAGATATCGCAGAACAGAACGAAAACTGGATCATTGAACAGCGCCGCTATTTTCACGCACACCCAGAGCTTTCTTTCGAAGAAAAAAATACGACGCATGAGATTGGAAAGCGCCTCGAAGAAATGGGACTTACGCCACATTATTACCCGGATTACAACGGTCTCTGGACAATGATCAAAGGGGGAAAATCCACCCCTGGCAGCAAGACTGTTGCCCTCCGTGCAGATATTGATGCACTCCCGATTGAAGAACATACTGGTCTTTCATTCTGCAGCCAGAATCCAGGTGTTATGCATGCCTGCGGACATGACTGCCATATTGCAATGCTTCTTGGCGGAATCCGTCTGCTGATGGCGCAGAAAGAACAGTTAGCGGGAAATGTAAAGATTATTTTCCAGGCAGCCGAAGAATCCTGCCACGGTGCACAGTATTACGTAGATCACGGTTTTCTGGATGGAGTAGATGCCATTTACGGAACCCATATCTGGGGAGATCTGGATGCTCCTTATATGAATTTTGAAGCTGGTCCACGTATGGCCAGCTGCGATAATTTCCGCATTGAAGTCGAGGGAAAATCTGCCCATGGCTCTACTCCCCATCAGGGTGTGGATGCCATTCTTGCTGCTGCTCATATCATTACCGAAATTCAGGCTGTTGTTTCCCGTATGAATGATCCACTCAATCCTCTGGTAGTTACCGTCGGAACAATTAATGGCGGTCAGCGTTTCAATATCCTGGCAGACAAAGTTGTCATGGAAGGAACTACACGTACACATTCTCCGAAAATGCGCAAAAAAACAGAGCCTCTTCTTCGTAAAATAGCAGAAAACGCAGCTGATTCTATGGGTGCAAAAGCCACTCTTACTTTTGAATATTTCCCGGCTCCGATTATCAATGGCCATGAAAATCTTGTTCAGATTGCCAAAAATGCTGCAGTCAAACTGTACGGTCCGGACGCTCTGAAACCATTTCCAAAAATGATGATCAGCGAAGATTTTGCCTACTATATGGAAAAAGTTCCCGGTGTCTTCGGACTGGTCGGAAGTCAGAATAAAGAGCTTGGCTGCACTGCTAAAAATCATAACGATCACTATACCATAGACGAGTCTGTACTTAAACGTGGAGCCGCCATGTATGCACAGTTTGCCTATGATTTTCTGGAAGAAAGCTCAAAATGATTTTACTGTATGCAAAGATCCAGGGTCATCTGATAACCCTGGATCTTATTACATATTCAACTTGATGTTCCCTTTCAAGAATGCCTCTGCATTCTTGCTGCGAGATGCGCGTCATGCAATGCATGACATACTTCTTCTGCGCATCTCTGCAATCCTGCCGGAGGCTATATCAGATGGGGGATTGACTCCCACCACTGATACTGATTTGTTGCTCGCCACCTCCAGAGGTGGGAGTCATCTCACATCTGGTATACATTCTGTGATTGTGTCTATAATATCCTGTATATTCAGCGGTTTTGCAATATGTCCGTTCATTCCTGCTTCACGACTTCGCTTCCGGTCTTCATCAAACGCATTTGCTGTCATAGCTATAATTGGAATTGTCTTTGCATCTCTTCTGTACATTGCACGTATTGTCCGCGTTGCAGTTAATCCATCCATCACCGGCATCATGATGTCCATCAGAATCACATCAAAACTGCCCTCTGGTTCTTTCTGGAAAATGTCTACCGCTTCCTTTCCATTCCATGCTTTTGTGATCACAGCCTTTTCATTTTCAAGCAGGAATTCTGCAATTTCCATATTCAGTTCATTGTCTTCTACCAACAGGATCCTTACCCCTGCAATGGACTGCTCCTGCTCTTCTTTCTCCGGTTTCCGTTCTTTTTCTTCTGCTTCTGCATCAATCTTAAATGGAATATGGATGGTAAATGTAGTTCCTTTTTCCGCTTTACTCACCACATTAATTTCACCCTGCATCTTTTCTACAAGCTTTTTCACAATGGATAATCCCAGTCCTGTCCCGCCAAGATTTGTGCGTGCACCGTTTTCTTCCTGACTGAACGGTTCAAACATATGCTGCTGGAATTCCTCACTCATACCCTTCCCTGTATCCGCACATCTGAATTCAAACATCGCGTATCCATTGCTGTCGGATACTTCTCTGCAAAACAGGTTCAGACTTCCATTTTCACGATTATATTTTACAGAATTTCCTGCAATATTCAACAAAATCTGGCGCAGATGCAGAGGACTCCCAAGCAGATTCCAGTGTTTTCCCTCTTCCGGCCTGTAATTAAAAGTAATTCCTCTTTCTACCGCCTGCACTTCGATCAGAGACGACACTTCTTTCAAAATATCCCGCAGATCAAACGAAACATGTTCCAATTCAATCTTACCAGATTCCATCTTACTCATATCAAGCACATCATTAACCAGTTCAAACAGGAACATGGCTGCATCACGTATTTTTTCACGGCATTCTTTCTGCTTTTCCATGTCTTCCGGAAAATGATCCCCAATATTAAGCATTCCTACGACACCATTGATCGGTGTTCGGATATCATGACTCATTCTCCGTAAAAATTCTGTTTTGGCAGCATTTGCACGTCTTGCTTCTTCCGCTGTCTCCAGTATCTGGTTCTGGTATTCCAGCTCTCTTCTTTTCTGCTCATCAATATTCTGAACAACAAAAATTACGGTTTCAATCTCTCCATTCGCCATGACTCTTTTCGGCAAAGCCGTCAACATATGCCATACCCCAACCGTATCCTGAAATGTATAGTTCAAATATTCTTTACCACGAAGTCTTTCCGGCAGAGTGTCCAGGTTTGTAGCTTCTCTCATTCCTTCCTGATAGTCTTTGCCGATACAATATTGAGTTATTGCATCTGTAATCTGCCGCGCTCCTTTAAAATGACGTGCAATTTGAAAAATCTGCTCTGGTGCACGGATTATTTCAAATTTGTCCTGCTTCAGGTCAACCACATAATTGGTCACATAAATTCTGCTGATTGCATCAATAATGTTATGCTGATACTCCAGATTTATAATCTGCCGCTTCTCCAGTTTCCGGTGAACACAGATCAGCACAAACCAGGCCGCAAGATAGAACACGGCAACATATGCCATCACCATTCCACGTTCTATGAATATTTCACTTTCCGGAAGAAAAACATAAATAGAATACTGTCCACATTTTGCATATTTACCATAATATACCTTTCCATCTTTGGATATACGAACAAGCTTCTTCGACTCCTGATAAGAATCAAATGCCTGGATATATGGATTTTCTGCCACTGTTTTTCCCCGCATAGTCAGATCATTCGAACTGATGATTCTTTCTCCATCCGTAAGAACAACGATTCCTGCTCTTTCTGCTTTATACCCCGTAAGGATATCTTCGATACTGAACTGGCCTTCCATATCATCCTGTGTACATATCTTCTCATAATGAATACATTCTTCCTTCATGAAATTAATGATGACTGATGCATCTGTATTGGCTCTGTTTTTTTCTATATTTGTCTGTATTTCAAAAACTACTGTCAGTATGATAATCCCCGGCATCAGAAACAGAAGCAATAATCTGAGTGTACTGCTTCTTCCTGTTTTATTATTCACTTTCCCCATCCTCCACGATTATATTTGCTCTGCTGTCTTTCCCCATAAAGTAAATTATGTTTAGTATACTCCACCAATTCAGAGGATGTCAATTTATATGGATTTGCTTTCCGTTTTTCTCTATGATTCCTTCCATTTCGAGATTCTTCAGTTCTCTTGTCATGGCACTGCGGTCAACACTCAGATACTGTGCCAGTGCGGTATAAGACATAGGTAATTTGAGATCTTTGCTGTGTTTTTCTGTGGAAAGTGCATTGAGATAGGCCATCAGTTTCTTACGTGTACTGGATCTGGAAAGCATGTAGATCCGCTCATTCTGCTGCCGGGACTGGATTGCGGTGAGCTGCAGCAAATTGCTGACCATCTGGCTGTGGTGATGGCATGCCTGGTCGCAGCGTTTGATCACATGCTCATAATCAATAAACATGATTTTTGTCTCCTCTGCCGCACAGACATAATAATGCTGTGAATCAGTAGGAAGAAGGAACGGTTCCCCAAAAACTGCATCTTTATTTAATTCGTCGATCAGGTACTGGTTTCCTTCCGCATCACAACAGTAAAGGATTGCCCTGCCATAAAGAATCAGCCCGATCTTTTTCATGGAACTGGAATATTCCATGATGGTTTCTCCATTTCGAAATGTCATTTCTCTCGCATGAAAACAGATTCGCATTCTTTCCTGTTCTTCGGGAAGAATATCTGTAAAAAGTGTAATATGCTCCATCGTTCCTCTCCTCATTTTCCGCTATTGTTTTTCATTATTATAGCATAATTTTTCTCAACTAATTGCATCTTTGTGACTTTTGCAACAGAATTTTCTCTGATGTTCTGTTATAGTTTTAACAAAGTTACAGATAAGAAACCTTTTTACATAAACTCATAACAGACTGGAGGAAATAAAATATGATGATTACAGATACAATCCGATACGCAGGTGTAAATGACCACCAGGTTGACCTTTTTGAAGGACAGTATAAAGTTCCGAATGGCATGTCCTACAACTCCTACGTGATCCTGGATGACAAGATTGCAGTTATGGATACCGTAGATGCCAACTTTACTCATGAATGGCTGGACAATATCCAGCAGATTCTCGACGGACGTACACCAGATTATCTGATCGTGCAGCATATGGAACCGGACCATGCCGCAAACATTGCAAACTTCCTCAAAGTTTATCCGAACACTACGGTTGTTTCCAATATGAAAGCATTCAACATGATCCAAAATTTCTTTGACCTGGATCTCACCGGACGCAAGATCGAAGTAAAAAATGGTGGCACACTTTCTCTTGGATATCATCAGCTTACTTTTGTTTTTGCCCCGATGGTACACTGGCCGGAAGTAATGGTAACTTACGACAGCACAGAAAAAGTTCTCTTTTCCGCTGACGGTTTCGGTAAATTTGGTGCTCTCGATGTTGAGGAACCGTGGGATGACGAAGCAAGGCGCTATTTCATCGGTATTGTAGGAAAATATGGGAAACAGGTACAGGCACTTCTCAAAGTTGCCGCAACACTGGACATCCAGAAGATCTGTCCACTTCACGGCCCGGTCCTTACCGAAGATCTTGGCCATTATATCGGACTTTATGATACCTGGTCTTCCTACACACCAGAAACAGATGGAATCGTAATCGCCTATACTTCTGTTTACGGCCACACCAGAGACGCTGTATATCTTCTTGCAGAAAAGCTCAAATCCAAAGGATGCCCGAGAGTTCTTGTCTATGACCTTGCAAGAGATGATATGTCACAGGCAATCAGCGATGCGTTCCGTTATTCCAAACTGGTCCTTGCAACCACCACTTACAATGCAAGTATCTATCCGTTTATGAATGACTTTATCACCAGACTGGTAGAACACAATTTCCAGAACCGCACGGTAGGAATCATCGAAAACGGTTCCTGGGCCCCTCTGGCTGCCAAAGTCATGAAAGAAATGATGGCTCCGTGCAAAAAGATTGACTGGTTAAAGAACAACGTCCACATCTGGTCCGCTGTAAAAGAAGAAAACAAAAAAGAAATTGAGGCAATGACCGATGAACTCTGCAAAGAATATATTGCCAAAAACGATACTCTTGCAAACAAAAATGATATGTCTGCACTTTTCCGCATCGGATACGGTCTCTATGTTGTAACCTCCAACGATGGAAAACGTGACAACGGACTGATCGTAAATACTGTTACCCAGCTGACTGACAATCCGTACCGTGTAGCTGTCAATATCAACAAATCCAACTACTCTCACCATGTGATCCAGCAAACGGGTGTCATGAATGTAAATTGTCTGTCCGTGGAAGCACCATTCTCTGTTTTTGAAAGATTCGGTTTCCAGTCCGGCAGAACGGTTGACAAATTTGCAGGCCAGAAAGTCAATCGTTCCGGTAACGGACTTGTATTCCTGGACAAATACATCAACGCATTCATGTCCCTCAAGGTAGAGCAGTATGTTGACCTCGGAACCCACGGCATGTTTATCTGCAGTGTCACCGAAGCCCGTGTCATGAGCGACCAGGAAACCATGACCTACACCTATTACCAGAACAACGTCAAACCGAAACCACAAACCGAAGGAAAGAAAGGTTTTGTCTGCAAAGTCTGCGGATATATCTACGAAGGTGATGAGCTTCCGGAAGATATCATCTGCCCATTGTGCAAACATGGTGCCGTAGATTTCGAGCCGATCCAGTAAATGCCATCAGAAACAGTTCAAGAATGCCTCTGCATCCTTGCTGCCAGATTCTGATAAAGATTATCTTCAATGAACTCAATCAAAAAGAAAAAAGATTCTCGTTCTGAAAAATTTCAGTCGGGAATCTTTTTTATATTCGGTATTATTTCTCTTTACAACGGCAATTTGAATGCTATAATAGGAATGTTTTAAGTGCAAACATTTTGTAATTCAAATAATTAAATTATCGAAAGGATTTTAGATTTATGAATACATTGCGAAAAATTTACTGTCGTACTTTCCAGAAAGCATTCAAATTCGCTCTTCCGTTCCTTCCATACCGCAACCCGGAAGTAATCGGAAGCGTGAAGTCCCTGCCTGAAATTCTTCTCAAAAAGAAATGTGATAACGTTCTGATCATCACAGATAAAGGCATCCGCAATCTGGGACTGACAGAACGCCTGGAAAAAACTCTGAAAGAAAACAATATTTCTTATTCCATTTATGACAAAACTGTCGCCAATCCAACTACTGTCAATGTAAAAGAAGCTGAAAACCTCTGGTACCAGTCCGGATGCAAAGCAATCATCGGTTTTGGCGGTGGGTCCAGTATGGACTGTGCCAAGGCAGTCGCTGCACGCATTGCAAAACCGCATCAATCTCTTGCACAGATGAAAGGTATCCTGAAAATACACAAAAGACTTCCACTTCTGATTGCCATTCCTACAACAGCCGGAACCGGAAGCGAAACAACTCTTGCAGCCGTCATTACTGATGCTGAAACAAGATATAAATACGCAATCAATGACTTTCCACTGATTCCAAGATATGCCGTATTAGACCCGAAAGTTACTTTAAGTCTCCCTCCATTTATCACTGCTACAACCGGTATGGATGCACTCACCCATGCTGTCGAAGCTTATATTGGAAACTCCACTACACCTGGTACCCGAAAAAATGCGCTGGATGCCGTACAGCTGATCTTCGAAAATCTTGACCGTGCCTATACCAACGGTTCTGACAAAGAGGCACGCAAAAATATGCTCCGTGCTTCTTATTTTGCAGGCTGTGCTTTTACAAAATCTTATGTCGGATATGTTCATGCAGTTGCACATACCCTTGGTGGCCAGTATAATGTTCCTCATGGACTTGCAAATGCTGTTATCCTTCCATTTGTGCTGGAAGAATACGGCAAAACTATATATTCCAAACTGGCCAGACTGGCACAGGCTGCCGGTGTTGCTGACAGTGATACTTCTGAAGAAGCAGCAGCAAAGGCTTTTATCCAGGCAATAAAAGATATGAAAAAACGCTTCAATATTGGAGATACTATACCAGAGATTAAAGAAGAAGACATTCCAAAACTGGCACATTATGCAGATAAAGAAGGAAATCCACTTTACCCGGTGCCGGTACTGATGGATGCACACGAACTGGAGAAATTTTATTACATTCTCATGGACAAAAAACAGGAGGAAGCTTCGAATGAATCAGAATGACATTCACGAACTTGTCGAAAAACAACGCGCATATTTTTACAGTAATAAGACATTAAACATAGATAGACGTATCCATGCTCTGAAGCAACTGCAAACATGTATCCTGAAGTACGAAAAAGAGATTGCGAAAGCGTTGGAAGCAGATCTCGGAAAAAGCAACTTCGAAAGTTACATGTGTGAAACAGGTCTGGTATTAAGCGAAATTTCGTATATGCTAAAACATATCCGCAAATTCTCACGTGAGAAACGGGTACACACACCACTTGCACAATTTCATTCCCGCAGTTTCACAAAACCGGGACCTTATGGAGTTGTTCTGATCATGAGTCCGTGGAACTATCCTTTCCTGCTCTCTCTTGATCCACTTATTGATGCGATTGCTGCCGGAAACACCGTGATTCTGAAACCAAGTGCGTATTCTCCGCATACCAGTGCACTGATTAAGAAAATGATCCACGAATGCTTTGAGCCGGAAATGATTACAGTTGTTACCGGTGGCCGTACAGAAAATACCAGCCTGTTGGAAGAACATTTTGATTATATCTTTTTTACCGGTAGTCAGAATGTCGGCAAAGAAGTGATGAAAAAGGCTTCTGTGCATCTTACTCCGGTAACTCTTGAACTTGGCGGCAAAAGTCCATGTATCATTGATTCCACCGCAGATCTGAAGCTTGCCGCACGGCGAATCGTTTTTGGTAAATATTTAAACTGTGGGCAAACCTGTGTTGCTCCAGATTATATCTGCTGTCACAGCTCTGTCAAAGATGTATTTCTCGATGAAGTCAGGAGACAGATTCAGATTCAGTTTGGAGAACATCCGCTTTCCAATCCGGATTATGGAAAGATCATCAACGAAAAGCATTTCAACCGAATCTCAGGACTGATCGATGCGGATAAAGTCATCTGCGGCGGACATACAGATCCTGATACACTGCGTATTGAGCCTACCGTTATGGATCATATCACTTATAAAGATAAAGTGATGCAGGAAGAAATCTTTGGACCGATCATGCCGATTCTTACTTATGATTCTCTGGATGATCTGATCTGCAAGATCAATTCCATGCCTCATCCGCTTGCTCTGTACTTTTTTACCCGAGATAAAGCAGCTGCACGAAAAGTCACCTCACAGTGTCAGTTCGGCGGAGGATGCATCAACGACACGATTATTCATCTCGCAACCAGTGAAATGTCATTTGGCGGGTTTGGTGAAAGTGGGATGGGTGGATATCATGGTAAGGAAGGTTTCCGTACTTTTTCTCATTATAAAAGTATCGTGGATAAAAAAACATGGCTGGATCTGCCAATGAGATACCAGCCATATAAAGAGATTAATGATAAGTTGATTCATCTTTTTTTGAGGTGAGTCTTACAGTACACTTTTCAATGCCTTTACAATGTATAACAGTCATAGCGGATGGCTTTGCCGTTGAGGGTGTAGGAAGGTTTCCTTCCGGCGAGGAATTCGCTTTTTAACGGGCGTTTGACGATGATCTTTTCCGGAGCAGCTTTGATCGCTGCATCGAAGAGATCTGTTTCTTCGGAGCACGGCGGTTCGAGTTTCTGGATCAGCTGAAGTTTCTTGTTGATAAGACTGGATTTTTGTCTTGCAGGAAACATCGGATCGAGGTAGATCATATCTACAGGATCCAGGAATTTGGACATGCACTCCACACTATCACCCTCAACAAGTTTCATCCTGGCAGCTATATCTTTTAACACCGGATGTTTCTTCGCACGGCGCAATGCATCTTTCAAGAGAACCGCAACTACAGGATTCTGTTCGTATAATGTCACTTCATAGCCCTGCGCAGCCAGAAGGAACGCATCCTCTCCCATGCCTGCTGTGGCATCGATCGCTTTGCGTCCTTCTTTTTCTGATTTGGCAGCGCGAACCAGCATTTCATGCTGAAGCCGTCCATTCGTGACACGGTGGAGCATGTTTTCAAAATCTCCCTGATACGTCAGACCATATCCAGTCAGAGAAACACCCTTTGCATCAAACAGAACGGTCAGTTCTTTCCCCGGTTTATCCACAATCGGACTATTTGTCTTTCTTGCAAAAGATTCTGCCTGATCTCGCTGTCCGCCTTTTCCAATACATATTACAATTTTATCATTCATGTTATCTTTTCACTTTCCTAGGATATAAATATCTGTTACTGTTCACTCCGTTCACAGTACCTTGGTCAAAATGCATTCCAAATCACCTTCGGTGATGGCATTTTGCCCCGTATGTCTCGGGATTTTGCCATATTCATGGCAAAACACCTCGCGGGATAGTGCCGTGTGAACAGTTACGAATATCTTACACTGAAATACCCAAATTTGTCTATTGCTATTGCCTTCCGAAATGTTTAAAATATTTACAAAAGCTTTTATATAACAATTCATGATAAAGGAAGATGAAAAAATATGCAGCTTATCTTAACTTTTGGTCTCGAAAAACAGAAGATCAAATCCGTTCGTAATATCGCTCAAAAAAATAACATCTTTGTAAAAGAAATATCTCCCAGGGACTACCGGCAGAAAATTGGTACCCTGGCTGGAATCGATGGATTTACCAAAGACAAATCTTTCTACAACGGCCCGGATTTTCCTCTGGAAATGATGGTATTCTCCGGCATAGATTCCGAACAGATGGACAAATTTCTGGCAGATTATAAACAGCTCGGTACCGAATCCGTTCCATTAAAAGCAATCGTCACTCCACGTAATATTTTCTGGACCGCTGAAAAATTATTCCATGAATTATGGGAAGAACATTTGCGTTTTCTTTAAGATTTTGCGAATTTATCAGTGATTCTTCTGCCGTAGCCTGCAGATTATAGGTGCCATTCCCGGCCGAGTTGTTATGCTATATATTCTGTTTTCAGCTCATTCTCCTGGCAGTAGGCATCTACCCTGCTTCCTTTCCGGCAGCGGACCGTGCAGCCCTTATTTACGATACCGGGGCCAATCTCTTCCGGAAGTGTCAGCTTACTTAACTTCACACAGCCTTCAAAAGCTCCTTCCGGTATCTCCCTGCACCTGGAGCCTGATTCAAATCTTACTGCTTTCAGGTTATTGCAGCCTTTATAACACTGTATCCCGATCTTCTGTACCGAAGCCGGAAAGCTCACCTGCGGGAGAATACAGTTTTCCGCAAATGCACCTGCCCGGATCTCTGTAAGTCTTCCCGGTAAGATCAAAATCTTCCCCAAGAATCCTTCCCTTGGCTATGTTTTGTTTCATAGCTGTCTTTGGTACTATGTTCCTCTCCGACTCCCTCTTTTCTCCTCCTTTTGAGAGAAGTTTTGTTTACGATACGGCAGGATTCACTTTATGTTGCGGTCTGCATGATTGTTAGCACTTCTTATGAAGCTACATTACCCATCCGCTTAGTACCCTGTATTACTACAACGCACCGGATTTGACTATATGGCTCACTGGTGATTACCATAATCGGACTTACACCGATTGGTGTGCCCCAGCTTTGCTGGGCACGCTCCTATAAGAACAAAGCGAACAAGTCCTCTTCAAAATCCCTAAATCCCTCAGTCTTTGAAGGACTTGCTACGCTTTGCGCGCCAGATGCAGTCTGCTTTAGCAGACATATTCCAAATGCATCTGGTTGCATCCTCGCGGAGCGTTTTTATGTAATAGGAGCATTACGGAGTAATTTCCTATTACATAAAAAATGTCGCTCTACTATCCCCAGATAGCAAAACGACATTTTCTTACTTACCTTTTTGATTTGGTTTGTTTCCATTTTTAGCTTTATTGATAAGATACGGTATTTCTATATTACTTCTGTTCCTGAATCTCTAACAGCTTCCTCAGACGCTCGACTTCCTCTTCAAGCGCATCTGCTCGCTTTTCTGCTACATCCGCACGCTGTTTTTCTCTTGCAGTATTTCTTCTTTCAGCCTGTATGTCCATTTCATCCATGTTTTCAAACAAATATCCCATACCACGACCTCCAATCTCGCCTATGATATTACTGGCTTCTTCGTTCGGTACTTTTAATTTCATTAGTAACGACCACAATATTTTCTTATAAATCTCTTTTATCTCGTCCGGTGCATTTCCATAAATGGATTCCACCATTTCTTCAGAAACCTTCCTGAATTCTGAAAGATCTTCCTCAGTCTGTATCTTGTTAATCAGCATCACCAGTGACATTTCATCATGTTTTTCGCTGAGTTCTTCATTCGTATATTAACCTACACTTACTACCTGATATGTAAAATCCGGAATATACTTCTCCATTTCTTCCGAAAATTCGATGCGATCCTTCAGATTTAAGTCCGCTGTCCATCTCCTTTTTCCCTCATAATACACAATCGGAATGATCAAAGGATAATGAAAATTTTTCCGCCGACTGCTTCCTTCCCGAATTTTATTCTGAGCCACTTTATACTCCTGCCAGATCACACACATATATCGAAGCAGCTGCATCGCCACATCATAATCAATATCACTTTTGTGTTCGATTAATGATAATACAAAAACTTCTCTTTCTATTGTGCCGTCTGCATTTCGGATATATACCTTCTTAATCGTATCCGACTCGAATTCCACACCCAGAAATGCCTGATACTTTTCTGATACATCCTCAATATCCTCCGGCATCACATTCGACAACAACGGAATATTTGTGTAATTCCTCAGAAACTGACTCGTCAGCATGTTGTTCTTAAAAATCACAGATCAAAAGATATTTGTAACTGTTCAGTTACCTCACACCTACTGGATAGTTACAGATATTTACATTTTTATTGTAACACGCAGGTTTTGAAGGAACAACTGAAATTTCTGTAAAATATTCTTTTAAAATCAGAAAAAGTCCACCACCTGAAGTCATTGCTCCCCAGATAATGGACTCTTTCTATTAATGCTTCGTCAAACGAATGCGATTATTTTACCTTTTTCCGAAATGCAAAATATTTTATGGCAAACTGTAGGAAAGTAATAATGTATATAATCACTAATACAATAAATACCGGCAGCCAGCCTCGTTCACTATGGTCTGTCGCTGACATATAAAGCTGTACGATTAAACCGCAAAGAATTACGATCAACGGTATTACTCTTCCTATGAAAATCCGATTCATCATATCCAGACGGGAGATGTCATCACAGAATATTTCTTCTTTCTGCTGCATCATATCTGCCGGCTTGCGGAAATAATTATAGCCATCAAACTCTGTCAGGTATTCCCAGCCACAGTCCTCAAACATCCGCACATATTCCATCTGGTGTTTGATTCCTTCTTTATTGTAATCCAACTGGTAGATCACCTTCTCAGGCTCACACCGCTCAAATGTATACACCCCAGGGAAAGTCACTCTCTTGAATTTCCAGCCTTCCTGGTGTCTTTTGCTCAGGTAATTTTCTTCTTTTTCGTACTCCATGATGTTAAACCAGCGAAATTCTTTCTTGAGTTCCTTCATTGCGTTACCTCCTGTGCATTGCGATACAGCCTGCGAATTCTCTTCAGTTCAATCTCCAGAACTTCCGTGCCAAGTTCTGTGATCTCATAAATTTTCCTCTTGTCTTCCTCTCTGATAAAATGGATCAGGCCGTCCTTCTCCATCTTCGAAAGACTCCCATACATAGTTCCCGGGCCGAGTACCACCTCATTGTCCGTCAGCTCTTTTACCTTTTGTACAATCCCGTACCCATGATTCGGCGTACGAAGACATAACAATATGTAAAAGCTTGTCTCTGTCATGGGAATGTAAACTTTCTTTATATGTGCATCCATAAGCGCTTCCCTTTCAGTGCGATATATCGTACTTCGATAGTTATGTTATATCGCACTATGATGTATATGTCAATATATTTGAATACATATAAAATAAAAAACCAGAAAATCAGCTTTTTTGATATGCTCCCCATATGGTAGACAATGGAAATATCCAAAAATCTATCATATGAGGAGCATATTTTTATGTCTA
>CAKRPO010000030.1 GCA_934378195.1 uncultured Blautia sp.
TACATATCGTGTTAAGTTTTCAAGGTACAAATTTATATCAAAAGTTATAAACCTTTTGACACCCTAATCCTATAAAGAAAAAAGAGACACATCTCTGTATGTCTCTCTGTCATAAATTCATATATTCATAAGATTCCTGTTTCTGATCTCTTCCAGCTTAGCAAATATTCTCCGGATATTCCACACCTTCCGGAAGCGGCTGCCATTCATTCAGACCAAGGCTCTGCTTGAACTTCGCCTGCTCGAGAGTAAGCTTAGGGAGATCTTCCTGAAGATACGCCATCAATTCAGGAATACCCTCACGTGTAACATTATTCACCTCAAAAATGTGCTCACATCCCATATTCTGCATCCACTGACGAACCATTGGTAAATTAGCATATGGAGAATCCACCTTTGTAATGATGCCGATCAGTGGTCTCAAAAGGAAACATCTACTGCCGTCACTGAATAAGTTGAATGGTTCATCTGCTGCCTGTACGATTGCAACAACATCTGCCTCAAAAGAAAAACACGCCAGTCCGACGCTGAAATGCTTGGATTCTGCGTATTCTCCCGGTGAATCGATCGTATCTTCATTTGAATTTGTATACTGGGTTTTGTGATAATGTAATTCTTCACCCTTCAACGCCTGTGTCAAAGAAGTCTTACCAGCTTCACTTCGCCCCATTAAGAAAACTTTTTTCATTCTTTAACCTGTCCTGTTATCAGCTTTTGTGAATCTCACATACATCGAAATGCAACTCATCACGAAAAAATTTCACAACTTCTTCTACTGCGGTCATCACCTGTGATAAACCACCAAGTATAATCAGCGCTCCACTGAAACGATCCATAAACCCTACCTGAACATCTGCCGCCTTCACTGCAACATCTGTTGCAACCACAATGGCTTCCCATGGCGTAACACGCATAATACCAATAGATTCACCAGTATGATCTTCTCCTTCGTGAACGCCGATGTTGAGTGCCAGGTTCTGATAAACAGCCGGATCTGAAGGACTGATTACATGTGCAAAATCAAGAGACTTACCCGGAACCCGTACACGCGTCAGACGAAGTTTCTTTCCTTTCAGATTCTCATAATCATCATGAAACAGTCTTTCGAGAAGTTCTTCTCTCGTTATTCGTTCTTCCATGTCTTACATCCTATCTCTTGGTAATATTGCAAACCACATATCCCAGTGTATCGCGGAAATAATCTACGACTTCCGTCATTGCAGACATAACATCTGAGATTTCTCCTGTGATGATCATTGTTCCTGTAAAACGGTCTGCAAATCCAAGATAAACATTGCCGCTCTTCACTGCAATATCAGATGCGATAACTGCTGACTCAGATGGTGTCATATTCATGATTCCAATTGCAGAAGAGCGATAGTCCACCTGCGGATTTAATCCGAGTTTCTGATATATGATCGGAGCCGGACCACCCATTACATGTGCAAAGGTAATCTCCTTACCTGCAACCGTCTCCTGCACGATTCTGATCTGATCGTTATGTTCATTTGCCATTGATAGCTCCTCACTTTCAATTAATATGAATGCTCACTACGTATATTAGTGCAAAATACCACTTATCTAATAGTATTAATTGTACTATTTTGTACACATAATGTCAAGGCGATTTTCTATCAACTCAGCACGAAACAACTGTTTTTGTTTTTAAAATCCACACAAAACAACATTATTTTTTTCCCTGACAATTTAAAATGCACCAAAAAACAACTGTCTCGGATTTCTCCAAAACAGTTGCTTTCCTGATAAATATATCACTTTTTCTAAATCAGCTTATTTCTGATACATATCAGACTGGTCGCTGTCAAAATAGTTGATTCTCATGGATGCCTTAACATCATTCAGAGTCTCAGCTGCTTTTGCTTCAGCTACTCTGCTGCCTTCTTTGAGAATATCCATAACATCTGGAATACGCTGTTCCCATTCTTTTCTTCTTGCACGAATCGGGCTCAGCTCTGCCTGCATTACATTATTCAGGAATTTCTTAACCTTGACATCGCCGAGACCACCTCTGCGGTAGTGATCTTCGAGCTCTTCGAGGTTCTGGTATTCCGGCAGGAATTCCGGGAAATACTCATCCTTACAGAATGCTTCCAGATAGATAAATACCGGATTGCCCTCTACGCGGCCAGGATCCTGTACCCGAAGATGATTCGGGTCTGTAAACATGGACATGATCTTCTTCTTAACATCTGCTTCCTCATCAGAAAGATAAATGCAGTTGCCAAGAGACTTGCTCATTTTTGCCTTGCCATCGATACCCGGGAGACGTAAACATGCCTTATTGGATGGCAGCACGATCTTCGGATCTGTCAGAGTCTCGCCATAAACGGTATTGAATTTGTGTACGATTTCTTTACACTGCTCGATCATCGGCATCTGATCTTCACCAACCGGTACATGCGTTGCACGGAAAGCAGTAATATCTGCTGCCTGACTGATTGGATAACAGAAGAAACCAACCGGAATGCTTGCCTCAAAGTTACGCATCTGAATTTCAGCTTTAACGGTAGGGTTACGCTGCACACGTGCAACCGTAACAAGGTTCATATAATAAAAAGTCAGTTCTGTCAGCTCCGGTACCATAGACTGAATAAAGATTGTAGATTTCGCCGGATCGATCCCGCATGCCAGATAATCCAGTGCAACCTGAATGATGTTCTGACGTACTTTCTCCGGATGCTCTGCATTGTCTGTCAGTGCCTGTGCATCTGCGATCATAATATAAACTTCATCATAATCACCGGAATTCTGAAGTTTGACACGTTCTTTCAGTGATCCTACATAATGTCCTACATGAAGTCTTCCGGTAGGACGGTCACCAGTTAAAATAACCTGTTTCATTTATTTCTTCTCCTCAGGGCACTCTGTCGAATCCTGCGGTGCCTCTTTTTCTATAGTTTCTGCCTGTTCTTCCGGCTGTTCTGGGGATTCCTTTTCGAGATCCCGTAATACTTCCTCGCAGCCTTCCTCCGGCTCTCTTTCTTCAAACGGAACGAAGTTTGCATGATGTCCCACATATTTATATGCCGGACGGATAATCTTGCTTGCATTGAGTATCTCTTCAAGACGATGCGCACTCCATCCCGGGATACGTGCGATTGCGAAAATTGGTGTGAACAGCTCTTTCGGGATTCCAAGCATAGTATATACGAAACCGCTGTAAAAGTCTACGTTTGCGCAGACATTTTTGAAAAGTCTTCGCTGTTCCATAACCAGTCTTCCAGCCAGTCGTTCTACAAGTTCGTAGAGGGCAAATTCTTTCATCATCCCCTTCTCCTGCGCAAGGTCTCTGGCAAAACGTTTCAGGATAACTTCACGTGGGTCGGAAAGGGTATAAACCGCATGTCCCATACCATAGATCAGACCTGTATGATCAAAAGCTTCTTTATTCAGAATCTTGCGGAGATATGCTTCTACCTCTTTCTCATCTGTCCAGTCTTTGACATTCGCCTTGATATCCTCAAACATGTTCTGTACCTTGAGGTTCGCACCACCATGACGAGGTCCTTTGAGGGAGCCGATAGATGCTGCGATGGAAGAATAGGTATCTGTTCCGGATGAAGTAACTACGTGTGTCGTAAAAGTAGAGTTGTTACCACCGCCGTGCTCTGCATGAAGAATCAGCGCGATATCAAGAACCTTTGCTTCAAGTTCTGTATATTTGCCATCCGGTCTGAGCATCAAAAGGATGTTTTCTGCAAGGGAGAGTCCCTTCTGCGGATTGCGGATAAACAAAGTTTCGTCTTTACGGAAATGTCTGTAGGAATGATAGGAATATACTGCGAGCAGTGGCAGTTTTGCAATCATTTCAATACTCTGGCGAAGGACATTCTCTGCAGAAGTATCCTCTGGTTTGGAGTCGTAGGTGTACAGGGTGAGGATGCATCTCTGCATTGCGTTCATGATATCCCCATTGGAAGCCTTCATAACAACGTCACGCACAAAACGTCCGGACAGAGTCTCAAAATTTTCCATGATATTTTTGAATATTTCCATATCTTTGTCTGACGGAAGTCTTCCGAACAGAAGCAGATAAATCGTTTCCTCGAAACCAAATTTACGTCCCTTCAGACCGTCTACAATATCATTTACATTATATCCCTGATAATACAGTCTGCCGTGCGCCGGAATCTTACGTCCGTTGATCAGGTCATAACCTGTGACATCGGAAATCTCGGTAAGTCCTGTCAGGACACCTTTACCTGCGGAGTCACGAAGTCCTCTTTTTACATCATATTCTACATACAGATTCGGGTTGATCCGGTGACCATTCATCAGTTCTTCCCCAAGCAATTCCATACTGTCTTTCAGATTGCCCATCTCTTCAAGATTCAACATTTCATGATCTGCCATTTATTCTCTCTCCTTCATCTCTATTGTATTTTTGTCGTGGTGTCAGATGCGGGACGCATCACCGCTCCGCGATCTGATCCACGCATTCATGCTTTACTAGGCTAAATTGTAATCTATTTTACACGAATATACCTAAAAATACAATAGATAAATGCATAAAACTTTCATATAGAAAAGTTTTACAGTATAAAAATATCCAGGCAGGTTTGGAGTGCTGCGCATCTCTGCAATCCTGCCGGAGGCTATATCAGGAAATACGTTTAAAACTGTAAGTTTTATTTTTGGTTCTTCCTTCACTCTCCAGAATATCATTTTTCTCAGCTTTTGAAAGAAGTCTGGCTGCTGTTTTAGGCTGGATATCCAGAATCTTTGCGGCTCTGGCACTAGTTATTGCATTAAGTCCCTTTATCTGTTCCATATATGCAAGTAGCCGGCTCAGTCTGGCCACTTCCAATTCTGACATTGCTGTATGCTGTACTTCTATAAGAAAAGAATTCCGGTCTGCCATCACTTTATAATCCAGATTATTTGTCCAGCTATCTTTCTGATTTTTTTCGGACACATTTTCGGACACTTTTTCAGACATTTTTTCGGACATTTTGGTCGGTTTAAAACCCTCTCTTATAAAAATAGTTGTTTCAAGATAATTTCTCTCTTCATCCATATCAAACAAAGGCTCTGGTGAACCATTCTTCTTTAATTCTCTGAGAATCTTTGTGATACCAGTTCCCTGCTTTTCAGACAGATCAATTTCTTTAAAAAGCTCCCCAATTCTTCTGTTACGATATTTCCGTGCTCTTGCCTTTCCAGTCTTGAATTTTTCCTGACTGATATATTTATCCACACCCGGATAATTAATAATCATGATCCGATCCACATAAATTCGAACTTCCACCGGTTCTGGTTCACGATAAGATTTATGAAACACAGCATTTACAAGTGCTTCTTCCAGGGCATTATAAGGATAATTCACATAACGCTCTGATTCTGCCTGCCCCTGTATCTTAACAACTTTTTCTTCTATAATATTCGTATTAATATAATCAAGGACATCATGGATCTGTTTCCAGATTGGACCATAAAATGTCTTTTCGAAAAAGTCATCCGATCCTTCTGCTTCTTCTGTATTAAATTTCACCAGATCAATCTGTGCTCCCGGAATAAATTTATCCGGTCTTTCCGAAAACATAAGCACGCCTATATTTCGTATATCCAGTTCCGTATCTGTTTCATCTGCCACTTCTAAAGATATCAAAAGATCTTCCATAGAGCTTTTATTAATTTCATCAACCAGTGAACTCCTGCTGTCTCTCAAAAAATCTTCCAGATATCCACGCCGTATATCTGCTGTTGTAGCTTTGCGATTGATACGATCATCAAAAGGCACCGAATTGAATTTGTCAAACAAATCTGCAATTTCTTCTCTGCCAGCTGCAACCGTCAATGATGCCGGTCTGATCCAGTAGTACATGCGTTTGTCTTTCTTCTTTCCTTTTTCTGCATATACATCCACCGGAGCCTGATACGGTCCACTGTCTCCTGCACTGCACCACAGATAGAGTAAAAATATCCCTGTATTCCTGTAATCGACAACTTCAATCCTTGGAATATACCTTGGTGTGATCATATTACAATACTGAAAAATTTCCTGCTGTACAGAATCCAGTCGATTTGCCGCTATTCCTTGTGGTGGAAGGATTGGAATTCCATTTTCTGCCTTTATTCCAATAACAAGATATCCACCATTCACATTGTGAAGATCATTTGCAAACGCACAGATTGTATGAATAATATCATTGGGATTCCACCCCTCTTTATACTCCACGCGACTCTGTTCGACTGTTTTACCCGCAAGTAACGTTTCCAATTTTAAAGGAATCATCTCTACCCCCGAATCTTTTCTTCCCACTCTTTCTCGCGGAATCCTGTCAGAATGAAATCCTCCCCGACTACAAGCGGGCGTTTGACCAGCATACCATTCGTAGCAAGTAACTTAAGCTGTTCGTCCTCTGTCATCTCCGGAAGCTTGTCCTTAAGGTTCATCTGCTTGTAGATCATGCCGCTGGTGTTGAAAAATTTCTTCAGCGGCATTCCGCTTTTGCCATACCATTCCTTAAGTTCTTCGTATGTAGGATTTTCCTCTACGATCGCACGCTCCTCAAAAAAGATCTTGTGCTCGGCAAGCCATTTGAGGGCTTTCTGGCAGGTACTACATTTACGATATACTAAAACTAACATAGTGATTTCTCCCTTCTATTTGCCTTTCATAGTCTTATTCAGGCTATGACATCTGCACAAATTCCACAAACGAATCTCACCATTCGCCTTTAATCGCAGCCATCATTACCTCTATCTGCTTCTGCATCACATCAGTCAGCTCCAAACTCTTTAGCCAGTCCTTCGGAATTCCACTCATTCCCAGATATGTTCCAAGGATATTCCCTGCTATGGCTCCGGTCGAATCGCTGTCTCCACTGTGATTCACTGCAACTGTCAGCATCTTTTTCATATCTGTCTGATATTTGAGACAGCAGTAAACAGCAATCGCCAGTGCCTCTTCACCAACCCAGCCGCCGCCAAGCGATTCTATTGCTTCTATATCATCAACAGTTTTTTCGCTCAACTCAATTGCGCGGTTAATCAGCTCCGTCAGATATTCCACTTCCTTAAATGTACGGAACATTTCCCTCGTATCATTCAGAGATTCTTTTATAATTGTCTTTAGTGGCTGCTCTTTGCCATAGATAATCTTATACACAATATCAGAAAGCATCCCAGCCGGCAGCCATCCAAGCGGGTGGCCATGCGTGATCGCGGCAACATTTGCACCATTTTTCAGAGGGTTTCCCCATTCCTTCATAAATCCAAGCGGTGCTGTTCTCATAACTCCGCCACAGCCTTTGCTGTTATTGACAGGTGCTTCGATCGTTCCCATCTTGCCGGAGGAAAGCGCCGTCAGGCATGTGTTTCCCGGCGCACGCCACTGATTCATTTCGGGTATATCTGCCAATTCACTCGACCAGTCAAGAGGCACTTCAAAATGTAGAATCATATTTTGTGTCTGCGCCCATCTCAGATAAGAAAAATACACATAATTTTCGACATCCGCACCAATGCCTTTCATGATGACTCTATTATATCCTTTTAACATTCCTTCTATCGTAAACAAAGTCATCTGCGTATCATCAGAAAACACAGCCCTGTCACCCGTCAGTTCTAATTCCTCAATGCCATTCTTCCCATATTGCTCTTCTATCTCCTCATAAGATAAAAATTCAACCGGATAGCCCAATGCATCTCCCAGTGCTCCGGCAAAAACACAGCCTTTTATCTTATCGTAAATCGTGCTGTATTTTTCTTCCTTCTCAACAATATTTCTCAGAGATTCCCTGTATTCGATGTATGTTTTTTCTCCAAAAGCAACCCATTCGATCAGCTCAAATGCATCCGGATATTCTCTGACAAACGCAAAAACCGTAGAAACTGCAATTTGTGAAGCCTCTTTTAATGGGTAATTATATGCGCCTGTTGATATAGAAGGAAAAGCAATGCTTTTTATTCCCTTTTGCCTGGCGAGCTTCAGAGAATTCCGGTAACAGCTGGCTAACAGCTCTGCTTCATTATATCTGCCATTTTTCCAGATCGGACCTACTGTATGTATCACATATCTGCTTGGAAGTTTATATCCAGAAGTTATCTTTGCGTCACCTGTAGCACATCCGTTTAATCTGCGGCATTCTTTCAGAAGCTCCGGTCCTGCAGCATAATGAATCGCACCGTCTACCCCACCGCCACCAAGAAGTGATTGATTTGCAGCATTTACGATCGCATCTACTGAGACTGTCGTAATATCTCCCTTTATAACCTGTAATTTTGTCTTCATTAAACTCCCCCTCTTCTACATCATAGTTCAAAAATACCTCTGCTTTGTTGCTCGCCACCTACAGAGGTGGACGTCATCTCACATCTGATATATTAAGTCTCTTTTGTTCTATGATATCCTACTGACTCAGTGCTGTCAACGAGCTTTTTTGTAACATTTTGTCGAATCTGTCCGCTCCATTTTTCCGAACGGCTCTGGTATTTCAGGAAGGAATCTGCTACAATATGTTGCAGCAATTTAACTTACTATTTACGGCTATTATAATTCTGGTCACATACACATTGTAAAGCTAACAATCTTATATAAAGGAGGTCCCCGTCATGGGTTATGATAAACTTGAACGAAATCTGATCGACATCATCAAGGAAGAGCAGGCGAAGCTCGGTTTCTTCAAAGAAGATATCCGTCTGTACTACCCACTTTCTTCTCTGAATCATTTTTTCTCTGCTACAGATACTGCCGATGAGATGCAGACACGACTGAATGCTCTGCCTGATTCTCTCACAGAAAAGCTTGGACAGATTAATGTCTCTCACAAAGGCGACCGCTTCTGTTTCCATATTCCGAAAGAAGGCACGGTCTATGTACATGACAACACTGCCCCAAACGAATTCATCAAAAGTCTCGTGGAATTAGTTGCAAAACACGGCTGTACCATGAATGAAATCCTGAATCTGTTCCATACTTATTCACAGAACATTATCACAGAAGAAATGAACAACGGCGAATTTGACTGTCTGATCCGTTTCGCAGACAAACCAGAAGACACTTACTACTATTGTTTCAAAGACGAAGGCTGCCACATCATCTACCACCGCTTTCTTCCGGAAGATTACGCAGACTTCGATTTCTAAGGAGGAGCTCTTATGTGCACAGCAGCAACATATAAAACAAAAGATTTTTATTTTGGAAGAACACTGGACTATGAATTTTCTTATGGCGACCAGATCACAGTCACCCCAAGAAACTATCCGTTCCATTTCCGTCATGCCGGTACAAAAGAAACGCATTATGCGATCATCGGTATGGCTCATGTAGCCGGAGATTATCCATTGTATTATGATGCGATCAACGAAAAAGGCGTCGGCATGGCAGGCTTAAATTTCGTAGGAAATGCTGCTTATGCCGATATAAAACCGGACACGGACAATGTCGCCCAATTTGAATTTATCCCGTGGATCTTAAGCCAGTGTGCCTCCGTCGCAGAAGCACGCGAACTT
Source organism: uncultured Blautia sp. (assembly GCA_934378195.1). GTDB lineage: Bacteria > Bacillota > Clostridia > Lachnospirales > Lachnospiraceae > Blautia_A. The sequence goes on from CAKRPO010000030.1 coordinate 9,478, forward strand.
CTTGCTCACATGAATCTGGCAAATACGCCGTTCAGCGAGCAGTTTCCTCTGGCACAGCTTCACTGGATCATCTCCGATGAAACTGTATCTGTTACAGTAGAATCCATGGCAGACGGTCTGCACATCTACGACAATCCGGTCGGTGTGCTCACCAATAATCCACCTTTTCCACAGCAGATGTTCCAGTTGAACAACTATATGCACCTTTCTCCGAAACAGCCGATGAATACTTTTGCGGATAATCTGGCACTTAACGCCTACAGCCGCGGCATGGGTGCTCTTGGACTTCCGGGAGACCTCTCTTCAGCTTCCCGTTTTGCACGTGTCGCTTTTACAAAGATGAATTCCTTCTCCGGCGATTCCGAAGCAGAAAGCATCAGTCAGTTTTTTCACATCCTTGGTTCTGTTGATCAGCAGAGAGGCTGCTGTGAGGTTGCTGAAGGGAAATATGAGATCACGCTCTACACATCCTGCTGTAACGTGACAAAAGGAATCTACTACTACACAACTTATGAAAATCACCAGATCAGTGCAGTCGATATGCATAGAGAAAATCTGGATGGAACCACTTTGATCTGTTACCCGGTCATTCAGGGCGAACAGATTCATTATCAGAATTAGGAGGTACTCTACATGAATCTTGGAAATTTAATGCAGTTAAAAAATTCCTGGGCCACCTTTACCCAGAATCATCCGAAATTCCCGAAGTTTCTTCAGGTAGCCAGCACTGCTGTCAAAGAAGACACTCTGATCGAGATCAAGATCACTACCGCCGAGGGAAAAGTCATTGAGACAAATCTTAAAGTAAAAGCGTCAGATATCGAGCTTGTCAAAAATCTCGCCATGTGATATACTAATCACAGATTTTAAAATATGCACAAAAGAACAGGACACAAAAGAGAACTATTTCAATGATTCAGAACAGCAGTTTTCCTGCATTCATGTTCTACATAATCTGCGGACAGTTCTTGTCTGATACGAATGATAAAATAAAATCTGAAAGGGACATCGCAAATGTATGTTATTTACATCTGCATGTCCCTTTTTTATGTCTTACAGCCGTATCCGCTCTTCTTTGCCATTTGCCACACGAAATGCCTTCGGTGTCGTATGATACCTTTCCTTAAATACCCTGTGGAAATAACTGCCGTTCTCGTATCCAACCGCCGCAATGATATCACCGATCGGCAAGTCTGTCTCACACATCAGTTCTACAGCCTTATTCAGACGTTTACGCTGGAGAAGTTCTTTAAAATTAAATCCGGTGTTCTTCCGGATCATCTTGCTCAACATATGCATTGGAAGATGTAATTTCTCACAGAGTTCCGTGAGTGTGGCAGTCTTGTACTGCTGTTCAATATAATCCAGTGTCGTCATTGTGATCATATTCTCATACTGATTCGGCAGACGCATTTCTGCATACTGCACAGATTCCAGTAAGTACAGAAAGATCAATCCCATCGTTGTCTGGTTGATCCGGTTCTGGTCACCCTTGCCGGTCACCAGGGAATAGATCATATTTTCCAGGAGATTCTGGATCTGCAGTACTTCTGCAACCTTAAAATGCAGGTACTCCCCCCGCTCTTCATCCTGCCGCAGCACATTAACCAGAAAGTCCGCAAGTACATTGTTATTTCCGGCCATTGTATACGCCACATCAAAAAACTCCGGAAGAATCATAAAGTTGATTGCAATGTCCTCTTCTCCTGCCGGCAGAATCTCATGCCTGGTAAATTGATTCAGAAAAAGCAGCTCCCCTGCATGGATCACAACTTCTTTGCCGCCGATAATATTGGTCAGCTGTCCCTGACAGACATAGAGCACTTCAATATAATTATGCCGGTGTGATGGAAAATGCACAAATCGTGTATGCGTACGCACCGCGATCAGTTTACCCTCGCTGAGCATTTTGGCACTGTCTACTGTAAAATCCTTCCCAGAGGTATAAAGATCCTTGTCTACCTCTGCCACCCCATCCAGGATACGCTGTTCTTCTTCGGTTATAGCTCTTAAATGATCCAATAAAGCCTGCTGCATCTGCCACTCCTGCTTTCTTACTGTTATTCTTCTTACAGCAACTTACTGCCTTTATTCTACCATGTACCCTGCCTGCTGTGCAAGACCGCTTCCCATCTATATACGCACCCGACAAAAACAGAGCGAAGCCTTTCGGCTCCGCCCTGTCTTTTAAGGATTTATCATATTCAGAAAAACTTTAGCTTCTCCAAACGCGCTGATTAGTACAGTTTAGCGTAGTCAGCAACGTTGTCTGGTGTGAACTGAAGTGGCTCACCAAGAACGATTTCTGTTCCTTCGTCATCAGCTGTTGTGATTGTGTATTCACCAAGGTCACCAGCTGTGAATGTTTCGTCAACTGCACCAGTGATGTCACCTTTTACAAGTGCCATTGTTGCATATGCGGAAAGTTTTCCAAGACCTTCCATATCCCACAGATAGAAGTACGGGCAGGAATGTGCATCGTCATCACCTGTGTATTCCTGCATTTCTGAAGGAAGTCCAAGACCTGTCAGTTTGCAAGCAGATTCGTTGTCCTGAAGGTATTTAGCAGCTGCAGCGATACCAACTGTTGTAGGTGCGCAGATAACTTTCAGATCTGGGTAGTTCTGAAGAAGAGCTGCTGTCTGGTCTGTAGATTTCTGAGGTTCGTCATCACCATAAGCTACTTCTACAAGTTCCAGTTTGCTGTATTTCTCATCGCCTTCCATGATGGATTTCATAGCGTCGATCCAAGCGTTCTGGTTTGCAGACTGAGATGTTGCAGAAAGGATAGCGAACTGTCCTTCTCCACCGGAGATATCAAGAACTGCATCCATAAGAGCCTGTCCAACTGCCTGTGTACCAGCCTGGTTTACGAATACCTGACGGCTGTCTTTATTCGGAGCGGAGTCGAAAGAAGATACTTTGATTCCAGCGTCCATAGCTTCTTCCAGTTTAGCCTGAAGAGCGTTAACGTCGTTTGCGGAGATGCAGATTGCATCTGGCTGCTGGGAGATCAGGTTGTCAAGAACTTTGATCTGAGCATCTGCTGTTGCAGCTTCCGGGTAAACAACATCTACAGTTGCACCTTCAGCTTCTGCTGTTTCTTTGAATGCTTTTGCAGCGATTTCGAAGAATGCGTTACCTGCTGATTTTCCAACCAGTGCGATTTTCTGTCCGTCCCCAGCTTTGTCAGCTGCCATTACAGGTGCTGCACAGCCAAGTACCATTGCTCCGCAAAGAAGTGCGCTGATAATTTTTTTGTTCATTTTGTTTTCCTCCCTTGGAAATATAGTTTTTTATTTGCAACTGCTCCCCTGCTACAAGAGAGCAGCTACTTACGTAATTTAGGTTTTATAATACCTGCGGATTCAGAACTTTTAACCCTGGTATTATATTAGTTTTTCTTCATGCTAACTGCTTTTTTCACATTTCCGATGATGTTCGGAAGTGCTACTGCAGCGATCAGAAGAACACCGATGATCAGCAGGATAACCTGTGCATTGACGTTTCTCTGACCAAGACCTACACGAAGGCAAACGATGATGAATGCGGAAATAAATCCACCTGCGATATTACCTTTACCACCTGTAGAGGAGATACCTCCGAATACTGCCATTGCGATGGCATCCATTTCAAATCCGTTACCGGTTGTTGTATTTGCACCGTATGAGGAAGATACCAGGAACAGTGCACACAGTCCGGAAACTGTACCCATAATGGTGTAGATGATGAAACGGATCTTCTGTACATGTACACCTGAGTAATATGCTGTCAGACGGTTGGTACCGATTGCATATACGCGGCGTCCAAAAGTGCTCTTACCTAAGATAACAGCAAAGATCACAGAAAGGATTACTACGAGGAACAGAATGTATGGAACATTTCCAATCTTTCCGCCGATTGCACGGAAACCATCTGTATTGCTTGCAGAAATACTACCGCCGCTTCCAAGAACGATCTCGGAAATACCACGGAAGATAATCTGTGTTGCCAGTGTTACGATCATTGGAGGCAGTTCCTGGAATTTTGTAAGGATAAATCCGTTAACAGCTCCGCAGATGGTACCAACACCAAGTGCTGTGATCACAACTACGATAAATGGTGCATTTGTGTTACATACGATACAGCTCATTGTTGCAGAAAGGCAAACGATCGCACCTACGGAGATATCGATCTCGCCAAGTACCAGGATGTATGCCATCGGCAGCATCATGAATACTTCTGCCAGGTAAACCGGCATCTGACGAAGCAGACTGCTCAGGTTATAATATTCAGAAAACATTGCACAGAAAATATTGACTGCGATAAACAGCAGAACCAATATTCCCTCCCAGGAGAAGATCATTTTCTTCACTGGGCTCTCCGGCACATTATTAATACTTCTTCCAGATTTTCCAGCCATGATTACATCTCCCTTCCTTTCAGTGCATTCTTATCAGCGATACGCTGCAGGATTACGTTCATTACTACTACGACGAGGATGATAACACCCTTGATGGTATTCAGCCATAACTGGTTGAAGAATGGGATCAGCGGAAGTGCTTTTGCGATCGTTGCAAGGATCAGAGATCCAAGTAAAGCACCAACAACTGTACCACGTCCACCGCTCATGCTTACACCACCGATAACGCAGGCTGCGATAACGTCCATCTCACCGCCGTACTGCATGTCAGGCATTGCAGATGCATATACAGAAACCTGAAGTGCACCGCCAAGACCTGCCAGAAGTCCCATGATGGTATAAACAAGAAGTTTGATGTTCTTTACGTTGATACCGGATACTTCTGCTGCACTCGGGTTACTACCTACTGCATAGATCATACGACCTGTTCTGGTCCATTTCATAAACCAGAAGAAGAATACATAGCATACAATGATTACCCAGATGACTGCATTCAGTCCAAGGAATTTCGTTGTTGCAAAATTTTTGAAATCACCAAGTGCTGCTGCACTTGCCCATTCACCACCGTGGGATACCTGATAACCAAGTGCACGGTAGATGTACATGAAGCCCATGGTTGCAATGATCGGAGGAACATCTGCTCTGGAAATGATCAGACCTACAACTGCGCCGCATACAATACCGATCACGATTGCGATCAGGAATGCAAGAGCTGTGCTGGAGATATGTTCATATTTCAGAAGCATACCAATGCTCATACCGGAAAGTGCAAGTGTTGACATGATAGAAATATCAATACCGCCAACAAGCATTACACACAGCATACCAAGTGACATTACCATTGTTACTGCATTGTTTTTCAGCATATCCATCAGTGACTTAGGAGTCAGGAATGATGGGTTGATTGCTGTAATGATTACAAAAAGAACGATCAGGACAACTGCAAGCAGTGCTTCACGGGAGCCTGTGATCTTCTTCATGACTGATTTCTTTTCCATTATTCAGCACCCCCTGTATGTCCTTTTTCCATTGCGAGCTCAAGGATTCTTTCCTGTGTAGCTTCGCCACGGTTCAGCTCACCAGTCTTACGTCCGTTGCACATAACAACGATACGGTCTGCCATACCAAGGATTTCCGGCATTTCAGAAGAAATCAGGATGATTGCATAGCCTTTCTTTGCAAGGTCGCCCATGATTGCATAGATTTCAGCTTTGGCACCTACGTCTACACCTTTGGTAGGCTCATCCATGATAACAACTTTCATTTCCTGGCTGAGTGCCTTGGCAACAACAACTTTCTGCTGGTTACCACCGGAAAGAGAGCTTGCCGGCTGGAAGATATCAACTGCCTTTGTATCTACTTCCTCAAGAAGTTTCTTGGCAAGATCACGTTCTGTCTTCTCGTCATTCATTCCACCCTTTGCATATTTGCTGATGGTAGGAAGTGTTACGTTTCTTCCAAGTCCCCAGCTCATGATCAGACCTTCTTTCTGACGGTCTTCCGGAAGAAGGATGATACCTTTTTCCATTGCATCAGAAGGACGTTTGATATGGACTTCTTTGCCTTCAAGATATACTTTACCAGAATCCGGCTGTGTGATACCGCAGACAGCTTCTACTGTTTCTGTACGTCCTGCACCTACCAGACCGGTAAGTCCAAGGATCTCACCTGCGCGAACGCTGAATGATACATCTTTGAAGTAACCTGTTCTGGAAAGATTTTCAATCTTGAGCATCTCATCGCCAAGTTTTACTTCCGGTTTCGGGAACAGGTCTTTGATCTCACGACCAACCATCGCTTTGATCAGATCTGCATTTGTAATTCCATCTACATCATAAGTTCCAATGTACTGGGAATCACGGAATACAGTAACTCTGCTTGCCAGACGGTACATATCCTCAAAACGGTGAGAAATGAAGATAATGGAAACTCCGTCAGCTTTTAATTTATCAACCAGTGTGTAAAGCTTTTCGGATTCGGATCTTGTCAGTGCTGCAGTAGGCTCATCAAGAATGATGATTCTTGCATTGGTGGACATTGCCTTTGCAATCTCTACCATCTGCTGCTGAGCAACACTTAAGGTACCCATTTCTGCTGTTGCATCAAAATCTGCATCCAGCTGTTTCAGAAGTTTGTTTGCTTCTGTGTTCATGGCTTTCCACTGGATCATTCTGTTTTTGATGATCTCATGTCCCATGAAAATATTTTCTGCAACGGTCAGATGCGGATAAGATGTCGGATGCTGATATACGGCTGCGATACCTGCTGCCTGTGCATCTTTCGGTCCTTTGAAATCCACCTTCTGTCCATTTAAGAACATCTCGCCTTCTTCTGCCTTATGTACGCCGGTAATAACCTTAATAAATGTAGATTTACCAGCACCGTTTTCACCCATAAGCGCGTGAACTTCGCCAGGTTTTAACTGGAACTGTACATTGTTCAGTGCCTTAACGCCCGGGAAAATCTTTGTTATGCCTTTAAGTTCAAGAACATATTCAGACACGGCTCTTTCCTCCCTTTTCTTAAATCTGTTATTATTATAACAACATTGTTTTTTTTTCAAAACAGGAAAATATTTCGAATCAGGGTAAAATATTTTCCTGTTAATGGGTAATATTTTCCAGTTCATACATGAAAATATTCCTTTTCATTGTTCAACTCTCACAGCAAGCGTTTACCAACATTGACATGGGTTTTTGCATTTGTTATATTTATCTATATATTATTATTGAAGGGAATTCGGGCAACATGAGCTTTCTTGGCAAAGTCAAAAAGAAGCTGCGAAGCGGCAGCTGGTATCCTTTTTACAATACATTTTATGAAAAAAACAGTCTTGATCCACATATGATCCTTCTGGAATCCAGAAGCGGCAAGGCACTGGAGAGTAATATTCTTTCTATATTAAAGGAGCTTACAACAGAACCCTATCACCAGTACAGACTCGTACTTTCTGTTCATCGTGATTCTGAAAACGAAATAAAGGCCAAACTCCTCAAGAACTCCATTCAGGGAGTTCATTTTGTGCGTACCGGTTCTGTATCTTATTACAGAGCTTTAAGCCGTTCCGGTTATCTGGTAAATGATACTTCTTTCCCGGGACGTTTTGTCAAAAAGGAGGGACAGATCTATCTCAACACCTGGCATGGCACCCCACTCAAAAAAATGGGACGGGACAATCGTCCGGAGATGATCACCATGGGAAATGTACAGCGTAATCTCCTGGATTCTGATTATATCGTCTTTCCAAACCGCTTTATGGAGGATAAGATGGTAAGTGCCTATATGCTTGACAGCCTGTACAGAGGCACTGTCCTGCGTGAAGGATATCCCCGCAACGATATCTTCCGCCAGACACCGGACAGCAGTCTCAGGAAGCAGGCCGGATTTGACGGCAAGACTCTGATCACATACTTCCCGACCTACCGTGGTATCTTTAACCAGCTGGAACGTCAGGAATATATGAAGACCCTGTCCGAGAACCTTGCGCTCTGGGATCAGCAGCTCGAAGACCACGAGATGCTTCTCGTCAAGCTTCATCCGTTTCTGCATGGTTCCGAGACCTTTGACAATTATAAACATATCCGTGCTTTCCCACTCAACTGGGATACCTATGAAGGTTTGAGTCTCTGTGACGCACTGATCACAGACTATTCCAGTGTATTTTATGATTATGCCAACACCGGCAAAAAAGTCATTTTCTTTGCCTATGACCGCAAAGAATACGAAAGTACCCGCGGAATGTACGAAGATATCGAGACATATCCATTTCATTATACAGAAGATGCTGCTCAGGTCATTCCGTGCGTGCATACACCAGGCGGTACACCGGATGATGCCTTCATGGAAAAATACGCAACTTATGAGGACGGACATGGCACAGATAAAATATGCCGTCGTGTATTTTTGCACGAAGACTGCTGCCGTGAAAAGAAATACCACGGCAACGGCAAACCCAATATTCTGATCTACGGTGGCAATCTCGGCCAGAATGGTATCACTGCCGCTCTGTATTCTATGCTTCACGAGCTGGATGCAGAGAAATATAATTACTTTTTATCTTTCAGGGCTAATTCCGTACTCGGACATCCGGAAGTTCTGGACCGTCTGCCGGCACAGATGGGTATCTACCCGCTTGCCAGCGAAATGAATATGGATGTCCTCACCGGACTCGCTCTTGTTCTCAAAATGCGTGGAAAACAGGCTGCCTCTATTGATAACCGTATCCATACCGCCTATCAGCGCGAATGGAAAAAGCATTTCGGCGGTACCAGCTTTGACTGTGCCATCCATTATAATGGGTACGAAGCCTATGTCACTTCACTTATACAGGAAGCACCATGTCCACGCACCATCTGGGTCCACAGCGATATGATGAATGAGATCCGTACACGTGGAAATCAGAATCTCTATCTGCTCCGTGATGCTTATCAGAGCTATGACCATGTCGTGACCGTAAGTGAAGATGTGCTGGATTCTGCTGTAAACGGAATCGGAGCAGATCCGTCCAGAGTAACGGTCATCAACAACTGCCATGATTACAGAAATGTACTGAAGCGCAGTATGGAACCGGTCACTTTTCAGGAAGAGACTCTTTCTACTGTTTCTCTCGAAACATTGCGAAAGGTTCTCGTTTCCGATGATACCAAATTTATCAGCATCGGTCGTTTTTCTCCAGAAAAAGGACATGACCGGCTGATGAATGCTTTTAACAGTTACTGGAAGGAAAATCCGGATTCCTGGCTGCTTCTCATCGGCGGCTCCGGTGCTCTGTATGAATCCTCTGTAGCCCATGCACAGACCCTGGAAGCATCCGGGCATATTATCCTGATCCGTTCCATGCAGAATCCGATGCCGGTACTCAAATGCTGCGATCTGTTCCTTCTTTCTTCCTATTATGAAGGATACCCGATCGTGCTTCTGGAAGCGGCTACTCTTGGTGTTCCAATGGCTGCCTGTGATGTTAAAGGCTGTCACGGTTTTCTCAGCAAACACGGCGGTCTCCTTCTGGAAAATTCCGAATCCGGCCTTCTGCATGGTATGCAGTTGTTCGCAGAAGGGCAGATACCTCCGTTAGATATCGATGCTGAACGTATCAACCAGACTTCTGCCACTCAGGTAGAAGCCCTGATCGCCGGTGATCTCAATCTTTCACCGCAGACGGAAAGGAATTTTTTATGACGACAACCAAACCTCTGGTTTCTGTGATCATGCCGGTCTATAACGGTGCAGCTACCATCTGCCAGGCCATTGATTCTGTTTATCGCCAGAATGTTCCGCTGGAACTTCTGGTCATTGATGACGGTTCTACCGACCAGACTGTGGAAATCCTGTCTGCTTATCAGGATCGACCAGATTTTCGCTATCTGAAAAACGCACAAAATATCGGTGCTGCTGCCTCCCGTAACCGTGGAGTGCATGAGGCACATGGTCAATATATTGCATTTCTTGATGCAGATGACTGGTGGGAAGACGGCAAACTTAAGCTCCAGTTGGATATTCTTAAGAAAACCGGTCGTGTTCTCTGTTCCAGCGGAAGAGAACTGATGAATTATGATGGAAGTTCTACCGGCAAATATATTCCGGTCAGAGAAACTGTTTCCTATCGGGATCTGCTGCGCCACAACAGTATCAACTGCTCTTCTGTTCTTCTTTCAAAAGAAGTTGCCGCAGAATTTCCGATGGAACACGATGACAGTCACGAAGATTATCTTACCTGGCTGAAGATTCTCCACAAATATGGTCCGGCAGCAGGTATCGACAAACCACTTCTTAAGTACCGTATGAGCAAAAGCAGTAAATCCGGCGACAAAAAGAAATCTGCCATTATGACTTACAAAGTATACCGTTATATGGGATACAGCCATATCCGATGTATCCTGTATTTTATTTCCTATGCCATTCATGGTTTGTGGAAATATCATTAATTCTTCATTATTTTATTGAAAAGGACAACGCAGCAATGAGTAAAGCAAAAAATCTTCTGCTCACAGGTTATCTGGAACATTTTGGACGAATTCAATCAGATCCTTATACCTGGGTGTTTTCTTCTACAGACAACAGCCACTACAATTACAATTCCCGTTATCTTTTTGAATATGTCAGAGAGCATCTGCCTGCGATCACGCCACTTTTTGTGATCAATGATCCTGTGCTTCGTGACAGTCTTTCTAATGAATACGGCGCACAGTATTTTATTGAGACTGAAAGCATGCAGGGAATCCGCCGTGCACTGAGCGCCGGTGTCTGGTTCACTTCCGCCGGTCTTCCTGCTTATGGTACCGGTCTTTGTAAGAAACGACTGATCATTAATCTCTGGCACGGAGTTCCGTTGAAAAAGATCGCCCTTCTTGATCCGAACCTCAAAAAAGCGGCACGCATTTATTTTAAGAAGATTTTTTCTGATAATTACACCTGCGTCCTGACAACTTCTCATGCACTGATTCCACTCATGGCCAGAAGCTTCGCGATCAGTGAGGACAGGATCAAAGTCTGGGGACAGCCAAGAAATGACGGTATGTTCCAGACAAATGACCGTGCAGAGATCCTGCGGCAGATTTATCCGGATCTTCCGGAATATTCACAGGCGGTTCTTTATGCGCCAACATTCCGTGATTACGGTCAGGTACAGCTGTTTCCCTTTGAAGATTTTGATCTGGAACAGATGGAACATTTTCTTGAAGAAAAAAAGATGCTGCTTTTTATCCGCACACATGTAGCTGAACAGGGATCCGCAGCTCGTTACCTGGGCAAAAGGATCCGTTTTCTCGGAAATGAACAGGCTGAAGACGTTACCGGCATCCTGAATATCTTTGACTGTCTGATCACTGACTATTCCAGCATTTATATTGATTATCTTCTTACCGGCAAACCGATGATCTTTCTTCCTTATGACCGCCGGAAATACCTTGACGGCCGCGGTATGAATTTTGACTACGACGATGTAACACCTGGTCCCAAACCAGAGACATTTACCGATTTTCTGGAAGCACTCTCCCCGGAAACCGATTCCTGGAAGGAAGAACGTGACCGGGTCAATCAGCTTTTTAATGAGATCCAGAAGCCCTGTGCAGCCGATATCTGCAGGCAGGTTCTGAATATGATCCAATGATAACTTTTCACAACAACTGATACTTTTTTACTGCAGCACGAAGGAGAACTATATGAAATTACTGATCGTAGATGACGAAGAACTTACCCGTACAGGGGTAATCTCCTCACTGGACTGGACAGCGCTCGGTATTGATGAAGTCCTGCAGGCAGACGACGGTGTACATGGTCTGGAAACAGCACGCCTTTATAAGCCTGAAATCATTCTCTGTGATGTGCGTATGCCACGCATGGACGGAATTTCGATGCTGGAACGTCTGGAAAAATTTCTTCCGGACACGGTTTCCATCTTTATGAGTGGATATTCTGATAAAGAATATCTGAAAGCTGCTATCAAGCTGAAAGCGGTCAATTATATCGAAAAGCCGTTTTCTCTGTCAGAGATTGAATCCACCATCAGAGAAGCACGTGAGCTTTATATGCAAAAAGTCCATTCACGCCGTGGTGAGACCCTGCATTCTATGGAAACAGCCTCCCGGCTGGCCCTGCAGTTGACCCTGCCTTACGGAAGCAACAGCCAGATTATCGAAAATCTCACTTCTGAACTCGACCTGACAATGAATGCCTCTACATATTTTGCCTCTTTTATCATAAAGACCGACCTGTTTCTGGACAGCTCCACACCATCCATGGCAGACTTCTTCCAGGAACTGAAGAGCTTTCTGGCACCTTTTCATATGCAATGCATCTATCTTGAAAAGAAAATGCAGTATCTCGTTTATTTTTTATTTTCACAGACAGAACCAACTTCCAGACAATTGCAGTCCGTAAGCAATTATTTCTGTGAGCAGTTTGCAAAATTCGGACGTTATTCTATGGCCTGCGGCAATCCTGTAACCGGCATTTCAAAAGCCTATCAGACCTATACTTCCGCAGTCATACTGTTGCAGAGCAGTTACTTTTTCCCGGAAAACACGCTGCTTACCCCTGTACTGCTTGATGAAATACCGGAAGTGCAGAATAATATTTTTGCAGATACACCTGCCACTGACTTTGCAGATGCGCTTTCCCGTCTGGACCATGAGGCGGTCGACAACATCCTGCAGAAGCTTTATACAACTTTTTATAAAAATCATCGTTTCCTGCAAAATCCGGTCAAGGATCTTTATTACAAACTTTTTCTTGCACTGGAAGACGCACGACATCAGCAAAAGATCGCTGGTTCCGGAAATATAGAAAGTATTGCCGAAACGATCGACGACTGTTTCACTTTCCCGGATCTCCATCAGACACTGATCGATAAGACCGAAGAATTCTTCGCTAAAGCCGAGACAACTTCCCAGGAAAATCCGACGATTTTTCTGATCAAAGATTATATCAGCAAAAATTACATGAACGAGACACTTTCCGTCAAGGATATCAGTTCTCATGTCTTTCTTTCCACTTCCTATGTCTGCACGTTCTTTAAGAGCGAAACAGGAAAAACACTGAATCAGTACATTACTGAATACCGTATGGAAAAGGCAAAGCAGCTTCTGAAAGATGCCCGTTTCAAGATCACGGATATCTCTTCCCGGGTGGGTTACAGTGATGGAAATTATTTTGGAAAAAGCTTTAAGAAATACTGCGGGCTTTCTCCTTCTGAATACAGGGAGCGTAATTTACAATGAGTCAGCTTTTTACACAAATACGACGTTCTTACGGTGATATGAAGCTGGAATCCAAGTTTACCCTGGTGCTGCTGCTTGCAGCAACTGTTCCTGTCATTATGATGGCATGTTTCTTTTATGGTAAACTGTACGATATGGTCGTTTCCTACACGATCCGTCAGGAACAGGATACTTCTGCACAGACAGCGCCTTATATCGAAGATCTTGTCCAGCAGATTCTGGATGCCCACGACGGTATCACAGAACAGGAATTTTTTCAGACTTTGTTCCATCAGCCGGTGAATTCGCCGTTTCAGATGTTTCTCGACACAGATGGTGCACAGAGCTTTCACAAATATGCCGGCGAACTCATAGATTCCGATATGATCACCGGTCTGCAGATTTATATGGATTTTCCTCCACAGTCTGTGCGGCTTTTTACGGATGATCTGACAAAGGATTACTTTTCACCCATGGCGAAAGCACGCGGAACCTACTGGTATGGTATCTTTCAGGGTACACAGCAGTCCTCTCTTTTCTGTCCGTCCTTTTATCTGGGCGAACACGAAAAAGAAACCTACGGTGACCTGGCTTATATCACCTCTACAACTTTTTATTATCAGGGAGAAGCCAGACAGGCATACATTGCCATTTACAGTTCTTCTGAACATTTTACCGACATGCTGAAGGAGAATCTGACAATCACCGACAGTGTTTCCTATATCATTAATGACCGTAATGCCATTGTTGCTTCCTCCGACAGCTCGCTGTCCGGAATCTACCTTCTGGATTACAATGCAATTGAAGACTCTTTTATGTCTTCCAATAATTTTATTGAAAGGAATATCCTGGATACTACAGTTTATGCCGGCTTTTACAATATCAAGCAGTCCGGCTGGTTTATGGTCACGGTACTTCCATCCGGTCCCCTGATCACACAGAGTAACACGATCATGATCCAGTATATCCTGATGTATCTTGCTTTCCTTGTGTTTGCGTTGATCCTGGCACATTTTATGTCACACTCGATCACGAATCGTATTTCTTCCGTCATTTACCAGATGAGCAAGGTACGAAAAGGAACGCTGAGTCCGATGGACAGTCCGGAATATCACGACGAGATTGGTGACCTGATCGACACTTACAACTACATGACCCGCAGGATGGACCAGCTGATGACCGAGCAGGCTAAAGCGGCCGAAGAGCTTCGAATCGCGGAATTTCATTCTCTGCAGGCACAGATCAATCCACATTTTCTCTATAATACAATGGACATGATCAACTGGCTCGCCCAGCAGGGTCGGACCGAAGAAGTTTCGCGTGCTGTGCAAAGTCTCTCACGTTTCTACAAGCTGACGTTAAGCCGTAAGCAAAGCATCAGTACCATTTCCCATGAGGCGGAGCATGTCGATATTTATATTCAGATCCAGAATATGCGTTATCATGACAGTATCGCCCTTGTTTCTGATATCCCGGATGAACTGATGGAATACCAGATTCCAAAGCTGACACTGCAGCCGATCATTGAAAATTCTGTTCTACATGGCATTCTGGAAACAGATGATAAAACCGGTACGATCGTACTCACCGGCTGGCTGGAAGATTCTGATATCGTTCTTCTGATTTCGGACGACGGTGTGGGAATCTCTTCCGACCGTCTTTCCACCCTTCTCTCCGGTGAGGGAACCAGCTCCTCAGGTGGAACTAACATTGCTGTATACAATACGCATCGGCGCCTGCAGATCCTGTATGGACCGGATTATGGTCTGAAATATTCCAGCAATCCCGGTCAGGGAACAGAAGTCGAGATTCGGATCCCGGCAAAAAAATAAGGAAAAAGACTATGGGCTGCGGTAATAACTGCAGCCCATAAAATCATAAAAAGGAGACCGCTTTCGCGATCTCCTTTTTGAATATGAATATGTGTATAAAGTAGATGGTCTCTTATTTAAGGTAAAAGATTATCTTGTAACGATATCAACCGGAATATTGAAGATCTTAGCTACCTTCAGGATGGTATCGATATGTCTTCCTGTAGCTGCTGCCATATGATGTGTCGGGCCAGCTTCGCTCCAGCGATTTACGAATTCTCTTGCGCCGCATGTGAAACGTGTTCTCATGTTGGTATCACCGAAGGAAAGGATCGGTCCTTCTTCGTTAATTCCCTCAGCTACAACAAATTTGAAGTGTCCGTCAGCATCCTGTGTAATTGCAAGATAGGTAACCGGGCCTGTGTATGGATAGAACTGTGTCAGGTATCCGCCGCCTGTTTTGCCATGGAATACCGGCACGATCTTCATGGTAGGTTTCTTATCGGAAATATCAGCATCTCCACTTCCGGAATGTCCGATGATGCAGATATCATCGTTGAAGTCGATGGAGTACATTTCAGAAAGCTGGCCTGTACCAGAAATAGTCTTCAGGATGCTCATTGCCATAGCAACTTTCATATCGCCTTCAACAGCACATGCAGTACCCTGTTTGATCAGCATGGAGAATGCCGGAATCAGCATACTGTCAAGAACACCTGCTTTACCCTGTGCAAATCCGTCATAATGGGAAGCAACCATGCTGAGGTGCTCGTCTTTCACCCATTTTTCGAATGCAACAACGTATTTAGCCATATCCCATACTTTTTCGATCGTGCCGCCACCTTCGATATCAAATGTATCAAGGATATCCTGTGCTTTTGCACGGATTGCTTCTTCATCTGTTATATCGTCAGCGATTGCCCACATTTTTTCCCAGTCAAACTGTTTGGTGTACAGGAACATTCTGTTGTACAGGTTTGTCTCATCAATGTAAAGGTCCATCATACCCGGATAAGGTCTTCCGATCTGAGCAATGTTAGTATCACGGAATCTTCTTCTTACCTGAGCAGCTTTGCACCAGTCTTCGATCTCAGCCTGAACAGCCGGGTCTCCGCCTTCTACAACACCTGTGATAACAGCATGTCTCTTGCCAGCTCTTTCAAGGTCAGCAACTGCTTCGCCAACAGCACCGCAAGCGTATCCTTCACCCAGCCATGCAGCGATGTCTGTGTGATCGTAATCCAGTGCTTTCAGTTTCTGAACGTTTACCAGAACAACCGGTACATCCAGGTCACGGATTGCAGGAAGCATATTGTAAGATGTAGCATATGTCAGCATCTGAAGGAATACAAGGTCTACGTCTGCTGCACGGAATTTGTCTCCTGCTTCCATAGACTGTTCTTTTGTTGTTACCATTCCTCCGTCAATGATCTCTACTGTATCCGGAATTGTCTTCTTGAATGCCTCATACTGTGCTTCAAACTCAGGTACCAGTGATGGGAACTGAGGAAGATATGCTCCTAAAGCGATAGAAAATACACCGACTTTTGCCTTTGTGTTTACTAACATAGTAAAACCTCCTATTGAATCTTGTTGATATTGTTAATTTGTAAATCTCTTATTTATAGATTTTGATTCCGAAGGACTCATGAATCGTTGTACGAGCCTCTTCAATGGATTTGAAATCTCCTGCTTTCAGCATCTGTGCAGTAATGTTACCGATTGCTGTAGCTTCTCCAGGGCCTGCATGAACTTCTTTGCCGGTAGCTTTGGCTGTCAGTTCGTTCAGGTATCCAGCATTGGAACCGCCGCCTACTACATGAATACGGCTGTAGGTTCTTCCTGTACTCTCTTCCAGTTCTTTTGCTGTCTTTGCATAGCATTCAGCAAGGCTGGTGTAGATAACAGTTGCGATCTCGCCCATGGTTTCCGGAACTTTCTGTCCTGTTCTACGACAGTAATCTTTTACTTCCTCTGTCATATTTTCAGGGGAAAGGAAACATTCGTCATTTGCGTCTACTCTGGACGGGAAGTCTTTTGCTTCTTCTGCCATAGCACAGATTTCTGCAAAACTGTATTTGTCATTTACTTCATGACGTACAGACTGGATCATCCACAGACCCATGATGTTCTTAAGGTAACGGAAACGTCCTGCGTATCCACCTTCGTTTGTGAAGTTCAGTTCACAGCTCTTTGGTGAGCAGTCCGGAGTCTGTCTTTCGATTCCCATCAGAGACCATGTACCAGAGCTGATGTAAATGAAATCGTCGTCGTTTGCAGGTACTGCAAGAACTGCAGATCCTGTATCATGTGTTGCAGGTGCAACAACCTCTAAATCAAATCCTACTTCTTTCTGAAGCTCTTCTGTCAGATGTCCGACAACAGTACCAGGCATGATCAGTTTCTGGAAGATTTTTCTTGGATATCCCAGTCTGTCGATGATCTCATAATCCCAGTCTTTTGTTTCTGCATTAACAAGCTGTCCTGTTGTAGCTTCTGTGTATTCGCAGGTCTTCTGTCCTGTCAGAAGGAAATGGAAATAATCCGGTACATGAAGCAGTGTTTCTGCCTGTTCCAGATATTCCGGATGTTTCTTTTTCACTGCCATCAGCTGATATACAGTATTGAAGATTGCTTTCTGGATACCGGTTCTTGCATACAGTTCATCAAGCGGAATGTATTTGTAAACTTCTTCATCCATTCCTTCTGTACGGTGATCACGATATCCTACAGTGTTGCCAAGTACTTTGTCATCTTTGTCAAGAAGTACAAAGTCAACGCCCCAGGTATCTACACCCATGCTTACCGGTACTTTACCGATCTCTTTGCATTTCTTGAGTGCGATTACGATTTCTTTAAAAATACGGTCAAATTCCCAGCAGAGCTCGCCGTCTTTCTTAACCATACCATTTTCGAAACGATGGATTTCTTCAAGCTCCATCTTTCCGTTTTCCATATGTCCAAGAATCAGACGTCCACTGGATGCGCCCATATCTACTGCTGCATAATATGTTGCCATTGTAAAATCCTCCTAAATATGTAAGATGTGTATAGCATTTTTTATTGTGCAAAATGCTATGTCAAACGGGTTCTTTCATATTTGATAATAACATAATATCCTAAAAAGTGATAGATGTTAAGAACCTCGTTTGTCAAAAAAAAGGTCCTCAGTTGCTTCACTGAAGTAAATTGTGAATGTGCTATTTAAAAAAGCCCCCAGGGCAATGCCCTGGGGGTTTTCACCCGTAAGTAAAATAAATTGCGTTCGTTTTAGTCGTACAGGTTTGGAGCGATGCTTTCGTCGTCCATGTTTGTGGAATCATACCAATATCCATCTGTAGGAACATCTTCAAGTTCCTGTCCGTTTGCTGCTGCTGTCAGAGCGTAGATTGCATAGTATCCCATCATCAGAGGAGACTGTGTAACTGCACCAAGGAATGTTCC
>CAKRPO010000031.1 GCA_934378195.1 uncultured Blautia sp.
CTGTCTGCTAGGATCATTCATAATAATCACAAACTCGCTCCGCTCAAACAGTGTGATTATTATGAATTACGCAGTCAGAACATCTCTAAGAACTTCCATGAACTCCTGCAGAGTGTTGCTGCACACAGTTCTTTTTCATTGCTGTTTATACCGGTTTCTACGTGGGTTCACGGCGGCCAGAGGTCTATTGTTTTATAACGGGAATTGAGCCGCCGTTGGTGAATATTTTTCTGTAGGATCTAATCAATACAGTGAATGTTTCACGTGAAACATTTTGCTGTAAGTCATCTGCAGCTGATATAGAATCATGGCAAAAAGCTCTGTATTGCGATATATAGTTGTGAAGGGGAGGATCTGGAGGTGCTATTTAACCCTGCGATTCTCAGCAGATCTGATAGCTGAACAGATGTCGAGAACCCAGGAGAGATTCCGTTGCGAGGACTGCTCTAGCTGGTGCCACCGAGAGCTCTGTCTGAGCGCAGCGAGTTTGCTCGAATGGCACCTGATCAGCGAGTGGGACGAGCAGGAATCTTGACGTGTTCTCGTAGCTGTTCCTTGCTAGCCAGTCTGCGTGACTTTGCAATAATTAGTTCAGACACTCGGGTATGGTTCACGCAATGTTTAAAGAACTGTGTATGGCAACGGCTTCGTCGTTCGGATGTTCTATGAGATAACCTGTCTGCTAGGATCATTCATAATAATCACAAACTCGCTCCGCTCAAACAGTGTGATTATTATGAATTACGCAGTCAAAATATCTCTAAGAACTTCTAGGAACTCCTGCAGAGTGTTGCTGCACACAGTTCTTTTTCATTGCTGTTTATACCGGTTTCTACGTGGATTCACGGCGGCCAGAGGTCTATTGTTTTATAACGGGGATTGAGCCGCCGCTAGTGAATATTTTCTGTAGAATCTAATCGATACAGTGAATGTTTCACGTGAAACATTTCTCCGTGAATCATCCACAGCATTTACCTCAGTCGATAAGACTCCCACCGCTTTCAGGTGAATAATAGCAAATTTGTCTCAGTAAAAGCTCAATGTTCGGTTTAAATTTTAGTGATATGATATAAAAGCATGGCAAAAAATGCTGTATTACGGTATATAGCTGTAAAAGAAGGAGATATTATAATACTGCGCTCCTCAGCAGATCTGGTAGCAGAACAGATATCGAGAACCCAGGAGAGATTCCGTTGCGAGGACTGCTCTAGCTGGTGCCACCGAGAGCTCTGTCTGAGCGCAGCGAGTTTGCTCGAATGGCACCTGATCAGCGAGTGGGACGAGCAGGAATCTTGACGTGTTCTCGTAGCTGTTCCTTGCTAGCCAGTCTGCGTGACTTTGCAATAATTAGTTCAGACACTCGGGTATGGTTCACGCAATGTTTAAAGAACTGTGTATGGCAACGGCTTCGTCGTTCGGATGTTCTATGAGATAACCTGTCTGCTAGGATCATTCATAATAATCACAAACTCGCTCCGCTCAAACAGTGTGATTATTATGAATTACGCAGTCAGAACATCTCTAAGAACTTCCATGAACTCCTGCAGAGTGTTGCTGCACACAGTTCTTTTTCATTGCTGTTTATACCGGTTTCTACGTGGGTTCACGGCGGCCAGAGGTCTATTGTTTTATAACGGGAATTGAGCCGCCGTTGGTGAATATTTTTCTGTAGGATCTAATCAATACAGTGAATGTTTCACGTGAAACATTTTGCTATAAGTCATCCGCAGCTGATATAGAGTCATGGCAAAAAACGCTGTATTGCGGTATATAGTTGTGAAAGGAGACGCTATTTAACCCTGCGATTCTCAGCAGATCTGATAGCAGAACAGATATCCAGTCGGCGTGACTTTGCAACAATTAAATGATTCAGGCACTCCGGTATGATTCACGCAACGCTTAAAAAAAAATAGTGAACGCAATATATTAATTATATAATTATAATATGTTCATATATTCGAACAGAGGTGGGAGTCATCTCACATCTGATATATCTACTCGAACACAGTATAGTGCGCATTATTTTCTGATTATCGCACCTATTTGATCTATATTTTCAGATTTCTTTGCACGTTTCGAAGCCCTACTTCTTACCGTCTTTCAGCTGCGTACATTTGTCTTTTTCACTTTCTTTTTCAAAGCTTCTATTTTCAACTACACTGCTGCAAAATTCATCTTCCTCGCATTTTTCTTCTCTCATTCTCAGATTTCACTCTGTCCTCCCACTATTCACACAAAAAAAACGTGCATATTCAATTTATAAATATGCACGTTTCCTACATTTCCTTTATACATTCTAATTACGCCAAAATATGCAAACGCAATCTTTTTAACTATATTTTACCTGTGTTTATAATAAAAAACTGCCACCTGAGTCCGATCACGCAGGTGTAATTTATCCAGAATTGAGCTTAAATAATTGCGAACCGTTCCTTCACTCAGATACATCTCAGCCGCAATCTCTTTATTACTGTATCCATTTGCAATCAATCGGATAATTTCCTTCTCCCGTTCATTAATTTCACAAGAATCATAGTCAAAATCATCCTTTTTTTGAATTAAGTCCGGTATTTTGGACACTATTTCCTTTCCAAATACAGTCTGACCAGAATAAACAGCACGTAAAGCCGGTAAAATACTCGCATAATCCTGTTTCAGGAGATACCCTTTCGCCCCCAGCCGTAAAGCTTTTACGATATACTCATCATCCAGAAACGTCGTAAGAAGTAATATATTCGCCTCCGGATAGTTCCCTAGAATCTCCGCTGATGCTTCCAGACCATTCATATTTTTCATGCGAATATCCATCAAAAGCACGTCTGGTCTGCACTCTTCATACAAACGCACCGCATCTCTTCCATCCATGCCAATCGCCTGTACCTGCACTTCGTCATTTACTTCCAAAATCGTTTTCAATGCCGTCGTAACCAGGCAATCATCATCTACTATTATTATTTTCATAACTTACAAATCTCCATTTTCCCTGTTATTCTGCATATCTTGTTTCGGAATCATGATAAAAATATGAAATCCTTTTTCACCATCGATCTGCAGCGTACCATTCAAAGCAGACACTCGTTCCCGCATATTTTTCAAACCTATCCCCGTCGCATTTTTGCCACAATCCGGGCATCCCTTTCCGTTATCTTCAATACGCAGCTGATAGATTGCAGGATGTTCTCTCATTGTAATTTTTATTTTTGTCGCATTGCTGTATCTGATTGCATTTGATAATGCCTCTTTTGTAATACTTATAAAAGAATATTTTACATTTCTGGGTATTATTTCGGACATATCATATTCAAATTCGATATTTCGTTTTTCAATGTCCGATATAATTCCCTTTATTGTTTCATTCAGGTTTACTGCATCATCATGAAGGTCATGCACGCTCGAACGAATACTGTCCATAGCCGAATTCAGTGAATCATCCAGAGCTTTTAAAAGCCTATCCAGATTTTGGTCTTTATTCACAGCCCGCACAGCTCCCGTAAGCAAAATCGTTCTTGACAGTACATGCCCTACATTATCATGGATTTCTCTCGCAATACGATTTCTTTCGCGAAGTGTCGCCGCATAAATTTCGGAATTCTGTTTTTCTGCAAGTGCCTTATTTTTTTCTGACAAAAGAAGTGCTTTTTCTTCTCCCGCATCTACAATTCGGCGCAGTTCTTTGTCCGTTTTATTGTACTTTTGTGTTTTTTCTGATAATATCACTGCCATCAGACACCCAAGAATAAAAGCAGCTGTTAATTCTCCCTGTGAGCTATCACAGTTTATCAGCAAGCATACCCCAACAATCGTTCCGGCAATACCTGCCTTCCAATTTATCTCTTCGGTCAGCGCATAAACCAGTACTGGATAAACCCATACAACTTCAGGTATTGCCACAGCAGTCAGTGCAAATACGGTACATGCCATAATTTTTGCACTTTTTCTTTGCAGAAAATACATTCCGCAGATTAATATAATCGCCCAGAGAATTGCAAAAACAGATGCCCTGTCTGGTTCTTTCCACTGAAGAATTACCAGACTGTATATAAACAGCAAGCCCATATCCTGAAAATATCCCATATTCCTCCATTCCAGAGTTCATTTAAAAGTTTCTTTTCCTTTTTATACACATTTTTCTATGGTTTGACTCTGATATCATCTTTATAATATAACATGTTTCGTCTCCTTACAAAGTGACAAATGTCATATTTTTTCTGTGACATCCTGCACTTGGTATTTCATGCTTTTTATTTTATAGTATAGTCATGGAGGATGCGCAGTGATTCCGTAAAGAATATGTCAGCTTATGCTGATCAGAATCACACGCCAGGTCTCACGGATTTCGACTTGAATTGTATCATCCACGAGCTCTTAAACCTGCAAACTATAGCCAATTTCAATATTCACATGGAAGGAGTCATTATGATTCATATAGAAAATCTGGTAAAAAGATATGGTGATCTGGTTGCACTGAATCATCTGAATCTGGATATTCACGAAGGTGAAATTTTTGGTCTGCTTGGTCCCAACGGTTCAGGCAAAACCACCGCAATCAGCTGCCTGCTCTCTCTTTTGAAATATGACAAAGGCACGATTGAGATCTTCGGGCAGCCTATGGCCCCCGATAACTACGAAGCAAAGAAACAGATTGGTATTGTTCTGCAGAATGTCGCTGTTTTTGATGAGCTTACCGTATACGAAAATATTGATTATTTCTGTGGACTGTACATAGCCGACAAAAAAAAGCGAAAAGAACTGGTAGAAGAAGCTATTCGGTTTGTCGGACTTGAAGATTACCGAAAAATGCGCCCGAAAAAGCTTTCCGGCGGTCTTTTGCGGAGATTGAATATTGCCTGTGGAATCGCCCATAAACCACGCCTGATCATCCTGGACGAACCTACTGTCGCAGTCGATCCACAGAGTCGTAACAAAATCCTCGAAGGCATTCAAAAGCTGAATGAACAGGGTTCCACTATCATTTATACTTCTCATTACATGGAAGAAGTCGAACAAATCTGTACACGAATCGCCATCATGGATCATGGACGTGTAATTGCTTCCGGAACCACAGAAGAACTTAAGAAAATGATCAAGACCGGTGAAACCATTTCTGTAGAAGCAATTCTTCTGGAAGAAAAACACCTGCAGGATATTCGAAATCTCCCGCATGTATTTGACGTCCATTATGAAAATCAGATCCTAACGCTTCGGTGCACAGGTGCACAGCATAATCTGATCCGGCTTCTGAATTATCTCCAAAGCCAGGATATTACGTTTGGAAGAGTTTTCTCAGAGCTTCCGACACTGAACGATGTCTTTCTTGAAATCACAGGAAAGCAGCTTCGTGATTAGTACATCTTTTAATATTTTCATGCAAAAAGGCTTTCACATTTTTTGCATAATTATGCAACAATGTGTATATAATTGCAGAAAGGATTTTTTATGCTCCACTTAATAAAATATAATATTCTGGTCAAATTCCGAAATTTTAACATGACCTTCTGGCCACTTGTTTTTCCTCTAATCCTTGGAACATTCTTCTTTTTCGCATTCGGAAATCTGAATGATGCGGATTTTGAGACGGTTCAAGTGGCTATGGTACAGGAATCCGACAATAATCCTCTGTTCCGTTTTTATATAGAGCAGGTCGAAAAAAGTGATTCTGGTTTATTAAATATCCGGGAAATGGATGAAAATACAGCTCTGACTGCCTTAAAAAACAGAGAAATATCCGGTATTTATTACAATAAAATGACTCCATCCCTGACAGTCAATGCACATGGTATCCCGGAAAGTATCCTGCAGTCTGTTCTGGAAAGCTACAACAACAATCTGCACACCATCCGATCCATTCTAAAAGAACACCCTTCCGGAATTCTGGCCGGACTTTCCCAGATGGCAGATACCCGGGAGCTGGTACAGGAACTTTCCCTGGGTGGAAAAACAATTGACGGTAATTCGCAGTTTTTCTATGCTCTGATCGCCATGGCGTGTCTGTACGGATGTTTTATCGGCTTCGGCTCTGCAATCACGTTACAGGCTAATTTAACGGCTCTGGCGGCAAGGCGCTGCGTTACTCCCACTCACAAGCTTAAACTGATCGTGTCAGAACAGATTGCAGCTTTCCTGATCGGTTATGTTGATGTGATTATCCTGCTCTTTTACCTCCGAAACATCCTGAAACTGGATTTTCAGGGACAAATGGGCAGAATGCTCCTGATCTCCCTGTTCGGAAGCCTGATTGGCGTCTCAATAGGAATTTTTGTCGGCAGTTTCGGAAAAATGAGTGAAGGCATCAAAATATCTATCATCCTTGCAATCTCAATGGTCTGCAGTTTCCTTTCCGGACTGATGAACAACTCCATGAAAGACCTCGTAGAAAAACATGCCCCTGTCATCAACCGGATCAATCCCGCAGCTCTGATCTCGGATGCTTTTTACTGTATCAATGTTTACAATGATCCCGCCCGCTATTACCGAAACCTTATCACACTGGCAGGCATGAGCATTGCTTTTGTACTTGCTTCATTTTTACTGATCAGGAGGAATCGCTATGACAGTATTTAAAGGCTATATGAAAATATTAAAAAAGAATATTGGCCTGGTCATGATCTATCTGGTGATTTTTTTCTCCATTGCCATGGTTCTTCAGGCTGCAGCCCGAAAAGAGCATCTGGATGATTTCCAGAAAACCCGCGTAAACATTGCAGTCGCCGATCAGGATAACAGTATTCTTTCCCAGGCACTGACGGATTATCTGAAAACCATACATAACGTGTCCGAGATTTCCAGTGATCCTGCCGTCATGCAGGAAGAGCTCTATTACCGGAACGCAGAATATATTATACAGATTCCGGCAAATTTTTATAAAATCTGCATAGTACAGGGCAATCCAATCTCAGTCACAAAAGTACCCGGTTCTTATACTTCTTTCTATGTAGATCAGCAGATCAATGCATGGCTGAATAACATTCGCACCTACATGGCTGCCGGATTATCCCAGGAAGAAGCTGTAAAATATGCTCTCGTTCTACCCACGGCCGAAGTTTCCATGTATCAGGATGCGTCGACCACGGTCGAGACGCCGGAATATACGTATTATTTCCGTTATGTCCCTTATCTGTTTCTGGCTGTACTGTGTTATTCCATGGGCTATCTCCTTATTGCATTCCAGAAGGAAGATATCCAGAAACGTATGCAGGCTTCATCCGTCTCCATACGCCGCCAAGCTCTGGAAGGATTGCTCGCCATGCTTACAATTGGACTCGGCCTGTGGCTCATCGTCATCATCGGTTCTGTCGTCATGTATCAGCAAAAATTACTGACATCCGGTGTTTTTATCTATTATCTTATAAACACCTTCCTGATGATGATCGTTGCACTGTCGCTTTCTTATCTACTCGGCCTTTTTATAAAAAACAGCAACATGCTCAGCGGAGTTTCCAATATTGTCTCTCTTGGCATGTGCTTTTTATCCGGCGTTTTCGTGCCTATGAGCATAATGGACAAAAAGGTCCTGCAAATCGCACAGTTCCTGCCAGCTTACTGGTATGAAAACGTCAATGAAACTCTTTCACAGTATCATATCATTTCTGGCGATGTTGCTGTTGATGTATGGAAATCCATGGGAATTCAGATTGTATTCGCACTTGCGTTTCTTGCCATGATCCTGGCCGTTTCAAAGTATAAACGCCAGCGATAAAATATTGTTACCGGAACTTTACTATAACGAAAAAAGAACTCATATCCGCATCAGTTTCACCTCAAGAGCAATTTCTTAAGTGGTTCTGTGCATGGGTATGAGTTCTATTTATTTTCTTTACATAATTTCTCCCGAAAAAGAAGTATAACGCTTAAAAGAAGATTCCAACCTGTTCCAGGAATGCTTCCGGAACTTCCACATGCGGAAAATGTTTGGTTTCTTTGAGTGTTACTGCTTCTACGGAAGGATTGACATTCTGGTATGCCTCTACGATCATTTCACCATTATTTTCGGCTTCACCCTCTACGATATAAAGACTGTTGTCAATTTCCTTCAGCCCACGGGTAATATCAATGTTCATATACTTAGACGCCTTGTTCGCATAAACGTTCTTTGCATAGCATCCGCCTCTGTGTGCCGCTTCATAATAAGCATCCTGCAGATCTCTGTCCGGATGGAACGGGTCAAATGCATAATTCTCGATAAATTCATTATTGATTGCATCTCTGGATACGACCATATGATAAACCAGCGTTCCAAATACCGGAATCTCCAGACATTTGCGGAGAAGTTTTTCTTTCTTTCCAGGCATCTGTTTCAGACTGGAAAGACTGACCGGATTCACCATCATAATCTTATTGAAGAGCTGCTTCTCATTGTGACATGCCATCACAACAAAAGAGCTGGCATAACCGTTTACGATCACATCTGTCTTCTCTCCGATCACGTTCTTGATAAAATCACAAATTGCCTGTACATAAACAAAGTTTGTATAAGTCATTCCAGGTTTTTCAGAACGTCCACATCCTGGAAGGTCAATATTATAAACCGTATGTTCCAGTGCAAGATCATCTTCAATACGGTTCCATTCGTATCCGGATCCCCCCGGAAGCATATCATGAATCAGAAGAATCGGGCTTCCCTTTCCTTTCTTTGTATAGTAGATATCGCCGAATCTCCAGTGATAATAATTTCTCACATCTGTATCCAGCATTTCCTTCAGACAGGCGGATGCTGCAATCACTTTATTTATAATATGAACAGTGGCAGTTGTTGTCGTAACCAGTGCTGCTATGGTGAGCAGACGTTTGCTGTGTTTCTTCATGTTCTACCTCCCTTTTTTCATCACCTGAATAGCTTTATTATACGATAAAAAGAGTGTTTTTACAATCTATAACAAAGAAAGAAGTTTGTCGACATCTTCCATTCTGGTTGCCCAGCTTGTCGCAAATCTGACCACAGTATGTGTGTCATCAGATTTTTCCCAGAAACTGAACTGCACCTCTTTTTTCAGTTCTTCCATACGGCTGTTTTCCAGTATCACAAACTGCTGATTTGTCGGAGAATCGATGTAGAGCTGATATCCTTTTTCCTTCAGACCTTTTTTCAGAACTGCTGCTGTCTCAATGGCATTTCTGCCTGCTTCCAGATAAAGATCATCCGTAAAAAGGGCATCAAACTGTACGCCAACAAGTCTGCCCTTCGCAAGCAGCGCCCCATGCTGTTTGACTCTTGTAAGGAAATGCTTCGGCATGCTGTTTCCTGTAAATACAACCGCTTCTCCGCACAGAGCGCCTGCTTTGGTTCCTCCGATATAGAATACATCACAGAGCTTTGCAATATCCTGCAGTGTTACATCTGTTTCTTTGCTGACAAGACCATATATCAGTCTCGCTCCATCCATAAAAAGAGGAAGCTTATATTCTCTGCAGACTGCTGAAAGCGCTGTCAGTTCCTTCTTTGTATACAGAGTTCCATACTCTGTCGGATGAGAGATGTAAACCATTCCCGGGAATACCATATGCTCATGGTTCTCATCTCCATAAAATGTCTCCACCAGATTCTTAAGATCTGCCGCACTGATCTTGCCCTCTTTTTCCGGAAGTGTCAGTACTTTATGTCCGGTAAATTCAATCGCACCGGCTTCATGTGTACTGACATGTCCCGTCTGAGCCGCTACAACGCCCTCATACGGCTGCAACATGGTATCAATGACAATCTGATTGGTCTGTGTACCGCCGGTCAGCAAAAAGACTTCTGCATCCTCACAGTCACATGCCTTTTTGATCTTTTCTTTTGCCTCTTCACAGTAGTGGTCAGTGCCATAACCCGGAAGCTGCTCCATATTGGTATCGATCAGATGCTGAAGAATTTTCTCATGTGCACCCTCTGAATAATCATTTACAAAATATAACATCTTTGGTTCCTCGCTTATCATAAAATCAGCTCTATTTTATCACCAGAAAAACTTTTTTTCCACCATAGAAAAAAATACCCCGCGGGCAACTCGCGGGGTAAATCTAAAATTACTTCTCTTCTGTTGTTTCAGATTCTGTATCTGTCTCAGCTGTATCAGATGCACTTTCTTCGGCCTCTTCCGTATCGGGATTTACCATATTCTGATAAGCTTCATCCAAATCTTTTATATTCATCTTATTTACAAGATAAACTTTATCTTCCACGACTGCTGCATAGAAGCTTGTGTCATATTCATAATACTTCACGGTTGTTTCTGTTCCGTTCGTATCCTTAAAGATGAAGGTATATGCCGGATCACCTTCCGGTTTGTACTCTTCAGTGAGACGTTTCTGTGCAGTCATGTTGATGAGTTTGTTGTAAAAGGTTGTAAATGTAGATTCATCGAGGTCCGCACCATCCAGCTTATAGGATGTTGTTGTAGTCTCTTCCTCATCAGAAGAATTTTCGTCAGAGGAAGCTATATCTGTAGAACTTTCATCAGATGCTTCTGTACTACTTGCATCCGCACTGTCTGCATCTGTACTGTCAGCATCTGTGTCTTCTGTCGTATCAGCATCCTCCGCTTTCGCTGTCTCTGTCACAACATTTACCGTATGGTCTCCGTCCGCTGCCTGAATTTCCAGCGAATCCAGATCATTCACAGAAACATAGCTTACTGTCAGGCTGTAGAAATCAGACATTGTACTGTCAAGGATCGTTGTCAGAGAATCGTTTGTAATCGTATAGACTTCTTTGCTGTCATCTACCTTTACATAGCGGTCACCGTCTGTCTCATCTCCCACATAGAGCGTAAGAGTTTTCTCCACAGTCTGTGTTTCCTGCTCATCCTCGGAAGAGTCTTCATCTGATGCAACCGTGTCTTCTGTCGTATCGGTATCTGCATTGGTACTCTCATCAGAAGCCTCTGTTGTATCCTCTTCTGTATCCGTTGTATCAGTATCTGTGGTATCTTCTGAGTCCTCATCACTCTCCACAGATTCTTCCTCGGTATACTTCACAGTAACAACTGCGTACGGATCATCAAATCCATACTCGGAATCATCGGTACAATTGTAATCTACAAATTTATCATATGCCAGGGAACCGATTGCAGAAGTTACATCTCCTGCTTTTGTTGTATCCGCTTTCTCTGTAGTCTTGCCATCAGATACATTCCAGAACAGGTTATCTGCATCCTGTGTAAGTTCGTATCCGTCTTCTTTGTCCACCTTCACATCTGTGACAGTCGCAGCAGTTACAGACGGGAATGTTCCGCTCTCAGCAAAATCATATAACGTTCCCATGAATGGTTCAATTGACGTACTGGATACCAGATAAACATTTTTATCATCATCTGCCTTCTTCACATAATACTGATCATTCGAAGATTCCATACCAATCTCAAGAGTTGTATCTCCATCTGCCGTTGTCAGCGTGATGGTATTCTGCGGAGCATCCAGATCATATTCGCTCAGATCCTCCACATCCGGGATTTCCTGATCTGCAGTCAGAGATGCAACTCCTTTGACTGCACTGTCAACTGTATCCTGATTTACCGGAAAGGCAGCGTCTGATTTTTCTGTCCAGGTATCATCTTTTTTATCAAATTCTACGTTGTTCTCGTCTGCTGAAAAAGAAACAGCGGTTACATCATCGGCTTCCAGGCTGACCAGATCTACACTCGTATCACTTTCTTCCTTTTCTTTTTCTTCCTGTGAAGTAACATAAAAGTTTACGCCTTCATAAGCAGCACATAACACTCCCAGTACAACTACTGCCGAAACCAACTTGACTGTTTTTTTCTTCATTTATGCCTTTCTCCTTTTCAGCCATACCATAAATCCAATCACAAGGAATACCACCGGGATAATTCCCATTACCATGATCTTCCAGAAGCTTACATCATAAGCGGTCAGTGTCAGATAAGAAATCTGCAGGTTCTTGGATGGAACAGAAATAGTAGAAGTCTCATCATTGCTGCACATCCAGTTCAGGGAACTCATGATCATCTGCTCATTTCCGCCGGATACCATCTGGTTGATCTGGCTGTCCATCAGATTAGATGAAGAATAGTAAACGATCTGAGTCTCTTTGTCATTATCCAGTGTTTCTGTAATGCTCACACCAAGATCAAATGGACCATCAACGTCATCATCTGTTTTGTCAATACTTCCACTGTTGACATCTACTTTGGAATACGCACTGTCAGAAGTTGTCAGAAGGCTGTTGATCGTAACCGTATCTCTGACACTGTCAGACTGCTTGATTCCCTGTGCATAAGGCATCAGAACATAGTATCCTTTTGATGCAAAATCAGAGATTGCATCGGTACTGTTGACTGTTGGTACCAGATAATACGGCATCTGTGCATAATGCTGTGAATCGCCTTCAATTACAATACCATCTGTTCTCTCTACTCCATAGTTCTTGAGAACTGCATTAAAGTTATCCATAGATTCTTCTGTATAGTCAGAAAAGATCAGCGCTTTGCCACCATTCTCCAAATAGTCAATGATCGCATCTTTTTCTGATTCAGAAATATCAGAAGTCGGTGCATTGATCAGCAGGCAGGCTGTATCATCCGGAACACTTTCCTCTGTGATCAGATTCAGGGATTTGATATCAATATTTGCCTTCTGGATATCTTCCTGAAGTGTGGAATCCAGTTCTTTCTCCCCATGTCCATCCAGTGTATAAAGAATCGGAAGATCCTCAGATGTTACATAAGAAATAGCACTGTCGATCTGACCTTCACCGTCAAATCCTGTCGTAGTATAACTGTAAGTATTATAATCCATGGAAGATTCATAAATATTGTTGTAATCTACGACTTTGCTTCTGTCTCCACATACAACGATCAAACTGTTTGCAGAAACCTCATCACTGGTATATTCAGAAGTAAATTTCGGGTTTACGACCGGGTCTTTCTGCTCTACCGTGATATGCTTGGACTCTTCCTCATATTTTTCCAGGAGCCTCTTGATGGTCTCATCTTCGGAACCACTCTGTACAACCTGATAAATCGTTACATCTTTGTCCAGATCTTTCAGGAATTTCTTTGTATCATCCCCGATACTGTACAGTTTCTGGTCGCTGACATCTACTTCGGTATATTTGGATGGAAGGGAACCAACGATCATATTGATCACAAGAACGATCACAACAAAAACAACACTGATCACTACACTGTATGAACCGTTTTTGAGATATTTTTTATTCATGGAATCCTTGATTTTCTGTTTCAACGGCTTCTTTTCCTTTTTCACCGTCTCTTTAGTCTGATTCTCAGTCTTATCTGCTTTTTTTGCTTTCAGTTTTTCCGTAAATTTCATTGTCTCCCACCTCCTTAATTCCAACGTCTCTTGACAATCGACTGTACGGTCAGGAACAGACATACCGCAATCACCGATACAAAATAAATAATTCCTTTGAAATCAAAGATTGCATTTGCAAAATTATCAAAATGGCTGCTCAGGTTAAAGACATCTAATACTTTCTGGATTCCACCTGAGAAGAAGCTGGAATTTACAACATATACGATTACCAGTGCAATCTCACCAACTACACAGATGACTGCGGAAATTAAAAAGTTTTTGATCATCGTATAGATCACTATTGCGGCTGCCAGGATCAGAAGTCCAAATGTGATACAGGTGGAAAGTGCCCCTTCTGAGAAGAAGGAAGAAATTCCATTCATCATATAAAAAGCAAACAGAATGACAAAAGTCAGTACTGCCGCAATTACCTGACTTTCTGTCAGAGATGAAATGAACACACCAATTGCAAGGTTTGCGCATCCAAGAAGGAAAAATCCAAGGATTGAGGTATAGGCAGCTGCCAGAGATACTGTTCCGAATTTTGTCATGATCAGTGGATACAGACACATGATCAGCATCGGAATCGCAAAAACAGTAACCAGTGCAAAATATTTACCAAGTACGATCTTTTCTACAGAGACTGGTGCTGTGAGAAGCAGCTGGTCTGTTTTCTGTTTACGTTCTTCAGCAAGGACTCTCATGGTAAGGATCGGTACACTTACCAGAAATACAAAGCTCAATGCACTTAAAGTATACTCAAAGCGCGGATAATATGCGCTGAGCTGATATGCTGAAAAATAGATACCTGTCAGCAGCAGGATAAAAAATATAAATAAGTAGCCTATCATGGAAGTAAGATAACTTCTCAGCTCTCTTTTATATACTGCGATCATTTATCTTCCCCCTCCTTTTTGTCTGTCTCTTTTGAAGTCTCTTCTTTCTGTGCCTCCAGAAATTCTTCTGCTTCACTGGCACTGCTGATTTCCGGTTCCTTCTCTTCCTTCTTTTCAGTCTTTTTCTTCTTGTCATCTTCAGTCAGTTCAAGGAAGATTTCCTCCAGAGATACTTTCTTCGACTGCATTTCCAGAATCGGGCAACGCGCATCTGCCATCTTGAAGAATACCTCTTCTCGAATATCTGTATCTTCTTTCGTAGAAATAGTCACATTCCATACATGTTCTTCTTTTGCAGTATCAACTGTTATATTCTTGATACCGTCAATCTGTCCGAGTGTTGTACGAATGCGATCTTTTTCGCCTTTTATAAGCAGATTCAATGTATTGGAACCCTCTGCGAGTTTACCAAGATTTTCCGGTGTATCACTTGCAACCAGTTTTCCATGAGAAATAATCAGTACATAATCACAAACGGCACTGACTTCCGACAGAATATGGGAACTCAGGATAACGGTATGTTTTTTCTTAAGACTCTTGATCAGATCACGGATCTCTATGATCTGTTTCGGATCCAGACCTACCGTTGGCTCATCCAGAATGATCACTTCCGGATATCCCAGGATTGCCTGTGCCAGTCCGACTCTCTGTCTGTAACCTTTTGACAGATTCTTGATCAGACGATTTTTCATATCTGTAATCTTTACCATATCCATGACTTCTTCTACCATGGATTTCTTTTGATCTTTTGGAATTTTTTTGAGATCAGCGACGAAATTCATATACTCGCCTACTGTCATATCGAAATAAAGAGGCGGCATTTCCGGCAGATAACCAATGCATTTTTTTGCCTGCTCCGGTTCATCCAGTATGTCATGACCATCGATGGTTACCGTTCCCTCCGTAGATGCTATATAACCGGTAATCATATTCATGGTCGTAGATTTACCAGCTCCGTTTGGCCCCAGAAAGCCATAGATTTTGCCTTTCTCAATTTTAAAAGAAAGGTGATCAACCGCTGTATGATCGCCATACCGTTTGACCAGATTGTTTACTTCAATCACAAATTTCTCCTCCTTTTTCTCTAAACAGAAAATTTTTTCTGCAAATATTTTACAAATATCAGCGGACGCGCCACTGGCGTCTCCCGATATACAATGCAAAAAGATGCCTCCAGGTGAAACAGAGATAGGGGGTACCTGGAAGCATCTTCCATCATGAGCCGGACTTTATATCCGCTCTGGAAATATTCTATGAAGAAGTTGTGATAAAAATTGGATAAATCTGTGATGTTTCTGTGAAAATAAAAATTTCTTAAAAACTCTTCTTTTATGAAAGTGGCTCTTTCAGTGGTGTTCCTGCCTTACGCGGATAACGTCCCGGTGTTGGCTTCATCTTCTCGATCACGACGAGAGAACGCTGAATTTCCGAATCCGGAAGATTGAAGTAAACGACATCCTGAATCTTACCGCCGAGAATTTTAACTGCCTTTTCTGCCTGCTGCAGCTCTTCCTGTACTGTGCCGGACTTATAGGAAATAAAATGTCCTCCGACCTTTACATACGGAAGGCAGTATTCGGATAATGTTGCAAGATTGGAAACGGCGCGGGACACGCACAGATCATACTGCTCACGATATGCCTTGTTTTTGGCAAATTCTTCGGCTCTGCCATGAATAGCCGTGATATTTTCCAGCTTCAGCAGAGCAAATGTTTCTTCAAGAAAGTTCACTCTCTTTTTCAGGGAATCAAGCAGACAGGCTTCCAGATGTGGAAATGCAATCTTAAGTGGCACTCCGGGAAACCCCGCTCCTGTTCCAATATCCATGATTTTGTTGACTTTTGTCATATCTACTGCCTTTACACAGGCAAGACTGTCCAGGAAATGCTTTACCAGCACTTCCTGAAATTCTGTGATTCCGGTCAGGTTCATGACCTTATTTTTTTCTACGAGATATTCATAAAAAGCAATAAACTGCTGTTTCTGTCCTTCATCCAGAGCAATGCCGAGTTCTTCACAGCCCTGCTCCAGTACTTTCAGATCATAAGACAATATTTTTTCCTCCGATTTTCAGGATTTTTTAGGAATTTCTTCTGTACTGTTCCAGATATACCAGTAATACAGAGATATCTGCCGGTGACACACCGGAAATACGGGATGCCTGTCCAATGGAAATTGGACGGTATTCTTCCAGTTTCTGTCTTGCTTCAATACGGAGACTGCCAACTTTTTCGTAATCCAGGTCTTCCGGAATCTTCTTGGCTTCCAGTTTTTTGAACTGTTCTACCTGTTTGAGCTGTCTCTTGATATATCCTTCATATTTCAGATTGATCTCTACCTGCTGCTTTACATCCCATGGAAGCACCGGTCTTTCCGGATCGATTGTTGCCAGATCTTCGTAATTCAGTTCTGGTCTGCGGATCAGTTCTGCGATCGTCGTACCGGATTTCAGGAGTGTGCTGCCTTTTTCTTCCAGCAATTTCTGTACTTCCGGTGTTCCGCCGATCGTTGCATGTTCGGTACGATCAATTTCTTTCTGAATCGCTTCTTCTTTTCGGAGAACTGCCTGATAAGTTTCCTCATCGATCAGTCCCACCTGATAACCTTTCCTGCGAAGACGAAGGTCTGCATTATCCTGCCTCAGAAGCAGACGATATTCCGCACGGCTGGTCATCATTCGATATGGTTCATGGTTTTCTTTGGTAACCAGATCGTCGATCAGCACACCAATGTATGCTTCCGAGCGGTCCAGAACCAGCTGCTCCTGTCCCTTAACTTCCATCGCAGCATTGATTCCGGCAATCAGCCCCTGTGCAGCGGCCTCTTCGTATCCAGAGCTTCCGTTGAACTGTCCTCCACTGAATAGTCCTTTGATCTTTTTGAATTCCAATGTCGGATAAAGCTGGCGTGGATTAATGCAGTCATATTCAATCGCATACGCATTTTTGACAATCTTTGCGTGCTCCAGTCCCGGAACAGAATGATACATCGCATCCTGCACATCTTCCGGAAGGGAACTGGACATTCCACCGATATACATTTCATTTGTATAAAGACCTTCCGGTTCAATAAATACCTGATGACGATTTTTATCTGCAAAACGAACGACTTTATCCTCAATGGACGGACAGTATCTCGGACCGGTTCCCTCGATCATTCCGGAATACAATGGAGAACGATCCAGATTGTTGCGGATGATCTCATGTGTCTTTTCATTCGTATATGTCAGCCAGCAGGATTTCTGTGGAATCTGTACAGATTCCGGATCTGTGGAAAATGAGAAAGGTACAACCCTTTCATCTCCAAACTGCTCTTCCATTTTGGAATAATCAATGGTATTTCCGGCAATTCGAGCCGGTGTTCCTGTCTTAAAACGGAACATTTCGATTCCAAGTTCTTTCAGTGAATCCGTCAGATAATTTGCTGCCTGCAGTCCGTTCGGACCGGTATAATTACTGACATCGCCATAGATACATCTTGCTTTCAGGTATGTTCCTGTACAAAGTACGACTGCCTGACAGTGATAGATTGCACCTGAATAGAGTTGCACTCCTGTGATCTTGCCATCTTCCACCAGCAGTTTCGTGACCTCACCCTGTTTGATCGTCAGATTTTCCTGATTTTCCAGAGTTTTTCTCATTTCGGTGCTATATGCCTGCTTGTCTGCCTGTGCACGCAGTGAATGTACTGCAGGACCCTTGGATTTGTTCAGCATCTTGGACTGAATAAATGTTTTGTCAATATTTTTACCCATTTCTCCGCCAAGTGCATCCAGTTCTTTGACCAGATGACCCTTGGAACTGCCACCAACATTTGGGTTACATGGCATCAGTGCAATACTGTCCACGCTTACTGTAAACATAACGGTATCCAGACCCAGACGTGCACCGGCAAGTGCAGCCTCGCATCCGGCATGACCGGCACCTACTACAACGATATCGCAGGTTTTTTCCAGTGTTCTGTTCTCCATTATTTCTCTTCCCTTCTTACTCTATCTACGCATTATAATACTTACGGATTGTTACTTGCCTACGCAAAACTTACTGAATATCTCGTTTACAAGATCTTCTCCTACCGACTCTCCCACAATGCGGCCAAGACTTTCGTATGCATTCATGAGATCAATAGAAAAGAAATCTTCCGGCATTCCCATCTCAATGCTGCCCTTCACAAGTTTCAGGCTCTCTTTCGCCTCTTCCAGTGCAGCTTTATGACGTGCATTGGTAATGTACACTTCATCGTTAAAAGAAAGCTCTCCGTGGAAAAACATTCTCTTAATCTCGTCTTCCAGCTGGCTGATACCAGTTTCTTCCACAACAGATACCGGAATTACCGGACTGCCGGTTTTTGTTCTTAATTCTTCAATATCAACTGCTGCTGTAAGGTCTGTCTTATTATAGATGACAATACTCTTCCGTCCGGTAAGGAGTTCCATGATCTCACGGTCATTATCATCCAGTGGAAGAGACGAGTCAACTACATAAAGAATCAGATCTGCATCCTCTGCCATCTGTTTTGCCTTACCTACACCAATCTTTTCAACAACATCTTCTGTTTCACGGATTCCCGCAGTATCGATCACGCGAAGTGTGATCCCGTTCAGGGAAATATATTCCTCCAGAATATCTCTTGTCGTTCCCGCAATCTCTGTAACGATCGCACGGTCTTCTCCTACCAGAAAATTCAGAAGAGAGGACTTTCCTGCATTTGGTTTGCCGAGGATAACTGTCTTGATACCCTCCTGGATCATTCTTCCGTCATCGGAAGTTTTCAACAGCTCTTCGATATTTTTGTTCTCTTTTTCCACAATTTCCTGCAGTTCCTGTGGATAGCCTGTGAGATCAAAATGCTCCGGATCATCCAGAGCTGTTTCGATATACGCGATCTCATGAAGCAGTTTTGCACGGATTTCTTTAACTGCACGCTGTACAGAGCCTTTCAGCTGCTGTACAGAACTCTTAAGTGCCATGGAATTTTTTGCCTGAATGACATCCATGACAGCCTCTGCCTGTGACAGATCCAGTCTGCCATTCAAAAAAGCTCGTTTTGTAAATTCCCCCGGTTCTGCGATGACTGCACCGTTCCTGAGCACAGTTTCCAGCACACGCTTCATGGCATATACACCACCATGACAATCTATTTCTACGGTGTCCTCACCCGTATATGTGTGAGGTCCTCTCATAATCATAACCAGTACTTCATCTACAACTTCTTCTCCATCATAGATAAATCCATAATGGATGGTATGGCTGCCAACTTCGCGAATATCTTTCTTACCGTTTTTGGAACGGTAGATTTTTGCGATCACATCCATAGCTTCTTCTCCACTGATGCGGACAATGCCAATACCGGAAGCACTCATTGCTGTAGAGATTGCTGCAATTGTTGCGTCCATATTTCCTCCTTCAGATTTTGTCCCCTTCATTCTAAAGTAAAAAAAAATGTTACCCTAGAAGAAAGCACACGTTCATTACGTGTTATTCACGCTTTCACCTAGAATAACATTTTATATTTCAGTTGTGAACTGTTTTCACTGCTGATTTAGTATCTTTTTAATTTAACAACTACATGACGGTAAGGTTCTTCTCCCTCACTGACTGTTTCAACAAATTTGTTGCCCTGCAGTGCAGAGTGGATGATTCTTCTTTCGTAAGGATTCATCGGCTCAAGTACAACAGGTTTTCTGGTCTTCTTTACCTTGTAGGCAATTCCTCTTGCCAGGTTTTCCAGTGTTTCTTTACGACGTCTTCTGTAATCCTCAGTGTCCAGCTTTACGCGGATGTAATCAGATTTGCCTTTGTTTACAACAAGGCTTGTCAGATACTGAAGAGAATCCAGTGTCTGTCCTCTCTTACCAATAAGGATTCCCATGTCTTCGCCTTCAAAATCAACTTCCAGACATCCATCTGTTGTGTTGTATTTGGAAGTGATCTGAACATCTCCCAGATCCATGGAAGCAAATACATCACGAAGGAACACAAGTGCTCTTTCTTCAATATCTTTGATTTCTTCCGGATCCGTAATGATTTCGATCGGTTTTGGTGCTCTGACTGGTTTATCTTTCGCCGGTCTTTCTTTTGGCTCTCTTACCGGTTTATCTTTTGCCGTTTTTTCGCGGAACTGTTTTTCTTTTGCAGGTCTCGGCTGTTTTTCTTCTTTTGATGCTTTTGCGGTTTCTGTCTTAGTCTCCGGTTTCACATCGTTCTGTCTGGAAACGGATTTCGGTGCAGATTTCTTAGTTTCTTTTACGGTCTCTTCTTTAAAAGCATCAAGCTTGACAGAATCAACAATCTTTTCGATTTCTTTTTCTTCGGAATGATCTTCTACTTTACGAGCTTTGATGATTGCCGGTTTGCTTCCGATTCCGAAAAATCCGGAACTTCCCTCACTGATTACCTGAATATCAAGCTGATCACTGGATACGCCCAGTTCAATACATGCCTTGGTGATTGCTTCGCTCTTTGTTTTGGCGGAAAACTGCATATATTCATCCATGATAAAACCCCGACCTTCCTTTCCTGTTTCTCTTTATTTCTTCTTATTACGTTCTTCAAAATTTCTTACCAGATTTGCTTTTGCTGTAATACTGTCAGCTTTTGCATGAGATGCATTCTGGTAAGCCTGCTCTACTTTCTTCGCACGGCTTGCTTCATCTGTACCACTCATGCCTTTTTCAATCTTGTTGATGTTTCGGGCACTCTGGTGAGCCTGATTTGTGATCTTCTGCGGTGGAAGTCCTTCTTTTGCTCTCTTGGCTTCCATCTTTCTCATGTTTTCGTTAACAAGATCATCAATATCCATCTTATTCAGATGACGGTTGATCAGTACCTGCTGGATACTTCTAACTACCGCACTCGCGATCCAGTAAATACCAAGACCTACCGGGAAGGTGAAACAGAAGAATGCAGACATAAGCGGCATTACTGTGTTCATTGTCTTCATGGAGCTTGCCATTGCATTGTTGTCATCGTTTCCACTTGAAGCTGCCTGCGGCATAAGCTTCAGGTTGAGCATCTGTGTAGCCCAGGAAAGAAGCGGAATTGCAAGAGCTGCGATGATAAGGATGATAGATCCTGTTTTGATATAACTCAGCGGCTGGTCAGCGATGTTCAGCACACCAAAAGTCTGCATTTTCTGGATTTCAGAAGCAGTCTTGCTGATCTGATCTGAAAAACCGGAGAACTGGCTTACCTTCTGTAAGGATTCCCACTGAGACGGAGACAGAGCATACAGGAAATCTACGATAGAATCTGCATTCTCAGTTACCTGTCTTACTCGTGTCATTTTGTTATCTGCGATAAAGTTGTTGATGATATCTGT
Source organism: uncultured Blautia sp. (assembly GCA_934378195.1). GTDB lineage: Bacteria > Bacillota > Clostridia > Lachnospirales > Lachnospiraceae > Blautia_A. The sequence continues at coordinate 21,465 of CAKRPO010000031.1, forward strand.
AAATCCATCTACTGCAAGGATCTTTGTGCAGACACCGTTAAATACATTGTAAACACTTCCTACGTAAGCCGGAATGTTCTGGATTACCTGATACAGGGCAAACAGGATCGGCATCTGGATTGCCAGCTGAACGCAGCTTCCTGTCGCAGATACGCCATATTTCTGGTATACTGCCTGTGTTTCTTCCTGCATCTTCATCATGGAATCCTGATCTTTTTTACCCTGGTATTTTTTCTGGATCTTCTGGATCTCAGGCTGCATGATCGCACTCAGCTTAGAGAATTTCTGCTGTTTGACCTGCAGAGGAGTCATACAAAGGTAGATCAGGATACTGAAAATAATAATACAAAGACCGATGTTCTGAATTCCAACTGCATCCAGAACCTTGTAGATTGCATTCATGATCCATCCCATCACGACTGCGATCTGGCCAATGATCGGGGTACCACTCTTAGTAGCCAAAATCATAGTTTCCAATTTTCTAGTTCCTCCTGGATTGTCTTATGAAGTATACCGTCCAAGTGGACAGCTTCTGCTCCATTTAAACTTATGGTACGGGATCATATCCTCCATGAGAAAAAGGATTACAGCGTAATATTCTCCATACTGCAAGTAACCCTCCCTTAAACGCACCATATTTTTCGATTGCTTCCAAACCATATTGAGAACATGTGGGAATATAAGGACATTTTGTTCTCTTCATCGGTGATATATATTTTTGATAGAGACGTATCAGTTTAATAAGAAGTTTCTTCATCATTTGATCCTGCTCCTGCAATCTCATGTCTCTGTGCCAGATTCATAAATGCACTCTCAATCTCCTGATAACTTCTGTCTTTGGCAGAATTACGGGCGATCACTACAATATCAAGATTTCTGTCGAATTTTTCTTCATTCAGACGATAACTTTCTCTGATCAATCTGGTGATTCTGTGGCGAACCACACTATTCCCTACTTTTTTGCTTACTGATATTCCCAGACGATTCTTCATGTGCTGATTAGGCAGCACGTACATCACCAGATACCGATTTGCTTTTGATGTTCCACGCTTGTAAACCTGTTGAAAATCTCTGTTTTTCTTTAAGGACTCTGAATATTTCATCGAATCCTCCTTTTTTCATTATAGAAGAAAAGACCACATCAACTGCGGTCTTATATCTTTAGGCTGATAACTGTTTTCTTCCTTTTGCTCTTCTGGCAGCTAATACTTTACGGCCACCTTTTGTGCTCATACGAGCTCTGAATCCATGAACTTTAGCTCTGGATCTTTTCTTTGGCTGAAATGTCATTTTCATAGGTAAAGCACCTCCTTTATCTATTATAGCGTATTCGTAATATTTTCCTAGAACATCATTTCAATTATATTCATAATGCCCCTGTTCGTCAAGCCAAAAATATTAAAAATATCAAGAAAAATCAGCATTTCAGCCAATTGTGGATTAACCCACACATCTATGTGGAAAGTTATGGTTAACGTAAAGTTATCCACTTTTTGTGGATAACTTGTGGATAACTCGAGTTTTTCCTGTGAATTTATCCCCAATTTTCGACCTTTTTTTACACAATACCTTGAAAAAAGCTTTTATTTTACACGCTTTCCAGTGTGGATATACTTATACACAATCCCCATGGCTGTTTTTCCACTATTTCAGATGTTATGTAAACTTCTTGAAAATTATCCACCATTTCAGGGTTATACACATGTGGACAAAGTGGAAAACTATTGCAAACTCTGTGAATTTTCCCCTTTCCCGTAGCCAAATAACCGTTGCTAATCACGCAAATTTATTATAATATATAAAAGGATATTTATGTCTTATGAACAGTTACGACTTAAAATAATATACTTTCAAAGAAACCAGGAGATAGAAACATGGATAAAGTTATTGAAAATTGGGAGAAAATTCTGCAAACCGTTAAAGCAGATTACGATGTAGGTGATGTTGCCTTCAATACCTGGCTGAAACCACTCAAAGTCTATGATGTCAAGGATAATGTGATCACAATTCTTGTTCCTTCGGAACAGGTTGTATTAATAAACCTTCTTAATAAGAAGTATAAGCTTCTTCTTCAGGTTACGATCTGCGAAATCACCGGAATGGAAGAATGCGAAGTCAAATTCATATCTCCTGATGAGGCACCAAAAAAAGAAGTTTCTTCTTATGATAATGCATCTGCAGATACCGGTCTTTCTGACATTGACCGTCGCTGTGAAGAAGCTCACCTCAATCCCAAATATATTTTTGATACCTTTATCGTTGGTAACAATAATAAATTTGCTCAGGCTGCAGCACTTGCAGTTGCCGAATCTCCAGGGGATACATACAATCCGCTGTTTATATATGGAGGTGCCGGACTTGGCAAAACCCATCTGATGCACTCCATCGCTCATTACATCATTGAACATGATGAAAACAGTAAAGTATTGTATGTTACCAGTGAAGAATTCACGAACGAACTGATCGAAACCATTCGAAACGGAAATAATTCTGCAATGTCCAAATTCCGTGAAAAATACCGTAACATTGACGTTCTTCTCGTCGATGATATTCAGTTTATTATAGGTAAGGAATCTACACAGGAAGAATTTTTCCATACCTTCAACAGTCTTCACAGTGCAAAAAAACAGATTATCATTTCATCTGATAAACCACCGAAAGACATGGAAATCCTGGAAGAACGTTTCCGTTCAAGATTCGAATGGGGGCTGATCGCAGACATCACACTTCCGGATTACGAAACCCGAATGGCTATTCTTCATAAGAAAGAAGAACTCGAAGGCTACAATATCAGCGAAGAAGTCATCAAATACATTGCAACCAATATCAAATCCAACATTCGAGAGCTTGAAGGTGCTTTTAATAAAGTAATGGCAAGCTCCAAACTTGAGAAAAAAGAAGTTACCCTGGAACTTGCTGAACAGGCACTAAAAGACATTATCTCGCCAGATCAGCAGAAAGTGATCACTCCAGATTACATTATTTCCGTAGTTGCAGAGCATTATCATGTAACAGTAGCAGATCTTTGCGGCAACAAACGAAGTTCCAAGATTGTTATGCCAAGACAGATTGCCATGTACCTGTGCCGTGATATTATTGATACTTCACTCAAAACAATCGGAAAAAATCTTGGAGATCGTGATCATACCACAGTTATGCACGGGATAGAGAAAATTGAAAACGAATTAAAGACAAATGACAACCTCAAAAACTCCATTGACACCTTAAGGAAAAAGATTAATCCACAGGGGTAAAGGACTTTTCCACATGCAATTCTAACTTTGAAAGTCGTTTATACACGGAGTTATACAGTTAAGAAATCCCCGTTTTTCAAGGTTTATGGGACTTTTTCACATATTCACACCCCCCTAAGGCGGCTACGGCGGATTTCTTTATATATTTTTATTTATAAAGCCAATTCTGAAACAGGAAAGGAGTTATACACATCATGAAAATCATCTGTTCCAAGAATAATCTTTTAAAGAGTGTAAATATATCTTTGAAAGCTGTTCCATCCAAAACAACTATGCCAATCCTTGAATGTATCCTTATGGATGCAACCACCAATCAGATCAAATTTACTACCAACGACATGGAACTTGGTATTGAAACAATCGTTGATGGTCATATAGAAGAAAAAGGTATGGTTGCACTTGATGCAAAAATCTTTTATGAAATTATCCGAAGACTTCCAGATAATGACGTAACCATTACAACAGACAGCAATTTTGTTGCAACTATCACCTGTGAAAAAGCCAAATTTACAATTCCTGGAAAAGCAGGAGAAGATTTTGCATATCTTCCGGTTATTGAAAAGGATGAATCCCTGACTCTTTCTCAGTTTACTTTGAAAGAAATGATTCGCCAGACGATTTTTTCTATCGCAGTCAATGAAAATAACCGTCTGATGACTGGAGAATTGTTTGAAATCAAAGATAATTGTCTGAAAATAGTTTCTCTGGACGGACATCGTATCTCTATTCGTAAGATGCCTCTTAAGAAAGAATATTCTGACCGTAAGATTGTCGTTCCTGGCAAAACATTAAGTGAGATCAGCAAGATCCTGTCGGGTGAGATTGACGATCAGGTAAGTATTTACTTTACCAAAAACCATATTCTCTTCGAATTTGATCAGACAATGGTTGTTTCCAGACTGATTGAAGGAGAATATTTCCGTATTGATCAGATGCTTTCAAGTGATTACGATACAAAAATCAGCGTGAACAAGAAAGAATTTCTTGACTGTATTGACCGAGCAACTCTTCTGGTAAGAGAAGGTGACAAGAAACCGATCGTCATTGAGATCAAAGACAACAGTATGGAACTGAAGATAGATTCTGCAATGGGATCCATGGATGAAGAAATTGATATTGAAAAAGATGGTAAGGATATTCTGATTGGATTTAACCCGAAATTCCTGATCGATGCTTTGAAAGTTATCGACGATGAAGCGATCCATATGTATCTGATGAATCCGAAGGCACCATGCTTTATCAGAGATGACGAAGAAAATTACACATACCTGATCCTGCCGGTAAATATCAGTCAGAACCAGAGTAGATAATGCGAATGGAGTAATCCAGATAAGAGGTAAACGATATGGAAATCAAAATAAGAGATGAATTTATCAAACTCGGACAGGCTTTGAAACTTGCCGGAGTAGTAGAAGACGGAGTGGAAGCGAAATATGCGATCCAGGATGGCCTTGTTCAGGTGAATGGTGAAGTTGACGAGCGAAGAGGCCGTAAGGTTTATGAAGGTGATGTGATCACTTTTGAAGATCAGGAAATCAAAGTCACCAGATAATTATGTATATTGAATCGATAGAACTTAAGAATTTCCGAAATTATCAGGACCTGCAGCTGGATCTTGATAAAGGAACCAATATTTTTTACGGAGATAATGCGCAGGGTAAGACAAACATTCTGGAGTCTGTCTATATCTGTGGAACGACAAAATCCCACAAAGGAAGTAAAGACAGGGAGATCATTCGGTTTGGAGAGGAAGATGCCCATATCCGGATGATGGTCAGAAAGGACGATCTTTCTTACAAGATTGATATGCATCTCCGCAAAAACAGGGCGAAGGGTGTGGCAATCAACGGACTGCCGATCAAAAAAGCCAGAGAATTGTTTGGAATTGTAAATCTTGTATTTTTTTCACCGGAAGATCTGAATATCATCAAGAATGGTCCTGGTGAAAGAAGAAGATTTATGGATCTGGAATTATGCCAGCTTGACCAGATATATCTGACAGATCTGGCCGGATACAATCATATCGTGAACCAGAGAAATCGTCTTCTGAAAGATCTTTATCAGAATCCTTCATTGAGAGAAACACTGGAAATCTGGGATATGCAGATGCTTCAGTATGGCAGAAAGATCATTGATAAGAGACAGAAGTTTGTCAAAGATCTGAATGAGGTGATCCAGGATATTCATCATAATCTGACAGGCGGAGAAGAACATCTTGAGGTCATTTATGAACCGAGTACAGAGTCAGAATGCTTTGAGGAAACTTTGAAGAAGAACAGAGAACGCGACATCCGGATGAAAATGACATCTGCCGGTCCACACAGAGATGACCTGTGCTTTATGGTAAATGGAATCGATATCCGTAAATTTGGTTCTCAGGGACAGCAGAGGACTGCGGCACTGTCTTTGAAACTTTCAGAGATATACCTTGTGAAGGAAAAAATCAAAGATACACCGGTTCTTCTTCTGGATGATGTACTTTCAGAGTTGGACAGTAACCGGCAGACGTATCTTCTTGACAGTATCCATGATATACAGACACTGATAACATGTACGGGACTGGATGATTTTGTCAGTCATCAGTTTGATATCAATAAAGTTTTCAGAGTGGTAAAGGGAGAAGTTTTTAATCCTCTGAAATGAATTATAGCATTTTAGCGTTACTGTTCACAGGTAATATTCCGCGAGGTGTTTTGCCATGCATATGGCAAAATCCCGAGACATACGGGGCAAAATCCCATCACCGAAGGTGATTTGGAATGGATTTTGACCAAGTTGCTGTGAACGGAGTGAACAGTAACATTTTAGCTTTTGCTTTTATCACGAGGGGAAAGAGTTTTTGACAAGCATTAGGGCATATGTTACACTGGATTTAATATTGGAAAGTTGGTGAATGCATTGG
>CAKRPO010000032.1 GCA_934378195.1 uncultured Blautia sp.
TGTCAAAGAACTATTCATGTGGTACATTATTAAAACAGATTCATGACATCATGGAAAAGAATGCGAATAATGTTCTCCAAAAGTTTGACTTTTTCAATTCTCAGCAACAAAAAAGATATATGATTTATTTAACATCTGCAAGAATCCTGGAAGTTCTTAGGAATGTTCCGGGTGTGTTATTCATAAAAATCACACTGTTTGAGCGTCAGCGAGTTTGTGATTTTTATGAATGCATTTAACACACGGGTTATTCCTTAGCACTTCCGGATGATGAAGCCGTTGAAAAATCATATATCTTTTATAAGTTGCGTGAACATTGCAAGTATATCATTATATAAGTTGCGTGAACTTTATAGTCATATCTTTAGGCGTTTGCGAAAAAGAAGAACTTCTTTATTCCCCATCAGCTCAGCAGAGCAGAATCATTACTAAACTCCTGCCCGCTTGCTTTCTCAAACTGATCCAGCAGATTTCTTACAGTCAGCTTCTTCTTTTCTTCTCCCTGGATATCCAGGATAATCTTACCTTCCATCATCATGATCAGACGATTTCCATGTGTGATCGCATCCTGCATATTATGAGTGATCATCATAGTAGTCAGATGGTCGCGGTTGACAATCATTTCCGTAATTTCAAGAACTTTTGCAGCTGTTTTCGGGTCAAGAGCTGCTGTATGTTCGTCCAGGAGCAAAAGTTTCGGTTTCTGGAGAGTAGCCATCAGAAGTGTCAGGGCCTGACGCTGTCCACCGGAAAGAAGACCAACTTTGGAAGTCAGGCGATCTTCCAGACCAAGACCAAGAATTTTCAGCAGCTCTCTGTATTCTTCACGTTCTTTCTTCGTAATTCCAGATTTCAGGAGACGTGTTTTGCCGCGGCGTTTCGCAAGGGCAAGATTTTCTTCAATTCCCATGGTAGCAGCAGTTCCTGTCATAGGATCCTGGAATACACGTCCAAGGTAAGCGGCTCTCTTATGTTCAGATAACTTCGTAACATCGACTCCATCAATAATGATCTGACCTTCGTCAACCTGCCATGTACCGGCAACTGCATTCAACATGGTAGATTTACCGGCACCGTTGCCACCGATAACAGTAACAAAATCACCTTCATTCAATGTGAGGTTCAGACCGTTCAGAGCCACTTTTTCATTAATGGTTCCAGGGTTAAATGTTTTGTAAATGTTTTTCAGCTCAAGCATCAGTTTTTACCTCCACGTTTTGTAGGTTTTGAAAAATATTTTGCTTTCCAGTAAGGAACAGCAAGGAAGATTGCTACAACGAGTGCAGACAGCATCTTCAGAAGGTCTGTGTCAATTCCCATCCAGATAACTGTCTGGAGTACCAGATAGTAGAGGATAGAACCAAATGCAACACTGAGAAGACGAAGTGCAAAGTTACGGAAAATACGTCCGAAGATTGCTTCGCCGATGATAACAGCAGCAAGTCCGATGACGATTGCTCCACGTCCCATATTGACATCAGCGAATCCCTGATACTGTGCAAGGAGAGCACTGGAAAGAGCAACCAGACCGTTGGAAATCATAAGACCAAGTACTTTACATACATCCGTATTGATACCCTGTGCACGAGACATATTCGGGTTACATCCGGTAGCACGGAGAGAACATCCGAGTTCCGTACCGAAGAACCAGTACAGGATCGCAATCAGAACAACAATAAAGATTGCAACGACCAGAATGGTATTCTGATAAAAAGGAACACCCTTTACATTACGAAGGGAAACCAGAAGATTGTATTTGTTTCCATTGACAGCCTGATTTGCTTTGCCCATGATTTTGAGGTTGGCAGAGTAAAGACCAAGCTGAGTCAGGATTCCGGCAAGGATTGCCGGGATTCCCATGAAAGTATGGAAGATACCGGTTGCAAGACCTGCAAGCATTCCGGCTCCGGTAGCAGCGAGCATAGATACCCAGATATTATGACCGCTCATCAGCATCATAACGCAGACAGCACCACCGGTACACATAGTACCATCAACAGTAAGGTCAGCTACGTCGAGAATTCGGAAGGTGAGATAGACACCGATTGCCATGATTCCCCAGATCAGACCCTGGGCAGCAGCACCCGGAAGGGCATTTACTAAACTTAGAATATTCATTTTTCAGTTCCTCCTGATGACACAGAAAGCGAGAAAGGATATTTTCCTCTCCCGCTGTCTGGCTAGATTTGTGATTGTGTTTATTTTTTGATGAATGTTTATTCAGCAGCTTCTTCAGTTGTTTCTTCTGCTGTATCATCTGTTTCTTCTGCGTCAGCATCTTCAGATGCATCTTCAGCGGCATCATCTTTAGCACCGATTGCTACATAATCATCCGGAACTTCGATTCCGAGCTCTTTGCAGATATCTGCATTGTATTCTTTTGTGAACTGAGGTGCATATTCGATCGGCATTGTAGAGATGTCTTCACCGTCTACAAGAACTTTCAGAGCCATTTTACCGGTTGCAACACCAAGATCATAGTAGTTGATGGAAAGTGTAGCAACACCACATCCCTGGCAGATACCTTCTTCACCAGCGATTACCGGAACTTTCTCCGGAAGGCAGATGTTGTTGATGATCTCTGTGTTGGATGCAACTGTGTTATCAGTAGGAACATAGATAACATCGCTGTCTGTAGCGGCTGTAGTTGCTACAGAAGAAAGGTCGTTGGAATCTGAGAAAGCATAATATTCACAGGTATATCCTAATTTTTCAAGAGCTGCTTTAACGGTATCTACCTGATACTGAGAGTTTGCTTCAGCGGAGCAGTAGAGCAGTCCGACATTTTTTGCATCCGGGAACAGTTCGTTAAGCATTGCAGCCTGATCTTCAAGTGGAGCAAGGTCAGATGTACCGGAGATGTTTCCACCAACAGTACCATCGAAATCATCGAGGTCAAGTGCTACACCGTATTCTGTAACGGACGTACCAAGAATCGGGATATCTGTAGTTCCAGCTGCAGCGGCCTGAAGTGCAGGAGTTGCATTTGCAAGAATCAGATCTACATTGTCAGAAACGAAATCTGTGATGATGGTAGAACATGTATTGGAATCACCCTGTGCGTTCTGCTCATCAAAAGTTACTTTGTCACCAAGCTCTCCTGTGATGGCATCTTTGAATCCCTGTGTTGCAGCATCCAGTGCTTCGTGCTGTACGAGCTGGCAGATACCGATGTTGTATGTTTTATCATCTGCTTTATCTGCTGCAAATACGTTGACACCACCCATGCCAACTACCATTGTTGCAGACAGAACGCCTGCTAAAATCTGCTTTTTCATATTTTAAATCCTCCTGATTTTACTGATTCATGTTCGAATCAAATTAACTTTTTAAAGTATAACGCTTTAACGCGAAAAAGTCAAGGGCAAATGATAATTTAAAAGAATGGAAACCACGAATTACTTCTTATTTAAAATAAATACAAAAAAAATTAGGCTGTCAAATAAATAGTACGTTTTTGGCAAATTTATTGACAATTTAAGAAGTGCCATGTATAGTAAAAGTACTTGCAAAGAGGCGTAACTGAGAGAGTTGTGCCTCTTTTGTTCCGCAACAGGAGTAAGAGCACAGAAAATGGAGGAAAGAAGAATGAAAAAAGCATTGGCAATTGGACTTGCAGCAGCCATGGCAGTTACTATGACTGCACCTGTATACGCAAGTGACGACAGCGAAAGTGGCAAAGGTATTGCAAAGGAAGACCTCAAGATTGGTGCAATTTACATCGGCGATGAGAACGAAGGTTACACAGCAGCTCATATGGCTGGTATCGATGAAATGCAGGAGGCACTTGGCATTGACGATTCACAGGTTATTGAAAAGACTCTGATCGGTGAAGATGAGGGATGTTACGATGCAGCAGCAGACCTTGCAGATCAGGGCTGCCAGATCATTTTTGCAAACAGTTTTGGTCATGAGACTTATATTCTTGAAGCAGCAGGAGAATATCCGGATGTGCAGTTCTGTCATGCAACTGGAACTCAGGCGGCATCAAGCGGACTTTCCAATATGCACAACTACTTCACAAACATTTATGAAGCTCGTTATGTATCCGGTGTAGTAGCTGGTCTTAAACTGAATCAGATGATCGAAGATGGCACTATTACAGAAGATAACTGCAAGATGGGTTATGTTGGTGCATTCCCGTATGCAGAGGTTATTTCCGGATATACTTCTTTCTACCTTGGCGCAAAGAGTGTATGCCCGTCCGTAACTATGGAAGTGAAATATACAAACAGCTGGGCAAGTTTCGACCTTGAAAAAGAGTGTGCAGATGCGCTGATTTCTGACGGATGTGTTCTGATCAGCCAGCACGCAGATACAACAGGTGCTCCGACAGCATGTGAAGCAGCAGGCGTTCCTTGCGTTGGATACAATATTGATATGACATCTGTTGCACCGAATACAGCTCTTACTTCTGCATCTATGGACTGGGGTGTATATTACACATATGCAGTACAGTGCATGCTTGATGGAACAGCAATTGATACTGACTGGTGCAAAGGCTTTTCTGACGGCGCTGACAAGATCACACCTCTCAATGAGAAAGTTGTAGCAGAAGGCACAGATGAAAAAGTAAAAGAAGTTGAAGATGCACTTGCAGACGGATCTCTTCATGTATTTGATACTTCTACATTTACTGTAGACGGTAAGGAACTTACTACTTATAAGAAAGACGGCAGTGATACAGAATATATTTCTGACGGATATTTCCATGAATCAGAATATGGTTCTGCACCGGCATTTGATATTGCAATTGATGGAATCACATCTATCACAGAATAAGATTTGAAACAGGCAGAGCTGCTTGTCAGCAGCTCTGCTTTTTTCGCTTTATACGTGCAAAGGAAGTCTCCAGGCTGGAGGTTTCTTTTGCTGTATTATGGAAGCGGTAAGAAATATTGTGTTCCATAATCCAGAAGTATAATAGAGTTACGAAGGTAATCTGAAATAAACGCTCCGCGAGGATGCGCAGTGATTCTGTAAAGAATATGTCAGCTTATGCTGACCAGAATCACGCGTCAGGTCTCACGGATGTTCGACTTGAAAATCAGATAAAAGGAGGGAACAATAGTGGGAGAAACTTATGCACTTGAACTTAGAGATATTTCCAAACGATTTGGTTCGGTCCAGGCGAATGACCATGTAAATCTCACACTGAGAAAATCAGAGATTCTTGCGATCTTAGGTGAAAATGGAAGTGGTAAGACGACTCTGATGAATATGATCTATGGAATTTATTATCCGGATGAGGGACATATTTTTGTAAATGCTCAGGAAGTAAAAATCCGTTCACCAAAAGATTCTTATGAATTAGGAATCGGAATGGTACATCAGCATTTTAAATTGGTAGATGTATTGACTGCTGCGGAAAATATTGTACTGGGTCTGCCAGGCAAAGCCAGACTCAATATGAAGAAAATAACCGAGGATATTCAGGTTCTGGTCAATAAGTACGGGTTTGACCTGGATCTTTCTAAAAAAATCTATGAGATGTCAGTTTCCGAAAAACAGACGGTTGAGATTGTCAAGATGCTTTATCGTGGAGCCAGAATCCTGATCCTGGATGAGCCGACAGCTGTACTTACACCACAGGAAGCGGACAGACTTTTTGATATTCTTCGTAATATGCGAGACGATGGATGTTCAATTATCATTATTACACATAAATTACAGGAAGTTCTTGCATTATCAGACCGTGTGGCAATTCTTCGAAAAGGACGGTATATTGATACGGTTGAAACAGCACAGGCAAACGTGCAGAGTCTTTCAGAAATGATGGTTGGCGCAAAAGTAGATTTGAATATTGAGCGTCCGAAGCCGGAAAATGTAAAGCCGCGTCTGATTATTCAAGGCGTAAACTGTAAGGATAAAGAAGATGTCAAAACGCTGGATGATGTGGATCTGACTGTGAATACAGGAGAAATTCTTGGTATTGCAGGTATTTCAGGAAGTGGTCAGAAAGAACTTCTTGAAGCGATTGCTGGTTTACAGAATGTAGAAAGTGGTTCTATCCGACTTCTTGACGATAATGGAAGTGGAATGGAGCTTTCCGGAATGGATTCGATTTCCATTAATGAAGCAGGAATCAGTCTTGCATTTGTCCCGGAGGACCGTATCGGTATGGGACTTGTCGGTGATATGGATATGACCGACAATATGATGATTCGAAGCTACCGCAATGGAAAGGGACCTTTCCTGGATCGAAAGGGACCAAGAGCTCTTGCCGAAAAAATCAAAGATCAGCTGGAAGTTATGACACCGAGTATTTCTGCTCCGGTTCGTCAGATGTCAGGTGGCAATGTGCAGAAGGTTCTTGTTGGACGAGAAATTGCACAGAATCCAAAAGTTCTTCTGGTTGCATTCCCGACACGAGGCGTAGATATCAATACCTCCCATGTTATTTATCAGCTGTTGAATGAGCAGAAGAAAAAAGGCGTAGCAGTTGTCTGTGTAATTGAGGACCTTGATGTGGTACTTGAATTATGTGACCGTATCGCTGTACTTTGTGGAGGAAAAATCAGCGGAGTGGTCGATGGAAGAGCTGCAACCAAAGAGGGAATCGGTCTTCTCATGACGAAACATGAAAAAGGAGGGGCTGTCAATGAATAAGGAACCTTTCTTACAGGTAAGTAAAAGAAGAAATAAGGCCGGATGGCAGGAGAGACTGCTGATTCGATTTATTGCACTGATTCTAGCACTGATCGTATGTGGTGCAGTGATTGTAGCGCTTGTCAAGATGAATCCGGTAGATGTCTACAAAGCAATCTGGGATGGAGCTATGGGCTCCGAACGACGTATCTGGCAGACTGTTCGAGATACGATGATTCTCTTATGTATTGCGATTGGTCTTGCACCAGCCTTCAAAATGAAATTCTGGAACATTGGTGCAGAAGGTCAGATCCTGATTGGTGGAGCATGTTCTGCCGCAGTCATGATCTATGCCGGTGATAAGATGCCTCCGGTGCTGCTCCTTATTGTGATGTTTCTTGCGAGTGCCCTTGGAGGTATGATCTGGGGAATGATTCCGGCTGTATTTAAGGCGTATTGGAATACGAATGAGACACTGTTTACACTGATGCTGAACTATGTTGCCATGCAGGTCGTTACATATTGTATTGTTTTCTGGGAAAATCCCAAAGGATCCAATACAGTAGGTATCATTAATCAGGCAACACAGGCTGGATGGCTGCCGGAACTGTTTGGACAGAAATATGGATGGAATGTGCTGATCGTGCTGGTTTTGACCGTTGGTATGTTCATCTATCTGAAATATTGTAAACAGGGATATGAGATTGCAGTAGTTGGCGAAAGTGAAAATACTGCGAAATATGCAGGTATTCATGTAAAAAGAGTAATTATCCGTACCATGGCAATCTCCGGTGCAATCTGTGGTATTGCCGGATTTGTTATTGTAAGTGGTGCAAGTCACACGATTTCTACTGCTACGGCAGGTGGACGTGGATTTACTGCAATCATTGTTGCATGGCTTTCCAAATTTAATACTTTTATCATGGTTGCAGTTTCTTTTGGTATCGTATTTATGAATCAGGGTGCTGTTCAGATCGCTACACAGTATGGACTGAATGAAAATGCATCGGATGTAATTCTTGGTATTATCCTGTTCTTCCTGATTGGTGCAGAATTCTTCATTAATTACAGAGTAAAGCGTACGAAAAAGTAGGAGGTAGATGCAATGAGTGTACTGATAATCTTTATTCAAAAAGCAATTGTCCAGGGCATCTGTATTCTGTATGGTGCGCTTGGCGAGATTATGACTGAAAAATCCGGTAACCTGAATCTGGGTATTCCTGGAATTATGTATATGGGCGGTATCGCCGGACTGATGGGGGCATTTCTTTATGAAAAAGATAATCCAAATCCAAATGCCTTTCTAGGTGTTCTGATATCGTTTGTATGTGCATTTGCATGTGCGATGATCGGCGGACTGATCTACAGTATTCTGACGATCACGCTTCGTGTAAACCAGAATGTAACTGGTCTTGCACTTACGATCTTTGGTACAGGTTTTGGCAACTTCTTTGGTGGTTCCATTTCTAAACTTGCAGGTGGTGTTGGACAGATTTCTGTTAAAGTGACAGGTAGTGCTTATACAGCCAAAATTCCAGGATTATCCAAAATCCCGATAATCGGACCAATTTTATTTAATTATGGATTTATGACATATCTCTGTGTAATTGCAGCAATCGCATTGTCATTCTTCTTATTCAGAACAAGAATGGGTCTGAACCTTCGTGCAATCGGTGAAAATCCAGGAACTGCAGATGCGGCAGGTATCAATGTTATCAAATACAAATATCTGTCTACATGTATCGGCGCAGGTCTTGCTGGACTTGGTGGACTGTATTTCGTAATGGAATATTCAGGTGGAACCTGGACAGACAATGGCTTTGGTGATCGTGGCTGGTTGGCAGTAGCCCTGGTTATCTTCGCATTGTGGAAACCGTTAAACGCAATTTGGGGAGCTTTTCTTTTTGGAGCACTTTATATCCTGTATCTGTATATCCCGGGACTGGGACGAAGCATGCAGGAGGTATTCAAGGCATTACCGTATGTTGTAACGATTATCGTGCTTGTGTTCACAAGCTTCCGAAAGAAGAAGGAACACCAGCCGCCGGCAGCGTTGGGATTGCCATATTTTAGAGAAGAGAGATAATAAAGGATTCCCGGTGAGAGGGAATAAAAAATAATTGAACTCTAAGAACGATACAGACTTCCCATTCCGTTATACACCATCATATCTTTTATAATTTTATATTGCATTTTTATAAAGTTAGTTATATAATACAGAAATATAAAAGAAAATTCTTCGGGGCAGGGTGACCGACCTACATAATCGGAATTCCCTACCGGCGGTAAAGTCCGCGACCCGCGTAATGCGGCTGATCCGGTGACTGATTGTACAGATCATCAGAATTCCGGAACCGACAGTAAAGTCTGGATGAGAGAAGAACACGAATAATTCATACGTGCTCAGTACCCCGGGAAGACCATCCCGGGGATTTTTTATGCAGCAGAAAGATTTTATACTTTGCAGGAAATTACTCCGTAATATTCCAGTAAAGCAAAAACAACAAAAATGTTTCCCACTGCATAACGTAGAATTTTCTTTTAAAAAAAGATAATTCAAAGGAGAGACACAAGTATGAGTGAACAGGTTTTAAAAAGTGGAAATGTAATGGAGAGGAGCCGTACCAGAACGATCACGCAGATTGCGATGCTGGGAGCCCTCGCCGGAATCTTAATGAATTTTGAATTCCCGCTCCCATTCCTGGCACCATCCTTCTATCAGCTGGATTTCTCAGAGATTCCAGTACTGGTTGGAGCTTTTGCCATGGGGCCTGTAGCAGGTATCCTGATTGAAGTTGTAAAAGTTCTGGTGCATCTTGTAACAATGGGAACAATGACAGCAGGTGTTGGGGATTTTGCAAACTTCCTTTTCGGATGTACATTTGTAGTACCGGCAGGACTGATTTACAGAATGCACCACACAAAGAGTCGTAAACATGCCGTTATCGGAATGGCAGCAGGTACAGTACTGACAACAGCAGCAGCCTGCCTTATGAATGCATTTGTACTGCTTCCGGCATATGGCAAGGCTTTTGGCATGCCGATCGAAGCGTTCATCGAAATGGGAACAGCAGTACATCCTTCTGTACACAGCCTTCTCGGTTTTGTGGCACTGATCATCGTTCCGTTCAATTTATTTAAATATATCCTGATTTCTGTCATTGTATTCTTTATTTATAAGAGAATCCGTGTTATTCTTAAGGGAGACTGATTCAGGCATGTTTGCTGAATTGTACGGAAAAGAGGAAAACCCATGGGAAAGATTCATAATGTAGAAAAAATGACGGATAACCGTTTTGTCAATCTGTATCATGTGGATGCTACAAGTGTTCACAATACTCCGGTATCTTACTATGTGGCATCCAGAGCCAAGGATGTTCCGGCGCTGAAACTGAAGACCGGACGTAATGATCCGGATGGAGTGATCATTTACAGTATCTATGGAGAAAAGAAGGACAGGGTTGTTCTTGTACGTCAGTATCGTTACACACTTGGCGATTACATTTATGAATTCCCGGCAGGGCTGGTTGAACCGGGGGAAGACTTCCATGAAGCTGCGGTTCGTGAGATGTATGAAGAAACAGGTCTTAAACTGGAGCCTTTGAAAGTAGATCCTGCATTCGAAAAGCCGTACTTTACAACCGTAGGTATGACAGATGAATCCTGTGCAACTGTATACGGCTATGCCAGCGGTGAGATCAGCAAGGACGCGCAGGAAGATACCGAAGAAATCGAAATCGTTCTGGCAGACCGTGCAGAGGTAAAGCGAATTCTTAAAGAGGAGCGAGTGGCAATCATGTGTGCCTATATGCTGATGCACTTCTTGAAAGATGAAGAACCATTTGCGTTTCTTGAGGACTGATTAAAAATCTGCGTAAATATTGCTCAGATCAGTCAGATATAATATCGATACATAAAAGGTATAGAATATACGCAGAAAAACTATGAAAATTTAAATTCACCGGGTTGACAAAATCTCTGCCAGCATGTTATATTTTGTTTGGTTGTAGTGTGTAACTCGATTTCAGGAGGCATTAACTATACATAACTAGGAGTGTTTATGTATATTAGTGCCTTTTTTTGTACAAAAGTTGCTGTAAACAGTAACAAAAACCGGTTGTTTAAGGCCTTTTATATGTACTCACTTCTATCAAATATATAGAAGGAGAGTCTCAGATGAAAGACAAGATTTTTGGTGTTTTACAGCGAGTTGGTCGAAGCTTTATGCTTCCGATCGCAATCCTTCCGGTAGCCGGACTTCTTCTTGGTATCGGAAGTTCTTTTACAAATGCAACAACGATTGAGACCTATGGTCTGACAAAGATTCTGGGTGATGGAACACTGCTTCATTCTCTGCTGGTGATCATGAACAGCGTAGGAAGTGCAGTCTTTAATAACCTGCCATTGATCTTTGCGGTTGGTGTTGCAATCGGTATGGCAAAGAAAGAAAAAGAAGTTGCAGCTTTATCAGCAGTTATTGCATTTTTTGTAATGAACACAGCAATCAATGCGATGTTGACAGTTACAGGACAGATCCTTGCCAACGGTGAGATTGCAGAATCTGTTCTTGAAGGAACGATCACTTCTGTCTGTGGTATTCAATCTCTGCAGATGGGTGTCTTTGGTGGTATTATCGTAGGACTTGGCGTAGCAGCCCTGCATAATAAATTTTACAGAATCCAGCTTCCGAATGCACTGTCATTCTTTGGTGGTACCCGTTTCGTTCCGATCATTTCCACAATCGTTTATATGTTTGTGGGAATTCTTCTGTATTTTGTATGGCCGGTAGTTCAGAACGGAATCTATGCTCTGGGTGGTCTGGTAACAGGAACCGGCTATGTTGGAACATTGATTTTTGGACTTATTAAACGAGCTCTGATCCCATTTGGTCTTCATCATGTATTTTATATGCCATTCTGGCAGACTGCTGTCGGCGGCACAATGGAAGTTGCAGGACAGATGGTACAGGGCGGACAGAATATTTTCTTTGCACAGCTTGCTGACTCTGCAAATATTGCACATTTCAGTGCTGATGCAACAAGATATTTCTCCGGAGAATTTATTTTTATGATCTTCGGTCTTCCGGGAGCTGCACTGGCTATGTATCAGTGTGCAAAACCTGAGAAGAAAAAACAGGCAGGCGGACTTCTTCTGTCTGCGGCACTTGCATGTATGGCAACCGGAATTACAGAGCCACTGGAATTTTCTTTCCTGTTCGTAGCTCCGGCACTGTTTGCTGTTCAGGTAGTTCTGGCAGGTAGTGCATACATGATCGCACATATGCTGAATATTGCCGTAGGACTTACTTTCTCCGGTGGATTCCTTGATTTCTTCCTGTTTGGTATTCTTCAGGGAAATGCAAAGACAAGCTGGATGAGAGTTATCCCGGTTGGTATTATTTATTTCTTTTTATATTATTTTATTTTCAAATTCATGATCAAAAAGTTTGATTTCAAAACGCCTGGTCGTGAAGATGATGATGTAGAAACAAAGCTTTACACAAAGGCTGATGTAAATGCCCGCAAAGAAGCACAGAATGGTGCTGCTGAAGCTGGTTCTTCTGATCCGGTCAGCGAGGCAATCACAAGAGGTCTTGGTGGTAAGAAAAATATCAGTGATGTGGACTGCTGTGCAACACGTCTTCGTTGTACGGTCAAGGATGCATCTCTGGTAAACGATGGTATTTTAAAGGCAACAGGTGCATCAGGTGTGGTTCATAAGGGACTTGGCGTACAGGTTATTTATGGCCCAAATGTTACCGTTATCAAATCAAATCTTGAGGATTATCTGGAAACAGCACCGGATACTCTGGAAACACCGACGGAAAGTGTTGAAACACAGGAAGTAAGTGAGCAGAAAGAAGATGCCGGACAGAAAGTTGTCGACCGTATTGTAATTTCCAGCCCAATCACTGGTATTGCTGCAGATCTTGCAACTGCACCGGATGAGGCGTTTGCCCAGAAGATGATGGGTGATGGTGCGGTAGTTACACCGGAAGATCCTTATGTACGTGCTCCGGAAGATGGAGAAGTTGCCTTTGTCTTTGACACAAAACATGCAATTGGATTCGTGACAGAATCCGGAATCAGTCTTCTGATTCATGTGGGAATCGATACTGTAAAACTGAATGGTGAGGGATTTGAGGCACTGGTAGAAAGTGGTCAGGAAGTGAAGAAGGGAGATCCGATGCTGAAACTGGATCTGGACTATCTGAGCAAGAACGCACCTTCTATTGTATCCCCGGTTCTTTGTACAGAGCTTGAGGATAACCAGAGAATCCATCTGTTAAATGAGGGTCAGGTCAAGGCAGGAGAACCGCTTTTCGAAATCGAGGTTCTTCAGTAAGAACTGAACCCGGATGGGGAAGAGAAGCGGATGTTGTACAGGATAGCAAAAATTTTAAATCATAATTCCTTTATGGGAATTCAGGATGAAAACAGCCAGGAGTGTCTGGTTATGGGAAAAGGAGTTGCTTTTGGCAGGAAAGTCGGGCAGACGGTTCCGATTTCGGCAGAAGCAAAGGTTTATTCACTGAAAGAAATGACAGAGCGAGGAGATGCAAAAGACATCCTCAAATCGGTTTCACCGCTTTGCCTGGAACTGGCGAATGAAGTGTTGAATCAGGCGGAGCAGGAATTTGGTAAAGTAGACAGGACAATTCTTTTTACCATGGCAGACCATCTGGATTTTGCAATCCGTCGTGTACAGAATGGAGAACAGATCAGTAATCCGTTGACCGATGACATCCGTGTCATGTTTTATAAGGAATACAAAGTAGCCAGTTGTATCCAGAATCTTCTGAAGGAAAAGCTTCAGCTGGAAATTGATGAGCATGAGATTGGCTATATTGCCCTGCATGTGCATGCTGCCATTGTAGACGAAAATGTTTCCCAGGCAATGGAAATTGCCAGAACGGTCCGGGAATGTATTTCACTTGTTGAGAAAGAAACCGGTAATTCCATCGATGTCATGTCTCTGGGATACAATCGACTGATGAATCATGTCCGTTATATGGTGGCACGTGCCATTCATGGCGAGAAACTCAAAATGAATCTGAATGAATATATGTCTGTAAAGTTTCCGGAACCATTCATGGCAGCAGAGAGAATCTGTCGTCAGATGGAAAAGAGCCTGAAGCTGCCGATTCCGGATATTGAGATTGGATATCTTGCCATGCATCTTGAAAGAATGCTTGATACAGATGTGAATGAGTAATTCTTGAACTCGCGAAGTGTTTTGGCATAGACAAATAAAGATAAAAAATTAATATAAAAGGAGAATAAAATTATGAAAACATTTGAGTACACAATTAAAGACGAACTTGGAATCCACGCAAGACCGGCAGGACTTCTTGTAAAAGAAGCAAAAAAAT
This sequence comes from uncultured Blautia sp., assembly GCA_934378195.1. Taxonomy (GTDB): domain Bacteria; phylum Bacillota; class Clostridia; order Lachnospirales; family Lachnospiraceae; genus Blautia_A. The sequence goes on from CAKRPO010000032.1 coordinate 13,961, forward strand.
TCGAATCTGAATGCACTATCACAAAAGATGGCAAAACAAAGAAACTTACACAGCTTATGATGCTTATGTCTCTTGGGGTAAAACAGGGAGATACAGTTACTGTAACAGCAGAAGGTGCTGATGAAGAAGTCGCAGCTGCAGCATTAAAAGAATTCTTTGAGAATAACTTATAATTCACTGGAACGACCAGAATTAGTTTACGTTTGAATTCAGGGAGGAAAAGGAATGCAGTGTTTTCAGGGAAAATCTGTATATAAAGGAATTGCGATGGGACCGATCGTGGTTCTTAAGAAAAATGATTATCAGGTAAAACGTACCCGGATCGAAGATGCAGAAACAGAAGTGAAACGTGTGGATGAAGCCTTAAAGGCATCTCAGGAACAGCTTCAGAAACTTTATGATAAGGCTGTCAAAGAGGTTGGTGAAGCCAGTGCAGCAATCTTCGAAGTACATCAGATGATGCTGGAGGATGAGGATTATATGGAAGCGATTCAGAATATGATCTGCACCGAACAGGTTAATGCCGAGTATGCAGTTGCAGTTACCGGCGATAATTTTGCAGAGATGTTTGCTTCCATGGATGATGATTATATGAAAGCACGTTCTGCTGACATCAAAGATATTTCCGAGCGTCTTGTACGTAACTTAAGTGGACAGGGAGATGTGGATTTAAGTTCCATCGATCCTTCTGTGATCGTTGCGGATGATCTCAGTCCAAGCGAAACTGTTCAGATGGACAAAGACAAGATCCTTGCATTTGTAACAGTTCACGGATCTACCAATTCTCATACAGCAATCCTTGCACGTATGATGAACATTCCGGCACTGATCGGGGTACAGATGGATCTGGAGGCTCTTCAGACAGGAATGACTGCGGTTGTAGATGGCTTCCAGGGAACCGTTACTTTTGAGCCGGATGAAGAAACAAAAGTTCAGACAGAAACCAAAATGCAGGAAGAAGCTGAGAAACTGAAACTCCTTCAGGAACTGAAGGGTAAAGAAAATGTCACTCTGGATGGACGAAAGATCAATATTTACGCAAACATTGGAAGTGTTGGTGATATTGGTTATGTGATGGAAAACGATGCCGGTGGAATCGGACTTTTCAGAAGTGAATTCCTGTATCTTGGAAGAAATGATTTCCCGACAGAAGAAGAACAGTTCCAGGCTTACAGGCAGGCTGTACAGATGATGGCAGGAAAGAAAGTTATCATCCGTACACTGGATATCGGAGCGGACAAACAGGTAGATTATTTCAACCTTGGCAACGAAGATAACCCGGCTATGGGATATCGTGCAATCCGTATCTGCCTGAAACAGCCGGAAATCTTTAAGACACAGCTTCGTGCACTTCTTCGTGCTGCTGTGTATGGAAATCTTTCAATCATGTATCCGATGATCACTTCTACAGAAGAAGTAAAGAAAATTTACGAGATCGTAGCAGAAGTAGAAGAAGAACTGAAAGCACAGGAGATTCAGTATAAGATTCCGGAACAGGGAATCATGATTGAGACTCCGGCAGCAGCAATCATCAGTGACAAGCTTGCGGAGATGGTTGATTTCTTCAGTATTGGAACTAATGATCTGACCCAGTATACGCTGGCAATTGACCGTCAGAATGAAAAACTGGATGAATTTTACAATCCACATCATGAAGCAATTTTGCGCATGATTCAGATGGTTGTAGATAACGCACATAAATGCGGTAAATGGGCAGGTATCTGTGGAGAACTTGGTGCAGATGCAACTCTTACCGAACAGTTTGTACGTATGGGACTGGATGAACTTTCAGTAGCACCGTCCATGATTCTGAAACTTCGTAAGATCGTTCGCGAGATGAAAGTAGAAGAATAACTAAATAAGAAAAAATATCAAAAATGAAAACCGTTTTCATATTGACACTCTATCAGAATGTGCTATAATATGAAAACGGTTTTCAATTTATACTGGGTAGGAATGCATAGAGAAGGGACGAACTATGGGAACGAAAGCACCTTATCAGACAAAGCAGATGAAGCAGATCCTGGCTTATCTTCAGACAATAGAAGGTACACATGTGACGGTTGCTGATGTCTGTTCTTATTTTAAAGAGCAGGGAATTAATGTCGGAACAACGACAGTTTATCGTAATCTTGAGAAGATGGTAGAACAGAGGCTTGTTGCCAAGTATAACGTGGATGGGACGAGCAGTGCCTGTTTTGAATATCTCGGAGCGGAAGAACATTGTCATAAGACCTCCTGTTTCCACTGCAAATGTGAAAAATGTGGAAAACTGATTCATCTTCACTGCGAGGATGTGGTTAAACTGGAGCAGCACCTGATGGACAGTCACGGATTTCGCATGGATCCATGCAGGACGGTTTTTTATGGAATCTGTGAAGAATGCAGAGGACTGGAAGATGACAAAAAAGAAACAGAGACTGTACATATCAGGGCAAAATAAGCGGAATATAAGGTAACGGAGTAGAATGCTGAGACAGAAGAAAGCAGGTATAAGGATGAAAAAATGGATCACTGGTGCGCTGGCAATTCTGCTGGGTGTGATGAGCATTGCGGTTCCTTTTTCAGGAATGCACATAGCAGAAGCTAAGACAACGGAGGAAACAGACAGGAAACTGAATATTGTGACGACCATTTTTCCGGAATATGACTGGACAAGAAATATTCTGGGGAACAGGGAAGCGGATGTGAATCTCACGATGCTCCTGGATAATGGGACAGACCTTCATAGTTTTCAGCCGGCAGTGAAAGATATTATGAAAGTATCCAGCTGTGATCTCCTGATCTATGTGGGTGGCGAATCCGACCAGTGGATTGAGGATGCACTGGAATCGGCTCAGAATAAAGATATGAAGACGATTAATCTGATGGAAGTCCTTGGCGATACGATTAAGGAAGAAGAAACAGTTGAGGGTATGCAGGACAGTGAACACGAACATGGTCATGAGGACGAGCATGCCCATGAGGGTGAGGATGAGAAGGAATATGACGAGCATGTCTGGACTTCCATGCGAAATGCTTCTGTGATCTGTGACGCGATTGCAGAAACGCTTGAGGAGATGGATCCTGAGAATAAAGAAATCTATCAGACAAATGCTGAGAACTACAAAGCAAAACTTTCTACACTGGATCAGAAATATCAAGAAACGGTAGATACAGACAGACAGAATACGCTGATCTTTGCCGATCGTTTTGCATTTCGTTATCTGGTCGATGATTATGGACTGAACTATTATGCTGCATTTTCCGGATGTTCGGCAGAGTCTGAAGCAAGCTTCAAGACCGTAACATTTCTTGCTGGCAAGCTAGATGAGCTAGGAATTAAAACAGTATTAACGATTGAGAAATCAGATGACAGGATTGCCCAGACAGTGATTGAAAATACAAAAGAGAAAGATCAGAAGATTCTTGAGCTTAATTCCATGCAGTCGATCACTTCGGATGAGATCAAAGACGGGGTGACATATCTTTCTGTGATGGAAGATAATCTGAAGGTTCTGAAAGAAGCACTTAAGTAGGAAAAGAGGAACAACGATGGCACAGCTTACATGTAAAAACCTTACATTGGGATATGATAACCGGGCGATTCAGGAAGACCTGAATTTCTCTATAAATGCAGGAGATTATCTCTGTATCGTTGGAGAGAATGGTTCCGGTAAATCCACATTGATGAAAACACTGCTTCATTTGCAGACGCCGATCAGCGGCAGCATTGAACTTGGTGATGATCTGAAAAAAAATGAAATCGGTTATCTGCCGCAGCAGACACTGGTGCAGAGAGATTTTCCGGCATCCGTGCGGGAGATTGTGCTGTCCGGGTGTCAGAGCCGTTGTGGATGGAGACCATTCTATAATAAAGAAGAAAAAATGGTTGCGCAGAAAGCCATGGAAAAAATGATGATCCAGGATCTGGCAGATCAGTGTTACCGTGAACTTTCCGGTGGACAGCAGCAGCGCGTCCTTCTTGCAAGAGCACTCTGCGCAGCTCAGAAAATCTTGCTTCTGGATGAACCGGTCTCCGGACTGGACCCAAGAGTGACAGCGGAAATGTACCAGTTGATCAAAGATCTGAATAAAAAAGATGGAATTACGATCATAATGATTTCACACGATATTGCAGCAGCTGTGAAATATGCAACACATATTCTTCATATTGGCGAACATTGTTTTTTCGGAACTAAGAAGCAGTATCTGGAAAGCAGTCTGGGAAGAGCTTTTACCGGACAGGAAGGAGAGGATGAATAAGATGTTTGAGACACTTCGTATGTATTTTCAATATCCGTTTGTACGTTACGCACTGATCGTTGGCGTACTGATCGCATTATGTTCTTCTCTTCTGGGTGTAACTCTTGTATTGAAGCGTTTTTCCTTTATTGGAGATGGACTTTCTCATGTGGCATTTGGAGCGATGGCGATTGCATCTGTTCTGAATATTACCAATAATATGTTGTTTATCCTGCCGGTAACAGTAATCTGTGCGATTTTTCTCCTTCGTGCAGGACAGAATACCAGAATCAAGGGAGATGCGGCGATTGCTATGATTTCTGTCGGTGCACTGGCAATCGGTTATCTACTGATGAATCTTTTTTCTACCAGCCCGAATATCTCAGGAGATGTGTGCAGTACTTTGTTCGGTTCGACATCAATTCTGACACTGACAAAAGGTGAGGTATGGCTGTGTGCGATTTTATCGGTTGTGGTCGTTGCGATTTTTATTCTTTTTTATAACAAAATTTTTGCGGTAACATTCGATGAAAATTTTGCCAGAGCAACAGGAACGAGAGCAAATGCCTATAATCTGCTGATTGCAGTGGTGATCGCGGTAATTATTGTGCTTGCGATGAATCTGGTAGGTTCCCTGTTGATTTCAGCACTTGTGATTTTTCCTGCACTGTCGGCGATGCGGTTGTTCAAGTCTTTTCGTTCGGTAACGATCAGCGCAGCAGTAATGTCAGTGTTGAGTGCAACTGCCGGAATTCTGATTTCCATTCTGGCAGGCACACCGGTCGGCTCTACAATTGTGGCAGTAGATATTGCCGTATTTCTAATCTCTTATGGAATTGGAAGAATAACAGGAAGATAAAAAATATCAGATGTGAGATGCGCAGAAGAAGTATCTCATGCATTGCATGATGCGCATCTCGCAGCAAGAATGCCGAGGCATTCTTGAACTCAGCCGGAGAGGAATCCCCGGCTGAGACAGTATTTTGAAAATATTGATTTATGACAGGAATTCTTGTGGGGTTCAGATCTCTACAAGAATTCCTTTTTCTTTATTATAACGGCAATATCTGCCACTTTCGGAAATGAATGGCTGGTATGTATCAGTACGTATGTCTTTGACATAAACGATACCAGTTGCAATCATCTCAACAAGGGAAAAACGTTTGCTCAGGCTGGAAATCCATCGATAGGTTTTTTCATTGTCGGAATCAGCTGCAATGAGGCTGTATCCACCTTCGCATGATTTCAGAGAGAAGTAGATCTTCTCTGGTTTGGTGATTTCTTTGAAGACCTGGCTGGTAATGTAAGAGGAGAAATTCTCCTTTACAAATTTCTGGAAGGTTTTGGTGGTGTAGATTTCGCCGGATACTTCATCCGTGATTCTGTCTCCACGCTCAAGACGATTTTTGATCAGAGTCAGAGCTTCAATCGTCCAGTTGATAAAGGAGATGCTGTTGTAGGTCATGCTTTCCTGAAGCTGATCGATCAGCTTTTTAGACAGGACATTTGATTTGGCCGCTTCGTTAAAGAGTTCTTCGTTCATAGTGTTCCCTCCATAAAAATGTATGTGGTAATTGATAATTTTTATTATAAAGTGCAGTTGTGCAAAAAGCAATGAAAAAGCATGGAAATAGAATGAAAATTATATAAAATCCACATAAAAATACTTGACAATGCGCAAAATCAACCAAGATTGTTTTTACAGAGGCACAGAGAATCAGACGGGATAGCTGGTCAGGGCACTGAACTGAAGCTGCTGTGAACGGAGTGAACAGTAACACCAGCTGATTCACATATCGAGATTATGTTGCAGAAAAATCTGGAATCAGTTAAAATACAAGGTATGAAGAAAACAGAAAAAAAACAGACTTATTTTTTGAGAGCAGCAATGATGACTCTGACAACGATATTGATCATACTGTTTTTGGTGATCATGTCGATGGTTGGTAAGATTCAGGGAACTGCACGGGTCGTAAATTATGCTGGCCTTGTCCGGGGCGGCACGCAGAGAATGGTCAAATTGGAAATAGCCAGCACGCCACAGGATAAGATGTATCAGACAATTTTCTCTTATATAGAGGGTCTTCGAAATGGCAGTGAGGAATTGAATTTTGTGTGTCTGGATGATAGGGACTTCCAGACGAAGATGGAGGAACTGGCACAATATTTTGAAGAACTTCGAAAGGAAATCCTTCTTGTCCGTGAAAAAGGCTATGAACATACGGATATTATAGAAAAGAGTGAGAATTTTTTTCGGATTTGTGATGAGGCGGTAGGCTTTGCAGAAGTCTATTCCCAAAAGAAAGCCACGGCACTGGATCATCTGGAAAAATTTGTAGTTGTGGATATTCTGGGACTGATACTTATCATTGCTGCAGAACTGATAAAAGCAGTTCGCTTTGCAGCGCAGAATAAGATTTTGCAGAAAAAGGTCTATCTGGATGAGGCTACAGGACTTCCAAACAAAAACAAATGTGAGGAAATCCTGAATGAGACGGATCCGATACCGGTGAATGAACTGGTGGCAATGTGTGTGTTTGATCTGAACAATCTGCGAACGATCAACAATAATCTGGGTCATGACAAAGGGGACGAGTATATTCGATCTTTTGCAATACAGCTCCGTGAAGCAGTACCGGAAGAATTTTTTGCCGGCCGTGATGGCGGAGATGAATTTATTGCGGTTCTGAAAGGAATGGATCACGAGGAAGTACGGAAATGTCTGCAGAATATCCGTGATCATGCGGCAGAATATTCCAGACAGCATCCGGAAATGCCAATCAGCTATGCAGCCGGTTATGCACTGTCAAGTGACTTTGAAGGCAGTACGATGAGAGAACTCTTCCGTTTGGCTGACAAAAACATGTATATTGATAAAAACCGTGCAAAGATGGAGGAAGCAGCAGAGAAACAGAGGATGAATATTCGTCTTCTGGAAGAAATTACAGAAAAGGGGTTTCAGTTTACGGACTGCATTTATTGCGATGCGCTTTTGGATCAGTATTATGTACTGCGTGCAAGCTCACGATTTTTCCTGGCCGAGGATGGAAGCTATTCCGGAGCGGTTGAGCAGATCATACAGGAATTGGGAACGGATGAGAACCGCAAGAGTATGAGAAAGGAATTGCAGATTTCTTATCTTGCAGAACAGATCACGGACAAAGGTGAGAAGCTAGAACTTTTATATCAGTACAGGAAAGAGAACAGTATTTGTCGAGGACGAATGACAGCACTGTTTGTAAATAATACCGAAGATGGCAGGCTTCATCATTTCATTCTGGGATTTGAACCATTCCAGAATAAAAATGAAAACACGTCGGATGAAAAAACTCGATTAAATCGGTATTATGAACAGCTGAAGCTGTCCATTGCCGAGAATGAGAATTATGCCGAGGCACTTTTGCAGACAGCACATGCAGTCTATACCGTAGACCTGACAAATGACAGTCTGGAAAGCACGTATTGTCATGCAGCAGCGAGTGAATTTGCTAATGATGTGGATACACCATGCTCATACAGTAAATATTGCAGCAAAAGAAGTCAGTATGTGACAGAAGATACACTGGAAAACTACCGAATTGTGGATTCGGCATTTAAACTTCTGAAGCGTTTTGCTACTGGTTCCAAGCAGATTACAGTAGAATACTGTGAGAGGGGAAAAGATGACCAGCCGGTATGGCTGCAGAAGACAGTATTGATGTCCAGAGATACTGTATATGATGCAAAGACCAATAAAGAGAGTTCTGTTGTTCATGCGATCATTCTTTTCAAAAATACTTCGAATTTCCATGAAAAGGAACAGCAGGAAAAAGCACGTCTGCAGATGGCTTATGAAGAAGCGGATTCCGAGAACAGAGCCAAGACGGAATTTATGAATCGTATGAGCCATGATATTCGTACGCCGATCAATGGAATCATGGGGATGGTAGATATCATCCGTAAAAGCAGGGATGACTGGGAAAAAGTTGATGACAGTCTGGATAAGGTTCAGCTGTCTGCCCGACATTTGCTGGAACTGGTCAGTGATGTCCTCGATATGAGCAAACTGGAAGCTGGTATGTTTGAGATTCATGAAGATGTATTTGATATAAGTGAGCTTATGGATGAAGTTGCTGCACTTGTGGATGCTCAGCTGGTTGAATCCGGTATTACACATCGCAAGCACAGAAGTAATATTCAGCACACTGCCTTGAAGGGAAGCTCCCTGCAACTGCGCCGCATCATGGTCAATCTCTTGAGCAATGCAATCAAATATAATAAATCAAATGGAACAATTGATACATATGCGGAAGAACTTTCCTGTGATGGTACAACCGTGTGGTATGAATTTAAAATAGTTGATACCGGAATTGGCATGAGTGAAGAATTTATAAAAGAACAGCTGTTTAAACCATTTACACAGGAGAAGAATGACGCCAGAACACTGTACAGAGGAACCGGTCTGGGAATGTCAATCGTCAAGGCGCTTCTGGATAAAATGGGAGGTTCTATAGAAGTAGAGAGTCAGCTTGGCGCAGGAAGCACTTTTACCTTCCGCCTTCCGTTTGAGCTTGATGAAAATGCCATCGAAACCAAAACAGAAGAGCAGAGCCTGGGTGAACAGAAGCTGGAAGGAAAACGGATTCTTCTGGTTGAGGACAATGAGATCAATATGGAGATTGCAGAGTTCTATCTGAAGGAGCTGGGAATTGTGATTGATAAGGCATGGAATGGCCAGGAAGCAATTGGCAAGTTTGAAGAATCGGATCCGGGAACGTATGACCTGATTCTGATGGATATCATGATGCCGGTTATGGGCGGCAGAGAAGCAGCTCGTCGTATCCGGACAATGGAGCGGCCGGATGCAGAAACGGTGCGTATATATGCTATGACGGCGCAGGTTTCTTCCGAAAGTATACACAAATGTCTGGCTTCCGGAATGAATGGTCATATTGCGAAGCCGATTGATGAAAGTAAACTCAGAGAAATACTGACCAAGTCGCTGTGAACAGTAACGGTCAGACCAGATGTGCAAGCTTGAAAAAGCAGAAAAAAGAAATATGTTTTGTTGCTATAGGGAATATCAGGTGTTTATGGATGAAGAATAAGATAGATAAAAAAGTTATCAGAATACGTGCAGCACTTGTTTTTCTGACAATGTTTGGGATTATGTTGGGATGTACCCTTCTGGTAAACGAAAATCAAAAAAAGAAAGAACAGTTGAAAGCTGCCTATACTGCAGAATCTACGATAAGCAGAGTAGAAGTTCAATTGAACCGTTATATGGCAGAGTCAGATCTGGTAAAAAAGAGTATTGAAGACGGGCTGATGATCAGCGATGCCCAGCTTGCACAGTTGTCCCGACTTATGCAGGATGAAGATTATATCATAAAGGCACATGAGATTGCAAAGGACGGTATTGTTTCACAGATATACCCAATACAGGGAAATGAAAATGCAATGGGTTTCAATGTGCTGGAAGATTCTGAGAGAAAAAAAGCCGCCCTTCTTGCCAGAGACAGCGGAGAATATACGATTGCAGGTCCGTTTGATCTGGTCCAGGGAGGAACCGGGGTACTTTTGTTTGATCCGGTTTATCAGACGGATGCGCAGGGAAACGAGAAGTTCTGGGGATTTTCTATTCTTGTTATGGACTGGGAAAAGTTCATCGACAAGATGGAACTGGATAAACTTGAAGACGCCGGATATCATTATCAAATCTGGAAAAGAGGCAATAGGGATGACGAGCAGGTTGTTATTGCACAGTGCACAAATTTTGAAAAGAATGATACACTGGAAGTTGCCTGTGAAGTTCCGAATGATACATGGTATTTTGAAATCATTCCGGAGAATGGATGGATTACTTCAATACAGAAGCTATGGGGACTGCTGATCAGTCTTATGCTTGCATTTATTATAATGATCGTATATCTGCAGTTCAGAATGCAGCGTTACAGAGAACAGATCCATGAGACGGAACTGGAAAAAGCGGTTCATGAAGCGAAAAGCGCGAATGAAGCAAAGACACGTTTTCTTTTTAATATGAGTCATGATATCCGTACTCCGATGAATGCAATCATAGGTTTTGCGGATCTGCTGGAAAAGCATATTGATGAGAGAGACAGAGCTCTTGATTATATTGGTAAGATCAAAAGTTCCAGCGAATTTTTACTGTCACTGATCAATTATGTGCTGGAGACAGCCAGAATTGAGAGTGGAAAGACGAGCCTGAAAAAAGAAGTGCGCTGTGTTTCCGGGCTTATTGAATCGCTGACAGATATTTTTGAGCCGGAAGTTCGGAAGAAGGGACTTACCTACAGTTACACAAAAGATATACAGCATGAATATGTAATTGGTGATGAAACAAAGGTTCGGGAAATTTTTATCAATATTATTGGAAATTCATTGAAATATACTCCGGCAGGTGGCAAGATCACCATAGATATCAGCGAGAGTCCGTTTAACAGGGAAAATTATATTGCATATAAGATTGTAGTTGAAGATACTGGAATTGGGATGAGTGAAGACTATCTTCCACATATTTTTGAAGAATTTTCCAGAGAACATACAAGTACAGAAAGCAAAGTAGTCGGAACAGGTTTGGGGCTTCCTATTGTGAAGGCTCTGATCGATCTGATGGGAGGAACAATAGAAATAGAGAGTGAAGTCGGCAAAGGAACAAAGACGACGGTCATGATTCCATTCGAGATTGCCACGCCGGAGCAGATCCTTGAGGTGCAGCAGAAAGAAAAAGAATTTGTGCCGGAGGACATTAAAGGAAAACGAATTCTGGTTGCAGAAGATAATGAGCTGAATGCAGAAATTACACTGACGGTTCTTAAAGAGAAGGGATTGCTTGTGGAGCGGGCTGCAAATGGAAAAGAATGTGTGGAGATGCTGAAAGAGAAGCCGGCAGATTATTATGATATGATTCTTATGGATATTCAGATGCCGGAAATGGATGGATATCAGGCAACAGAGATGATACGAAATCTTGGGGATTCCAGAGCTGCTGTCCCGATCGTAGCCATGACAGCGAATGCTTTTGAAGAGGACAGGCAGAAGGCACTTGATGCAGGCATGAATGCACATGTGTCAAAGCCGGTGGATATGAATGTTCTATTCCGAGTGATGGTGAAGTTCATCTGATTTCGCTGTCGTTATAATATATGAAAGATACACAGTAAATAGCTGCATAGGGAGGAGCTGTCTATGATACAGCAGAAAGAGATAAATGTTGGAAAACTTCTCCGCATTAATAGAATGGGAGTGTGGAGAATAGAGATTGAAGATGGGAAACCACCGAGGTTTTATGCAGATGCGGTGATGGACGAGTTACTTGGAATCCAGGGAGAAATCTCACCGGAAGAGCGATTTACATTTCATCGGGCACGTGTACATTCGGATGATATGCAGTTATTTCTGGAATATTCAGATAAACTGTCAGAGACAAAATCAGAAATCGTATATCGCTATATTCATCCCGCTTCCGGAGAGATGTTCGTACGCTGCAATGGAACAAGAGATATGTCTGTAGTGGACGGTATTTCCCTTATGGGAATACACCAGGACATTTCAGAGACGGTACGTATGGAGAAAGAAAAAGAAGCAGAACGTCGTCTGGCGGAACTTAATGATACACTTCGTAAAGAAAAAATAGAACAGGAAGATTATTACAAAGAACTGCTGGAAATGCAAAGTTGTGGTGTCCTTGCATATACAATTCCCGGGCATAAGATCATTCATATGAATGCACAGGCTTTGCGGATGTATGGAGTGGAGAACATTGAAGAGGCACAGTCAAAACTCGGTACTATGCTGAAAAAAGTAATCTATCCGGATGTGGACGTAATAGAGAAGTTGAAAAGACTTCACAAAGTAGATGATATGGTTGATTATGAGTGTATCATCGGAAAAGGTGAGCCGAATGAATGTCATGCACTTGCTACAACGAAAGTAATCCGTGTTCCATCGGGAGAAAGAGCCGTGATCACTACATTTCTTGATGTATCTGAGATGATAGTGCTGAAGAATGCACTGCAGAAGGCAGAAGAAGGAAACAGGGCAAAATCATCCTTTTTATTTGCCATGTCACATGATCTGCGTACTCCTATGAATGCAATCATTGGATATGCAGAACTTATGGAGAGGCATTGGGGAGAGAAAGAACTGATAACAAATTATCTGCATAAACTGAAGGGGTCAAGCCAGTTCCTGCTTGCACTGATTGGAAATGTACTGGAAATTGCCCGAATTGAAAGTGGCAAGGAGACTTTGAATGAAGCTCCGTGGAATCTACAGAAAATAAATGATACGCTGGAGATTGTTCTGGACAGAGAAATTCTGAATAAACAGCTGAATATATCGCGAAATATAAAGATTCAGCATGTGAATGTATATTGTGATTCGCTGAAGATTCAGGAGATTATCATGAATCTTGTAAGCAATGCAATTAAATATACACCGGATGGAGGAAAAATAGCTGTAGATATTGAGGAAATGGAGGCCGTCAGAGAGGATTCCATGATTCTTCAGATTTGTGTTTCAGATACGGGAATCGGTATCAGCCAGAAATATATTCCATATATATTTGAGGCATTTACACGCGAGAAAAATTCTTCAGAAAGTGGTATAATGGGAACTGGTCTTGGACTGCGTATCGTAAAATCCTTTGTAGATTTGATGGATGGAAGCGTGATCGTACAAAGTGAACCTGGAAAAGGCAGCAGTTTTATCGTTGAGATTCCATGCCGGATCGTATCGGAAGAAGAACGTATTGACCAGGCAGAACAGAGCCTGCCAGAGAATTCTCTGAAGTGCAAAAGAATTCTTCTTGTAGAAGATAATGAATTAAATGTGGAAATTGCAAGGACAATTCTTCAGGATGCACAGGCAGAGGTGGAAGTAGCTGCAGATGGCGCGATTGCAGTTGCAATGCTGCAAAAGGCTTCTGTCGGGTATTATGATGTGATATTAATGGACATACAGATGCCGAAGATGAATGGGTATCAGGCAACAGAGGCGATTCGAAAGCTTTCGGATGAAAGAGCTCAGGTTCCGATCATAGCGATGACCGCAAATGCATTTGAAGAAGACAGGCAGGCGGCGTTTGCAGCAGGAATGGATGATTATCTGGCCAAACCGATTGAAATTGATAAATTACTTCGCAAAATAGTAAAGGTATTAGAAAAGAAGTAAAAGATGTCAGATAGGGAAATTGCAATTCAGACGGAGAAAGAGATATTATGGAGATCAAAATTCGGACAGCGAAAGTAGAAGAT
>CAKRPO010000033.1 GCA_934378195.1 uncultured Blautia sp.
GGACCTATAGGGCTCGAACCTATGACCCTCTGCTTGTAAGGCAGATGCTCTCCCAGCTGAGCTAAGATCCCATTTGTATCTGTCGCTTTGACCAGCCATTCATAAACCGCTCTCGCAACCGACTTCGTTAGTATACTATGTCTTTTTCAAAGTGTCAACACTTTTTTTAATTATTTTTAAAATTTTATTTTGTTTACAAATTTCCGACAATTTTATCTTTGAGAATGGCAAGGATCTCACGTGGAATATAGATCAGAAGTCTCCAGGAACGATACCTGGACGGAATCGGATAAACATGCGAACAGCCGCATTTTCTGCCAATCATCACGCCACGGAATACATGAAAATTATTGGTCACGATTCCGATGGATGGTTCTGTACTTCCGATCAGTTCCAGACTGAAATCCAGATTCTCTTTGGTATTGGTCGACCTTTCCTCCTTCAGAAGGCGTCTGCCGTCAATCCCATGTTCTGTCAGATATCGATACATGGCCTCAGCCTCACTGATCCGTTCTCCGTCTCCCCGTCCACCGGAAAGCACTGCCCTTGTCCCCGGATTCTCTTCAAGATAGAGCAAAGCCCTTCTGGTTCGTTCCAGAAGGGCCAATGTCATTCTTGTACCATTTACATGAGCACCAAGTACGATAATATAATCCAGATCTGCTCTGACTTTCATTATTTACCGCAGCAGTATTTGTATTTCTTACCGCTTCCGCACGGACAAGGATCGTTACGGCCGATTTTGTGCGGTTTAACAACTGTACCGGATTTTTTCTGCTCTTTGTAAAGCTCTTTACGTTTTTCTTCGGAGAAGATCGCATCCCACTGTGGAAGCTGATATAACCAGTCTGCCTTGGCATCAACCATATTCTTGTAAAGAAGCTCTTTGTCAAATGCAAGTGTAACTTTGGTATCTTCATCCATTGTCTCGATCGGGTTCGGAATCTTAAGGCTGTCGTTGATACCATCCAGGAAACCAACCATAGTCAGAACATCCTGTCCGTATTTCTCTGCCAGTTCTTTGACTGTACCGCTTACAACTTCATCCGGATTGGAAAGAAGCTGCTCGTAGATACCTTTTTCAATATTAAAATAGTTTGCCCAGAATCTCTGAAGCTGATTGCGGTCTGCCTGCTGATTGTAAGCAATTTCACGCCACTGCTCTAAGATTGTTTTATCACTCATTGTTTCATCCTCTTTTCAAAAATTTTGCCTGTGCTCCATTATACCATCTTTTTTCCCAAAACACAAATCTTATTCTCATAATTTTTGTGAAAGTTGTGTATAAACCCAAAATAACCGGTCATACTATGAATGTGCAAAAGATAATTCTAAGAAAAACTTATATCCTCCCCTTAAAAGGTCTCAGGACTGACACATGGAAACGGTTCTGGGGCTTTTCTCGTATTCTTCCTGCCGTGGACCGTTATTATTTCACGCCAAGCTTCTCAAGTTCTGCAGTTGCCTGCTTGAAATTCTTGAAACAGATTGTATGAATTCCCTGGCTTTCTGCGCCTCCACAGTTCTCCGGTCTGTCATCGATAAACACACTCTCGTCTGCTTTCAAGTCATACATATTTAAAAGTGTCTGATAAATTTCCGCCTCTGGTTTCAGCTGTTTTACGTGGCAGGAAAATACTTCGCCATCCATTTCTTTCCTAAATGTAAGTTCTTTTTTTGTGTGTTCTAACATATAACTGCTGTAATTAGAAAGGATATACACATGGTATCCCCTGCTCTTCAGATATTTGATCCAGGTATCTGCATATGGTCTTTTGCGAATGGTTCTGCCACTGTCCTTCAGCACCTTTTCAATATCTGCAGTATCCTGCGGATCCAGTTCCTGGAACTGTTTCAAATAATGCTCTTCCTCATATATGCCACGGTCACGTTCATCCCATACCGGACTCTGAAACGTAGCCTTTGCGATTCGGTCTCTCTTCTCCGGATCAAATCCAAAGCTGTCCAGATATTCCGGCCAGTCAAAATCAACCAGCACCTTTCCGACATCAAAGATTACATTTTTTATCATTCCGGTCTCCTCCTGTCCCTTTTTCTTTTTGTTGAGATATTTAAACAGCATCAGGATCACGTAACACATGACCGCAACGAACATCACAGTAAACAGTGATGCCATAAACTCTTTCTGTGAAAAATCACCCTTCAGTGCAAAATACATCGGAAGGCAAAAAATCACCAGCAATGCGATCACACCTATGATCGCTGCATATTTTTTCCAGTTTTTCATCTTTACCTCTTATTTCTCATACTTGCTTTTTGTTAAGAAATGCGTCGGAGCGAACCCCGACGCATCTCAATTCAACTTATACGCTTATATTATTTATTTCTGTAGATAATATCGTTTCTTCCTGGTCCATTAGAAATCATAGTAATCGGGAAGCCGATATGTTTCTCTACGAACTCTACATACTTACGGCAGTTTTCCGGAAGATCTTCGTATTTCTTGATGCCACGGATATCAGTCTTCCAGCCTGGCAGTACTTCCAGAACCGGTTTGGCTTTCTCAAGAAGACCGGTAGTCGGGAATTCTGTAGTAACCTTACCATCAATCTCATATCCTGTGCATACCGGAATCTCATCAAGATATCCCAGTACATCCAGTACAGTAAATGCAACATCAGTTGTTCCCTGCATACGGCAGCCGTATTTGGAAGCAACACAATCAAACCATCCCATACGTCTCGGACGTCCGGTTGTTGCACCGTACTCTCCGCCGTCTCCACCTCTTCTTCTGAGCTCATCAGCTTCTTCGCCAAAAATCTCAGAAACAAAAGCACCTGCGCCTACAGCACTGGAGTATGCTTTGCATACTGTGATGACTTTTTTGATCTCATATGGAGGTACACCTGCACCAATCGCACCATAAGCAGCCAGTGTAGAAGAAGATGTAACCATCGGATAAATTCCATGATCCGGGTCTTTCAGGGAACCAAGCTGTCCCTCAAGCAGGATTTCTTTGCCTTCTTTTAATGCATTCCACAGGAACAAAGATACATCTCCGACATATGGAGCCACCATTTCTTTGTATTTCATCATTTCATCAAAGATCTCGTCCGGATCCAGAAGCGGCTTGTGATACAGATGTTCCAGAAGAATGTTCTTTGTCTCAACAACTCGTTCTACCTTTTCTCTCAGAGAATCGTCATCAAACAGTTCATTTACCTGGAAACCAATCTTTGCATATTTGTCTGAGTAGAATGGAGCAATACCAGATTTGGTAGATCCGAAGGACTTACCGCCCAGACGTTCTTCTTCATACTGATCAAACAGAATGTGATATGGCATCACAATCTGTGCTCTATCGGAAATCATGATCTTTGGAGCCGGAACACCTCTTGAAACAACTTCATTGTATTCTTTGAAAAATACCGGGATGTTCAGGGCAACGCCATTTCCGATCACACTTGTTGTGTGGTTATAGAATACACCAGATGGAAGTGTATGCAGAGCGAATTTACCATAATCATTAACGATGGTATGTCCTGCATTGGCTCCTCCCTGGAATCTTACGATAATATCAGCTTCCTGTGCGAGCATATCGGTAATCTTACCTTTACCTTCATCTCCCCAGTTTGCTCCAACTACTGCTTTGATCATAACACTATATCCTCCTCGTGTCTTATTTGATCTATTTATTCTCTGTTTATTTTGTGATACCTGCGGATTATTCCGTGCAATGCACTCTCATAATCCAACCCTCCATTTGCATATCACGGAATTATATCACACGTTAATCTCAGCGGTCATACCAAGCATATCTTTGTGCGCATCCAGAATCGGCTGTACAGTCTTCTCGATAAATGTCGCCGTCTGCTCTTTCGCTCTTCCGACATATCTGGACGGTTCCATAGACTTACGCAGTTCATCAATTGTCAGATTGAATGCAGGATCTGCTGCGATTCTCTCCAGAAGGTCATTATCTTTACCTTCAACTTTAACAGTACGTCCTGCTTCCATGGACAGTTCACGGATACGCTCATGAAGCTCCTGACGGTCTCCACCTGCTTTTACTGCATCCATCATGATATTCTCTGTTGCCATGAACGGAAGTTCAGCCATCATATGTTTCTCGATTACCTTCGGATATACAACCAGTCCGTCAACAACATTCAGACACAGATCCAGGATACCATCGATTGCAAGGAATCCCTCCGGAATGCTGAGACGCTTGTTGGCTGAGTCATCCAGTGTTCTCTCAAACCACTGTGTAGCAGAAGTGATTGCCGGATTCAGCGCATCAACCATTACATATCTGGAAAGGGATGCAATACGCTCACTTCTCATCGGATTTCTCTTGTATGCCATTGCAGAGGAACCGATCTGAGATTTTTCGAATGGCTCTTCTACTTCTTTGAGGTGCTGTAAAAGGCGGATATCATTGGACATCTTGTGCGCACTTGCTGCGATTCCTGCAAGAATATTCAGTACTCTGGTATCTACTTTACGGGAATAAGTCTGTCCGGATACCGGATAGCAGTTCTTAAATCCCATCTTCTCAGCGATCATCGGATCAATCTTGTCTATTGTCTCCTGATCACCTTCAAACAGTTCCAGGAAGCTTGCCTGTGTACCGGTCGTTCCTTTGGAACCAAGAAGTTTCAGTGTTCCCATTACATATTCCAGGTCCTCCAGATCCATCAGGAATTCCTGTGTCCACAGTGTTGCACGCTTACCAACAGTCGTCGGCTGTGCAGGCTGGAAATGTGTAAATGCAAGGGTCGGCTGCTCTTTGTATTTATCTGCAAATTTGGACAGTTCTGCAATTACGTTCACCAGTTTCTTCTGAACCAGTTTCAGGGCTTCTGCCATAACAATGATGTCTGTGTTGTCGCCTACATAGCAGGATGTCGCTCCAAGATGAATAATGCCTTTTGCCTTCGGGCACTGCACACCATATGCATATACGTGGGACATAACGTCATGACGTACCTGACGCTCTCTTTCCTTTGCCACATCATAGTTGATATCATCCTTGTGAGCCTTCAGTTCATCAATCTGCTCCTGGGTGATATTCAGGCCAAGCTCTTTTTCTGTTTCAGCCAGAGCGATCCACAATCTTCTCCAGGTGCGAAATTTCATATCCGGAGAAAAAATGTACTGCATTTCCTTGCTGGCATAACGCTCTGAAAGGGGACTTACGTATCTGTCTGTACTCATGTATTTACTCCTATCATCTCACTCGATTAACCGCAGGAGATGTATCACTGCGGCTGATCGGATTTCCTATCTTTACGCAGAAATTATATAACATCGCATGATTAAAAGCAATCCCTTTATTCCTCTCCCTGATGAAATTTACCGAGGAATTCCTTTATTCGTGCATTACTTGAAGAAAATACCTCCTGCGGAGTACCTTCTACTGCGATCACACCTTTATCCATAAAAATGACTCTGTCCGAAATATCTCGTGCAAAGTTCATCTCATGTGTGACGATCACCATCGTAATATGCAGATCTGCAAGAGAGCGGATAACTCGCAGGACTTCACCGGTCAGCTCTGGATCCAGTGCAGAGGTAGGTTCATCAAAGAACAGGATCTTTGGATTCAGTGCAAGAGCTCTCGCGATTGCCACACGCTGACACTGTCCACCGGACAGCTGATATGGATAAGCATCTTCTTTATCCGACAATCCCATCTTTGCCAGAAGCTCTCTGGCTTCTTTGTAAACTTCATCTTTGTTTCTTTTCTGCACATGGATCGGCGCATCTGTAATATTCTTCATGACCGTATAATGTGGAAAAAGATTAAAATTCTGAAAAACAAGTCCGAAGCAGGACTGGATTTCTTTTAATTTGGCTTTATTTGGCAGACAGACTTTACCATTCTCGGTCCAGACTGTCTTATTTCCCATATAACTGACTTCACCATCATCAATCAGAGTCAGCAATGTCGCACAGCGAAGAAGTGTTGATTTACCGGAGCCGGAAGATCCAATGATCGAAACAACCTCGCCTTCATTTACATGGATTGACACATCCTTCAATACCTGAAGGCCATCGAATTCCTTTTTGATATGATTCATTTCCAGAAGACTTGTACTCAAAGCATTTCCTCCTAACGATAGTAATTCAGTTTCTTTTCAAACCATTCCATAACCCATGCCACTACAAAATTGAAGATATAGTAGAAAACACCGGCAATCACAAACGGCATAACCGTTGTCTGTGCTGCGGCGATCTGCTTTGCCAGGGCAAACATTTCGATATAAGATACAGAATAAACAAGGGATGTATCCTTTACAAGAGTGATAACTTCGTTCGTCACCGACGGCAGCACGATCTTTACTACCTGCGGCAGCACGATCTTAAAAAATGTCTGGCTTTTATTGTATCCAAGAAGCTGTGCTGCCTCATACTGTCCTGCCGGAATAGATTCAATTCCGGAACGATAGATTTCAGCAAAATATGCAGCATAGTTCAGAGAACATCCCAGAATGATCGCTGTAAACTTGTAATTGCCGATATTCATCCCCCACAGATAATACGGTCCAAAATACCACAACAGCAGCTGCAGCATCAATGGCGTTCCTCGCATAATAGAAATATATGCTTTGACGATCCAGCTTAATGGCTTAAAGCGGCTTACTCTTCCAAAATACACTACCATGCCAAGCGGCAGGGAAAATAATAAGGTCAGAAAAAAGATCAGAAGTGTCTGTCCAAACCCTGTGGTAAGCTGTTGTAACATTACCTGAAAACTCATGTACTCTCCTCCATAAACCTACAAGAGGGATGCCACCCGGAACTCCGGGAAGCATCCCATTTTGTATTCGTATTTTATGTATTACTTATTTTTCTTCTGTCTTATCAGCTTCTGCATCAGCAGCTTCATCCTTTGTATCCTCTGCAGATGCATCATCGGATGCCTTCAGGGTAACCATGTCGGCAATTTCATATTTCTCAGCAAGCTCTGCAACGGTACCGTCATCTGCAAGCTTCTGAAGGTCTGCATTTACGATATCGCAGAGTTCATCATTGCCTTTCTTGAATCCGATCGCATACTGCTCTGTATTCAGAGTCTCATCAAGGATCTTGAATCCCTCTCCTCTGGAGTTCAGCTGATATTTGGCAACTCCTATATCAATTGCCAGTGCATCCAGTGCGCCTGCCTGCAGTTCTGTAAATGCAGTATTGTAATCAGCAAATTCATTCAGTGCCCCGAAGGTATCTGCCAGTTCTTTCTGTCCACCTTCTTCTTCGCTCTGCAGAAGGTCCAGTGCTGCGGAAGCCGCCTGTACACCAACTGTCTTGCCTGCAAGGTCTGTCAGCTTGTCAATTCCGGAATCCTCAGCAACAACGATCACCTGGCTGTTATCTACATATGGCTCTGAGAATGTATAATCATCTTCTCTTCCGTTCATGGTAAATCCGTTCCAGATACAGTCGATAGATCCGGAATTCAGCTCCATATCCTTGGAATCCCAGTTGATTGGTTTCTTCTCCAGTTCCCAGCCTTCCAGATCACATACTGCCTGAGCCAGTTCCAGGTCAAATCCTGTATATTCTCCATTCTCATCCATATATCCATACGGCGGATATTCTGCATCAAATCCAACGATCAGAGTCTTGTCTTCTACTCCGGCCTGTACGCTGACTACGGATACCATTCCCATTGCCATTACTGCCGCCATAATTACTGCAACTGCTTTTTTCTTCATCGCTCTATCTCCCTTAACATGATTTGTGATTCATCTCTTCTTTTTAGTACGTAGTCACTCTACCACGTGAAAGTATTGATATCGTAACATACCCTTTTGAACCTGTCAAGAGAATTTTGTGCTGCATTTTCATACGCATTTCCTGCATGCAAAAATATTGTCGTCAGAGCTGATCTTTGTGATGAAGCACCGTCACACTGCGAGGCGGCAGATAAAGATTCAAAGCTCCTGCTCTACATACAATCTGTTTCTGATGATCCGTATAACCTTCCTGTGATGACTGGATCAGTCTGGTAAAAGAAGTCTCCTCCAGTCGGCTGATTCCCGCCGGCCAGACTTCGATCATGACATCTCTGCCTTCATCCCGGTTATTCAGCACTATGATCATCTGTTCTGTATGAGAAAATCTTGCATAACCAAGTCCCTGATAATCATTCCACAGAAATTTAAGTGAACCACTTCGAAGCATCTTGTACTTCTTATGTATCACTATCATGGCCTTATGAAAATTCAGAAGTTCCATGTCTTCATGTCCCCATGGATAGGTTCGTCTGTTATCCGGATCGGTAAAACCACAGACACCGGCTTCATCTCCATAATATAGCGTCGGGGCTCCCGGCCATGTCATCTGGATCGCGATTGCCTCACGCATGATTGCAGTATTGATATTCTCGGACGCCGCCTGTGCTCCTGCATAAGAAACGCGACCAACTTTTCGGTTTGTTCTGGTCAGGAATCTGGAATGGTCATGATTAGACAGTTCATTCATAGCTGTATGAAGCGAGGACATATGCAGTGAACGCATATGCGTCTTCATTGCTCCGATAAATGCATCACTGTTGCCATAAAGATCTTCACGATATTCATCACTGTGCTTCTCCATTCCGGTCAGAAACCAGGTCACCGGTTCCATAAATGCATCATAATTCATAACCGAGTCCCATTCATCGCCCTGTAGCCATCCTTCCGGACTTCCATAATGCTCTGCGAGGATCAGAGCCTCCGGATTGGCTTCCTTGACAGCTTTGCGGAAATCCTTCCAGAACTGATGATTGAATTCATTGCTGTGGCCCAGATCTGCTGCCACATCCAGTCTCCAGCCGTCCACATTGTACGGAGCTGAAACCCATTTTTTCGCCACTTCAAGGACATAATCATACAATTCACGGGAGCCTTCATAATTCAGCTTCGGAAGTGTATCATGTGTCCACCATCCATCATAAGTCGGATTGTACGGCCAGCGGTTCTGATCATGAAAATCAAAAAAATAGCGATATGGACTGTCTGCGGATACATAAGCACCCGGTGCATATCCTTCCTGTCCCTCATAGATTCGCTCTCTGTCCATCCATTTATTAAAAGAACCACAATGGTTGAACACACCGTCCAGGATGATTTTCATCCCACGTCTGTGCAATTCTTCCACAAGTTCTGCAAACAGCTGATTGCTTGCCTCCAGATTGCGCTTATCTGTCACACGACGGATATATTTTGCTGCATGAGAATTATCACGGTCACCCGGGACAAGTAGTCCATCACAGTCTTCCACGATCTTTCCGTAATGCGGATCCACATAATCATAATCCTGACAGTCATATTTGTGATTACTCGGTGAGACAAAAATCGGATTCAGATAAAGAACCTCCACACCAAGATCCTGCAGGTAATCAAGTTTGTCAATAATTCCCTGAAGATCTCCGCCATAAAATTCCCGTACGCCCATAACTGCCGGTGTCTTGGACCAATCCGTTACTTTCACACTGTGCTCACCGATATAGCTGTATTCATCGCTCTCTACATCATTAGAAATGTCTCCATTATTAAAACGGTCGACAAAGATCTGATACATTACAGCACCTTTTGCCCAATCCGGTGTATGATAGTCAGGATAAATCTCGAACTGAGCCCATTCCTGCAGCTCCTGACAGACGCCCTGTTCCGTATAATAGCAGGTCACCCACCCATACTGTATCTCAAAATGATAGCGAAAAATCTCATTCGGCATCACAATCTTTGTTCCATAATAATCAAAACCTTTTGTGGTCTTGTATACTTTCATTTTGTAACGCTGTTCCCCAGATACAAGATATACAGCGTCCACGTTATTCTTCTGGGTTCTGAAGCTGATCATTACTTTTTCGCCGCTCCTGGGCTCAGTAGGATTTCTGTAATATCTGGTCCCGTCGCTGAACAGGGCTTCTTTGTTCAGTACCGGTCTCATATTCAGAATATACTGCATCTTTCTGGCAACATCTTCATTTCCCTGTTTCATAGTCAATTCCCCTTTGTACTTTAGCATATGTATGTACATGCCCTCCTGCGAACAGTCACACATGTTTCTATTTTAGTCGAAACTCCGTCCTGACACAATATAAAATTCACCGAAAACAACACCTTCATTCCGTTATTATCACCGCTTTATCATTTATTTTTGAACAAAGTAAAAA
Organism: uncultured Blautia sp.; assembly: GCA_934378195.1. Taxonomy (GTDB): domain Bacteria; phylum Bacillota; class Clostridia; order Lachnospirales; family Lachnospiraceae; genus Blautia_A. Next base: position 10,127 of record CAKRPO010000033.1, read on the forward strand.
AGACAGCGGGATAAGCTGTCTTTTTTGGAGAAGGTATTTCTTCTTATGGGGTGTAGCAAAAACTATATAATGTATTGGGGGGTTTTTACGGTTATTATAGTACCATGACTCCCGCCAAAAGTGTGCACAAACTTCACAAAATCCGATATATATTTTTGTGCACTTTGTATATCTTATTCTTGAACGCTTTCATTTTCTGATGTAAAAAGTGCCTCAAATTCATCTCTTTGGATTTTTTCCTTCTCTAAAAGCAGTGCTGCACACTTATGAAGGACATCCATGTGCTGAGAAATAATTTTTCTTGCATCTACATGACAATGGTCAATAATATCATAAACCTCTTTGTCAATCTCTTTGGCAACTTCTTCACTGTAGCTTCTTGTATGCGCAAGATCACGTCCGATGAAGACTTCATCTCCATCATCACCGTAAGTGATCAGGCCAAGCTTATCCGACATACCATACTGCATAACCATTGCACGGGCCGTACTGGTCGCACGTTTGATATCATTGGAAGCCCCTGTCGTAATATCGCCAAAGATGATTTCCTCTGCAACACGACCGCCCAGAAGCGTCGTGATATCCTGCAGCATTTTACCTTTAGTATTGAACATCTCGTCATTCTCCGGAAGCGGCATCGTATATCCGGCAGCTCCCATTCCTGTAGGAATAATGGAAATGGTATATACCGGATCCATATCCGGAAGCACATGGAACAGAATTGCATGTCCGGCTTCATGATATGCCGTGATCTTCTTTTCTTTCTCAGAGATAACTTTGCTTCGTTTCTCTGCGCCGATACCAACTTTGATAAATGCATGCTTGATATCTGGCTGTGTGATATAGCTACGTCCGGATCTTGCAGCCATGATCGCAGCCTCATTCAGAAGATTCTCCAGATCTGCACCCGTAAATCCAGCAGTTGTCTGTGCAATCTGCGCGAGATCGACGTCTTCACCAAGCGGTTTATCTTTCGCATGGACTCTGAGGATTTCTTCTCTGCCTTTGACATCCGGGCGGCCTACTGCTACCTTACGGTCAAAACGACCCGGTCTCAGGATTGCAGGATCCAGAATGTCCACACGGTTTGTCGCCGCCATGACGATGATTCCCTCATTCACACCAAATCCATCCATCTCTACAAGAAGCTGATTCAGTGTCTGCTCTCTCTCATCATGACCGCCGCCCATACCGGTTCCACGCTGTCTTGCAACAGCATCAATCTCATCAATAAAAATGATACATGGTGCATGCTTCTTGCCCTCTTCAAACAGATCACGAACACGGGAAGCACCGACACCAACAAACATCTCCACAAAGTCAGAACCGGAAATAGAGAAAAAAGGAACTCCGGCCTCACCTGCAACTGCTTTGGCAAGGAGTGTCTTACCGGTTCCTGGAGGTCCTACAAGAATCACACCCTTTGGAATTCTTGCTCCGACATTTGTATATTTCTGTGGAGCTTTAAGGAAATCTACTACTTCTACCAGATCTTCCTTCTCTTCCTGCAGACCTGCTACATTCTGAAATGTCACTTTTTTGTCATCCGGCAGCATCATTCTGGCACGGCTCTTACCAAAATTCATCATCTTGGCATTGCCCCCGCCTCCTGACATCTGACGGTTCATCATCAGGAACAAAAAGATCACCAGTGCACCAGTAAGAAATACCGGAAGAAGTGTCGTCATAAACACACTCTCCTGCGGAACATCAGCGATTTCCGGATAAATGTTGTAACTTTCCAGAAGTTCCTGCGCATCCTTGACATCTGTCACATATACCTTTTTCTGTCCTTCTCCCTGGATATCCACAACAACAGAACCGGTCGGCACTTCTCTGTTCTGATAGATCTTAGCGGAAGATACTTTACCGTCCTCTGCTGCCTGTTTCATACTTTCCATCGAGTAACTGCTCTGTGATGTTACCTGATTATTCAGATAGAAATATCCGGCAACCAGCATCACGATCAATACAAGATACAGGCCAATTCTGCCTGACTGTCTGTTCACCTATTGCTGTCTCCTTTCAAACTTAATCTTCCTGGTCTAACTCAACCACTCCGATAAATGGAAGGTTTCTGTATTTCTGTGCATAATCCAGGCCATATCCAACTACAAATTCATCTGGAATGTTAAAGCAGCAGTAATCTACTTTTACGTCCTTGACTCTGCGTTCCGGCTTGTCCAGAAGTGTACACAGACGGATACTGTTTGGATTTCTTCCTTTCAGAATGTCAATCAGATAGCTGAGTGTTCTTCCTGAGTCAATAATATCTTCTACGATCAGGACATCTTTCCCGATCAGCGGCTGGTCCAAATCCTTCACAATCTTTACAACGCCACTGGATTTTGTATCATCTCCATAGCTGGACACTGACATAAAGTCAAGAGATACCGGAACTGTGATTCTCTTTGCCAGTTCACATGTAAAGAATACACCGCCCTTCAGGACGCAGATCAGATGGATTTCTTTACCTGCATAATCTTTGCTGATCTGTGCTGCAATCTTTTTGATTCTTGCATCCACTTCTTCTTCACTCAGTAAGACTTTGATTTTTTCACTCATTGTACGTTTCCTCCTTGGTATGTAATCTCCAATACCCTTCCTGTTTCGGAAGTGATCTTGTAACGCTCATTGATTCTTCCGCCTACGATCCACATGATTTCATTTCCATCGGCAATCAGCGGAATCTCATCCCTCAGCTCACCCGGAATCTTGTCATCGATCATACAGCGTGTCAGTTTCTTATGTCCGCCACTCTGGTTTACCACCATAAAATCGCCGCTTCTGCGCGTGCGGGCAGACAGTTCGCAATTTATTTTATCACAATCAAACCATTTCGTATACTTTTTTTCCAAAATCTTCTCGCCATTATATAAAAAAATTCTCGCAAGAAAGTTTCCTTCATGGTATTTGGTCTCACCTGGAATAAGCATTGGCCTTGCATCCTCTTTTTCTGTTTCCCGGTGTTCTTCAAAAAAGGCGTTCTTTTTCCCAATCCGTACCCCTTCATAGACCCTGGCTGCCTCTATTGCATACGGCAGATTCATGTGTCTGCCCGTCTGCAGACCGTATAATTCTTCAATCTGTGCAATATGACCGGATGTAAGATCTTTCTGATGTCCGGATATCTGTTCCAGGATCTCACGTATCACATAAGTCCGGATAATTTCTTCTTTTGCAAAAAATTCCTGATCCAGGACATATGTTCCCACGGCAGCCGCATACTGTCGTGCCAGTACTTTCGCCTGTCTGGCAAAGTAATCCTCTGCCTGTCCAAGCCTTTCCGCCGCCTGCGCCATATGGAAAACAGCCTTTGGATTCACCTCCTGTTCCAGAAGTGGCAGAATATGTCTCCGTATCCGGTTTCTCGTATAATCATCTTCCAGATTACTGCTGTCCAGTACAGTCTGTATCTTATGTTCTTTTACATAATTGACAATTTCACTTCTCTCTAAACACAAAAGTGGACGAATGATCTCTCCATTCAATGGTTTCAGCGAACAGAGTCCTCTCAGTCCACTTCCTCTTGCCAGATGATGCAGCATCGTCTCAGCCATATCATTCTGATTATGTGCAAGCGCCACTCTCACCAGCCCCGCTGGCAGACCTGTTTTGCTTCTTTCCTGTGCAAAAGCCATCCTTCGGACTTTTCTTCCTGCCTCTTCCTCTCCCATCTTCCATCCGGAAGCCAGTTCCGGCACATCATATGCATACACACTGCAGGGAATCTCCCATTCCCGGCAGACCATTTCCACCGTCTTCTGATCTCTCAGTGCCTCTTCTCCACGGATTCCATGATTCACATGCACCACCCGGATATCATAACCGAATTCGTCTTTCAGTTCACGCAGGATATGAAGCATCGTCATCGAATCTGGTCCTCCTGACACCCCAAGAATAACCATGGAACATCCCTGGCACATTCCTGTCTCCATCATATATTTCTTTACTTTCCGTAAGCTATCTTCCTGCATCCCTGTTCTCCTTTGCAGCTTTCAACATTCTCCTGCAGCATATCCGATTTTACCGCATAATTACTTTCTGACTACATTCGCCACAAGTACCGTCATATCGTCTCTGGCATGATAATCACTGTATCCCAGCACCCGTTCGAGAATCCCCCGACTGATTTCTCTTGGCGCTTCATCCTGAATATCCATGATGATCTCTTTCATCGTTTCTTCCTCACGCTCAACCGGTAAAGCATCCAGCACTCCATCTGTCATCATGATCAGATAATCTCCATGATACAGTTTTCTGGATGCCGTGTCAAAATCTATCCGCTGTACCAGCCCTGCCGCAAGGCTTTCTGACGTGATCGACTCTACCCAGTGATCTCGTTTGATGAATGTCGATGCTGCTCCAGCCTTCAGGAATTCACAGATTCCTGTATAAAGATCTACTGCACAGATATCCAGAGTCGAAAACATTCCTTCCCGACCCTTGAGTACCAGCGCCGAATTCACCATGCGTGCCGCTGTCTCCTGCGAAAATCCAGATTCCAGGAACTGTTCCAGAAGCTCCACCACGATCTCACTTTCTTTACAGGCATCCATCCCGGAACCCATGCCATCTGAAAGGCACATAACAAATCTGCCTCCATCTTCCTGCCTGCATATATAATTGTCTCCGGATACTTTTTCATCTTCCCGTGTAAGACTGGACACGCCATATAGCATTTGATAGCTTACATCTTCCACGAAATGAATTGTATGAAATTCACCATTCACAATGCAACGGCTCCCCTGCACAGATGTCATGTTACTCTCACAGATTTCCGAAAGGATCTGAGAAATCTCCGTTACCGAAACACACTGTCCACTCCTTGCCCGCAGTGTCAGAAAGATCTGCCGCCGGCCTTCCACCTTATCCATCACCCAGACTGCTTTCAGGATCACATGTTTCTTTCGGAGGCTCTTTCGCAGTTCTTCCTGAAATTCCGGTTCTGCTGCTGAAATATCATATAGATCATTCGCTACCATTTCCATGATCGATGCCGTTTCCGTCAGCTGCTGTGCCACTGCCAGACGACTCTCGATCATACGGTTCAGCCATACCAGATTTTGCTTTTCTTCTCGAAACTGTTCACGCAGTTCTTCCAGATACTGCAGTGATTTTCCACATATACTGCCCCACTGTACGCGGATTTTCTCCACTTCCTGTGCATCATCTTTCTCCATTGCACGGACCAGCGCAGCTCCGCCCTGATACATGGCAGCCCCTGCCTGTTTGCCCCAACAGATCTCCTGATGATAACAGCCGCTGCAAAGTCTGTTATTCGTGGCTTTAAGGATATGTTCTACCTGTCCGCTGCTCAGGTATTCTTTCTTGTAAGGCATTCCATAAAAAGTATCTGCGAGTTTCTGAAAAGCAGCCGCATACCGCTCTACTTTTTCCTTCTGGGGATGGTCTTCACCAATAGGAAATATTTCCTCTTTTTTCGACATTCTCCCCGTCAAAATAGTTTTTGCCATGTCCCGCAATATCAGAAGCACACTGATTACGAGCATGGCAATTATCCATTCCTGCATATATTTCCCTCCCCTATACTTTCACTAGAAAATTATTATAAGAGAGGTTCTCTAAAATATCTGTCAAATAAAGGAGACACTTCCAGAAAACTTTTCTGCAATATCTCCTATTTTTCCTCTTCAAAAACAATCTCATTGCCTTTGACAAGTCCAAGCTTATCTCTGGCAACTTCTGCTATATATTCATCTGTCTGCATGTAATCCTTCTGCTCATCGATTTCCTCCGTACGTTCCTTCTCATCCTCGATCGAAGTTTCCAATGCAGCAGCCTTGGCATCGTATACGGCAATCCTTGCCTTCAGAGTCTGGCTCTGATAGGTCAGTCCTCCCAACAAGAGCAGAACGACAATAGCAATCGCTGCCATTCCAAGGTAGTTATTCGCTATTCTTTTTTTATTCTTTTTCTTTTTTGACTTTTTCAAAGCGTCTGCTCCTTCTATTACCACATAAACGTCTTTTCGTAGGTCTATACCATGAAATTTTACATCTTTTTACCAGAAATAGCAACCTATTTAACACAAAATTTGCAAAAATTCCTCCAAAAGCAACACCTGGCATCATAAAGAGTCTCAGGCTCCCATAATTAGAACGATACAATAAACCAAAAAGGACAATTCCTGCCATGATCCAGTAGATAATATCTACCATGTTTCTCCATTTTGACCGGAAAACCGACAATTTATCCGGGAGATGAAGTATTTTGTACAAAAGCAGCATAACTGCCCCGGTTCCAAAAGAACACAAAAAAAGCAGTATTTCTGTTCTGATATAACTGCTCATTTAACGAAACATCCTTTTCAATAAAGGTTCTTCCTTTTTTTGTGCATTTTTTGTCAGATAAGAAACACTGTTTACTTTTCCTTCAATTTCGGCTTCACCCTTCTCGAGATCCAGTCCTTTTACATGAAGCTGTTCACCCTTAATCTGGACTTTCCCGGCATCTGTCAGAAGCAGAATCTCATTTTCATTAAATGAATGGATGTCCTGAACCCCTGTCAAACGCCCATATTTTCGCTCTTCCAGCATCAGGCTGTGCGCTTTGCCTGTTTTTTTCTCTTCCAAGACTACAGCTCCCACTCTACATTTACTGTTAATTTATGTGAGAGCCTTGTCCAATAGACGAGAAATCATCAAAGATAACGAAAAAGATTTTCTGCATCTTCTTTACGGACTGTTTCCTTGATATCCAGTACTTCTACTTTTACATTTTTGCTTCCAAACTGAATCTCGATCGTGTCACCGGCTTTTACCTGTGCAGAAGCCTTTGCCGGACGGTCATTGACCAGCACTCTTCCCGCATCGCATGCCTCATTCGCAACAGTCCTTCTTTTGATCAGACGTGATATCTTTAAATATTTGTCAAGTCTCATATTTGCCTCCTGAAATAACAAAAGGGGGAACAAATAAGTTCCCCCGAAAAATTATCCTGATTATTCGTTTACCATATCTTTCAGAGCTTTACCAGCTTTGAACTTCGGTGCCTTGGAAGCTGCGATTTTCATTGTTTCACCAGTCTGAGGATTTCTTCCTTCTCTGGCTGCTCTTTCGCTTACTTCAAATGTACCAAAACCAACTAACTGGATCTTTCCACCTTTTTTTAATTCGGATGCTACAACATCAGTGAAAGATTTTAATACAGCCTCTACATCTTTTTTGGAAAGGTTAGTTTCTTTCGCCATTGCTGCTACTAATTCTGTTTTATTCATGGTGTTCCTCCTCTAAATAACCTCATTCTTATTTATTGCGTAATGCTTCCTTGGCATATGCACGCTATCTACTATATATAAACCTTTTATGTCAAATTGTCAAGGCTTTTCAGTTACCTCTCTTGTTTTCGAGTTGTTTGAGCTCTTCCCAGGAAAGACCGGTTAAACGTTCATCTTCTGGTGCAAAAATTTTCGGATGTCTGAATTTCATCTTGGAAGAGACACCTCTGATCACATCTTCAACTGTAAAAAGTCCCTCTTCTTCCGCAATCACACTGTGAAGTGCTACCTGAAACAGCACATCTCCCAGTTCTTCGCACAGATTGGCACTGTCACCATTCTTATTTAGCCTGTCTATACCTTCCAGTACTTCATTACTCTCTTCAAGAAGATACTTTTTCAGACTTTCATGTGTCTGTGTACTGTCCCATGGACATTTCTCACGTATCTCCCTGACAACTTCCATAAACTCATCAAAGCTCTGCATACACCGGATCACATCATGGAATCAACCATATCCAGAACTGCCTTACCCATTACTGCTGATTTCTCATCGGCATCTGCAAGAGATGTGCCTTTCACACCATAATAGAATTTGACTTTCGGCTCTGTGCCGGACGGACGAACGCATACCCATGCATCGTTTGTCAGTTCGTAATAAAGAACGTTGGAATTCGGAAGTCCGGTCGGTACAACTTCGCCTGTTTCCAGATTCTTAATGGTATCTGCCTTGTAATCTCTTACCGCGATCACTTTGTGGCCTGCAAATTCTGCCGGCGGATTCTGACGAAGGGAGTTCATGATCTCCTGAATCTTCTGAAGTCCTTCGATGCCTTTCATAGTAACAGCTTTGATATCATCTTTGTAATATCCGAACTGCTCGTACATCTCGATCATTGCATCCCACAGAGTCTTACCCTGTGTCTTGTAATATGCAGCAGCTTCGCAGAGTGCCATAGTTGCTACGATCGCATCTTTGTCTCTTGCATATGTACCGATCAGGCAGCCATAGCTTTCCTCAAAACCAAAGAGATAAGAACCTTTGCCGCTCTGCTCAAATCCAAGAATCTGCTGTCCAATAAACTTAAATCCGGTAAGAACTTCGATCAGTTTGACACCATATCCTTTGGCAATGGCATCTGCCAGGTTTGTGGTAACGATTGTCTTGATCAGTGCTCCGTCCTCCGGAAGGCTTCCATTTACGGCCTTACGCTGGCTGATCTCATAGTTTGCAAGAAGGCATCCTGACATATTTCCGGTCAGATCATGATATTCACCATTCTTGTCTTTGACACGTACGCCAAGGCGGTCTGCATCCGGGTCAGTTGCCAGAACAAGGTCTGCATCTACTTCTTTGGCAAGCTTCAGACCAAGCTCAAATGCTTCTGCTGCTTCCGGGTTCGGATAGCTTACTGTCGGGAAATCTCCATCCGGGAGTTCCTGCTCTTTTACTACATAAACATTCTCAAATCCGAGTTCTTTAAGGATTCTTCTTGCCGGGATGTTTCCTGTTCCGTGAAGTGGCGTATAAACGATCTTAAGGTTCTTTCCTTCTGCCTGGATTGCATCCATATGAATAACCTGTTTCTTGAGTTCGGCCATATAAGCATCATCAACTTCTTTGCCAATCACTTCAAACAGTCCTGCTTTTTCGGCATCAGCCTTGTCCATAGTCTTAACAGTATTCCAGTCAGAGATTGCCTTAACCTCTCCCATAATTCCACTGTCGTGTGGTGGTGTGATCTGTGCGCCATCTTCCCAGTATACTTTGTATCCATTGTATTCCGGCGGGTTGTGGCTGGCTGTCACGTTGATACCTGCAACACATCCAAGGTGACGTACTGCAAAGGAAAGTTCCGGTGTTGGTCTTAAGGTTTCAAAGATGTATGCTTTGATTCCGTTGGCCGCCAGGCAAAGTGCAGCCTCCTGTGCGAATTCCGGAGACATATGACGGGAATCATATGCGATTGCAACGCCCTGGGATTTCTTGTCTACTTTTGCAATGTAGTTTGCCAGTCCCTGTGTAGCTCTTCTGACAACATAGATATTCATGCGGTTGGTACCGGCTCCGATGATTCCACGAAGACCTGCTGTACCAAACTCGAGATCCATATAAAAACGTTCTTTTATTTCATTTTCATCATCTGCGATATTCTTTAATTCCTCTTTTGTTGCTTCGTCGAAGTATGGGTTTGCAATCCACTGCTCATAACCTTCTCTGTAATCCATACTAAAATACCTCCCTGTACAATGTATTTCCGACAGTTTTGTAACTGTCATTATGATTTCTAATTATACACCTGTTTGACCGAAAAAGGAAGTATAATCAGATGTGTTCCATTGAAAATACAGAATCACAAGTTACTTTTTTCTAAAACGGGTAGTATTCAAATGCCTTATCTCCAAACTGTCTCCATGTTTCTCTCTGACGGATCAGATTTTGTAATTTTTCGGTATTTTTTACGGAAATCCAGGTTTTGCGATGTGTATAATAGTAATTGGCAAGTTTCCAGTATTTTTCGGGATAGCTGAAGTGAATCTTGAGATTTGTCCATTCTTCTTCGGAAATATTTTTGGATTGATGGTATATACGGAGCATTTCTTTTCCCAGTCGAATGTCCCAGTTGTATTTTTCGAGTATTTTTCTCATAAAGCGATACAGATCTGCCATCTGTGTGTCAAATCCCCAGTGTTCAAAGTTGGTCACCGCTGTTTCTTTTCCTCTGATCAGTATATTGTGCTGGTTATATTCCCCATGGCAGACTTCTCCGTTTTTTTCTGCATTTTTTCGAAGTGTCTGATAAACAGAAGTCTGAAGGGCAGCATATGCTTCTTCGCCATCCCGCAGAAAATCCCCCACAGTTGCCAGATATATTTTTTCAAACGGGCTGGAAGGTCCTCTTTTGCGGATAAAGCTGCGAATTTTTTTGAGTTCCTGATTATGTCGCTGGTATTCGTCTGTAAGAGATGGTTCTACGTAGAATTCTACTACGGGCATATGCATATATTGATGGAATTCTGCCATAGTACGAATGCTTCTGAATATATCTTCTCTGGAACGTGTATCGCATTCCCGGCCTTCAAACCAGTGCTGCAGGGTATAGGGTATGCCGTCCCGGTCGCGACTGACAAGTTTTTCTTCCTGGTTCGGGATGTAATAATCGACATTTCCGCCCTGTTCCTGAATCTTTAAAAGTAATTCCTGTTGTTTCTGGAGTTTTTTTTCGCTTCCTTTGAATTCTTTTATGATGACAAGTCCTTTTTCTGTGTGACAGAGTAATGCACCGCGTATACGGGCTGTGGATTCGGCGGTAAGGCCGTACTGCTCCAGTGTGCTGAGTCCGTAATCATACAAATGAAAATCCCCCTCTTGATTTTGTACCTTCTATCTTATGTATGGGGAATCCAGAAAATGCAGCGGTAATAATAGATTCTGTTATAACAGGAAGTAGCATTGAGATATTACGGAAGGGAGGGTGATCGGCACTGAATTTTGCTAAGGCTTCGTCGCCTGAAAGTACTAAGCTGCAGAGACCGCCAATTCAGTGCCGATTACCTCCTCTTCCTGTAAATTGAAAATCTCCATCACTTTCTTTATAGCCAGAATCTATTCTGGTCTGTACATTTTCTGTGCACTGACCGTGATTCCCTGTTCACGCCTGCGGCGTTTTTTCAAATCTTTTTTTGCGCCGTAGGCGTGAGCCAGTTCTTTGCCCTTCCCGGGCTGGGATTTATAAACACGAAAAAGTAAAACGTAAAAAGGCCATACAATTTGTATTTCAGGATTTTCAACTATCTGCAGGAATGTCGAGTTTTCTTAGATATGTTCTGGCTGCCTTATGAATAAAAATTGCACTGTCTGAGCCTTCAGGCGAGTTTGCAATTTTTATGAATGCCTTTCGCAGTCAGGTTATATCTTAGATAACTCCCATTCCGAAGCCTGTTGAAAATCCTGTATACAAATGTATGGCCTACAACATACTCACATCTGTACTGTTTTATATTTACTATCTTTTATTTATAAATTCCATTAATTTATCTTTGGTGTTATCGGCAGGTTCTTCGAGTACGTGCTCGAGCAGTTCTTTCAGCAGCTCACCCAGTTCCGGTCCTGGTTTATATCCTGCCTGGATCAGATCCCGGCCAGTCACAGCCAATGTCTTCAATGACACACACTGCTGTTCCTCGACTACCTTATGATAACATTCTGCCACGCCTTTCTGACGTGCCATTTTCTCATCACGACGATATTCGCTCTGCGCCAGCATATCTGCCTGCTGTACTTCCAGATAAAGCGGAAACAGATCTTCCCCAATCCGGTTCACTGCACGTCTCACTGCACGCATTTCCGGCAACGGGCGGTCATCGTGATATTTGATCAGTCTGGAAACCTTGCTGATCGTATCATTATCAAATTTCAACCGGTGCAGGATCTGTTTTGCCATCTCTTCACCTTTTGCTGCATGCATTTTAAAATGATCCCGACCATTTTCATCAGTAGTTTTCATGGCTGGTTTACCAATGTCGTGAAGCAGCATCGTCAGGCGCAGTACTTTGTCTGCATCCACATAAAGAAGACTGTGCAGAATGTGTTCGCCTACATTAAAACAATGATACGGCGTATTCTGCTCTGTTTCCATGCATGCGTCAAATTCTGGAAGAAATTCCCTCGTGATACCAGTTTCATATGCCACTCGAAGATAATCCGGATGTGGTGATACTAAAAGTTTCACAAGTTCTGCCTGAATCCTCTCCGCACTGACATTCCGAAGATTTGGAGTCAGTCTGCTGATTCCTGTCTTTGTCTCTGCCTCAATCTCGAAACCAAGCTGTGCTGAAAAACGTACCGCTCTCATAATACGCAGAGCATCTTCATGGAAACGTTCCATCGGATCACCGACGCAACGAATAATCTTATTCTCCATGTCATCCATCCCATGGAAAAGATCGACCAGGCCTTCCTTCGGATGGTATGCCATAGCATTAATCGTGAAATCACGGCGTTTCAGGTCTTCTTCCAGGCTGGAAGTAAAAGTCACCTGTTTCGGATGACGACCATCTTCATAGTCACCATCTACCCGGTAAGTTGTAATCTCATAACCTTCTTTGTCCATCATCACTGTGACCGTACCATGCTGAAGTCCCGTATCTATCGTATGAGGAAACAGTTCCTTGACCTGATACGGAGATGCCGATGTGGTAATATCCCAGTCATTCGGATTGCGCTCCAGGATAGAATCCCGGACGCAGCCGCCGACTACATAAGCCTCATATCCATTTTCATTTAAAACCTGCAGTATCTTTTCCGCATTGGATGGGATCGTTAATTTCATATTAGTATGCTCTTCCCCAGTAAACCATCTTCTTCGCCGGTTTGCCGCAGCATACGCAGACATCACTTAAATGTTCCTGTTCAAATGGCATACATCTGGATGTTGCCTGAACATCTTCTTTGATCTTGTCTTCGCATTCACGGTTTCCGCACCACATAGCTTTTACAAAACCAGGCTTATTGTTGATGGTATCTTTGAATTCTTCATAATTTGTTGCAACATAAGTATGAGCATCACGATGTGCACGTGCACGCTCCAGCATTTCCTTCTGCATAATGTCAAGAACTTCCTGAACTTTAGCAGCAAGCTCCTCAAAGGAAACCACATATTTTTCTCTTGTATCACGACGGCAGATGACAGCCTGTCCGTTCTCGATATCCTTTGGACCGCATTCGATACGAACCGGAATACCACGCATTTCCTGCTCTGCGAATTTGAAGCCCGGGCTTCTGTCTGTATCATCTACTTTGACACGGATTCCTGCTGCCTTGAGTGCTGCAAACAGTTCGTCCGCTTTCTCCAGAACGCCTTCTTTTCGCTGCTGGATTGGAATGATGACTGCCTGTGTCGGAGCAATTCTCGGAGGCAGAACAAGTCCGCTGTTGTCACCATGAACCATGATGATCGCACCGATCATACGTGTTGTCATACCCCAGGATGTCTGGTGTACATATTTCAGTGTATTGTCTTTGTCAGTGTACTGAATGCCGAATGCTTTTGCAAATCCATCACCAAAGTTATGGCTTGTACCGGACTGCAGAGCTTTACCGTCATGCATCAGGGATTCAATTGTATAGGTAGCGACTGCACCTGCAAATTTTTCTTTGTCTGTCTTCTGTCCTTTGATAACCGGAATAGCCAGAACTTCTTCGCAGAAATCTGCATACAGGTTCAGCATCTGAATGGTTCTCTCTTCTGCTTCTTCTGCTGTTGCATGAGCAGTATGTCCTTCCTGCCATAAGAACTCTCTGGAACGAAGGAATGGGCGTGTTGTCTTTTCCCAGCGTACAACAGAACACCACTGGTTGTATACCTTCGGAAGGTCTCTGTGGGACTGGATGTCTTTCTGATAGAAATCACAGAACAGAGTCTCAGAAGTCGGACGTACGCAGAGACGCTCCTGCAGTTCGTTCAGTCCCCCATGTGTTACCCATGCTACTTCCGGTGCAAAACCTTCTACGTGGTCTTTTTCTTTCTGAAGAAGAGATTCCGGAATGAACATCGGCATATATACGTTCTGTACGCCTGTCTCTTTGAATCTGCGGTCAAGTTCATGCTGGATATTTTCCCAGATCGCATAACCTGCCGGTTTAATTGCCATGCATCCTTTTACACTTGTGTAACCGCACAGTTCTGCCTTCTTAACAACATCGGTATACCACTGTGCAAAATCTTCTTCCATGGAAGTGATCGCTTCTACTAATTTTTTTGCCATCGTTCTTTTCTCCTTTTTGATATGATCTGCGCCGGGTCTGAAAGTATTTTTCTGTTTTTAATATAAAAAGAAGCCCTTCTGATCCCGGTAAAGGGACCGAAGGACTTCGGCGGTACCACCCTAATTAACAGCTCTGTAGAGCTGTTCTCTCTAAATCCTTTAACGCAGGAAACACGCCATGCTTCAGTTGCACGGAGCTCAGAGGCCGGTTCCATGATTCACGCACAGAATCCTCACACCAAATGGATTCCTCTCTGAGATTGCTCCTCATGTACTATTCTCTTCATCGCCATATGATCTGTAATCTTCATGCGCCTACCGGCCGCAGCCAGTAACTTTACGCATTTGTGTTTATTTTATGCGAAATATCCACATGTGTCAAGAGTCTAATTCACAATTACGGCAATGTAAAAAGGTTCTCCAGCACCGTCTTTTTCTCAAACTGATTGTTATATTCCAGAATATTGTACGCATCCATCAGCTTCTGGTATTTCTCCGGAAGATCATCGATGGAATACCATTTACCTTCGCTGTCACATACTGCACCCATACCAATGATCGGCAACTGCTCTTTAATATCAAGGATAAGTTTATTATATGCAGGATATTCCAGACCTGCCTGCTGCAGGATATAACTGCCCATATAGTTTGCACTCATATCCGCCTCTACAGTTTCACTTGAGTAATTTGTCCAAATCACATACGGCGTCTCATAAATCTGCTGACTCTCAACCAGATCCAGACTGTTCTTTTCCTTTCCAAGGATACTTGTTAAAAAATCAGATTCCGTCTTAGGCCAGTGATCACCAAACATTATGATCATCGTCGGCTCATCCACTTTTTCAAAATGCTCCAGCAGCTCTTTAAACGCTTTATCTGACTCTCTCTCAAGAGACAGATACGTTTCCGTCATCGGATAATCCTGATCATAATTCAGTTTTACAGTAGGCTCATAGTCTCCGTTATTTGCCTCTCCATAATTTCCATGGTTCTGCATCGTCACACAGAATGTAAATAACTTCTGACCATCCTCTTTCTGATCACACAGATCAATGATACGGTCATATGCACATTTATCACTTGGGAACTTTCGGATGATGTCACTGTATTCCTCACCCCAGTTCTCCTCACTGATAAATTGATCAAATCCCATTCTTTCGTAAACTTTCTTACGATTCCAGTTTCTGGCCCTGTTCGGATGCATGGCAATCGTCTCATAACCCTGGCTCTTCAGAATATCTACAATACTGTACTCCGGCTCACGGACATAAAGCTGATATGGCACACTTCCAAGCGGCATAAACTGAATTGTATTTCCGGTCAGAGCCTCATACTCTGTAGATGCAGTAAGGCCGCCATACGTAGGCACATGCAAAGATCCATGTTTTACATTCTTGTTCAGGCTGTGAATAAACGGAAGAATCTCCTGATCCGTCTGCAGATCACCGATTTTTTCAAAATCTGTCAGACTTTCATTCATGATCATAATGATATTCTCCGGAACTACGGTCTGACCGTCCCCGGCTGTCGCTTCTTTTTGCTCTTTCTCCGTTTCTTCCCCAATCTGCTCTGCTTTTTCTACGGAATAACCTTCCGGCTTGTCTACATGGAGATAGACCAGTTCACGGAATAAAGTATATGGATAGCCCTTATGAGCATAATCCCAGTTCAGATTGTACAGATAAATGATACCTGCTTCCTCTACTGTCGGCACTGCACGATAGCTGAGGATCAGGCCAACGACAAGAATGATCATTCGCACAGCAAAATTTTTCCAGCCCTTTTTCCCAAGTTCCAGCTTCTGCACAAACATCTGCAAAATTGCAAAAATGGCCACTGCTATCAGCAGGAGTATCATCTTACCGGGAAGCTGAAAATTATAACCGCCCGCAACTTCTGCCGCAGTTCCCATCCCGGCAACATCCAGAATCATGAACGGCTGACCTCTGAATACTCTTACGTAATAATTGACCAGTGTCATTATGATCATAATCATGCAATACACCAGTGATGCAGCTTTTACCTTCCGAAAGATCAGGATCATAAAGAAAAGCAGCACACAGCATACGATCAGATTTTTCATCCAATAACGCCGTGACATCATCGTGTAGGTTCCTATCAGGATATCCTTCCAGCCAATCTTACTGGTGTCTCCTTTCCAGTTCATCCACGCAACTATCTGTGTAAACACAAGTGTGACTGCCGGTGTCGCTGCCAGAAACAACAGACTCAGAATTGTTTTTATTCCTTTTTTATTTTTTAAATTCATATTTCATCTCTCAGACTTCAAAATTTATTTTCCGCCCCGTCTTTTTGTACTTGTAATAACGCACGCCCGCAGCATCAAACATTCTCTTGGAAGCGATCACAGACGGTGTATGTTCGTATTTGTCACAATCATACACAACTGTCCTGATTCCGGCCTGAATGATTGCCTTTGCACATTCATTACACGGAAAAAGAGAAACATACAGCTTTGCACCTTCGAGGCTGCTGCCACGATAATTCAAAATCGCATTCAGTTCGCTGTGTGTCACATACAAATACTTTGTCTCAAGAGGTTCTCCCTCTCTTGCCCACGGAAATTCATCATCCGAACATCCCTTCGGAAAACCGTTGTATCCCATCGAAAGAATCTTATTGTCTTTGCTGACGATACAGGCGCCCACCTGTGAATTCGGATCTTTGGAGCGCATTCCCGAAAGCATGGCTACTCCCATAAAATATTCATCCCAGGAAATATATTCCTGTCTTTTCTGAATATGTACTGCCACTGTAAAATCCTCCCTTATAAACACCGGCTTCCCATAAATATACAGGAGGCCGGCAATAAAATTCCTATTTATCTTCAGATCTTGTTATCTCAGATTTCCGGATAAGCA
>CAKRPO010000034.1 GCA_934378195.1 uncultured Blautia sp.
CTACCAGAAATACGTGTTGTACTTCGTTTTCCCGCTGCATTCTTCCTACCCCTGTGTTCTTAAAATTTAAAAGTATCCTTCAAACCCAGCCACTTCTGGTCTTTATCACTCAGGTTCAGTGACGTACCATCTTCCAGCATGTAGCCCTCTGCGCTTGCGCTGCCCTTGTACTCACCCTTCAACTCCGGCCATTCAATGCCAATCTCCGGGTCGTTCCAAGCCATACCGCCCTCGTCATTCGGATGCCAGAAGTCATTCACCTTGTAACAGAACTCTGCTTCATCACTCAGAACCAGAAAACCATGTGCAAAGCCTTCCGGGATGAGGAACTGCTTCTTGTTCTCGGCAGACAGCGTAACACCATACCACTTGCCGTAACTCTTAGAATCACTTCTCAGGTCAACAGCAACATCAAACACAGTGCCACGCACGGCGCGTACCAGCTTGCACTGCGGATACTGCTTCTGGAAATGCAAACCGCGCAGAACGCCCTTAGTGGACATAGACTGATTATCCTGCACGAAGTGAATATCAATTCCAGCTTCCTTCATATCTTTTTCATTGTAGGTTTCCATAAAATAGCCACGGGTATCGCCATGAACAGCAGGCTCAATAACACAAAGACCCTCGATGCCACCTACATTTTTCTCAACTTTAATCTGTCCCATTTTCTCTATCTCCTCTTACTGCTCGATTTCTTTCAGGTATCGGCTCAGTGCATCCTGCCAAGTCGGAAGCGGAGTGAATCCAGCTTCCACCAGCTTGCTCTTATCCAGACGGCTGTTGAACGGACGAGCAGCCCTGCTCAGACCATACTCCTCAGTACTTACCGGAAGCACCTCCGTCTTATACCCAGCCTGACGGTAGATTTCTTTCGTGAAGTCATACCAGCTGATATAGCCGCCCTCGTTGGTGGCGTGATAATAGCCGTACTTCTCAGTTTCATTCATATCAACGAGCAGTCGAGCCAAATCATATGTATAGGTCGGTGTGCCGATCTGGTCATTGACTACACGGACAGTATCGTGTGTCTTTCCAACATTCAGCATAGTTTTGATGAAGTTCTTACCATTCAGACCAAACACCCATGCAATGCGGACAATGAAATACTTCTCCAGCGTCTGGCTGACCGCCAGCTCACCTTCCAGTTTCGTCTGACCGTACACATTCAAAGGCTTGTAATCCTTGCAGTCCGGCTGCCAAGGCTCTGTGCCCTGACCATCAAACACATAGTCCGTGCTGATGTAGGTCATCTTGCAGTCCAGCTTCTTGCAGACATCTGCAATGTTCTGGGTGCCGCCGGCATTGATAGCACGAACTTTCGCTACTTTGTCGTCATCCTCTGCCATGTCCACAGCAGTCCATGCTGCACAATGAATCACGGCATCTGGATTCTCTTCTGTAATTACTTTCTCGACAGCGTCTTTATCGGTAATGTCCAGCGCGACATACAGTGCTTTTGTTACCGCAGAACCATCTGCCACACCGCTGTAAGTTTCCTGAATATCAGAACCAACGCCCTCATGTCCACGCTTCAGAAGTTCATTCATCACATCATGTCCCAGCTGTCCGCCAACACCTGTTACAAAAAATTTCATCCTATTTTCCTCCGGAACTGATCATCGGTTGCTGTACATTTTTTCATAATAGTTCTGGTACTCACCGGAAATAATTGTTTCCCACCATTCCCTGTTTTCCAGATACCATTTGATTGTCTTCTTGATTCCATCTTCAAACTTCGTCTCCGGCAACCAGCCCAGCTCATTGTGGATCTTGGTTGGGTCGATGGCATAACGCATATCATGACCCTTACGGTCGCCAACATGGGTAATCAGGCTTTCCGGCTTGCCCAGTTCTTTGCAGATGATTTTTACGATTTCAATATTCTGCTTCTCGTTATGACCGCCGACATTGTAGACTTCGCCCACACGACCCTTGTGGATAATCAGGTCGATAGCCTTGCAATGATCTTCCACGTACAGCCAGTCACGGATATTCAGACCTTCGCCGTAAACAGGCAGCGGCTTGTCAGCCAGTGCATTGGCGATCATCAGCGGAATCAGCTTCTCCGGGAAGTGATACGGGCCATAGTTGTTGGAGCAACGAGAAATGGTCACAGGCAGGCCGTAGGTGCGGTGGTAAGCCAGAACCAGCAGGTCAGCAGCAGCCTTGGAGCTACTGTACGGAGAGCTGGTGTGAATCGGAGTTTCCTCAGTGAAGAACAGATCCGGACGATTCAGCGGCAGGTCACCGTAAACCTCATCGGTAGAAACCTGATGATAACGCTGAATGCCATACTTACGGCAAGCGTCCATCAAAACACTGGTACCGATGATATTGGTTTGGAGAAAGATGCCAGGATCTTCAATAGAACGGTCAACATGAGACTCTGCCGCAAAGTTGACCACGATGTCCGGATGTTCTTCTTCAAACAGTTTATTCACAGCTTCGCGGTCACAAATATCAGCCTTCACGAAGCGGAAGTTCGGATTATCCATAACAGGCGCCAGTGTGGACAGATTGCCTGCATAGGTCAGCTTGTCCAGGCAGATAATCCGGTAATCCGGATACTTCTTCAGCATGTGGAACACAAAGTTACTACCAATAAAACCAGCACCGCCGGTAACAATAATATTCATGATTTATTCTCCTCTACACTTATCTATGTATTTTTTACTCGTTTCTAATTAATACAGATGCTCCTGATACTTGCCATCCATGACATCTTTCAGATACTGTCCATACTGATTCTTCTTCATAACCTCATAAACTTCCATCAGTTCATCTTTACTGATCCAGCCATTCAGATATGCAATTTCTTCCAGGCAGGCAATCTTACGATGCTGATGCTGCTCAACAGTTTTCACAAAGTTTGTTGCTTCAACGAGGCTTTCATGTGTTCCTGTATCAAGCCAGGTAAAACCCTGTCCAAGAAGTTCTACATTCAAGTTTCCCTTTTCCAGATAAATTCTATTCAAATCTGTAATTTCCAACTCTCCTCGTGCAGATGGCTTCAGATCTTTTGCATATTCAACAACATGATTGTCATAGAAATACAGGCCTGTCACACAATAATTACTCTTTGGTTTCTCTGGCTTTTCTTCGATAGAAACAGCCTTTCCATTTTTATCGAATTCAACGATTCCGAAACGTTCCGGATCATCTACATAATAGCCAAACACTGTCGCACCCTTGCCATTTTCAGCATTCTCTACTGCTTCTTTCAAACGTTTTTTCAGGCCATGTCCGGCAAAGATGTTATCTCCAAGAACCATTGCTACTGTATCATCGCCAATAAAATCTGCTCCGATGATAAAAGCCTGAGCCAGTCCATCCGGTGATGGCTGAACAGCATAAGACAGATTTACACCAAATTGATGTCCGTCACCCAGAAGGCTCTCAAATCGTGGAGTATCCTGTGGTGTGGAAATGATCAGAATATCTCTGATACCTGCATTCATTAATACAGACATTGGATAATAGATCATCGGTTTATCATAAATAGGTAACAACTGCTTACTTGTTACTTTTGTTAATGGATATAATCTTGTACCGGATCCACCGGCTAATATAATTCCCTTCATATACGCTCCTTAAAATTTGTTATTCTCTCAATCAGTACGCTATATCAAACTGACCCTTCACTTTTCAACACCGACGTCACTGTCTTGCATAATATCTTAATATCCAACCCTATCGTCCAGTTCTCGATATATTCCGTATCGAGTCTCACAACTTCCTCGAAGTCAGTGATATCACTTCTACCGCTCACCTGCCACATTCCGGTAATTCCCGGCTTGGTGGACATGCGGCTTCTGTGGTGGAGTTCATACTGCTCCCATTCATCGACTGTCGGTGGTCTGGTGCCAACCAGGCTCATGTCACCTTTCAGGACATTCCAGAACTGCGGGAACTCATCCAGGGATGTTTTGCGGATGAAGTTTCCGATTCCTTTCGGGTTGCCGTTCTTATCTTTTTTCTCGCTGCCGATGATTCGTGGATCGTAATCCATCTTGAACATGAGACCGTCCATCTTGTTCTGGCTCATGAGTTCTGCCTTGCGGGCCTCGGCATCCATATACATACTGCGGAATTTGTAAATCTTGAATTTCTTTCCATTCTTACCGATACGCACCTGGGAGAAAAAGATTGGTCCCGGTGATTTGATATAGATCATCGGTCCGATGATGATGATCAGCAATAATGTACACAGGCATCCGACAATGCCACCTGCAATGTCCATCAGTCGTTTATACAGCATTTGTTTCGGTGATGCTGTATTAATGCTGGATGTGATGACTGTGTATTCTCCGATCCGCTCTATGAAATTCTGTCCGCTGAGTGACTTTTCCATTTCACCGAGGCTGAGGTGTACAGTCATTCCCATCGTGATGATCTCATCGATCAGTTTCTGCGGATATGGTTCTTTCTCATCAATCTTGACAAAAACCTCATCGACCCATTCATGGCAGAGATATTCGCCAACGGTGTCAATATTTCCAACAACCGGGATTCCGGCAATCTCTGTCGTGCCTGCATTCTGATCAAGTAATGCAATGCCACTGATAGAGAAATTCTGGATTGGACCGCTCATGAGCTTCTGGATGGTTTCTTCTGCTTCTGCAAGGCTTGCCACAACGACCATAGACTTTTCTTTTTTTGCTGTCGCATTTCTTTTGATAACGTATTCTTTGCGCCATACTCTTCCTACATAGTCAAAGCATAAATACAAAAATGCGGTATAGAATAACGTCAGTCTGGAATATGTGTCTGCCTGCTGTGTTGCGAAAAGATAAAGTACTGACAAAAGCATCACCATCAGTACATGTTTCGCCGTCTTGGTAAATTCCGAATAATATCCTCTTTTCAGGATATCTTTATAGGATTGTCCAAGGAACATGACTACCAGCTGGCACAGTACAAATACTAATGCCACCGTCCGGTATATTTGATCGCTGTATGGATTGCCAAATCCCATTCGTACAAAATAAGCAACTACAAAAGCGAGCTGAAGGCAAATGATATCCACCAAAATGAAATCCCAGTGTTTCAGCCACCCCTGTGGTGATTTCTTATACATACGCTTCCCCCTTATAAAAAATCTGTCTGTTCTTTTTACATTTTGCAGATTTCGGATTCTGCACTATTCCCAAGATTATCGGTACCATAGAGCTCCATGCAGCATTTCCGGCACAGCTGTCCGGCACCCGGAATGTAATATTTGCGCTCGCTGACAGGCTGCTGTATTGACACATCTGTCAGAGCTCCACAAAGTACACATCTCTCTGTCTTTTCTGCATAATCTTTTTTATGCTGTTCGGTATAAATTTTTTCTTTTTCGAATGTTTTCTTTTTTGTGTTCAAATGAAATAGTTTCATCTATTTTTCCTTTATATTTATAACTTATCTAATATGTAACAAATTTAAAATCTGAATGGTTTCAGATCTTAAATTTGCTGCATATTATTTACTTATGTTCCACCTCATGAATGGATCTTGTGAATTCCTCAACGGATTTATTCTCGTTTCCAGTTGGCTTATTTCCTACCGGATGGAAGGTCGGCACAATTTCCTCCACCATCTCAACGATGTGCGGATTGTTCTCATAACTTGCCTGTGCCAGCTCTGTCAGCTGACCAAGGAATTTACTGATGTCAAACGGAATCGGCTTACCAATGTGAATCAGGTCATTGTCTGTCTTCTTCATACCCTCTTCTGCCATCAGCTTCTCTTCATAAAGCTTCTCTCCTGGACGAAGGCCGGAATAAACAATTGGAATCTCCACATCTGGTTCGTATCCGGAAAGCTTGATCAGGTTTCTTGCAAGATTGTCGATCTTGACCGGTTCTCCCATATCAAGGACGAATATCTCACCGCCCCACGCATAAGTACCTGCCTGAAGTACCAGACTGACTGCTTCCGGGATTGTCATGAAATATCTCACGATATCCGGATGTGTGACTGTTACAGGTCCGCCTGCCTCAATCTGTTTCTTGAATAATGGAATAACAGATCCGTTACTTCCAAGAACGTTTCCAAATCGTACGGCAACAAACTGTGTTCCCTGTCGGTCTTTATTTTTAACACTCTCGATATGTACACTGGAGCTTTCTTCCGCTATGTTTTTCAGGTTTGCTGCCAGCTTATCTCCCGGAATCTGATCTTCGAAATATTTGTCCATATGTGCATGGAGAAGTGGAAGGACATCCATTCTTCCTGCCTTGCTGACTGCATCCATACTCTGAATGACCATCTCACAAAGTCGCTTGCTGGCACCCATGATGTTGGTCGGGTTAACCGCTTTGTCTGTACTGATAAGGATGAATCTCTGTGCTCCATGCTTCAGTGCTGCATATG
Organism: uncultured Blautia sp.; assembly: GCA_934378195.1. Lineage (GTDB taxonomy): Bacteria > Bacillota > Clostridia > Lachnospirales > Lachnospiraceae > Blautia_A. Next base: position 6,358 of record CAKRPO010000034.1, read on the forward strand.
CGGTCTTGTAAGTACCGATCACGTTGTTCTTGATGGATTCGTTCGGGCTTGTCTCCATAAGCGGTACATGCTTATGCGCTGCTGCATGATATACAATATTCGGTTTGTATTTCTCGAATACCATATTGATGCGTCTGCTGTCTCGCACAGAGCCAATCAGAACGACCAGATTGAGATTCTTGTACTTACGTCTCAGTTCCTGCTCAATATCGTAAGCATTGTTCTCGTAAATATCGAAGATGATCAGCTGTTTCGGCTCATGTCCTGCAATCTGTCGGCAAAGCTCGCTTCCGATAGATCCGCCGCCTCCGGTAACCAGGATTGTCTTTCCTTTGATATACTGGAAAATCTCATCCATATTTACCTTGATTGGATCTCTTCCGAGCAGATCCTCTACTGCAACCGCCTTCATCTTGCTTAAGGAAACCTGACCATTCGCCAACTGGAAAACACCCGGCAATGTCTTTAATTCGCATTTCGTTTCCTTACAAATATTGAGAATCTCGCGACGGTCTTCCGCCGGAGCTGTAGGAATCGCAAAAAGTATCTGATCGATGTTGTATTTCTCGACATTCTGCATGATGCTGTCACGGCCGCCCACGATCGGCACGCCTTCTGTCAGACGTCCCCATTTATTCGGGTTGTCATCAATGACACAGCACGGCTTCGCAGTAGCCTTGATGGAAGTTTTCAGCTCTCTCAGGATCATCTGTCCTGCTGCACCGGCACCAATGATCATGGTCCTGTGTGTTGCAATCGATTCCTTCTCTCTTCGTGCCCGTTCCAGCGTAATGTAACGGTACATAAAGCGGACTGCCACGGTCAGGATGAACTGTGAGATACATCCGACAATGTAATAGGAACCTGGCATTCTTCCAAAGAATACGGTAATGCCAACTACCTGAAATACAGTCGTGATCACCGTCGCAATAAAAATACGGTTCAGTTCCGTAAAACTTGCAAAACGCCATACACTATTGTACATATGTGCCATATAAAATACGATTAGTGCAAATGCCGTATAAAAAGGTGCAAACCTGATGAATGCACTCAGGTAATTCTCTGGGATGCTGGAATATGCCAGATCAAATCTTAATAAAAGGCCGAAAAAGTACGAAAAGTTAACTGCAACGATGTCGTAGATGATCAGATAAAATGCTATAATTTTCCAATGTTCGATTGGTCTTCTTTTTCTTACGCTATTACTCATTTCTTTCCCCCGTTTGTTTTATAAACATTTGCATTCTAACACATAACCGTTTTTATGTAAAGGCTTTGACGTCTGTTTTTACCCCCCCCCGATAAAAAAAAAGCGAAAAATCACGAACTTTTTATGCAAAAGCAAAAAAAGATCAGGAACCTTGTTTTGTTCCTGACCTGCCTTTTCGTATATTTTATATAATAATACACACCATTCCACCTTTGCTGTCATTGACGATCTTCTGCATGGTATCCTGTAGTTTGGACTGGCTTTCTTCTCCGATGGAAGTCAGTTTGCTTCGAATTCCGTCCTGTACCAGCTGTTCGATGGATTTGCCAAATATATTCGTTTCCCAGATACTTTCCCCTCTCTGACTGCTTTCTCCGATATACTGGATCAGGTCTTTGGCCTGCTGCTCTGTTCCCACGATTGGTGCGATCTCAGTTTCAATATTTGCTTTGATCATGTGAATGGACGGGCTCTTGGATTTTATCTTCACACCATATTTACTGCCCTGTCGTATCACAGACGGTTCTTCTATCTGAATCTCGCTGAGTTCCGGCACTACCACGCCATAACCATTTTCTTTTACTGCTTCCAGTGCCGCCTGCACTTTCACATACTGTTCTTTCATGGCAGCAAGTTCTTTCATCGTATGAATCAGATCATACTCTGTTTCCATCTGAATACCGCTCATTTCACTCAGGATCCGGTAATAGTATTCATCCTTCACCTGTACCCGGATACGTACCTTGCCGCTGGATAAGCTGACATCTTCCAGCAGAACATCCTGAACAAAGGGAATACCCAACTGTACATTTTCTCTGGTAATATTTTTAATATGAAGTAATTTCTTCATCTGTTCCCGAATCTGGTTCAGAAGCTGAGCTTTCAGTTCATGGTCATTTGGCAGCATCTCCACCCATTTGGGGACAAAGTACTGAATCTCACTGACCGGAAATTCATACAAAATGTTGGAAAGGATCCTGGTGATATCTTCTTTACGTAACTGTTCACAGTTGGCCGCCATCGTTGTCACACCATATTTTGTCTGCAGATTCCGGACAAGCTCCTGCGTTTCTTCTTTGTATGGCATCTGGGAATTCACAAGAATCAGAAATGGTTTGCCCTGTTTTTTCAGGAGGTTTATGGTCAGGGCTTCTGCCTCAGAAAAATTCTCCCTTGGAAGCTCTCCAAAACTGCCATCCGTCGTAATGACCAGTCCGATCGTTGCATGTTCCTGAATCACTTTGCGAGTTCCGGTCTCCGCTGCTTCATGAAATGGAATTGCTTTTTCAAACCATGGTGTCTTTACCATGCGTTCTCTTCCATCTTCAATATGACCGCTGGCATCTTTTACCAGAAATCCCACACAGTCGATCAGACGAATCCGTACTTTCTGGTCATCGCCAAGGTTTACATTTATCGCTTCTTTGGGAATAAATTTGGGTTCTACTGTTGTGATCAGTTTGCCGGAACCGCTTAAAGGAAGCTGATCCCGCATCTCTGCCTGCTTCGACATTTCTATCTCCGGCAGGGCCACCAGCTCCATAAACCTGCGGATGAATGTGGATTTGCCTGTACGGACTGGACCAACAACACCTATGTATATGTCACCACCGGTACGCGCCTGAATATCCCGGTAAACCTGAAAATTTTCCATATAAAAAAGCCCCCTTGCATATATTCACACAATCCCATGTATTGTTATATTTATATGCATAAGGGGCTTTGGTTATGATTTATTTATTGGTTATGCTATATTTACTGATTATCACTTGTTCTTGCTATGCTCTTTGAGGTAAGCTTCTCTGCCCTGCTCATAGAGATTGTTTCCTTCGCAGTCGATGATGACTACAAGAGGCATCTCCTCTACATAAAGTCTGCGAAGTGCCTCGGACTGGAGATCTTCGTACGCAACGAGTTCAGCCTTCTTGATGCATTTTGCAAGAAGAGCGCCAGCACCGCCGATAGCGCCAAAGTAAACGCCGCTGTATTTCTTCATAGCTTCTACAACTTCCGGAAGACGGGCTCCTTTACCGATCATACCACGGGCTCCTACGGACATCATAGTTGGTGCATAAGCGTCCATACGGCCGCTGGTGGTTGGGCCAGCAGATCCGATAACCTGACCCGGTTTTGCAGGGGTCGGACCCACATAATAGATGGTCGCATCTTTTGGATCAAAAGGAAGTTCTTCTCCTCTTGCAAGAGCCTCGCACATTCTTTTATGGCCGGCATCGCGGGAGGTATAGATCGTTCCTGTCAGGTAAACAGTATCCCCTGCGTGGAGTGTCTTTGCAAGTTCTTCAGTCAATGGTAATGTAATATGACGTTCCATCTCAGATCACCTCCGTTTTGTGTCTGGTTACATGGCAGCTGATATTGATAGCGCACGGCATGCCTGCAATGTGTGTCGGCATGGTCTCGATATTCAGACCGATTGCCGTTGTCTTTCCGCCAAATCCCTGCGGACCGATTCCAAGCTGATTGATTTTTTCCAGCATTTCTTTCTCGAGATCTGCGTAATACGGATCTTCGTTCTCAGAATCAACCGGACGCATCAGAGCTTTCTTTGCAAGAAGTGCAGCTTTATCAAAAGTTCCTCCGATTCCCACACCAACTACCATTGGTGGACATGGGTTCGGTCCGGCTGTCTCGACTGTCTCGAGGATGAAATCTTTGATTCCTTCGATGCCTGCAGATGGTTTAAACATACGAATCGCACTCATGTTTTCGCTTCCGAAACCTTTCGGACCAACTGTGATCTTGATATTCTCACCAGGTACGATCTCGGTATAAAGCATTGCCGGAGTATTGTCGCCGGTATTTCCTCTGCGTACCGGATCCTTCACAACTGATTTACGGAGATAGCCGTTGGTGTATCCTCTGCGGACGCCTTCATTTACTGCTTCGGTGAGGTCACCGCCTGCAATATGTACGTCCTGACCGATTTCAAGAAAGACACACGCCATTCCTGTATCCTGGCAGATCGGCACCTGCTCGTTTTCTGCTATCTGATAGTTTTCAATAATATTATCCAGTATTCCACAGGCAATCTGTCCGTCCTCTCTCGCACGACAGACCTGAATGGATTCTTTAATGTCCTCCGGAAGCACCTGGTTGGCTTCGATACAAAGTCGCTCGATGGTGTCCGTGATAACTGATGCTTGTATTTCACGCATATCCTTGCACCTCTTAATCTAGTATTTTATTACTATATTGTATCGTATCGGCGATGTATGTGCAAGGGAGAGATTTTTTAATAGATTGATGTCCGTATTTCTGATTTACATTTTGGGGTATGCCTGAGAGGAACTATATAACGAATAACAGCCGAGGCACCTACAATCTTACTTCTGGTGTTACGAAGAAATGAGCTGTACTGGATTATGATTCTGGAACCTGTCGAGGCTTCCAGGAATTCTTTCGTTCTAGCGATAACTGCGTTGCACTGTCTGAGTGCTGCAAGCACGAGTTTGCAAAAGCAGTTATCAATAGGCGAACGAAAGAATTACGGAAACGCAGACCTGTTACAGAAGCAAATCCTGTGTCAGCTCATTCTCCTACACCAGGCGCTATACATAGTGCCTCGGCGTAAATCATATTATATTACTCTCTCATCATACCCTCAAATTAAATCAAAAATGTCCCCAAACCACATCAATAAAACTCATTATGAAGCAGTTCATGCTCCTTGCCTTTGAGAAGTCCCTGATAAAGTTCAAGTACCATCGGGTTCTCATCGGACTTCTTGATAATCGTTGTATTATCTGCATTATACAGACCTCTTGCTCTGGCAGCTTTTGTTCTGTCACCGGATCTGGTCGGCTGACCGCCACCCATGATGCATCCACGACGACATGCCATAACTTCGATCAGATGATATTCTGCTTCGCCGTTCTTTACACGATCCATAACGATTCTTGCATTGGCAAGTCCACTGGCTACGCAGATCTTAATTTCCATTCCTTTGTACGGTACAGAGAATTCCTTGATTCCCTCATCTCCACGTACACCACACTCGGAGATTTCTCTCATTGTTTCTTTGCTGTGGTCCGGAGTCAGACGGCGGAGAACTGCCTCTGTAACACCACCGGTAACGCCAAAGATAACGCCTCCACCGGAGCCGAATCCAAACGGCATATCACATGCTTCCGGCTCAAGTCTCGCAAAGTCAAGGCCAAAGTTATCGATCATACGAAGAAGCTCTGTGGTCGTGATAACGATATCCGTATCTTTCTCACCATGTGTATAGCTGTTCGGACGAACTGCCTCTGCCTTCTTGGCAGTACATGGCATAACAGAAACCATGATAGTCTTCTTGCCTTTGGCATGTTCCGGATCACGGAAGTATTCCTTGATAACTGCAGAAAGCATTCCCTGTGGAGATCTGCAGGTAGAAATATTCGGGATATAATCCTTATACTGATCTGTAATAAATTTTACCCATGCCGGACAACAGGATGTCAGCAGCGGAAGTTTCTCGCCTTTCTCTATACGATCGAGGAATTCTGCACTTTCTTCCATAATCGTAAGGTCGGCACTGAAAGTGGTGTCATAAACCTCATCAAAGCCCATACGGTGAAGAGCATTGACGATCTTGCCCATTACACTGCGGCCCTTCTGAAGTCCGTAATGATCGCCTACCGCAACACGTACTGCAGGTGCAATCTGTGCAACTACACGAACATCCGGATCTGCAAGTGCCTTAAAGACTTTATCTGTATTGGTATGGATGGAAATAGCTCCTGTCGGACAGAATGCACGGCACTGTCCGCAGTTTACACACTGTGTCTCTGCGATTTTCTTGTTGAATGCCGGCATAACCATAGCTTCTGTTCCACGGAATGCAAATCCAAGTGCACCGATTCCCTGAATTTCCTCGCAGGCACGTACACAGTTTCCGCAGAGGATACATTTATTCGGATCGCGAACGATAGATGGAGAACTGAAATCCAGTTCATGCTGCTCTCTTGTGTTCTGGAAACGTACGGTTCTTACACCAAGACGATGTGCCAGTTCCTGAAGGACACACTCACCACTCTTGATACATGTCGTACAGTCACGACAGTGTGCTGCAAGAAGCAGTTCCACGATCAGTTTACGATAGTTTCTTAATTTATTGGTGTTGGTATGAATAACCATACCATCACGTGGTACTTCTGAACAGGAAGCAAAGGTTTTGCCTCTGTCATCTTCTACTGTACATAAACGGCATGCTCCAAATGTAGAAAGTTCCGAATGATAGCACAGTGTCGGAATATCAATGCCTGCGTTACGGATAACGGTCAGGACGTTTTTTTCATCGGTAAATTCAACTTTTCTACCGTCAATTGTCATTGTACCCATAATTCAGCCTCCTTCCTATGCTTCCACATAAACCGCATCAAAGTTACAGTTGTCTTTACAGGAACCACACTTGATACATACATCGTTGTTAATATGATACGGAGATTTAATCTTTCCACTGATTGCACCTGCCGGGCAGTTCTTCGCACACTTGCCACAGCCGATACAGAATTCTGGGTTAATGTGGAATTTACGAAGTGCTGTACAGACTTTTGCACGACATTTCTTATCCTTAATGTGTTCCTCGTATTCATCACGGAAACGTTTCAGAGTACTGATAACCGGAAGCGGTGCACTCTTACCAAGTCCACAGAGAGCCATGCTCTGTACCATGGTAGCAAGCTCTTCCAGTTCATCAAGGTCGGACATTTCGCCTTTGCCATCTACGATTCTCTCAAGAATCTCCAGCATACGTTTGGTTCCTTCACGGCACGGAACACATTTACCACAGCTCTCACGCTGTGTAAAGTTCATGAAGAATCTGGCAACCTCAACCATACAGGTGTTTTCATCCATAACTACCAGACCACCGGAACCCATAATTGCATCGAGTGATTTAACGGAGTCAAAGTCAAGCGGACGGTCGATCTGGTCTTCGATCAGACATCCACCGGATGGTCCACCGATCTGTACGCCTTTAAAAGCAGCTCCACTCTTCAGGCCGCCGCCGATATCATAGATAATATGGCGAAGGCTGGTTCCCATAGGTACTTCGATCAGACCTGTGTTCTCAATAGCACCGGTCAGAGAGAATGTCTTAGTTCCCGGGCTTCCTTCTGTTCCGATGGTACGGAACCAGTCAGCGCCCTGAAGGATGATCTTCGGAACGTTTGCATATGTTTCTACGTTATTAAGAACAGTAGGTTTCTCCCAGAGACCTTTTTCTACGGTACGAGGTGGTTTTACACGCGGCATGCCTCGTTTACCTTCGATGGATGCGGTAAGGGCAGAACCTTCACCACAGACAAACGCACCTGCTCCACGGTTAATATGTAAATGGAAGTTTACACCGGATCCAAGGATATTGTCACCAAGCAGTCCATAAGCTTCTGCCTGTTCGATAGCCATGCGGAGACGTTTAACGGAAAGCGGATATTCTGCGCGAACATAAATGTATCCATTCTCCGCACCAACTGCGTATGCTGCAATGGTCATACCTTCGATCATCTTATATGGATCACCTTCCATTACGGAACCATCCATAAATGCACCCGGGTCACCTTCATCACCATTACATACAACGTAGCGTACTTTTTCTTTCTGGCGGGCAACCTGAGACCATTTTTTACCGGCCGGGAAACCAGCTCCGCCTCGTCCGCGAAGTCCGGACTTTGTTACTTCATCGATAACATCCTGTGGGGACATATCGAAGAAAGCTTTTGCCATAGCCTGGAAACCGCCGACAGCAATATATTCATCAATTGATTCTGCGTTGATATTGCCACAGTTCTCAAGAACAATTCTTGTCTGCTGATTCAGGAACGGAATATCGGAAGGATGTGGACAGGCTGTATCATGATCACGATAAAACAGTCTGCTTACAGGTTCTCCTTCCATAACAGTACGCTCTACGATCTCTTTACAGTCTTCTACCTGTACATGAACATACTGATAATCATAAGGTTCAATCTTCATCAGAGGTCCTAATTCACAAAGGCCCTGGCATCCTGTCTTAACAACGCCAACATGCGGAACATCTTTCTGCATTTCTACACTTACCCAGTCAAGATTCTCGCACAATTTCGCCATCTCGTCGTAAATCTTCTGCGCGCCGGAAGCGATACATCCGGTACCGGAACAGACAAGTACACGACAGGTAAAAGATTCCAGGGTATTTTTTGCTTCAGCCTGCTTGTTGAGCAGATCTTCTTTACTCACAATACTCATACCGTCTCACCTCTCAATTCATTTAACAACTCGATTGCCTTTTCTGGTGTCATCTTCGGATGTACTTCATCATTTACTGTAAGTGTTGGTGCCAATCCGCACGCACCAAGGCAGGATACAGTTTCTACTGTAAAAAGCATATCATCCGTTGTATGCTTCTTATTGCTAAGTCCGAGTTCTTTCATCAGAGCTTCTTTGACCGGCATGGATTTACGCACATGACAGGCCGTTCCATCACAGACTTTGATCACGTATTTTCCTTTTGGCTCAAAGGAAAAGTTCTCATAGAAAGTGGCTACACTGTAAGCCTTTGCTTCTGTAACTCCAATCTTGGATGCAACATACGTCAGAAGCTCTCCAGGAAGATAACGGTACTCCGCCTGGATATCCTGCATGATTGGGATCAATGATGCAGGTTTCGGTCCGTAATGCTCGATGATCTCATCTGTCTTCGCGTAATAAGACTGATCTAACATTCAATTCCCTCCTTGTTGAAAAATAGATTTTTCCTGTGCTTATCGTTTTTGTATAATTTACACAGCTCTGTTATATCTGATTATACATTAAATATATAATTTTCACAAGGAAAATATAGGAGATTTGAATTAATTTATTCAATTTTTTTATTTTTTGCGACATTTTTGTGATGTTTTTAACATATTGTATAATTTTTTATCAATCTTGTTCTATTAAATTAACTTTTTATACAATTCAAAAGGAGTGGGACACCATATCTCACTCCTTTTATCTCAGTCGAGAAGACTCCCACCTTTTTCAGGTGGTGAGTAATGGCAAATTTGTCTCAGTGGGAGTTCAATCTCCGACTGAGATAAACGCTCCGCGAGGATGCGCAGTGATTCTGTAAAGAATATGTCAGCTTATGCTGACCAGAATCACGCGCCAAGTCTCACGGATGTTCGACTTGAACAATGCTTACTCTTCTTTCAGATCACTGAGCAATTTTCTTAGTTTCTCTCCATAATCAGAGCCAGCTGCCCAGCCACCTCCATTCGGGTTTTCCTGCTGTCCAAGCCATTCTACATATGGAGCACTTCCTCTTGTCACCATACAAAATCGGGTATCTACGCAGTCCTGACTCAATGCTTCTTCACATGCATACGCCTTAAGGTGCTGCACCTGTGCGCGAATTCCTGTACGTACATCCGGGTAGGAAACTCCGGCAACACCCTCTCCGGTTGTTCCAATTCCTGCAAAATTATACTGCGCAGCTCCTGAATCACCGCCATACTGCAGCCATCCGGTCTCCAGCATAGCCTGTTCAAAAACAACTTCTCCACGAACACCTTCCGCATTTGCTTCTTCCAGAATGATCGTGCAAAAGTCATCAATTGCTGCAGCTCCACCATCTTTCAATACTGCGGAAGGATATTCAACACCCTGTTCTTCGTACTGTGAAGTCATTTGTGCCAGGGAAACTGTCGTATCTCCCATGATCGTATAATATCCGTAAGTATTATCTGTCGAATCATCGATAAAATCCGGATCTGAAGTGAAGTCCGGTGCTTTCAGACCGGCAGGCTTATGGATCTGCCCTTCTCCGGAATGATCTGCCTCAGTGCTGTCTGATGCTGTGTCAGAACTGCCGAAGACACTATCCGACACACTTTCTTCTTTTCCTGTATCTTGATCTGCATATGCAGAGTTGTTTTCATTTTTATCTGTGACTATTTCTGTATTATTCGTTTCAACAATTACTATATTTTTATCTGAATTCTGTGAAATAACTTCATTTACTCCTGTATCCCCAGATGCCAGACAAGGTGCCCCTGTGATAAGGGCACCTGTCAGTATTATCTGAAAACAAAAGAGCATTGCTTTTTTGTTTCTGATCATCCATTAACCTTTCTCATTGCAGCTTCTACTACATGTCCTACCAGAACAGATGTGGTAACACTTCCAACACCGCCCGGTACAGGAGTGATGGCATCAACGATTGGCTCAACTGCTGCGTAATCAACATCTCCGCAAAGCTTGCCTTCTGCATTTACGTTGATACCTACATCGATGATTGTCTGTCCTTCTTTGACGTAATCAGCCCCAACAACACCTGCACGGCCTGCTGCTACGATCACGATATCTGCTTCTCTTGCTACAGACGGCATATCTACAGTTCTTGTGTGGCAGATGGTTACGGTTGCGTTTTTCTTAACCAGCATCATTGCTGCCGGTTTGCCAACTACAAGGCTTCTTCCGATAACAACTGCTTTCTTACCTGTGCAGTCGATTCCGTAATGATCCAGGATTTCCATACAAGCCTGTGGTGTACATGGAGGGAAACCGATCTTTTTGCCTGTATAAACACCGGACATGGAAAGGTCTGTCATACAGTCAACGTCTTTTTCTGCTGCAAGTGCATTTTCGATCACTGCCTGATCCAGATGTTTCGGCAGCGGACGGAACAGAAGAACGCCATGGATATGGTCGTCTTTGTTTACTTTGTCAATTGTTGCAAGAAGTTCTTCCTGTGTTACATCTCCTGGAAGAAGAATTTTTTCACATGCAACACCAAGTGTTTCGCAACGTTTGGTTGCTCCCTTTTCATAAGAAATATCACTTGGATTTTCGCCTACACGGATGATACACAGAGTCGGATTAACACCTTTACTCTGTAACTCAGCTACATTTGCTTTGATTCTTTCATTCAATGCTGCTGTTACTTCTTTACCTAATAACTGCTTTGCCATTTTTATATTTCCTCCGCTCATATTACGTCACCAGATACTTGTGGAAACTCCACCCTACTCTGACAACATTTATTTTAATCTGCCAAGAACACTTTCGAATGTTTCATCTGCAATCTTTGTATATTTCTCAAGCATTGCATCTGCTTTCTTGTTGAGTTCTTCTGCGTATTCTCTGTTTGCCATGGATTTGGTGTTGATATATACGTTCAGGCTTGCTCCCTGTAATGCTGCTTTGCAGAAAGCTGCTCCAACACCTGCATCACTGATTGCCAGTTTGGATCCTTTTGCAGCAAACTCTACAATAAGATCAATTGCTTCACAACATTTTTCCATGATTTCCATCGGAACAGAGCATGCATCTTTCAGCACGATTTCCATAACACGTGCTTTCTCAGCCTTTTCTTCCTCTGTTTCTCTCGGCATACCATATGCTTTGGAGAGTGGCTCAAAGACTTCTGCGTCTCTTTCGATCAGACGAAGGAAATCTTTCTGAAGCTGGTCGCATTTTGCTTTCAGCTCCCACATTTCATCTTCTACATCCGCGTATTTCTTTTTACCTACAGTAAGGCTGCCTACCATGTTGCCAAGTGCAGTTCCAACTGCACCAACTAATGCGGAAGCTCCACCGCCACCCGGTACCGGGGCTTTGGATGCGAGTACTTCAACGAATTCTGTGCATGTACTTGTTGAAAATCCCATTTTTTTCTCCTCCTGAAAAAAAGTGGTCCAATTAAAAGGTGCTTTTTTTCTTATTATTTTTATATTTTTACAGGATCAGTCCTGTATACCTGTTGATAGGCATAGGATAAATCCTAATACCTGTTCATATTTGGAAATATGAGCAAACCTGCGAGGGGAGGGTGCTCACAGTTGCGAAGGCCGCTCTCCCCTCGCGCTCCCCACCGGGCCACGCAGTCCGGTAATATTCTGCATCGGTTGTCAACGTTACCTGTCGATACCAACACCACATACTCCCTGGCTCCCGGTATAAGAAACTTTTCAGCGTGGCCAAGCAGGGGGAGTCTGAGGGGGACCTTCGGCCTTCGCAACTGTGAGATGGTCCCCCTCAGGGTTTTCTTGATTGCCAAATCATTGGCGGTGTACAAGGAAGTTCCTTGTATATTTAGAAAAGTCCTGTGATCTTACCAGTCTCGTCTACATCAATTCTCTCTGCAGCCGGTACTTTCGGCAGACCTGGCATAGTCATAATCTCACCTGTCAGGGCTACGATGAATCCTGCACCTGCGGAGATCTTCAGGTTACGTACAGTAACTTCGAAGTCTGTCGGTGCACCAAGTTTGGTCTGGTCATCTGTCAGGCTGTACTGTGTCTTAGCTACGCAGATCGGGCAGTTGCCAAATCCGAGTGCTTCAAGCTGTTTTGCCTGTTTCTGGGCATTTGCTGTCAGAACAACTCTCTTACCGCCGTATACTTTCTGTACGATCTGGTTCAGTTTGTCTTCGATAGAACCTTCCAGTTCGTATGCATAGGAGAAGTCATTCGGCTCTTCAACCAGACGAAGAACTTCTTCTGCAAGTTTCACTCCACCTTCGCCGCCTTTTGCCCATACTTCGGAAAGAGCAACATTTACGCCGAGTTCTTTACATTTTGCTTCTACCAGGTCAAGCTCTGCCTTGGTATCTGTCGGGAATGCATTGATAGCAACTACACAAGGAAGTTTGTATACGTTCTTGATGTTGCTTACATGTTTCAGAAGGTTTGGAAGTCCTTTTTCCAGTGCTTCCAGATTTTCGTTGTTGAGGTCAGCTTTTGCTACACCACCGTTGTATTTCAGGGCACGTACAGTAGCTACGATAACAACTGCGCTTGGATGCAGTCCTGCCATACGGCACTTGATATCCAGGAATTTCTCAGCACCAAGGTCTGCACCGAATCCAGCCTCTGTGATGGTGTAATCAGCAAGCTTCATACACATTTTGGTTGCTGTTACGGAGTTACATCCATGAGCGATGTTTGCGAACGGTCCACCATGAACAATTGCCGGAACGTGTTCCAGAGTCTGAACGAGATTCGGTTTCAGGGCATCTTTCAGAAGTGCTGTCATAGCACCTTCTGCATGAAGATCACCAGCTGTTACCGGTTTCTGCTCAGAAACTTTACCATATGTATATCCAATGATAATTCTGGAAAGTCTTTCTTTCAGGTCTGTGATATCACTTGCAAGACAGAGAACAGCCATGATCTCGGATGCAACAGTGATGTCATATCCGTCTTCACGAGGCATACCGTTTGTTCTTCCGCCAAGTCCGTCTACTACATTACGAAGCTGACGGTCATTCATATCTACACATCTCTTCCATGTGATCTTTCTCGGGTCGATGTTCAGAGCGTTACCCTGGAAGATATGGTTATCGATCATTGCTGCAAGAAGGTTGTTTGCTGCACCGATCGCATGGAAGTCACCTGTGAAATGAAGGTTGATGTCTTCCATCGGAACTACCTGTGCATAGCCGCCGCCTGCTGCGCCGCCTTTCACACCGAATACCGGTCCAAGGGATGGCTCACGCAGAGCAACCATAACATTTTTGCCAAGCTTCTGCATTGCATCTGCAAGACCTACTGTTGTAGTAGTTTTTCCTTCACCGGCCGGTGTCGGGTTGATTGCTGTCATAAGAATCAGCTTGCCGTCCTTTTTGTCACTTTCTTTCAGAAGATTGTAATCAATTTTTGCTTTGTATTTACCGTACTGCTCCAGATATTTGTCATCAATACCTGCTTTTTCTGCAATCTTTGTGATTGGCAGCATTTCGCACTCCTGTGCAATTTCGATGTCACTTTTGAATCCCATAAAAGTTACCTCCTTTTTTATACACATTTCGCGTAAGACTTCAGTGATCCAATGATCACGTCTCCCATGACAGCCATGTCTTCTGCCTGGAAGGATACCGGGAAATTATCTGAAAACAGAATCTGTGAGGACGGTGGGAACTCATCGTCTCCTTCCCACAAAATCATCTGGACCAGATAATCCGGAAAAATTTCCAGCTGGTAAGCAATGTCACCGTGCTGTACAGGTTCGCAATGCATGTGTTCCATGATTGCCCGGAAATCTTTGATACGATTACCATAGGAGAATGCCAGTCGTTTGATGCAGCGTCCATCAAACTGGCGAAGATATACCTCACCCCACGGCATTTCTCTGTAAGTCTTAAATTTACCGGTGCCCTGTGCTGCGGCACCATTTAACAGAAATCGGATTGTCAGAGTCCTGGCATAAGTCATGGTTTCCAGAGGGTAGAATCCCATATCATCCTCTTCATGACTGACCTGAAAATCCGGCCAGGAAATCTGATAGACCGTTCCAAGAAATTTCAAAGTAAAATACTTCTGTTCTTCATTGTAAGAAATGCCAAGCCTTGTGGCTATTTCCTTCGGATCAGCTTCCTGGTACTGGCTCAGATAATGTTCCCACGGGAGACGCTCCTTGCTGTCTTTTCCATATCCCAGTTTATCTCCTACAGACTCCATTTCTGCCAGATCAAATGTTGTTTTTACGTCAGAACTCATAACACACCTCTTCTAAGTTATTAAACAAAAAGCTTTATCATGCAGGCATGAACAGCATTTATATTTTTAGCCCCTGGCTATCATCTTTGATGCACATTAGGGAACATGGATGCATCGGTATGTGGGATAAAGCATGCTCCCACAAATTCGTCCATGTAAGTTGGAACTGTAGAAAGTTCCATATATGTCATGTTTGATGCAAGCTCATAAGTTTTCTTTTCTGCTGCTGTGGAAAGAAGCATCAGATACGCACCTGTCAGTGAGGAGTTACCAATATAATGGAACTTCTCAAGTGGAACATCCGGGAACATTCCGATATTGACTGCATTCTGCATATTGATTCCGCTACCGATACCACCGGCAACATAGACATCATCAATCATGGATACATCGAAATCAAGAGAAGACAGCATTGTACGGATTGCAGAGAAAATTGCTCCTTTTGCACGGATGAAGTTATCGATATCTACTTCTGTGATCTCGACATCCTTCACAGATCCTGCCTCTTCCTCAAATGCAATCACATAACTTCCCATTCCATAATGGTCGTGACGGACTCTCTTTCCTTCACGGACAAATTTACCTTTTGGATTGATGATTCCTGTCATAAACAGTTCACTGATCACATCAATGATACCTGAACCGCAGAGACCAACCGGTTTGGTTCCAGGTTCGCCAACTACTTTGTAAGCAGGCTCCATCGTTTCTTTATCAATCGTACATGCTTCGATGGCACCATCTGTCGCACGCATACCGCAGCTGATATCTCCACCCTCAAATGCCGGTCCGGCAGAACATGCACAGCTCATCATGAAATCAGAGTTTCCAAATACAAGCTCTCCATTAGTACCAAGGTCAATAAACAATGAAAATTCCGGTCGATTCCAGATCATACTTACCAAAGTACCTGCTGTGATATCACCGCCTACATAGCTTCCGATATTCGGAGCCATGATGATGTGTGCATCTTTGTTGATCTCAATTCCAACATCTGACGCAAACAGAGAGTTTGTTTTAAAGAATGCCGGAATATAGGGTTCTGTACGCAGGTAATCTGCATTAATTCCTGCAAACAGATGATTCATCGTCGTATTGGATGCCACACACATACGATAAATCTGGTTTTCCGGGAGATGAATACTTCTGCACATCTCATGAATCATCGGATTGATCGTCTCTTTGATCACAGCATCCTGTAATTTCTTGATTCCACCTGGTTTGGTCGTCTCAATGATACGGTTGATAACATCCGCACCATAACGGATCTGACCATTACCGGAAGAGCTCTTGGCAAGGATTTCACCGGTCGCCATATCAATGATCACAGCAGAAACCGTCGTTGTACCGATATCCACTGCAAGACCGCCCATGATCACATCTTCTTTGCTGTCAAAAATGTCATATACAAACATATCGTTTGGTGTAACGCGAACGACACACTTCACAGAAAATTTGCTTGCACGAAGAACATCCGGAAGTTTGCGAAGAACGGTATACGGAACTCTGATCCTGTTCAGGTTCATAAATTTCCGAAGTGCTCTTGTCAGTCTCTCTACATCCGGCATCGTATCATCCAGAGTAGGCTCACTCATCTGAAGTTCTACAACTTCCAGACTGTTTCTTAACTGAATTCCGGTTTCTTCAACCTGATTTTTTGCTTTTTCAAAAATTGCAATTTCTTCTTTGGAACTTAAGTCAGCCACTTTCATTCTGCTCTTGTAAGCAGATGCAATGTCTGGTACAAGTACTTCCACATCCGCGCAGATTTTGCTCATACATGCCAGACGCCATCCTTTTTCAAATTCTTCATCAGAAATATGAAGAGTTTTCTTTGAGTCCAGTTCTCCGCCTTTTAACTGCACCCGACACTTTCCGCAGGCTCCGTTTCCGGAACATGGTGCATCGATTGCCACATTAGCACCACGTGCAACCTCCAGCAGATTATCCCCCGCATTGGCAAATGCTTCTACCTCACTGCCATTTTCAAATGCAAATGTCACCTTAAACATGCGGTAACCACCTTTCTCGCCTCGTGAATATTCTTGTCTTTCAGCTGTGGCGTTGGGCGTCAGACTTATTAATATTTATAAAAAAGGCCAGAGGCCGCGAAGCCTCCAGCCTTTTTTTATCTACAGCCGTAAAAAGTCAGACTGATTAGATTTCCAGATAGGAATCTGCGTACAGATAATTATTCTTGATGATATCGCAGGATTTGATTGTTTCCATCAGGCGCAGGTCGTTAGGGTTAACGATTGCGGATGTAAGTCCCTGCATCATAGCCATAGCTACCATAGCGGAGTCCATGATCGGACGGATATGTTTCGGCATACCGTTGGAGTTATTGGAAAGACCACCGGTGCTCTTCATTCCCATATCAGAGATCATTTTGATGAATTCAAGAACTTCCATCTGTTTGTCCTGCATTCCTTTGATAACCAGGAATAACGGGTCAAACCACATATCATTCTCAACGTCCATACCATGTTCCATACCTCTCTCCATCAGAGTCTGCATGTACATCATACGTTCATCATTGTCTTTTGCAATTCCTTCACCGTTGCAAAGAGCGATAACGATTGCATCGTTAGCAGCTGCAACATCAACATAACCGATTCTTCCTGCAGCATCAGCGGAGTTTACGATCGGTTTTCCTTTGGAACGATTGTATACAGAAATACCAGCTTCGATAGCTGCAACGTTGGAAGTATCCAGTGCAAGCGGAACATTGTCAAAGTTGCTCTGCAGAAGCTCTACAGCCCATTTCATCAGTTCCGGTCCATCGTTCTCTGCTGGTCCGATATTTACATCGAGGTATGTAGCACCTGCATCGAGCTGCTGTTTTGCTCTTTTGAGGATCGGCTCAGGATCTCTCTCTGTGAATGCTTTATTAACTGCTGGTGCTGTTGTGGAAAGTCTCTCTCCAATAGTAACAAATTTTGCCATACCTGTGTTCTCCTTTACATGGTTTTTAATGTCTCAGGGAGTTTCCTCCTCCCTGAGAAAAATTATATTTTATGCCGGCTTATGCCTGCATATCTTTTAAGAATTTCACAAGCTGAACTGCTTCTCTAGGTCCTACAATGATCTCCCATCCCGGAAGTTTTGCTTCAAGGTCGCCCTTAAGAACAGCTACTTTACCAGGGATAACGAGTTTACGGCATTTTACTTTCGGCTCAACTTCTGTCTTGATGTACTCAGAAATGCTGGTGCTGGAGAATTTACCAGCTGCCCAGGATGTCAGTACGGAAAGTCCGCCTGCATCGTTGATAACCAGATTAAGCGGTACACCGGAACGTTCCAGTTCACCGGAAACTACGAAGTATGTAAGAGCAAAGTCTACGGTTGTAACAACGAGAGAATTCTCATCTGCACCGTTGAGTGGGTAGATACCCGGCTCTACTTTCATCGGTTTCTGTGGATCAGTATAAACGTTCTGACGAAGACCAAACAGTGGAAGAGCCTCTGCATATGTCATCTGTTCCATAACGATGATGGAACCATATTTCATTGTAAATACGGAAGCAAGTGCTGCCTGTAAATGATGATCACCTTTGGCAAGTTTAACCAGGTTAACGATGGATGGATATCCAAATGTTCTGTCCTGATCTTTCAGAGCTGCACGACGAACCATTACAGTATTTGCAAATGTTTCTTTGATATCAGCGCCTGTTGTATCAAGAACAAGGTTTTTGTTGCCAAGTTTTTCAAGAGCTGCTACTGTATCGTAAAGCTCGTTAATATCTTTTCCGGATACTCCAAGAACTACTCCAGCTTCTGTAGCAACTGCATTCATTGCCTCATAGTTGGAAGCGTTTGCTCCGTTAAGAACCGGTTTTCCATCCTTGCATACTTCAAGAGCTGCTTTAGCTTTTTCAGGATCTGTACATCCGAGGATCAGAGTTCTTCCCAGTCCTTTAGCTTTTTCTACAAGTGCTGTAAATTTAGCAGCATCTGCATTTTCATCGCAGTTAACGTATACAAGTTCAACATGCATTCTTTCACCGATACGGTCATAGTCTACATGCGGGATTGCTGCAAGCTTAGCCTCAACTTCTGCATCATCCATGCATGTGCAAAGGGATACAGCATATCTTGGTTTGCTTACAAATGTTTTTTCGTGTCTGAACAGAACAGTTTCTCCTCCAAGAGTGAATTCTGCATCACCAGTTCCGATCTTGATTGTTTTCATCGGCGGAGCAGTTGCCTCAGAAAGAGAAGCCAGTGCTTCGTCAGACATATGTGGACACTGTTCAATTTTCATTGCGCCCTGTGCAACTTTCATGGAGAAAGCCATACATGTCGGACATCCACATTCCTTACAGTTTTTCTTTGGTGTTAATTTAAAAATCTGAATACCATTCAGTGCCATAGCTAATTTTTCCTCCTATTATTCCTTAAGCAAGTGCTTTGATCAGTTTGGAAATTGTTTTGATAGATTCCGGATGTCTTAAGATTACGGCATCAGAACCAGCAGCAAGGTCTGCTGCTGCAGTCATAACTTCCATGTCGATTCCACGCTCATCTGCTGATCCCCATTCAGGCATATCAGCTTCAGAAGCGGTTGCTTCTTTAACTGCCCATGTCTCTGCGGATACAGGTGTAATAATAGGCATCTGCAGCATATTGTCATTCTGTCCTAATGCTGCACCTTTGATACGGTCCATAGTAGATACTACGTACTCATATCCATAACCAGCTGCTGCACTACCGATGTTCATAACGATCTTCTTCGCATCAACACCAAGCTGTGTAGTAACAACGTTCAGCTGTTTTGCAAGGTTGATATCAACGGCTGATTCAGCACCAACGATCTGATTGTAAGCAAGACCTGCTGCTGCACCGATTGCTTTGTAGTTTTCTTCTTTTTCGGAAAGAAGAAGTGCATTTCTTCCCTGAAGTACTTCTGCAACTTTTGGAAGAAGTTCCGCATCCTTCTCTACATTCTTGCAGCCTTCTACAACGAGTGGACAGTCGATAGCTTCTGCCACTTCTTTAACAACCTCGATAAGTTCTTCAACAGATTTGTTTGCTCCGTTCGGGTCTCCACCATCCAGGATCAGGGCAACAAAATCTGCGCCTTCAATAGCTGCTGCTTTTTTAGCGATCTCAGCCATTGTAGTAGCTCCTTCATAATAAGCTCTTACGCCTTCAGAAAATTCGTCAAGTCCCAGATCAGAGATTTCAACACCAATTTTTGCTGTGTTTTCTGTTGGTGCATCAAATGTGTAAAATGGGAAAGAATTTTCTCCACCGATTGTCACAGTCTTATCTCCGCTTCCGATTGTGACAGCGTTAATCTTTGCATTAAATTTCTGTGGTTTCTGATTAAACGGCATTTCTCATAAGCCTCCTCTAAATTATTAAAAACTCAACTATCATTATACTACATAAAATTACCAGTGACAAGATAACACGGGATCTTTTATGTTAAAAAAATATCAAAAATCGTCGCAGTTCAAAACTCAGGGTTAAACCCTCAGGGAAAGAATGCAAGCATTCTTTCCCTTTGCAGGGTTTACATCATTGGATCCATTCCTAATGCCGGATGTCCTTTTTCTGTAAGGTATTCAACCAGTGCTTCTGGATCTGTTGCTACTGTCTCATCACCGATCATATCAGTGAAGTTTTCGATTCCGTAAAGTTCCTGTGCTGTCTTGTTCAGACGTTCAGCAACGAATTCTTTCAGTTCTTTTGGCATCCATACGATACGCTCGATACCGCCTTC
>CAKRPO010000035.1 GCA_934378195.1 uncultured Blautia sp.
TTTCACCAATTCGTGTTAAATTTTCAAGGTACAAACAAAAAATCAAATATTAAAATGGGTCTTTTGACACTCTAATCCTATAATACAGAATTTTGCGAGCTTCAATAAAATGCTGTATAAAAAATCGAACACAGGAAAAATACATTGCAATTACACGGAAGGCTGTTATAATAAAACAGATGCAGGCACAGCATTGTCAGTCAAAGGAGGAGAACGATATGTTAGAAGGAAAGACAGTTCTTCTGGGAGTAACCGGAAGCATTGCGGCATACAAGATTGCATATCTTGCAAGTGCACTGAAGAAACTGCATGCACAGGTGCATGTACTGATGACACAGAATGCCACAAATTTTATCAATCCAATCACGTTTGAGACACTCACCGGAAACAAATGTCTGGTGGATACCTTTGACCGTAATTTCCAGTTCAATGTGGAGCATGTTTCCATCGCAAAGCAGGCGGATGTGGTGATGATCGCACCGGCGAGCGCAAATGTGATAGGTAAACTGGCACACGGAATTGCAGATGATATGCTGACAACTACGATTATGGCCTGTAAATGTAAAAAAATTGTTTCACCGGCCATGAACACCAATATGTATGAAAATCCGATCGTTCAGGATAATCTTGCAATCCTGCAGCATTATGGTTATGAAGTGATCGAACCGGCCAGTGGTTATCTGGCCTGTGGAGATACAGGAGCTGGTAAGATGCCGGAACCGGAGATGCTGCTTGACTATATTCTCAAAGAAATTGCAAAAGAAAAAGATCTCCTTGGCCGTAAAATCCTTGTGACTGCCGGACCGACACAGGAGTCGATCGATCCTGTACGTTATATCACGAATCATTCTTCAGGAAAGATGGGCTATGCCCTGGCCAAAGCAGCCATGTTCCGTGGGGCGGATGTAACACTGGTCAGTGGGCCTTGTGCGATTGAACCGCCGCCGTTTGTAAAGCTTGTACCGGTCGTGACAGCAAAAGAAATGTTTGATGCAGTCACTTCGAGAAGCTTTGAACAGGATATTATCATTAAGGCTGCAGCTGTGGCTGATTATCGCCCGGCGAATGTCTATGAGGAAAAAGTGAAGAAACATGATTCGCAGATGAGCATCGAACTGGAAAAGACAGACGATATTCTGGGATATCTTGGAGAACATCGTGTGCCGGGACAGTTTTTGTGTGGCTTTTCTATGGAAACACAGAATATGATTGGTAATTCCAGAGCCAAACTTGGAAAGAAACATCTGGATATGGTTGCTGCCAACAATCTGAAAGTGGCAGGAGCCGGATTTCAGGGAGATACCAATGTGCTGACTCTGATTACACAGGATGAAGACGTATCACTCCAGCTGATGAGCAAGGAGGATGCAGCCAACGTCATCCTGGATAAAATCCTCGCTATTCAGAATGAAAGAGAGGAACAGTAACCCGTTCACCAGGAGGCGGGTAAATAAAAATTCATATGCCCGCAATTCCGCACCGTATTGTATCCCGTGTAAGGGAACGATAACAAGGAGGAAAACATGAAAACAAAGAAATTTACTACATCACAGCTGACTATTCTTGGCCTTATGGCAGGAATCCTTTTCCTGATGGCCTACACACCATTGGGATATCTCAACATTGGCCCACTGGCAGTAACATTTAACGTGATTCCGGTTGCAGTCTGCGCCGTTGTACTTGGACCGACAGGCGGTGCAATCGCAGGAGCTGTTTTCGGCCTGACCAGTTTTATGCAGGCAGTAGGAATTGGTGGTACAAGTGCTCTTGGAGCTGCTCTTTTTCAGATTAATCCGTTCTTATCAGCGGTACAGTGTTTTGTACCACGTATTCTGGATGGAATCTGTATCGGCTTCATTTACAGAGGCGTTCATAAAAAAGCCAATACGTATGTGTCTTGTGCAGTAACCGGATTCTTTTCCGCATTTTTAAATACACTGTTCTTTATGACGGCACTGGTTGTGATGTTTGGAAATACAGAACTGATCCAGAATCTGATGGGTGGTCATAATATCATTATCGGATGCTGCCTGATGGTAGGAGTCAATGCAATTTGTGAAATGATTTCTTCTACAGTGATCACAGCAGCTGTAGGAACCGCACTTTCCAAGGCACATCTGATTCCGGCAGCTCAGATCGTGAAAACAGATACAGCTGCATAAAAAGCGTATAGACAGGAATGGAATGAAAACTATGATTTTAGCCATTGATATTGGAAACACCAACATTGTTGTTGGCTGTATTGATAAAGAAAAAATATATTTTACCGAGCGAATCTCTACGATTCGTACAAAGACGGAGCTGGAGTACGCAATTGATATCAAGACGATTCTTGATATTCACCATATCAACCGTGCAGATATTGAGGGCGCGATTATTTCTTCAGTTGTTCCGCAGATTACTTCAGCAGCCAGACTTGCGGTACAGAAAATCCTTAAGAAAGATGCGATGGTCCTTGGACCTGGCGTAAAGACCGGTCTGAATATCATGTTGGATAATCCAAGTGAAATGGGAGCTGACCGGGTGGCTGATGCGGTAGCAGCACTGGCACAGTATCCGGTTCCACTCGTGATCATCGATATGGGAACAGCGACAACGATCTCTGTAGTAGATGATAAGAAACATTACATCGGTGGTATGATTATGCCGGGGGTTCAGATTTCCCTGGATGCGTTGACCTCCAGAGCTTCCCAGCTGAGTGGAATCAGTATTGAGGAGCCAAGAAAAATCATCGGTAAGAATACAGTGGACTGTATGAAGAGTGGAATCCTTTATGGAAATGCTGCAGCAGTAGATGGTATCATTGACAGAATCGAGGAAGAGCTTGGACAGAAAGTTACTGTGATCGCAACGGGAGGTATGTCCAGAAAAATCATTCCGCACTGTAAACGCAAGATGATACTGGATGGAGATCTTCTTCTGAAAGGCCTGCAGATCGTGTACGACAAGAATAAATAAGTTCACAAAATAAAACAGCAGTTTCTGTGAAAGGGTATAAAGACCCTGGGAGGAGAAACTGCTGTTTTGGCGTTATATGAATTTAGAAGACATTACTCATATCTTCGGGAACTGGGGCCATCAGCGTCATAGCCTCTCCACTGATAGGATGGCGGAATTCCAGTTGAAGAGAATGCAGGGGCTGTCGCTTGAAAACGTCATAGACCGGATGATATAGGTAATCAGCAGGAAGCGGATGGCCGATGTATCCCATATGCACGCGGATCTGGTGTGTGCGGCCAGTCTCAAGGTGGATTTCAAGAAGGGAATGGTTGTTTTTGACTTCCAGCCTTTGGTAATGGGTAATTGCAGATTCTCCGCTCTGAAAGTCGACATGACGTTCGATTACAGAATCGGCAGTCCGGCTGATGGGGGCAGAGATCGTCCCGCTTTTAGGAGTGATCCCTTCGACGACTGCGAGATAAGTTCGACGAATCTGACGATTTCGCATCTGGACAGACAAAATGGCTGCGCTGAGAGCATTTTTGGCAAGAATCAGTGCTCCAGAGGTATCGCGGTCCAGACGGTTGATACAGCGGAAGGGACAGCTTTCTCCCCTGGAGGTCAGATAGGCAGCTACGCCATTTGCGAGAGTGTTTGTATAATTGCCAATGGAAGGATGAACCGGCATATCTGCGGGTTTATTGATTACCAGGATATCCTGATCTTCATATAGAATAGAGAGTTCCATGGGTGTCGGAACGATACCCTCAGAAGAAACAGTCTCCAGAAGGCGTACCCGGAAGTGGTCACCAGCAGCCAGAATACTTCGGCCACCGGCTTTTTTTCCATTTATGGAAAGTGCTTCTTTGTCCGCTTTCATGGCTGTGAGAATATGCCTGGAAAAGCCCTGCCTGCGCAGATAATCCAGAACGATCATGCCGCTGTCGGCATCAGAAACAGTATAATTCAGAATACGGTCCATATATAACTCCATGATAAAATAAAATGTTTATTACTGGAAGAGTAGCACAGGAGTGGGGTGGATGTCAAATGTCATGAGAACTCATGTACATGAGCTTTGACAGGAGTGAACAGTAACGACAGGATAAAGCTGTGATCAAAACGAAAAAAATATAAAACAGGATTGCATTTATTCAGCAAACAAAGTATTCTATATAGTGGAATTTAATATGCATGAGGAGACGGATAATGGTTAAAGTATCGGTAATTATTCCTGTATATAATGTAAAGTCCTATTTGAGACAATGTATGGACAGTGTAGTAGGACAGACTTTAAAAGAAATAGAAATCATTTGTGTAGATGATCAGTCAACGGATGGATCTTTGCAGATTCTTCAGGAATATGCAGAAAAAGATGATCGAATTCAGATCATAACGCAGAAAAACGCGGGAGCAGGTGCCGCAAGAAACAATGGTATGAGGTATGCGACTGGCAAATATCTGTCATTTTTGGATTCGGATGATTTTTTTGAACTGGATATGCTGGAAAAGGCATATGAGAAAGCAGAGGCAGATCAGGCAGATTTTGTGGTATACAAGTCTGATCAGTATCATACAGAAAAAGGTGAATTCATAAAAGTAGGCTGGGTAGTGAGAGAGTGTGACCTGCCACCGTATCAGCCGTTCAGTCACCGTCAGATTACGGGAAATGTATTTAAGGTATTTGTCGGATGGGCATGGGATAAGCTGTACAGCAGAGCGTTTGTTGAGCAGTATAATCTGACTTTTCAGGAACAGCGTACAAGCAATGACATGTTGTTTGTATTCAGTGCAGTTGCCCTTGCGAAGAAAATTTCCTTTGTCCCAGAGATACTGGCACATCAGAGACGAGATGCGAAAGATTCCCTTTCTAAAACAAGAGAGCATTCATGGCAGTGCTTTTATTTTGCATTGAGTGCCTTGAAAGAAAGACTGATAAAAGAAAATATATACAAAGAATTAGAACGTGATTATATAAATTATGCATTGCATTTTTCAATGTGGAATTATAATACACTGTCCGAACCGACAAAGAGTATGTTGAAAGACAAACTGAAAAATGAATGGTTCAGAGAACTTGGAATAGAAGGCAAAAACAGAGATTACTTTTATAATAAACATGAATTTGGACAGTATCAGGAGATCATGGGTCTGGTTACGGCAGAAGAAAAGCCGAAGAAGGAAAAGAACACAGGAGATAAGAGGACAATGGCAAAGAAAATCAAAGCTTTTTTTCGTAAAATAGTTCCTGTAGGAAGAACTTATATAGATAAAAAATTTAAAGACCAGAAAAAAGAGATTTCCAACGAAATCAATAGGCAGGAAACCATACTGGAAAAGGAGTATGTCAGAGAACTGAATAATTTGGAGCATAAGTATGTCAGAGAACTGAATAACTTGGAGCATAAAATTCTCGAAGAAATGGAGAATTATGTTACAAGGCAGACGGCCCATCTGGATGAAAGAGATGAAAACCGTTATCAGCTGCAGCGTAAACGTATGATGGAAATGCAGGAGCAGATTAAAAAATTACATGAGTATACGGAACAGGAATTCATCAGAAGAGATAACTGGGGCAAAATAGCAGCCGAGATTGAGCGGCTTGCAGCAGGCCGTCAGGTGTGGGTAATCAAGTGTCCGGCCACAGAAGGAAAGGCAAAATACCATTGGGGTGACTATTATTATGCTGTGGCATTGCAGAAATATCTGGAGAGAAAAGGCAAATATGTTGTGATAGATACAAGACAGGACTGGAACTGCGATGAGAACGCAGATGTCGTACTTGTATTGCGTGGTAAATATTTTTATCGACCGGATCGCAGAAATAAAAAATGTCTGTACATTATGTGGAACATCAGTCATCCGGAGATGGTGTCAAATGCGGAGTATGAGTTATACGATGTAGTATGTGTCGGTTCCAGATACTTTGCAGAGCAGTTGAAAGATAAAGTAAAGGTTCCGGTAGTGCCGCTGCTTCAGTGTACAGATACCGAACTGTTTTGTCCGAATGGTGAGAAGGATGAGAACTACTGTGGAGACTATGTTTTCATCGGCAGTACCAGAGGTGTCATGAGGGAGTGTGTCCTCTGGGCATCCGAGGATCATCTGCCATTGCATGTATGGGGAAGTGGATGGCATCAGATGCTTCCTGAAGAGTATGCAGATGTCATAGAGGGAGACTTTAAAGAAAATGAAAAGCTTCCAGAATTATACAGAGCAGCAAAAGTGACATTAAATGACCACTGGAAGGATATGCTGGATTACCAGATCATCAATAATCGTGTTTTTGATGCCCTGGCGTGTGGATTGCCGGTTATTTCAGATGGCTGTCCGGAAATGAAAGAAATATTCCCGGAGGCAGTGCTGTATTACGAAAACAAAGAAGAATTTGAGTCCTGTATCAGGAAAGTGGAAACAGACTATGAGTCTTTAAAAGCCAAAGCACTTGAACAGTATCAAATGATAAAGAAAGAATATTCTTTTGAGAGACGTGCGGAAGAGCTGATTGAAATTGTTGAGAAATATAAATAAAATTATATGAGTAAATAAAAGGAATGAGGAAACAAAATGGCAAAAGTATCAATTATTTTACCTATTTATAATGTAGAAATGTATCTGGATGAATGTTTGGAGAGTGTACAGCGTCAGACGCTGAAGGATATTGAGATTATCTGCGTAAATGACGGGTCCAAAGATCATTCTCTGGAAATTATTAAAAAATATGCTGCGAATGATTCACGTTTTGTGATTGTAGACAAAGAAAACGGCGGATATGGTAAAGCAATGAATGTTGGTCTTGACAAAGCGACTGGAGAATATATCGGTATTGTTGAACCAGATGATTTCGTTCCGCTTGGAATGTATGAAGATCTGTATAATATTGCAAAAGAAAATGACCTGGATATGGTAAAAGCAGATTTTTACCGTTTCACAAGGAATTCTGAGAATGGCGATATGAATCTGGTCTATAACCATCTGGACAGGACCGGAGAGTGGTATGGCAAGGTATTTGATCCAAGTCATGAACCCAAAACGCTTAACTTTATAATGAATACATGGAGTGGAATTTACAGAAGAGACTTTATTGAAGAGCATCATATCAGACACAATGAGACACCGGGTGCGTCTTTTCAGGATAATGGATTTTATTTCCAGACATTTGTTTATGCAAAACGTGCGATGATTGTGGATAAACCATATTATATGAATAGAAGAGATAATCCGAATTCTTCTGTAAATAATCGTGAGAAAGTATATTGCTGTAATATTGAGTATGATTACATCCGTGATCTTCTTATGAAAGATCCTGAAATTTGGGAAAGATTTAAATATATGTATACTGTGAAGAAATATCATAATTATAACTTCACATTATCACGTATTGGAGAAGAATTCAAAAAAGAATACATCCAGAGAATCAGTAAGGAACTGAAACGTGCCAAAGAGAATGATGAATTGCAGCAGTCTACGTTTGGAGCAAAAGAATGGGAAAAACTGATGTTCCTGGTGAAAGATCCGGACAGCTATTATGCAAAATACTATTTACAGACTGCAAAAGAACGTGCGCTTGAAAAGAAAGTAAAAGATCTGGAGACATCTACCAGTCTCAAAGTAGGACGTACAATTCTGTATATACCGATTAAAATTAAAAAAATGGTAAAAAAAATACTCAAATAGAAATTACAACTGTAGAAGGACAAGAGAAGTACAGATAGACAGTTTAAGAGATTATATAGAAATACGTTCAAAAGTTTTTTTGCGGTGTTGCTGTAACGGATTTGATTGATATAGTAGAACAGAATTAAAATAATTTATGAAATAAACAGGAGAAGACATGAGTAAAAAATATGATTATCTGGTAGTCGGTGCAGGACTGTATGGTGCAGTGTTTGCGCATGAAGCAAAAAAAGCAGGCAAATCAGTTCTGGTGATCGACAAACGCCCGAATATTGCGGGTAATGTATTTACAGAAGATGTGGAAGGAATTCACGTACACAAATATGGAGCACATATTTTCCATACAAACAATAAAAAGGTATGGAATTACATCACACAGTTTGCAGAATTCAATCGCTTTACCAACAGTCCGGTTGCGAATTATCGTGGAGAATTATATTCTCTGCCGTTCAATATGTATACGTTTAATAAGATGTGGGGTGTGGTAACCCCGGAAGAAGCGGCGGCAAAGATTGAAGAGCAGAAGAGAGAAGCCGGTATCACAGAGCCGAAGAATCTGGAAGAACAGGCAATTTCTCTGGTTGGAAGAGACATCTTTGAGAAACTGATCAAAGGTTATACAGAGAAGCAGTGGGGACGTGACTGTAAGGATCTGCCGGCATTCATCATTAAGAGACTTCCGGTGCGCCTGACATTTGATAATAACTATTTTAATGCTCTGTATCAGGGAATCCCGGTTGGCGGCTATACAAAGATGGTTGCCAATATGCTGGATGGAGTGGAAGTTCGCCTTGAAGAAGATTATCTTCAGAAAAAAGCGGAATATGATGCAATGGCAGAAAAGGTGATCTACACTGGTCCGATCGATGCGTATTTTGATTATCAGATGGGATATCTGGAGTATCGTTCGGTGCGCTTCGAAACAGAACTTCTGGACAAACCGAATTTCCAGGGAAATGCAGCTGTCAATTATACAGACAGAGAAACGCCATGGACAAGGATCATTGAACATAAATGGTTTGAATTTGGAAAAGATGACCAGGGCAATGATCTGCCGAAGACAGTGATCAGTCGTGAATTCAGTTCTGAGTGGAAACCGGGAGATGAACCATATTATCCGGTAAATGATGAAAAGAATGGTACTCTTTACAATCAGTATAAAGAACTTGCCAAAAAAGAAACAAATGTTGTATTTGGAGGCCGTCTTGGAGAGTACAAATATTATGATATGGATGCAGTGATCGCATCTGCACTGGATATGTGTGACCAGGAACTGGCCTGAGTAGTTCTGCACTAAATATGACAAAAATGTGAAAAACAATTTAAAAATACATTGCAACGAAGAATGAAAACTGTTATAGTGGACTCACAGGACTTTTATGGCCTGTGAGTCGTTGTTATGTAAGCAACATAAAAATGAACGATGAGAGGTTAGCAGTAAGGAGAATGATATGAAAAAAGTTGCAGCTACATGGAAATGTGCATTTCTTTTAATGGTGCTGCTTTCTGTAGTATGTCTGTTTGGCAACCCGCAGAAAGTTTCGGCAGCGGCAGATGACCAGCAGGCGACATGTAAAGTGCTGTTTGCAAATGCTAAAGGTCAGCAGCCGGGAAATTATTACCGTAATCTTACCAAGAATGTTGAGAAGGGAGCGGTAATTGAGCTTCCGACAGTCAATAAGGCAGGATATCAGGCATTCTGGATTACAAAGATTAATGGAAAAGAATACAAATATTCTGCAGGCCGTAAGGTAACGATCAACCAGACTACGAAATTCTGTTTGAATCTTTATAAAGAATATACGGTATCCTTCTATACTGCGAATGGCAGAAACGAATACAGAGCACTGAGGCAGACGGTCGTATCCGGGTACAAGATCAAGATGCCGGCAGGAAATTCAAGTGAGACAAGTACTTTTGCCGGATGGGCAACAAAGGCAGGTGGAAGCGTTTACAGGAAAAGTGGAGCTGTTGTAAAGGTAACGAGCAATCTGAAATTCTATGCAGTACAGCAGAAGATATCTACATCCGGTATAAGATTGTACAAGTATGATGGTACTTACTGGAAGACAATTAAGAACGACAATGGACAGGCAACATTTCCGGCAGTAGACATGCAGAACGGAAATATGTGCCTTGGATGGTCGAAGTCAAAGGGAAAGAGTGCGCTTTCAAGTTCTGATTATAAAGCAGGGGATCGGATTCCGGCGAAAAATGGACGTTATTATATGGTTATTTTTGGAAGAACCATGGACCGTAAACCATCTGCAATCACAGAGCCGACTAAATTTGACAGGGTATATATGGTAGGAGATTCCAGAAGTGTTGATACCAAACTGGCACTTGGAACTTCTGTGCCGTCAAATGTGACATTTATTGCAAAGGGAAGTCAGGGGCTGTCCTGGTTTAAGAGTACAGCGTACAGACAGCTACTGCGTGCTGTTGCAAGCCGTCCGAAAACAGAGAAAAAAGCGGTTGTCATCAATCTTGGTGTAAATGATCTCCAGAACAGCAGTGCTTATGTGACATATATGAAAAAAGTGGCTGCAAATCTGAAGAAATATAACTGCAAAATGTATTACATGTCTGTGAATCCGGTAAACAGTGCTATGCTCAAGAGACATGGTGGGAGAAACAGAACTGAACAGCAGGTAGCTTATTTTAATAAAGTGATTTACCAGAAATTGTGTTCCGGAAGAGGAAAATGTTTTACTTATATCAATACCTGTACCAATCTTCAGATGAAGGGCTGGATCAGTAACCGGCATAATGTAGGAACTTATGACGGATTGCATTATTCAAATGAGACTTATTTGCGTATCTTTGATTATACCATGCGATATCTGAACCGTTGAGAACCGGATGGAAAGCGGAATCAGCAGGAATGATCAGAGCAAGCGAAGAGAGGAACTTTGTAAATGAAACGTGTTATCACATATGGAACATTTGATCTGCTTCATTACGGACACATCAATCTTCTGAGAAGGGCGCGCCAGCTTGGGGATTACCTGATCGTAGGTCTTTCGACAGATGAATTTAACTGGAATGAAAAACAGAAAAAATGTTATTTTTCATACGAAAAGCGGAAACAGCTGCTGGAAGCAATTCGTTATGTGGATCTTGTTATTCCAGAAGAAAACTGGGAGCAGAAAAGAACCGATGTCAAGGAATATCATGTAGATACCTTTGTTATGGGAGATGACTGGAAGGGTAAGTTTGATTTCCTGAAAGAAGAGGGGTGTGAAGTGGTGTATTTGCCGCGAACACCGGAGATTTCCAGTTCGCAGATCAAAGAAGATCTTCATACAAAAGAAAAGCAGAATGATTAAACGAGAACTGGCCGGGTTTATTCCCCGGTCAGTTCTTTTAATGAGTGAAACTGATATCCCATATCTTCCCATCGGGTCAGGAGTTCGTCAAGAATCTGTCCGTTGGTAGAAGAGGTGTTGTGAAGAAGAACAATGGCACCTGGATGAATGCGGCTGAGCAGCTTCTGAAATGCTTCTTCTCTGGAGGGCTGTTGATCCTGGATCCAGTCTACATAGGCAAGACTCCAGAAAAATGTATAGTAACCCATGTCATTGGCCATGGACAGATTTTCTGTACTGTAAACACCCTGGGGCGGCCGGTAAAATTTAACCATTTTTTCTCCGGTGACAGATTCATAGAGTGTTTCGACATCTTCCAATTGTTTCTGAAAAAGTTCTTTTGAGGAAATGCCGGACATGTCCGGATGTGTCATGGTGTGATTGCCTATAGTGTGGCCTTCCGAGACTATTTGTTTTATCAGGTCCGGATGATCAGAGATGAAATTTCCAACAACAAAAAAAGTTGCAGGGGCATTGTGTTTTTTTAAAGCATCCAGGATAAGTGGTGTATTTCCGTTTTCATAACCGGCATCAAAGGTAAGGTATATTTTCTTTTCAGAGGTATCATCTGCATAATAAGCATGGTACTTCTGGAGTTCATCGATGGTTGCATTGCCAACCGGGCGTTTGCCTTCTTTCTGGAAACTTAATCCCCAGCTGGAAGATTCTGATAAAATAGCACCGGCACTCTGCACTTGCTGATAGGAATGCAGCTTTCCTGCCTGCCCACCCAGGATAAAAACTCCGGCGAGGAAAAAAATCAATTTTGGAATCAGGGGATAATGATGAGACGAGGACATAGAGCCTCCGATTGAAAACTTTAGAAAAGTATATGCATGAATGCAAAAAATTAGAGCCATCAGATTTTTATTTTCTGGTGGCTCTTTTAATCTTCATTGTCCAATGGAACTTACCTCCTGATTTGATTTAAAACATCTGGAATGAAATACTTACGTTCTTGGTGGTCCGTACCTCGCTTTCATAAATTATAAAGGAAATTCATTTCGTTTCTGGTGGTCTGTACCTTCCTTTCCTGAATTATGAGAAATCACTTATGTTTTCGGTGGTTTCACGCTCCTTTGATTTATTTTGTAGTTCCTTTTGTTTTATGAACTTACTATAACAGATAATAATTAATAAGTCAAGAGAAAAACAGAAAAATAAATAAAAAATAATATAAAGAATGCTAACAAAATAAAAAACGATTAATTTTCGGAAAATTCTAAAAACAAATACTGGTATAGAAAAAGCGAGAGGGGAGAAAATAAGCAATATCAGCTATGATTGAAAAAGACTGAAGGAGGTAAATTCATGTTTCGTTATCTGCCAGTTCGAAAGATTCATGCAAGACAAGTACTGGATTCCAGAGGAAATCCGACAGTGGAAGTAGAGGCAACTGTGGGAGAAGGAATTGTTGGAATAAACGGATATACAGCCAGAGCAATGGTTCCTTCCGGTGCATCAACCGGAAAATTTGAGGCAGTGGAATTACGAGATGGAAAAAAGGGGTATTATACAGGGCTGAGTGTAGAAAAAGCAGTTGAAAATGTGAACACAAAGTTGGCGGAGGCTATTATCGGCGAAAATGCACTGGATCAGAACCGTATTGACCAGATACTGATTCATGCAGATGGAACGGATAACAAAAGCAGTGTCGGTGCAAATGCAACACTTGGTGTATCAATGGCTGTTGCCAGAGCTGCGGCTCTGGCACTTCGAATCCCATTATATCAATATCTGGGAGGCTGTCACACCAAAAAGCTGCCGGTTCCGATGATGAATATTCTGAATGGGGGAAAACATGCAGATAATACAGTTGATCTTCAGGAATTTATGATCATGCCGGCTGGTGCGGAGAATTTTGGAGAAGGAATTCGTATGTGTGTGGAGATCTATCAGAAGCTTCGTGTCATTCTGAAAGAAAGAAATCTGTCCACGGCAGTAGGAGATGAAGGGGGATTTGCACCGGATCTGGCGGACAGTCAGGATGTACTGGCACTGATTGTGCAGGCGGTAGAAAATGCCGGTTATAAACCGGGAGAAGATATCTGGATCGCCATAGATGCGGCGGCGAGCGAACTCTATGATGAGGGATTGGATTGCTATTATTTTCCAGGAGAGAGTCAGATGAAAGGAAAAGAAATCCTGAGAGATACTGGTGAAATGATAGAATATTATGAGAAACTGGTTGAAAAGTTTCCGATTATTTCAATTGAAGATGGACTTCAGGAAGATGACTGGGAAGGTTGGAAACAGATGACGGAACGGTTGGGAAACAACCTTCAGTTGGTGGGCGATGATCTGTTTGTAACAAATATCAAACGACTGAAATGTGGCATACAACTTCAGGCAGCTAACGCAATTCTGATAAAAGTAAACCAGATTGGAACACTGAGTGAAGCGATGGATGCAGTGGAGATGGCACAAAGGGCAGGATACCGTGCGGTGATCTCGCACAGATCTGGAGAGACAGAAGACGCGTTTATTGCGGACCTGGCTGTTGCCGTTGGTGCCGGACAGATCAAAACAGGAGCGCCCTGCCGCTCAGACAGAAATGCGAAATATAATCAGCTGTTGAGGATTGTTGAACAGCTTGATAAGCAGGCAGTTTATGAAAACCCATTTAGAAACGAAAAATAGTGTACAGGCTGCTTACTGCAGCCTGTATTTTCATGTAGAAATAGCTAAAAACAGTTGAAATTGGAGAGGTGTTATGATAAACTATAATCTAGTTGATTAGGAGGTGTAACCAAAGTGCAGATTTTAAGAACTATTCTTACTGTTATTTTTGCCATAGATTGTATCGCGCTTACTATCGTTGTTCTTATGCAGGAAGGAAAGCAGCAGGGACTTGGCGGAGCGATTTCCGGAGCAGCGGATTCCTACTGGGGAAAGAATAAAGGCCGTTCTATGGAGGGTGGACTTATCAGAGCTACCACGATTATGGCAGTGTTATTTTTTGTACTGGCAGCAGTTTTGAATTTGAATTTTTAGGAATTGTCAGAAGGAAACACTCTTGTATGATCGCAAGAGTGCTTTTTTTTCTCATAGCAAAGGAGCATAAGTGAGTAAAAAGAAAATCTGGGAAAAGAAAAAAAAGAAGGCTTCTTCCAATTCAAAAGAGAAGTTTTCTAAGAAAAAGTTTTCCAAACAAAAATTTTCAAAAGAAAAAACATCTGTAAAACTGAAAAAGCGTGACATCAAAGAACTCAGCAGACTTGGACTGATCAAAGAGGGAACCTTTATTGGAAACCATAAGGGTTTTGGCTTTGTGGAGCTTGAAGAGGAAGAGGATGATATCTTTATCCCGGCTGACCATACCGGAACTGCCATGCATATGGACCGTGTGCAGGTGCTTCTGAAAGGTGAAGCAAAGAGCGGCAAGAGACGGGAGGGATCTGTGATTGAGATCCTGGAACGTGCGAATAAAGAAGTTGTGGGAACGTTCCAGAGAGAACGTGATTATGGATTTATTTTGTGTGACAATCAGAAGTTATCTAAAGATGTTTATATTTCTCCTCAAAATTCAAAAGGAGTCAGAGATGGAGATAAGGTTGTTGCTGAAATCATAGATTACGGAAATGACAGGCGGAAACCAGAAGGAAAGATCACAGAGAATCTCGGAAGTATGAATGCTCCGGGAACAGATATTCTTGCAATCGTAAAAAGCTTTAATATCCCAACGGAATTTCCGGTAAAAGTTATGAATCAGGCGATGCGTGTGCCGGATCATGTACAGGAAGCAGACCGTGAAGGAAGAACAGATCTGACAGATCTCATAACTGTAACAATCGATGGGGAAGATGCAAAGGATCTGGATGATGCAGTTTCTCTTACAAAAGAAAACGGAATTTATCACCTTGGCGTGCATATTGCAGATGTAAGCAATTATGTTCAGGGTGGAAGCGCACTGGATAAAGAAGCATTGAAGCGAGGTACCAGTGTATATCTTGCGGACAGAGTGATCCCGATGCTTCCGGAGAGACTGTCAAATGGAATCTGTTCCCTGAACCAGGGCGAAGATCGTATGACACTAAGCTGTCTGATGGATATTGATGCGACTGGTAAGGTTGTGGGACATGAGATCGCAGAAACAATCATACGGGTGGATCGCCGCATGAGTTACAATCAGGTACGCTGTATTCTGGAGGATGGCGATACGGAGACAAGCAGAGAATACCAGGAATTTGTGCCGATGTTTTTCCTTATGAAAGAATTGTCAGCACTGCTTAGAAGCAAACGCCATAATCGCGGATCGATTGATTTTGATTTTCCGGAAAGCAAGATTATCCTGAATGGTGCCGGAAGGGCAATTGATGTTAAGCCATACGAACAGAATGTGGCAACGCAGATCATTGAAGATTTCATGCTGATGGCAAATGAGACGGTTGCAAAAGAGTACTGCAAGGGGGAATATCCATTTGTTTACCGTACACATGATAATCCAGACCCGGAGAGGGTCGAAAGTCTTCTTACACTTCTGAGACATCAGGGAATCAAGGTGCAGAAAGCAAGAGAAGAAATCACTCCGAAAGAGATTCAGGAGATTCTCGAGCAGATTCAGGGAATGCCGAATGAGATGATGATCAGCAGACTGATGCTGAGAACGATGAAACAGGCTCGCTATACGACGGAATGCAGTGGGCATTTTGGACTTGCAGCAAAATATTACTGCCATTTTACATCTCCGATCAGAAGATATCCGGATTTACAGATCCACCGTATCATTCGTGATAATATAAGAGGCAGATTACAGCGTGAAGGAAAGACCGAACATTACAGAGAAATCCTCGAGCAGGTTGCAGAACAGTCAAGCGTATGTGAGAGACGTGCACAGGAAGCAGAGAGAGAATCCGACCGCCTTAAGAAAGCAGAGTATATGTCCTATCATTTGGGAGAAACGTTTGAGGGTATCATTTCAGGCGTTACAGCTTATGGATTTTATGTGGAACTGCCAAATACAGTAGAAGGTCTGGTTCATATTACTGCACTGTCAGACGATTATTACGAGTTTGATGAGGAAAATTATGAACTTCGAGGCGAATTGACAAAGAAAGTTTATCATCTGGGTCAGAAGGTATGTGTCAGAGTGGCAGATGCCGATGCTCTGAAACGTACGGTGGACTTTACAGTAGTCGAAACAGCTACGGATAAATTGCATGACAGCATGGAGGCGGATGAGCCTGCAGGCATATAAAGGAGGTGGCATTCGTGGCAAAAAAAGCAGGAATGAAATTGATCGCAAATAACAAAAAGGCGTTTCATGATTACTTTATAGAAGATACCTATGAGGCAGGAATCGCACTTGCCGGTACAGAAGTAAAGTCATTGCGTATGGGTAAATGCAGTGTAAAAGAATCTTTTGTCAGGGTAGAAAACGGTGAGGTGTATATTTATGGTATGCACATCAGTCCTTATGAAAAAGGAAATATCTTTAATAAAGATCCGATGCGAGTAAGAAAACTGCTGCTTCACAGACATGAGATCAATAAGATTGAAGGCAGTCTGCAGGAGAAAGGCCTGACACTGGTACCGCTGAAAGTATATTTTAAAGACAGCCTCGTGAAACTGGAAATCGGTGTTGCACGTGGTAAGAAACTGTATGATAAGAGACAGGATATTGCGAAGAAAGACCAGCGGAGAGAAGCGGAGAGAGAATTTAAAGTCAAAAATCTCTAACTTTTAAAAAAGTATGAATTCGAAGACATTTGGTTGACAAGAAATTGATACTCTGTATAATTAAACTAAAGATATAGGGTAATTATTCAGCAGGTATTATGGTGCTATATAACTATTCCGTGACTAGAATAGGAGGAAATATATATGATCAGGAAAAGATATCTGGCAGCAGCCGGGCTTATGATATTAGCTGTTACAGTAGCGGGATGCGGAAAGAAAAACGATGCCGGTTCTGTAGTACAGCAGGTGACACCGACTCCGGTGGAAGAGACGGTAACAGTCACTCCTACACCAGAACTGGTAGATATGGAAGCAACCGTAGAAAAAAATATTATGGGTGAGAAGACAACCACAGCATCCAAGATAACGATCGTGAATCAGACAGGATCGGAGATCGCTGCAATCTATATCAGACAGACACCGTCAGAGGATGCAGATGAAGAAGAGAGCGATGACTGGGGAGATGATCTGGTAAATGGCATGTTCACATTAAAGAGTGGAGAAAATGCGGTTTATTATTATGAAAAACCGGAGTCTTCTTCTGTAACTTATGATATAAGAATCTCTTATACAGACGAAGAAAAGAATGAGTGCTTTTTCAGACAGCTTCCTCTGACAACGATCAAGCAGATTACACTTCGCATGGATGGAAAAGATGATGATGCAATTCCATATGCGACATATATGACGGCCAACAGCACGAAAGAAGTCTCGACATTGAATGATGTGAAGAAAAGACTTGGATTGTCTGCAGATGATGAAGACAGTGATTCTGCAACTCCGACACCAACGGATGCTCCGGATGATTCCAATACGGATGATCCGGATCCGACCAGTGCACCGTCAGACAATGATAACGATAACAATAATAACAATAATAATAACAATAATAATAATTCTAATAATGATGATCCGGGGTCGAATAGTTCAATATCGAAAGCAGAGAGCTATATTGGTATGTCTATTGATGATCTTGTCGGAGGTGTAGGTGGTGCACAGTCTTCAGAGTATGATGATGATTCTGCTACCGGAACGACAGGATACTATTACTATCCGAACTTTACTGTTTCGACATCAGTAGATGAAGATGGAAATGAGATCGTTACAGGAGTATGGTAAAGAATGGCGATGTCTGTAATATCGCGGGAAAGGATAAAGAACCTATGAAAAGAATTTTATTGAAATTAAGTGGAGAGGCTCTGGCCGGATCCGAAAAGAAGGGATTTGACGAAGCGACAGTTGTTGCTGTAGCAAAGCAGATTCGTGCAGTCGCAGAAGAAGGAACACAGATTGGGATCGTGATTGGCGGTGGTAACTTCTGGAGAGGCCGTACAAGTGAGACGATTAATCGTAATAAGGCAGATCAGATCGGTATGCTTGCTACAGTTATGAACTGTATCTATGTGTCTGATATTTGCAGATATCTGGGACTTAAGACAGAAATCTTCACCCCATTTGTATGTGGCGCATTCACAAAGTTATATTCCAAAGATGCGGTTGAAGAAGCGTTTGCAGAGGGCAAGATTCTGTTTTTTGCCGGTGGTACAGGCCATCCGTATTTTTCAACAGATACAGCGACTGTCCTTCGTGCAGTAGAAATCGAAGCGGAAGCAATCCTTCTGGCGAAAGCAGTAGACGGTATCTACGACAGTGATCCGAAGTTAAATCCAAATGCAGTGAAGTATGATGAAATTTCCATCGAGGAAGTTGTGGACAAGAAACTTGCCGCAATGGATCTTACTGCATCGATCATGTGCCTGGAACAGAAAATGCCGATGCTGGTATTTGGTCTTGAAGAAGAGAACAGTATTGTAAATGCCGTACATGGTAAATTTACAGGAACGAAAGTGACTGTATAAATAAAGAATTCTAAAACAAAATAAAATCGGAGAAGGAGAATTCGATAATGGATGAAAGAGTTCAGAAATATGAGCAGAAAATGACAAAAACACTGGAGGGATTTGAAACAGAGCTTACTACAATCCGTGCAGGACGTGCAAATCCGCATATCCTTGACAAGATTACAGTAGATTATTATGGAAGCCCGACACCACTTCAGCAGGTGGCAAATATTACTGTACCGGAAGCAAGAATGATTCAGATCCAGCCATGGGAATCCAGTCTGATCAAAGGTATTGAGAAAGCAATTCTTACTTCAGATCTGGGTCTGAACCCGAGCAATGATGGCAAACTGATCCGTCTGGTTCTTCCGGAGCTTACCGAAGAACGTCGTAAAGATCTTGTAAAAGACGTAAAGAAAAAAGGCGAAGCAGCAAAGGTTGCTGTTCGTAACATCCGCCGTGATGCGAATGATGCATTCAAGAAACTGGCAAAACAGGATGTTTCTGAGGATGAAGTAAAAGATCTGGAAGATACTGTTCAGAAGCTTACAGATAAATTTATCAAAAAGATTGATGCAGCTGTAGATACAAAAGCAAAAGAAATCCTGACAGTATAAAAGAGATAACTGTCAGATTGGAGGGAGAGGGAGAGCCGGAAAGGGCTCTCTTTCTGTTCGCTCTGTAAACGGAGAGGAGAAAATATGGAGAATATGAAAATTCCAAATCATATTGCAATCATTCTCGATGGAAATGGCAGATGGGCAAAAGCCAAGGGAATGCCGAGAGGATATGGCCATATAAAAGGCTGTGCCAATCTTGAAGCAATCTGTGATGATATCAAAGATCTTGGGGTAAAATATCTTACTGTTTATGCGTTTTCTACAGAAAACTGGAAACGTTCCAGAGAAGAAGTGGAAGGGCTGATGAAACTGTTTCGAAGCTATCTGAAGAAATGCATGAAGAGTGCAGAGAAAAATCATATGAGGGTGAAAATCATTGGTGATCCGACTGCGTTTGATCAGGATATTCAGGATAAGATCAGAGAATTGGAAGATTTTTCAAAAGATTACGATGAACTGTATTTTCAGATTGCATTAAATTATGGCAGTCGTGATGAAATTGCCCGTGGAATGCGCAGACTGGCACAGGATGCAGCAGATGGTAAAGTAAATCCACAGGAGATTACAGAAGATACGATCGCAGGTTATCTGGATACGGCTGGAATCCCGGATCCGGACCTTCTGATCCGTACGAGTGGTGAATTGAGATTGTCTAATTTCCTTATGTGGCAGCTGGCTTATACAGAATTCTATTTTACCGATGTTGCATGGCCGGATTTTCATAAAGAAGAGCTGATCCAGGCTATTGAAAAATACAATGGAAGAGATCGCCGTTATGGAGGCGTGAAGGAGGAGTAAATTATGTTTAAGACACGACTCATAAGCGGTATTTTGCTTGTGATCGCTGCACTTCTGACGATCATTAGTGGAAATTATGTGCTGTTTGTGACACTGCTCTGCGTCTCGCTGCTCGGAATGCAGGAACTTTACAAGGCTATGGGAGTTCACAGAGAACAGACAGAATTTCTGGAGCTGGCAGGATATCTGGGAGCAATTCTGTACTATGCTTCCCTGTTGCTTGGGTTTGAACGTTATGGTACGATGGCGATTCTGATCGCATTGATTCTGATTATGTTTGTATATGTGTTTTCTTATCCGAAGTACAATGCAAACCAGGTGATGGCAACATTTTTTGGAGTGGTTTATGTAGCTGTGATGCTTTCTTTTATTCTGCTGACACGAAATCTTCCGGACGGTAAGTTTATTGTTTGGCTAATCTTCTTGTGTTCCTGGGGATGTGATACCTGTGCATACTGCGTTGGTATGCTGATCGGCAAACACAAGATGGCACCAGTACTCAGCCCGAAGAAATCCGTAGAGGGAGCTGTTGGAGGTGTTGTCGGAGCTGCGCTTCTTGGAATAATCTATGCTGCAGCAACACATGGAGCAATGCTGGAATATGCAATAATCTGTGGTGTTGGCGCATTGATCTCCATGGTTGGTGATCTTGCAGCATCTGCAATCAAAAGAAATCAGGGAATCAAGGATTATGGCAAGCTGATTCCGGGACATGGTGGAATTCTTGATCGCTTTGACAGCGTGATCTTTACAGCCCCTGTTATTTATTATCTGGCAAAAATGATTCTTGGTCTCTAAAAAAGGAGAATAACATGAAAAAAATTGCAATTTTAGGCTCCACAGGATCGATTGGGACACAGACATTGGATGTGGTGCGTGCAAATGGAGATATAGAAGTTCTTGGAATCAGTGCAGGAAGGAATATTCAGAAGCTGGAAGAACAGGTGAGAGAATTCTCGCCAAAACTTGTGGCAGTCTGGGATGAAAATGCTGCACAGGAACTTGCGCAAAAGATTAAGGACACAGATACGAAGGTTGTCACAGGAATGGATGGACTTCTGGAACTTGCTGCAATGCCGGAGACGGAAATCCTGGTTACAGCAATCGTTGGAATGCTGGGAATCCGCCCGACCATTGAGGCAATTCGAGCAGGAAAGGATATTGCACTTGCTAATAAAGAAACATTGGTGACAGCTGGACACCTGATTATTCCGATGGCAAAAGAATACGGCGTGCGGATTCTTCCGGTAGACAGCGAACACAGTGCGATTTTTCAGTCTTTAAATGGGGAACACAAAGGAGAAGTGGATAAACTTCTGATCACAGCATCAGGTGGCCCGTTCCGAGGGAAAACAAGAAAAGATCTGGAGACAGTAACACTGGAAGATACCTTGAAACATCCGAACTGGGTGATGGGGCAGAAGATTACGGTAGATTCTGCAACACTGGTAAATAAAGGACTTGAAGTGATGGAAGCGAAATGGCTGTTTGATGTCAGCCTGGACCAGATCCAGGTGGTTGTTCAGCCACAGAGTGTGATTCATTCCATGGTTCAGTTTAAGGATGGCGGCATTATTGCACAGCTGGGAACACCGGATATGCGTCTGCCGATTCAGTATGCGCTGTATTATCCGCACAGAAGATATCTGGATGGGGACAGACTTGATTTTGCAAAACTTGGTCAGATCACATTTGAAGAACCGGATATGGAGACTTTCCAGGGGCTTCCAATGGCGATTCAGGCAGCAAGAACAGGTGGTTCCATGCCGACAGTATTTAATGCGGCAAATGAACTTGCGGTACGCAAATTCCTTCACAGAGAAATCCGATTCCTGGATATTTATGATATCATTGGACAGTCTATGGAGCGGCATGAGGTTATCTCAAATCCTGGGCTCGAGGAAATTCTGGCAGTAGAAAACGATACATATCAATGGATTGAAAGCAGGTGGTAGATTGAAGATTCTGATTGCGATTATTATTTTCAGTGCAATCATATTGTTTCATGAATTTGGACATTTTCTTTTTGCAAAATTAAATGGTATCAGTGTGACAGAGTTTTCTCTGGGAATGGGACCAAGGCTCTGGAGTTTCCAAAAGGGAGAAACCAGGTACTCTCTGAAACTTCTTCCACTTGGTGGTTCCTGCGCTATGGTTGGAGAAGATACGGGCGAAGAAGATATCCCGGGTTCTTTTAATTCGGCTCCGGTATGGGGCAGAATTTCCGTTGTTGCGGCCGGCCCGATTTTTAACTTTATTCTGGCGTTTGTACTGGCGGTGATTATTGTTGGATTCGTCGGATATGATCCGGCAGAGGTCCTGGAAGTCGACAAGACTTCAGCAGCAGCCGGAGCAGGTATTCAGACAGGAGATGTGATCACGGAGTATAATGGATATCATGTAGATCTTGCCAAAGATCTGTATGTATATATGTATCTGAACGAGCTCAAAGAAGGAGATGCTGTCAGTCTGAAGGTCTTAAGGGATGGCAAAACAGAGTCGATCACCTATACACCAGATGTATCAGTGCGTTATCTGCTTGGGTTTAACCGGTCAGATGCTTCTTCTATGACAGTACAGTCACTGATTGATGGAATGCCACTCCAGGAGGCGGGACTGCAGCCGGGCGATACGATTACGGCAATCAATGGCGTGAAGATTTCGGATGGCGAGGCATATGATGCATATCTGGCTGAGCATCCTTTGTCTGATGAGCCGGTGGAGATTACGTATGACAGGGATGGCCTGGATTATACAGCGACGATTACACCGAAAGAATATCGCACACCACAGTTGGGATTTTCCTACAATCTTGGTTATACGAAGACGTCTGGTCTGCAGGTGTTTAAATATGGTGCATTAGAGATCAAATATATGATTCGTACGACATTGCTCAGTCTGAAAGAACTGGTTACAGGACAGCTTGGTTTCCAGAACCTCAGCGGCCCGGTAGGAGTTGTAGATGCAATCGGTACAACCTATGAAGAAAGTAAGAGTGAAGGTGCACTGATGCTTTGGATGAATATGCTGAATATGGCAGTCCTTCTGTCTGCAAATCTCGGTGTTATGAACCTTCTTCCTCTTCCGGCACTGGATGGAGGACGACTGGTATTTCTTGTGATCGAGGCAATCCGCAGGAAACCAATCAACCGTGAGATTGAAGGAAAAATTCATTTTGCGGGTCTGATGGCATTGATGGTGCTGATGGTCGTGGTCATGTATAATGATATTCTGAAAATATTCTGATTTTTATAAAAGGACAGAAACTTTTTTGACGAAGAAGTTAACTGTCCTTTTTGTGTCAAGATTTTCTGATTATCGCATAGAATATACGGAGAGCTTTTGAGGCAGGGAAAATGGGTGGGATTTTATAACAGTGTGCGAAGGCAGCAGGACCAGAGTGACGAAGGAAAGTTGAAGGTAAGCGTTTTTACGGAAGATGGAACAAGACCGGTGGAAAATGCGCTGGTCAGAATTTCCTACACAGGAGAAAGTGACCGGACAGTAGAAGAAGTACGTACAGATTCTTCGGGACAGACACCGATACTGGATCTTCGAACACCGCCATTGGAGTACAGCATGGAACCGGTGGAGGAACAGCC
The DNA here is from genome assembly GCA_934378195.1 of uncultured Blautia sp. Classification (GTDB taxonomy): domain Bacteria; phylum Bacillota; class Clostridia; order Lachnospirales; family Lachnospiraceae; genus Blautia_A. The sequence continues at coordinate 23,526 of CAKRPO010000035.1, forward strand.
ATATGCGGAATATACGATTCAGGTGCAGGCAGAGGGATTTGAGGATACAGAGATTGCCGGTACGCAGGTATTGCCGGGAGTGATGGCGCAGCAATCTGTGCGGGTGGCATTTCAGGCAGAGGCTTCTTTCGAACGGTTGGTTATCGGACCGCATACACTGTTTGCCGCGTATCCGCCAAAGATTGAGGAAGCTGAGGTTAAACCGGTGGATGAGAGCGGTGAGATCGTGCTCAGCAGAGTTGTTATACCAGAATACATTGTGGTGCATGATGGATCAGTGAATGACACAACAGCACCGAATTATTATGAGAGATACAAAGATTATATCAAGAATGTTGCAAGCAGTGAAATTTATGCAACCTGGCCGGACGATACGATCCGTGCAAATATACTGGCAATTATGTCGTTTACGTTAAACCGTGTATATACCGAATGGTATCGGAACAAGGGAAAGGACTTTACAATCACGTCATCGACGGCATATGATCATAAGTGGATCAGAGGCAGAAATGTGTTTGACAGCATTTCCAGGATTACAGATGAACTGTTTGAAAATTATCTTTCCAGACCGGATGTCCGTCAGCCAATCCTGACACAGTACTGTGATGGCAGGCAGGTGCAGTGCCGGGATCGAGGATGGATGACGCAGTGGGGAAGTAAATCACTGGGAGACCAGGGATATTCACCAATCGAGATACTGCGGTATTTTTATGGAAATGACATGTATATCAATGTGGCAGAAGAAGTATCTGGAATTCCTGCATCGTGGCCAGGATATGACCTGAATGTCGGCTCAACCGGAGATAAGGTGCGGCAGCTTCAGGAACAGTTGAACGTGATTGCCGGCGCGTATCCTGCAATTCCTAAAGTAGAAGAGGATGGAATTTATGGGGAACAGACAAAAGCATCCGTACAGAAATTCCAGAATGTATTTGGCCTTCCGGAAACCGGAATTACCGATTATCCGACCTGGTATAAGGTACAGGAAATCTACGTGGCAGTAAGCAGAATTGCAGAATTGAATTAAAATTACAAAAAAAATAAAAAATTTCAAAAAAAGTGTTGACTTTATAGTTGAACTCTGGTATTCTATCACTTGTCGCGAGGAACAAATTCCTGCGAAACAGAATATGCGGAAGTGTCGGAACTGGCAGACGAGCAAGACTAAGGATCTTGTGAGCATTGCGCTCG
>CAKRPO010000036.1 GCA_934378195.1 uncultured Blautia sp.
AGGGGAAAGAGTTTTTGACAAGCATTAGGGCATATGTTACACTGGATTTAATATTGGAAAGTTGGTGAATGCATTGGATAAAGAGGAATTTCGGATCAAACTTGAAGAAATAAATCGCCTTGTAGAAAAGAAAAATTACAAGGATGCCATGGAAGTTGTAGACAGTATTGACTGGCGTCGTGTTAAGAATGTTCGTACTTTATGTGTTGTTGGAGAAATCTATGCAGCAAATAAGAGGTATGAGGACAGTAAAGAGATTTTCCTGCTGGCTTATCACAGAGCTCCTATTGGCAGAAATATATTATATCGTTTAATTGAAGTATCCCTCAAAATGAAGGATATCAATGAGGCAGAAGAATTTTATGAAGAATTTCTGGAAGTTGCGCCAAACGACAACACCAGATATATCCTTCAGTACAAGATCTGCAAAGAGAAACAGGTTTCTCTGGATGAACAGATCAAGATTCTTGAGGAATACAAAGAAAAAGAATTTACAGAACGCTGGTCTTATGAACTTGCGAAACTGTATTATCAGAATGGAGAGACACAGAAATGTCTGGCTCTTTGTGATGAGATGGTACTCTGGTTCAGTGATGGCAAATATGTCATGAAAGCACTGGATCTCAAGAACAGAATGGGAATGCTGACCGGAAAAGAAAAAGAGCAATACGAGAGTCAGTTTATCCCGAAACTGACACCGGTAGAAGAGGCGGATTCACTGAATGAAGAAACAAAGCAGGAAGAGGCCGCTGCTGTTCCGGAGGAAGATGGACCAGTCATTGACAGTGTTGCCATTGATGAAAGAGACGTAAACAGTGCAGAGAGTCTTCAGGAAAGAATCTCCAAAGGTCTCCGGGATATTTTCAATGGAACCAAAAAGAAAGAAACAGAAGAAGAATTTATGAAGGAAGAGGAAGAATCTTCTGAGGAAGTTCAGGAAGAACTGATCAAGGATATTTCTTCTGATGAGACGGATGTTAATGTTCCGGAACTTGAACCGGAAGATGCAGTGATCCATCCGCCGAAGAATCCGGGACAGTCTGTGTTCAGCAATATAGAAGAAATGATCGAACAGACCACTGAAGAAGAAATCAAAGATATGCAGGACGAATCTGTGGAAGAACCTACTGTTGAAGCAGCTGCAGATGAGCCGGAGGCAGAAGTGGATTCTGAAGGCGAAGAAATGGAAATCGTGGAAGAGCCGGTTGCTGAAGAAGAAACTGAGAAAACAGAAGAGCCGTCAACTGTTGATGAAGCAGACGATGAGCAGAGCCCGGAAGAGAACAAGATGCCGGAGCTCAAAATACCGGAATCTATGAAAAATATCAATCTGGAGAATCCGGAAATTGAGATTCCGAAAGCACCGGATATCTGTCTGCCGGGTGCAGAGGATGCATCTGCAGATGATTTTGAATTTAATCTGGAAGATACGATTCTTGCGGCAGCAACTGCGCAGGGAATTGAAATTCCGAAAGGACCGATCCCGGCAAAGAAACCACTGGAAGAAGAGGTTCCGGAGCCAGTAGCAGAAGACGATGAAGAGTATATGTCCGAAGAAGACCTTCAGAGTGCAGAAGATGAATTCCTGAATGGTCCTGTCGGCAAAAATATTGAGCCAGAGTCTGAGCCGGAAGAAATCGAAGATGAAGGATTTGATGACGAAGAGTCTGTTGATGAGGACTCCGATGATGAGATAAGTTCTCTGATGTTTGATGACGATGATGAATTTGGCGATGAAGATGGATATGAAGATGAGGATGATCTGCTGAAGGGAATGGATTTCCTGAATGATGATTTTGATAATTCTGAAACAGTGGAAATTCCGGTAAAAGAAGTAAAGAAATCCAAAACTTCAAAAAAAGCAGTAAAGAAGGCGAAGAAACCTGTTTCCCAGGAAGAAGAAATGGAAAATCTGATCGATTCCATGAAGCCGCAGCAGAATACTGAGGATATTATTCCACGGGAGAAAGAATTTACAGAGGAAGAAGAGAAGCTTTTCACATATTTTGTCAAAGTACCGGGTATGAAAGAACAGATTCTGGACGCACTCTGTGATGTACAGATGGGTGCTGCCGACAAGACATCGCGAACAGGAAATGTGATTGTCATGGGTGGCCGTGAGACCGGAAAGACACGACTGATTTCCAGTCTGATTCCAGCAATCTGTAAAGAACTGAATCTGGATGCATCAAAAGTAGCTTATGTGTTTGCAGATCAGATCAACGGAAAGAATATTGCTGAGATCATCAGCAAGATGGCAGGTGGTTTCCTGGTTATCGAAAATGCAAATCAGCTGACCAAAGAAACCGTCGAGCAGCTGAACAAGGCAATGGAATTCCGTACAGACGGACTGATCGTTATCATCGAAGATGAGAAGATCGGTATGCGTAAGCTGATTGCCAGATTCCCGAAATTTACATCTAAGTTTACATCCATGATCAACATTCCGGTATTTACGAATGATGAGCTTGTAAATTTTGCAAAAGTATACACCAGAGAAAATGGATATACCATCGATCAGATGGGAATGCTTGCACTGTACAATCTGATCAGTACAAGCCAGAAAGAAGATCAGCCGATGAACATAGGAGCAGTCAAAGAGATCATTGACAATGCCATTGCAAAATCAAAAGGCGGACTTCGTAAGCTGATTGGCAAGAAGAAAGTAAATCCTGATGGATATACAGTACTTTACGAGAAAGATTTCAGCTGAAGATTAAGAAATAATTAAATGTGCATATGCAGCAGGAGGAAATTATGACCAGACCTTATCTTGGAAACCCGAAATATACCATTGAAGTTCTTCAAAAGTACGGCTTTGTGTTTCAGAAAAGGTTTGGTCAGAATTTTTTGATTGATACCCGCGTCCTTGACAGAATCATTGAGGCATCTGAGATAACGAAAGATGATTTTGTACTTGAAATCGGACCTGGAATTGGTACGATGACGCAGTATCTGGCTGATTCGGCCCGAGAAGTGACTGCGGTTGAGATTGATGATGCACTGATTCCTATTTTACAGGATACGCTGAAAGAATGGGACAATGTTTCTGTGATTCACGGCGATATTCTGAAAACTGATATCCGCAAAATTGCTGATGAGAAAAATCAGGGACGACCGATCAAGGTTGTGGCAAATCTGCCATATTATATTACAACTCCGATCATTATGGGACTGTTTGAAAGTCATGTACCAGTTGATTCTATAACGGTTATGGTTCAGAAAGAGGTTGCGGACAGAATGCAGACCGGACCTGGCTCAAAGGATTATGGGGCGTTGTCACTGGCTGTACAGTATTATGCGAAACCGGAGATTGTTGCAAATGTTCCTCCGAACTGCTTTATGCCAAGACCTAAAGTCGGCAGTGCAGTTATTCGTCTTACCAGACATCAGGATCCGCCGGTACAGGCGAAAGATGAAAAGCTGATGTTCCGTATCATTCGGGCGTCCTTTAACCAGAGAAGAAAGACACTTGCAAATGGACTCAAGAATTCGCAGGAACTGCAGTTTACCAAAGAACAGGTAGAGCAGGCAATCACAGCGTGTGGACTTCCATTGAATATCAGGGGAGAGGCACTGACACTTGAACAGTTTGCAGCATTGGCAGATATCTTTGCAGAGATGAATAAGTAAATAATAACTATAAAAGGCATCCGGTGGCTGGTCGGATGCCTTTTATAGTAATATTTATTAAATTTAAAAGGAAGGAGAGTTGATTGCCTGCTGGGCAACCAACATATGAAAAAGAAAATTTATAAAAATAATGTTGGCTGTATTATTTTTATGATCTTAGTATATCCAGAAATTGTGATGTAATCATGTTGAACTTATGAAAAAAAAGTGAACGATTGTCGAAAGTTCTATGAATTCAAATGATTTTTACAGCATTTTTTTCTGATTGTGTTATAATGCAACTCGTATCGTTAATGATAGATTTAATCAGGAGGTAATTAAAATGATGAAAATAAACAAATTAAGCGCACTGATCCTTGCAGGAGCTCTCACATGTACGACACCGGCTATGGTTTATGCAGACCAGACGACAGATGCTGCTGTAGACCAGGCAGTAGAACTGCTGGAGCAGAATGGAGTGGACGATCTGTTATCTGATCCGGACAAAGTGGTAGATCTTATTATTTCTGCCAAAGACACTCTGGGTTCTGTAGATGTAACAGATGACCAGATCAGCAGTGCTCTGGATGTAGCCGCAGAAGGTCTTGGCATCACACTTTCTGACTCAGAGAAGAGTACACTGATTCAGCTGTATAACAAATTCAAAAATATGGATCTGGATGAGAATGAACTGAGATCTCAGGTAAATAAGGTTTACGATAAGCTGGAAAGCCTTGGAATCACAAAAGAAGATGTCAAGGGTATCCTTGGTAAACTGGTTGATCTGGTGAAAGGAATCCTGAACTAAATCCTGAAAGTGTGAATTTCTATAAGATGAACACTGAATGTATAAAATAGACAATAATATAAAACCGTAAAAATAAAACGTATGTTGCATTTTTATAAAAAACGAGGATAAAGAATAAAAAAATTGTGCAAATACACGAAGAGTTCATTACTTGTTCATACTATGTTCATATTTGATTGCTATGATAAATACAGTTCGAAAGAGCTACACAAAACAGACGTTGTAATGTTCTTCATTACACATAAATTTTTTCATAATAATCGCCCCGGTAAACCACTGCCGGGGCACTCCTCGTTTATAGGCCCTTATTTTAGGGCTTTTTTTATTTTTAGGGTTATACTATAATCAAGTATAGAAATGTGTGATTTATGGAATGTATTGAATGAAATGCATTGCAGCAGTATCTGACATGTTATAATGCAAATATTAAAATGAATAATAAAAAGTAAAGGAGAACGGAAAATCATGGCTGAATCAATGAAAGATTATGAAAAAGAACTGGAAGCGTCAATGAAAAAAATCGAAGAAGGCGACATTCTTACAGGAACTGTAATCAGTGTAGATGAAAAAGAAGTAATCCTTGATCTGAAATATTATGCAGAAGGGGTGATTCCGGCAGAAAACTACAGCAGAGAGCCTGGATTCAGTCTGAAAGATGAAGTCCATGAGGGCGATGAAGTATCTGCAACAGTTATAAGAAAAGATGATGGACAGGGAAATATCCTTCTTTCCAGAGTTGAGGCAGTAGATGTACTTGCATGGGATAAATTAAAAGAACTCAGAGAAACCGGAGAAGTACTGGATGTTGTTGTAAAGGGAATTACAAATGCCGGCGTGATCGCATATGTGGAAGGTGTGAGAGGATTTATTCCGGCTTCCAAACTTGCACTTGGATATGTAGAAGATACAGAAGAATATCTGAACAAACCACTTCAGGTACAGGTGATCGATGTTGACAAAGAAAGTAAGAAACTGATTCTTTCCGCGAAGGAAATCCTCAGAGCCAAAGCAGAAGAGGAAAGAAAAAACAAAGTTTCAAACCTGGAAATCGGACTTGTGACAGAGGGCACTGTGGAGAGCCTTCAGCCATATGGAGCTTTTGTAGACCTTGGAAATGGACTTTCCGGTCTGGTGCATATTTCACAGATCTGTGAGAAGAGAATCAAAAAACCATCTGAAGTTCTGGATGTAGGTGATACAGTAAAGGTCAAAGTTACTGCGATCAAAGATGGCAAGATCAGCCTGAGTATCAAAGAAGCGACAGATATGATGGCAAAGGAAATTGAAGAAGAAGTGTATGAAGTTCCGGACGCCGGACAGCAGGCAACCACTTCTCTGGGATCACTTTTTGCAAATATTAAATTAGATTAAGGATAATACGAGGATTTTATTTTTATGAAAAATCAGGAAAAAATTTTTGTTATCGGACATAAAAATCCGGATACAGATTCAATCTGCTCTGCAATCGCTTACTGCGATATCAAAAACAGAACTACACAGGAAGGCAGATATATTCCAAAACGTGCAGGACAGATCAATGAAGAAACAGAATACGTGCTGAATCGTTTTGGGGTACAGCCACCAGGATACTTAAGCAATATAGGAACACAGGTAAAGGATATGGATATCCGCCTGAGTCCGGAAGCAAATAAGAGTATGTCACTGAAAAATGCATGGGATCTGATGCAGGAAAACAGCATTGTTTCTCTTCCAATCCGTGAGAAAGACGGTACACTGGAAGGTCTGATCACAATCGGTGATATTGCAAAAACTTATATGGATACAACCGACAGTTATCTCCTTTCCAGAGCAAGAACACAGTATAAGCGAATTGCTGAGACGATTGGAGGAAAAGTCATCGAAGGAAACGGTCATGGATATTTTATCCAGGGCAAGATTATGGTGGCAGCTGCTAATCCGGATAAGATGAAAGAATATGTCAAAGAAAATGACATGGTCATCATGGGTAACCGTGAAGAGGACCATCTGCAGGCGATTGAGCAGAATGTAAGCTGCATCATCGTTGGAATGGGGATTGAAGTTACGGACAGAGTTCTGAAACTGGCACATGAGAAAGATATCATTGTTATTTCTTCGCCATATGATACCTTTACAATCTCACGTCTGATCAACCAAAGTATTCCTGTAAAATATATCATGAAAACAGATAATCTGGTTACATTTAACACAGAAGATTTTACAGATGACATCCAGGAAGTAATGATCAAACATCGTCATCGTGCGTTCCCGGTCATCAACAAAAAAGGCAAATGTATTGGTACGATTTCCAGACGTAATTTCCTGGATATGCACAGGAAAAAAGTGGTTCTGGTAGATCATAATGAAAAAGACCAGGCTGTAGATAATATTGATAAGGCTGAAATTATGGAAATCATCGATCATCATAAACTTGGTACACTGCAGACGATGCAGCCAATCAGTTTCCGTAATCAGCCGGTAGGTTGTACAGGTACGATCATGTATCAGATCTATGGAGAGCAGAAGCTGGAGATTCCGTCCAAAATTGCAGGACTTCTGTGTGCTGCGATCATTTCTGATACACTGATGTTCCGTTCCCCAACCTGTACACTGCAGGACAAAATGGCAGCAGGTGCACTTGCACTTATTGCCGATATCTCTATTGAGGAATTTGCAAGAGAAATGTTCAAGGCAGGAAGCAATCTGAAAGACAAATCTCCGGAGGAAATTTTCTATCAGGATTACAAGAAGTTCATTGCAGAGGGAGATATCTGTTTTGGTGTAGGCCAGATCAGTTCTATGGATGCAGACGAGCTTCGCGAGATCAAAGAGCGTCTGATTCCGTTTATGGTCAGCGAATGCGGACGTCATGGTGTATCAAGAGTATACTTTATGCTGACAGATATTATGGAGCAGTCTACAGAACTTCTGTTCTATGGTGAGGGAAGCGAGGAAATGGCTGTCAATGCATTTAAAATCGAACCTACAGATGGAACAATTTATCTGAAAGGTGTCGTATCACGTAAGAAACAGCTGATTCCGCCACTTATGGAGGCTGCCCAGATGATCGGCGGCGATTACGTATAAAGCGGAGGAAAACAAATGGCAAAACAAACCTGGAAGCCGGGAAATATGATCTATCCGATCCCGGCAGTTATGGTGAGCGTTACAGATGGAAAAGGTCAGGATGATATTATAACAGTTGCGTGGACCGGCACCATCTGTACAAATCCTCCGATGGCTTATATTTCAGTAAGGCCGGAGCGCTTTTCTTATCACATGATAAAAGAAACAGGAGAATTTGTGATCAATCTGACCACTGAAGAACTGGCTGGTGCAACGGATTACTGTGGCGTCAGATCCGGACGTGATGTAGATAAATTTAAAGAGACCGGACTTACAAGAGAAAAGGCTGATATCGTGCAGGCACCGATGATAAGGGAAGCACCGGTATCAATCGAATGCAAGGTTAGAGAAATCCGGGAGCTTGGTTCACATCATATGTTTCTGGCAGATGTAGTTGCTGTTCATGCGGATGAGAAGTATATGGATGAAAATAATCGATTCGACCTGAACAGAGCCAGACCGCTGGTGTATTCTCATGGGGAATATCTTGGAACCGGAAAGAAACTGGGAACATTTGGTTATAGTGTCAAAAAACGTAAAAAACCTGTTCCCAAAAGGTCGAAAAGAGCCGCAAAGCCTTGAGTTAAAACAATTGCAGAATACTGCTGTTTATGGTAAAATATTTTTTAAGCAATTCATAAGAGACAGGAGAAAAGACACTTTATGAATAATATAACGTTGATAGGAATGCCGGGAGCAGGGAAAAGTACAATAGGAGTTGTACTGGCTAAGGTATTGGGCTATCAGTTCCTTGATTCCGATCTTCTGATCCAGAAACAGGAAAAGAGACGCCTGTCCGAAATCATTGAAGAAGAAGGATATATAGGATTTCAGGAGGTCGAGAATCGTGTCAATGCCTCAATCGAAGCGGACAAGACCGTTATTGCGACCGGTGGAAGTGTGGTTTATTGTGAAGAGGCCATGGAACATCTGAAATCCATTGGAACCGTTGTATATTTGAAATTATCTTTGAATGCTCTTTCCAAACGACTCGGAAATCTGAAGGGCAGAGGCGTTTTGCTGAGAGAAGGACAGACCCTTACGGATCTGTATGACGAAAGAACTCCATTATATGAAAGATATGCAGACATTGTGATAGATGAAGAGGGGAAAGATCTGGAAGCAAGTCTGGAGCTCCTTTTGGAAACACTAAAAGATAAATCAGAACAGTGAATTTGTTCACAGGCTGAACAGCACGTAACCATTAAAAAGCAGGGGAGCAGGAGCGTACAGAGGAAATTTTTATTTACAAATGTGAAATTTGTGTTATAATACGAAACTGAGCTTTTTAACAAAGTGTTAAAAGTATGATAAAAATTTATTTCTGGTATTCGCTTCGGCTTGCGGAGTGAAAATAATTATAGAGGTGCTTTATGGAACAGTATGTAATTAAAGGCGGCAACCCGTTAGTGGGAGAAGTAGAAATTGGTGGCGCCAAAAATGCTGCACTTGCAATTCTTTCTGCAGCAATTATGACGGATGAAACAATCCTTATCGAGAACCTGCCTGATGTAAGAGACATTAATGTTTTATTGGAAGCCATTGCCGGTATCGGCGCACAGGTAGAGCGAATCGACAGATCTACAGTTAAAATCAACGGTTCTACGATCAATGATATCAGCGTTGATTATGAATATATTAAGAAAATTCGTGCATCCTATTATCTTCTGGGTGCATTGCTTGGTAAATACAAACATGCAGAAGTACCGCTTCCGGGAGGATGCAACATCGGAAGTCGTCCGATTGACCAGCATCTGAAGGGATTCCGTGCTCTGGGTGCATCTGTGAATATTCTTCATGGAGCAATCGTTGCTGAGACAGAGAACCTTCATGGAAGTCATATCTTCCTTGACGTAGTTTCTGTTGGAGCTACGATCAATATTATGATGGCTGCGTCTATGGCATCCGGACGTACGATTATTGAGAATGCAGCAAGAGAGCCACATGTCGTTGATGTTGCGAACTTCCTGAACAGTATGGGCGCCAATATCAAGGGTGCAGGTACGGACGTTATCCGTATTAAAGGCGTTGAGAAGCTTCACCGTACAGAATATTCCATCATTCCGGATCAGATCGAAGCCGGAACATTTATGTTTGCTGCTGCAGCAACCGGTGGTGATGTTACAGTTAAGAATGTTATTCCGAAACATCTGGAGGCAACAACAGCGAAGCTTGAAGAAATCGGATGTGAGGTTGAAGAGTTTGATGATGCTGTACGTGTACGTGCAGGAAAGAGACTTCACCGCACACATGTGAAGACCCTTCCGTATCCGGGATATCCTACAGATATGCAGCCGCAGATTGCGGTAACGCTGGCACTTGCAGAAGGAACCAGTATCGTTACAGAGAGTATTTTTGAAAATCGTTTCAAATATGCAGATGAGCTGTCCAGAATGGGAGCCTGTATTAAGGTTGAAGGTAATTCGGCAATCATTGATGGTGTTAAGAAGCTGACAGGAGCAAGAGTCAGTGCACCGGATCTTCGTGCCGGAGCAGCACTCGTTATTGCAGGGCTGGCAGCAGATGGAATCACTGTTGTTGATGATATTGTTTATATCCAGCGTGGATATGAGAACTTTGAAGAGAAGCTCAGAAGCCTTGGTGCAGAAATCGAGAAGGTTTCCAGTGAGAAAGAAATTCAGAAATTCCGTCTTCGTGTAGGGTGATGGATTTTTGATAAAAAATGTCAGATATTATGCTTGACATTTAGAGTAAATGAGTATACAGTATGTACTGCAATTAATACACAATAACTAAATAAAGCGGCCTTTTATTCAGAGTGGTGGAGATACAAAGGATCTGTGAAGCCACGGCAACCCCTTGATATATAAGGAAGGTGCCAACCTGAGCGAGTCATCGAACAATAAGAGGATTGAAATAAATTTCAAGACAGTCCTGTTGTTGGGGCTGTCTTTCTTAGTTATACAACAGAAAGGAATAAAAAATGGAGAGAGAAAAAATTTTATTTACTTCTGAATCTGTAACAGAAGGTCATCCGGACAAAATGTGCGATGCCATTTCTGATGCGATTCTTGATGCGATCATGAAAGAAGATCCGATGGGACGTGTTGCCTGCGAGACAGCAACTACAACAGGTCTTGTTCTTGTAATGGGTGAGATTACAACAAGTGCATATGTTGATATCCAGAAAATCGTAAGAGATACTGTAAGAGAAATCGGTTATACTCGTGGTAAATACGGTTTTGATGCAGAAACATGTGCAGTTATTACTGCGATTGATGAACAGTCTACAGATATTGCAATGGGTGTTGACAAAGCTCTGGAAGCAAAAATGGGAGAAGATGAGATCGATGCAATCGGTGCCGGAGATCAGGGTATGATGTTTGGATATGCTTCCAATGAGACAGAAGAATATATGCCATATGCAATCAACATGGCACATAAACTGGCTCGTCAGCTGACAAAGGTCCGCAAAGACGGAACTCTGCCATACTTAAGACCAGACGGAAAAACACAGGTAACTGTTGAATACAGCGAAGAAGGCAAACCGATCCGTATCGATGCAGTTGTATGCTCTACACAGCATGATCCGGAAGTTACACAGGAACAGATTCATGAAGACATCAAAAAATATGTATTTGATGAAATCATTCCGGCTGACATGGTTGACGATGATACCAAGTATTTCATCAACCCGACAGGACGTTTCGTAATTGGTGGACCTCATGGTGACAGTGGTCTGACAGGACGTAAGATCATTGTTGATACTTATGGTGGAGCAGGACGCCATGGTGGCGGAGCTTTCTCCGGTAAAGACTGCACAAAGGTTGACCGTTCTGCAGCATATGCAGCACGTTATGTTGCAAAGAATATCGTTGCAGCAGGACTGGCTGACAAATGTGAGATCCAGCTTTCTTATGCAATCGGTGTGGCAAAACCGACTTCCATCAATGTGAATACATTTGGAACAGGCAAGCTCTCCGATACAAAACTGGTTGAGATCATTCGTGAAAACTTTGATCTTCGTCCGGCAGGAATCATCCGTATGCTTGATCTGAGAAGACCAATCTACAAACAGACTGCTGCTTATGGACATTTCGGACGTACAGATGTAGATCTTCCATGGGAAAAACTGGACAAAGTAGACGATCTTAAGAAATATCTGTAAGACAGTCACGTTTTCAAAGACATCGTTTTTTCACGGATTTTATAGAAAATTTAGAGATAAGAATATAGTGATATGATATAATGAACGCATATATATTGAACGACAGTTTCGATATTGTGCGTTCATTTTTTATAAAGTTTTCTGGAAATGAGGGAAAAGCATGAAACTGAAAAACAGGATCATTGTAGGATTCATGATGGTAATTCTGGTACCTCTTCTGCTGTTTGCTGCGGCTCTGTATGGAATCAGTGAATCACAGCACAGGAATGCGGTTAACAATGAATCGGTACAGGAGACATCCTACGATATAACGATTTCTGATACGGGAAACAGCCAGGCAAGAATACAGATCATGACAAAGGATCTTTTTTTTACGGCTTTTATCATTCTTATTTTTACAGGTGTGTCTGTCGGGTTATGGATTTACAGAAGTGTGGCAGCACCTCTCGTCAAGCTTAGAAAAGCAACACAGAATATCAAAGAAGGCAACCTCGATTTTGTTCTGGATGTAGAGGGAACGGACGAATTTTCGGAGCTCTGCCGGGATTTTGAAGAAATGCGCCGCAGGCTGAAAGAATCTGCAGAAGAAAAAGTCACTATGGATAAAGAGAACAAGGAACTTATCAGTAATATTTCTCATGACCTTAAGACACCGATCACAGCTGTGAAGGGCTATGTAGAGGGAATTATGGATGGAGTGGCAGATACACCGGAGAAAATGGACCGTTATGTCAGAACCATCTACAATAAGACGAATGAGATGGATCATCTGATCAATGAACTGACATTTTATTCCAAGATTGACACAAATCGTATTCCATATACATTCAGTAAACTGAACGTAGAGGATTATTTTTCGGACTGTGCAGAAGAAGTCGGACTGGAACTGGAGACGAGAGGAATTCAGCTCTGTTATGCCAATTATGTAGATAAAGATGTACTTGTTATTGCAGATGGAGAGCAGATCCGAAGAGTCATTCACAATATTATCAGCAATGCCATCAAATATATGGATAAGCAGAATGGAATGAAGGGCATTATACAGATAAGGGTAAAAGATGTCGGAGATTTCGTGCAGGTTGAGATTGAGGATAATGGGAAAGGAATTGCGGCGAAAGATCTGCCATACATTTTTGACCGTTTTTATCGGACGGATGTATCACGTAATTCATCCAAAGGTGGAAGTGGAATCGGACTTTCGATTGTTCGTAAGATTCTGGAAGATCATGGTGGTAAAGTATGGGCAACGAGTCGTGAAGGAATCGGAACGATCATGTACTTTGTTTTGAGAAAATATCAGGAGGTACCTATGAAATGAGTAAAATACTGATTATTGAAGATGAAGAAGCGATTGCAGATCTGGAGAAGGATTATCTGGAATTATCCGGATTTGAGGTTGAGATTGCAAACCGTGGAGATGTGGGCCTTGAAAAAGCCTGTAATGAAGATTATGATCTGATCATCCTGGATCTGATGCTTCCGGAAGTAGATGGATTTGATATCTGCCGCCAGGTACGTCAGGAGAAAAATATTCCGATCATCATGGTGTCTGCAAAGAAAGATGATATCGATAAGATCCGAGGACTTGGACTTGGCGCAGACGATTATATGACGAAACCATTCAGTCCGAGTGAACTGGTGGCCAGAGTTAAAGCACACATGGACCGTTATAACAGACTGGTAGGTTCCAGTGTAGTGAAGAATGATATTATCGAGATCCGTGGAATCAAGATTGATAAGACAGCACGTCGTATCTGGGTCAATGGAGAAGAGAAGACATTTACGACTAAGGAATTTGATCTGCTTACATTCCTTGCAGAGAATCCAAACCGTGTATTTACAAAAGCAGAACTGTTCCGTCAGATCTGGGACATGGAGTCTGTTGGAGATATTGCAACTGTTACCGTTCATATTAAGAAAATCCGTGAAAAAATTGAATTCAATACGGCGAAACCTCAGTATATAGAGACAATATGGGGAGTTGGATACCGTTTTAAGGTATGACAAATATGGAGAGTCTATAATGGAGAGACTATATAAGAAATTAGAAGAATACAGCCGGTCTGATTATTATCCGTTTCATATGCCGGGACACAAGAGAAATCCTGAATCTGTCAGAGGAGAATTTCCGTTTGAGAGAGACATCACAGAAATCGAAGGATTTGATAATCTTCACCATCCGGAAGATATTCTTCTGGAAGCACAGCAGAATGTAGCAAAACTGTATGGAACAAAAGAGAGTTTTTATAGTGTCAATGGAAGTACGGCGGCACTTCTTTCAGCAATTTCAGCAGCGGTTCCCCGGAATGGGCAGATTCTTGTTGCGAGGAACTGTCATAAAGCTGTGTATCATGCCATTTATCTGCGAAATCTGAAACCGACTTATATTTATCCACAGATGGACGGTGAGTGGTGGATAAACGGCGGAATTTTTCCAGACAAAGTGGAAAGATGTCTTGCCGCCAATCCGGAGATACAGGCGGTACTGATTACTTCCCCTACGTATGACGGAATTGTATCTGATATAAAAGCGATTGCAGAGATTGCACATAAATATGATATTCCATTGATCGTGGATGAGGCGCATGGTGCACATTTTCGTTTTTCGAATTATTTTCCGATTTCGGCGGTTGAACTTGGAGCGGATCTGGTCGTGCAGAGTTTCCACAAGACACTGCCGGCTATGACACAGACTGCAGTTCTTCACAATTGCAGTGAGCGTGTTGAAAGCAGACTGATTCGAAGATTTATGGGAATTTATCAAACCAGCAGTCCGTCCTATATTCTTATGGCAAGTATGGATGCATGTATGGATACAATGGCAGCAGACGGAAATCAGATGATTCGTGAATTTACAAAGATGCTGGAGCAGACGCGGAAGCGACTTTCTAAGTGTGAATATATCCGGCTGGTGAATCCTGTAAATGGAAAGAACGGGGTTTTTGATTATGACCGTTCGAAACTGATTTTTTCTACCAGATATTCTTTAATGTCGGGAAGTGAATTGTATCATATTCTTCTTGATCGCTATCATATTCAGATGGAGATGGAATCTGAAAATTACGCGCTTGCAATTGCCTCAGTAGGTGATCGCGAAGAGGGATTTGATCGTTTGTGCCAGGCAATTGAAGAGCTGGATAAGGAGCAGGCGGAAAGGATAAAAGCCGGAATACCGACAAATGAGAATGAACAGTTGGATCCGAGAGCCATGCATTTTGTGCTTACGCAGATGATGTCCATGTCAGAAGCAATGGAAGCGGAGACAGAGAGCTGCCCGGTGGAAGAAAGTATTGGCAGAATTTCGGCAGAATTTGCATATCTGTATCCACCTGGAATTCCACTTATCACACCAGGAGAACAGATTACTGGACAATTTATCCGTAATATGAGAATATACATGGAAAAGGGCTTATATCTGCAAGGACTGGAAGATTATACAAATGAGACAATTCTTGTAGTGGTTCAGAAGAACAGTAATGCCCAGAATACGAAGGAGCAAGACGAAGAAATTCATGGGTAAGATTTTTTATATTATGGGTAAGAGTGCCTCTGGGAAAGACAAAATCTATTCCAGACTGGCAGGGAATAAAGAACTGAATCTGAAGAAACTGATTCTGTATACGACCAGACCGGTAAGGGATGGAGAAGAAAATGGTGTACAGTATTATTTTACGGACGATCAGAAATTACAGGAATTTAAGGATGCAGGGAAAGTAATAGAGTTTCGCTCTTATGATACCGTCTATGGAGTCTGGACTTATTTTACCGCAGATGACGGGCAGATCGACCTTACAAAGGGAAATTATCTGGGAATAGGTACACTGGAATCTTTTCGGAAGATGAAGAAGTATTATGGCAGGAAAGTGGTCGTTCCGATTTATATTGAGGTAGAAAATGGTGAACGTCTGATTCGTGCCATCCGAAGAGAACAGGAACAGGAGACACCGAAGTACAAGGAACTCTGCAGACGTTTTCTGGCTGATGAAGAAGATTTTTCAGAAGAGAAGATAAAAGAAGCAGAGATTGATAAGCGATTTGTTAATGATGATTTGGATTTATGTGTCAGAAATATTATAAATTATGTAAATTCCATGTCATAGTTAAAAATAGTTTTGAATGGCTAATAAAGTATGATATAATGTCTCTATAGCGAACAAAGATTCGTATATGAAACTATAAACAAGAGAGGTGATTCTGAATGGTCAGTTTCAATAATATTATCGGACACGAAGAAATTATCCGGCACCTGCAAAATGCCATGAAGGCAGGGAAAGTTTCTCATTCTTATATTTTTACAGGAAGACCTGGATCCGGCAAGAAGCTTCTTGCTACCACATATGCGATGACATTGCAGTGTGAAGCCGGTGGAACAGAGCCATGTCAGAAATGTGACTCCTGTAAGAAGGCATTGGGGAAGAATCATCCGGATATCATTATGGTAAGTCATGAGAAACCAGGAACAATTTCTATTGATGAGATACGTGAACAGGTGATCCATGATGTTGCAGTAAAGCCATACTGCAGCCGACACAAGATTTATATCATTCCAGATGCAGAGATGATGACGGTACAGGCTCAGAATGCTCTTCTTAAAACAATAGAAGAACCACCGGAATATGCAGTGATCATGCTGCTGACCAGCAATGCAGACGCGCTTCTGCCGACAATTCAGTCCAGATGCGTACGGCTGGATCTGAAGGTGGTTAATGACAGCCTTGTTAAGAAATACCTGATGGAACGGCTTCATGTGCCGGATTATCAGGCAGAAATAGATGCTTCCTTTGCACAGGGAAGTATTGGCAGAGCCAAAGAAGCTGCTACATCAGAAGAGTTTTCCAGAATGACGGAGAATGCGCTGAAGATTCTCAAGTATGTAAATACGATGGAAGTTTATGAGCTTGCAGATGAGATCAAAGCACTTGCCGGTGAGAAGCAGAATATCAGTGATTATCTTGATATTTTCCAGTTCTGGTTCAGGGATGTTCTTATGTTTAAGGCAACTCAGGAGGTTGACAACCTGGTATTTAAACAAGAAATCAATTATATAAAGGAACAGGCGAGCCAGCGTTCCTATGAGAACCTGGAAAAGATTCTGGAAGCACTGGAAAAAACAAAAGTAAGGCTTCGTGCAAACGTTAATTTTGAACTTGCACTTGAACTTCTGTTCCTGACGATCAGGGAGAGATAGAATGACAAAAATTGTTGGTATAAGATTCAGAAATGTCGGAAAGATTTATTATTTTGATCCGAAGAATTATAAGATGCAGATAGGTGATCATGTGATCGTCGAGACTGCCCGTGGCGTGGAGTTTGGACGGGTCGTACTTGGACCAAAAGAAGTTGGAGAGGACGAAGTGGTTCATCCTCTGAAAGAAGTACTTCGTGTTGCTACACAGGCAGATGAAGACAGAGAGAGACAGAATCGCCTGAAAGAAAGAGATGCATTTAAAATCTGCCAGAAAAAGATTCGTGAACACGGTCTTGATATGAAGCTTATTGATGCAGAGTATACATTTGATAATAATAAGGTTCTGTTCTACTTTACAGCGGATGGCAGGATTGACTTCCGTCAGCTTGTAAAGGATCTGGCTGCAATCTTTAAGACAAGGATTGAGCTTCGCCAGATCGGAGTGAGGGATGAGACCAAGATCCTTGGAGGAATCGGTATCTGCGGAAGACAGCTTTGCTGTCATACGTATCTTTCTGAATTTGCACCTGTTTCGATTAAGATGGCAAAAGAACAGAATCTGTCGTTGAATCAGACAAAGATTTCCGGTGTATGCGGCAGACTGATGTGCTGTCTGAAGAATGAGCAGGAGACATATGAAGAACTTAATAAGAATCTTCCGAATACCGGTGATATAGTTACACTTCCAGATGGGCTGCAGGGTACAGTTCACAGTGTGAATGTTCTCAGACAGCGGGTCAAGGTAATCGTGGAAGTCAACGATGAGAAGGAAATCCAGGAATATCCGGTGGGAGAACTGAAGTTTCGGTCACGTAAGAAGAAAGCGAAGAATGCTGACAGGGAAACAAAGGACACTGAGGTAAAAGAAGGAGATTCTAAATCCCATGGAAAGAAATCTGCAGAATGATCTGGTATATCCGGGAGAACGGGTTGATGATCTTCAGAATGGTATGTATGTAATACAGAATCCGGAGAAATTCTGTTTTGGAATGGATGCAGTTCTGTTATCCGGATTCGCGGATATCCGACGGAATGAAAAAGTACTGGATATGGGAACCGGAACAGGAATCATCCCAATTCTTCTTAAGTCTAAAGATAAGGGAGAACATCTGACGGGACTGGAAATTCAGGAAGAATGTGCGGAGATGGCCAGACGAAGCGTTCTGTATAATCATCTGGAGGCAGATATTGACATTGTATGCGGAGACATAAAGGAAGCTGCTGAAATTTTTGGAGCAGCTTCTTTTCATGCAGTTACATGCAATCCTCCGTATATGATCGGGCAGCATGGCCTTCAGAATCCATATATGGCGAAAGCAATCGCAAGGCATGAAGTACTCTGTACGCTGGAAGATGTGGTCAGTCAGGCGGCGGCAGTGCTGAAGGACAGAGGACGTTTTTATATGGTTCACAGACCATTCCGGCTGGCAGAAATCTTTCAGGTCCTTATGAAGTATAAGCTGGAACCGAAGAGAATGCAGCTGGTTTATCCGTACATAGACCGGGAACCAAATATGGTTCTTATCGAGGCCAGAAAAGGTGGCAATTCGAGGATTACCGTAGAACGGCCGTTAATAGTTTATGAGAAACCGGGTGTTTATACCAGTGATATTCTTGAAATATATGGAATGGTATAAATGCAGAGGCATTCTTGAACAGTTGGAGGACGATTTCCGACTGAAAACGAATCTGAGAGAAAGGGGATTCCAGGATGAGTGGAAAATTATATCTCTGTGCAACCCCAATTGGAAATCTGGAAGATATTACACTTCGGGTACTTCGCACATTGAAGGAAGTGGATCTGATCGCAGCAGAAGATACAAGAAACAGTATCAAGCTGCTGAATCACTTTGAAATAAAGACACCAATGACCAGTTATCATGAATATAACAAGATAGAGAAAGCGTATACGCTGATAGAGAAGATACAAAATGGTATGAATATCGCACTGATCACTGATGCCGGGACACCAGGAATCTCAGATCCGGGCGAAGAACTGGCTGCGATGTGTTATGAGGCAGGAATTGAAGTGACTTCCCTTCCGGGTCCGGCGGCCTGCATTACGGCACTTACTTTGTCAGGGCTTCCGACCAGGCGTTTTGCTTTTGAAGCATTTCTTCCAATGGATAAAAAAGAGCGCAAAGAAGTTCTGGAAGAACTGGTCAATGAAACACGTACGATCATTTTGTATGAAGCACCGCATAAACTGATCAGGACACTGCGTGATCTGAGGGAAACACTTGGAAATCGCAGAATGACACTTTGCAGAGAACTGACAAAGAAACATGAGACAGCTTTTCATTCAACAATTGATGACCTGCTTGCTTATTATGAGAAAGAGAAGCCACTTGGGGAATGTGTCCTGGTTATCGAGGGCAAAAGCCGCGAGGAACTGAAAGAAGAAGCAGTTGCCTCGTGGGAAGAGATTTCTGTAGAAGAACATATGGAAATCTATGAAAAACAGGGAATGTCCCGTAAAGATGCCATGAAGCAGGTGGCGAAAGACCGTGGTGTTTCCAAGAGAGACATTTATCAGTATTTATTGAATAATTAAAATGAGTTAAAAGACTGTTGTTATTAGCCGATTGAATAATAATAACAGTCTTTTTTTGTGTATTTTGATGGTGGAACTTTGACATATTGAGTGATATGCTGAATATGGATAAGTCTATTTGAAAAGGAAAAAATATGAGCAGAACAATGAATCTGTTAAAGGAGATCGTATGAATCAAAATATATTGAAAGTCCGGATGTTAGGTGGATTTACCTTGGAATATAAAGGTAAAGAGCTGGTTCTGGACCGTAACAATGTATCAAAGACAACGCAGCTTTTTCAGCTATTGATTCTTCACACACAGAATGGAGGAATCTCCAAGGCGGCACTGATTGATGCTTTGTATGGAAGAACAGAGGTAGAGAATAAAAATGGAAGCCTGAATAATACACTCTTTCGACTACGAAAGCAGCTGAAAACGGCAGGACTTCCGGAGAGTAATTACATAAACATCAATGGTGGAATGTGTACCTGGGACCCGGAAATCGCGGTCTGGGTAGATGTATGTGAATTTGAAAATCTGGTAGCACTTATCAGGAAGGAAAAAAGAGAAACAGATCGACTACATCTGCTGATGGAGGCCTGGAAGTGCTATCGGGGTGAATTCCTTCCGGATATGATCGGAGAAAACTGGGCAGCTGTAGAAAATGTAAAATGTAGGGATGACTATTTCATGTGTATAGAAGAACTATGTAAGTGGTTGAAGGAACATGAAAGATATGAGGATCTGCATCGGGTATCCCATACAGCAGCCAAGATATATCCATTTGATGAATGGCAGATATGGGAAATCGAGAGTCTGATTGGGATGTCCCGATACAAAGAAGGACTGGAAGTTTATAAAGATACAGAAAAATTGCTGTTTGAAGAGATGGGAGTTGCGCCATCAGCAAAGATGCTGGAACAATTCCAGCTGATGGGAGAACGAACATCACAGGCAGCAGGAGCGATAGGAGATATAAAAGAGAGATTGAAAGAAAAAGATGAAGCAGTGGGCGCATATTATTGCCCGTTTCCAAGTTTTATTGATATTTACCATGTGTTCAGTCGTATGATGGAACGTTCCGGTTTATCCGTGTTCGTCATGCTTTGTACACTGGACTATGCGAAAGACTCCGTCTCTGATGAAGGAGAGAAAGAAATGTCCGAGGTTCTTAAGGAAGCAATACAGTCTTCTGTTCGAAAAGGAGATTTTTATACCAGATACAACGTTCGACAGTATATCGTCATGCTGATCGGGATCAGCCAGGAGAACTGCCCGATTGTCACAAAGCGAATCGATAAGGCATTCAGAAGACTGAACGGCGGAAAAAAATCCCCGCAGGTTGACTTCTACGTTGCATCTGTGGGTGAGGTCTGTGATACTGAGACGACAGACAATGACCGCCGGACTTCATAAAAGCCCTTAAATATAAGAAATTATGAGCAAAAACGCGCATTTTACTAAACAATTTCGTGCAATGAAAGAGATGGAGAAATAGCGCAAATGCTATAATATGTGAAAGAATTTAATATCAGGGTTTTGTTGCGAAGTAATAGAACAATCCGCTGATATTACTTGTATCACGTTACTGCCGAATAGTATCCAATTTCGGTTCGAAATAAATATCTCAAAAAGAAGGGAATGTGAAATTATGAAGAAGAACGGGTATTTAAGAAAATTTATCGCAATGTTTCTCGTATTCGTAATGCTCATGGCGGATTCGTCAATGACAACGTTCGCAGCTGTCGTAGGTAGATCTGTGCAGCAGAATGCAGTTGAAGACGAAGAGAATGGCATTGACCTGCAGAGCGGAGAGAATGGAAAATTAGCAGAGGGTAATTATGGAAGAGTAGATTTTTCATATAATAATACTAAGGATGCATTTAAATCGTCACAGTATTATGTTAATACCCCGTTAGGAGTAGCTGGAAACTTTGGTGTGGTAGCATTTGACACTGCACATATTACTGTAGACTGTAATAGCAATATTTTGGCAAATATATTAGATTCCGTATCAGGAGACTGGGGAACCAGACCAGCAATATCTGAAGTGAGTTACATACAGCAGTATAAAGTACATTCTACACAGCCAGAAAGAAAATCTGGAGAAGATGGTACATTAAGTACATTAGTAGTTGGAGACAGTGTTGATGTTAGCGGAACACCTAATGATAGTTTTAGGATAAATGGTGCTAAAATTTCAACGAATAAATTAAATGTTATTAAGGATACAGATACTGAGAATAATCCGTATATAGATTTAACTGAAGTAAAAAAAGAAATTAAAAAAATTTCTTCTAATCTTGCAAAGCAAAAGAATGTTGGATGCTCTCAGAATTTTGTTAATGTGATGAATCAAAGGAGTATCAATGTTACTTGTGCATCTGGAGAATGTGCATATTATAATACAAATGCTAATGATATAGCAGGTACTGAAATTGTAGTTTATGGATTGAAAAGTGGTGCTTCATTAGTAGTAAATATTGATTGCGCAAATGTAGCGGAGATTAATTTACCACATATAAAAGTTGATGGCGCAAGTTTTGATGAAACAAATGACTTCAGTCATGGAAGAGTTATTTTAAATTTACTTAATAGTGCGGGAAAAACAGTTAATTTACAGTTAACCTATGCATCTGTAATTGCACCTGATGCAACAATTAATGCAACTCAGAATGTTAATGGAAGTATTATTGGAAAAAATGTAAATATAAGTGCTGAAAACCATAGAACGACATTTACTGGAACAACTACACCGGCTGAGGTAGAAGCAGATGGAACAAAAACTGTAGATGGAAAAGAACCTACAGATGAACAGAAATTCGAATTTGAATTATTTGAAGATCAGAAAAGAGGTAATTGGAATAATGCAGCAGAGGCTTTGAATAGTAGTCAGTGGAAACTTATTGAGACTGTTCAAAATGATGGAAGTAAAATTAATTTTTCAAAGCTTAATTACAGTAAGTCCTCTGATGTTGGAACACACTGGTATAAGGTATCAGAAAAATCTGATGTTAATAATACTTCCTATATATATGACAAAACAGTATATTTAATGAAAGTAGTTGTAACAAATAATAATAATATATTTGATGCAGCTAAATCATATTATAAGGTAGAAAATAATCAGGAAAAAAACGCAACTAAGATTCAGTTCAATAATACAACAGTTCAACAGAAAACAGACATCACCTTCAAGGGAACCAAGACCCTTACCGGAAAGACCCTTGCAGACAAGCAGTTCACCTTCGAGCTGCAGGAGACCAATGACAAGTGGGAAGCCCTGGACGGAGTGGCAGCCCAGACAGTACAGAATGATGGAGCCGGAAACTTCTCATTTGGAAAGATCGAGTATGACAAGGCCGGAACCCATTACTACACAGTAAAAGAGCAGAGCGGAGGCAAGACGGTAAACGGAATCACTTATGATAAGACCGTATACCAGTTCAAAGTGACGGTAAGTGATGACGGAAAAGGAAACCTGGCAGCGACCGCAGAGGGAGCAGATGTCCAGGCCCTGAACTTCAGGAATGATTACAAGGCAGGAAAGACGGACATCACCT
>CAKRPO010000037.1 GCA_934378195.1 uncultured Blautia sp.
GGTGCTGCTCTGATGACAGAGACTACTTATGAAAAGAAATTCATAGACGGTCTTGCAGATACCGTAAGCAACTTTGCACTGGAGAGAGTTCTTTACAGGAACTTTAAAGAACTTGGTGTGCCGGAATATACAGAAGAAGAGAATGCATATGCGGATGCACTGGCTGAGACTTATGATTCCAGTGGTGTACCTGGAGTTGCAGCAGAAAATGATGAGACAGCAAAAGAACAGGTGGAGAAGATGCAGAAGGAATACGGACATGCAATGAATGGATTTCTTGCACCGCTGTATCAGAAGGATGCCTTTAAGGCTGGCTCCACTGATGTTGGAGATGTAAGCTGGCTGACACCAACAGCCCAGATCCATGTGGCAGCATGGCCGAATGGATGCCCGGGACACAGTTGGCAGAATGTTTCCTGTGACCGCACAGAGATTGGACATAAAGCAGCGGTCCACGCAGGAAAAGTTATTGCAGCAACCGCAATTGACCTGATTGAAGATACCTCTCTCTTAGATGAGGCAAGAGCAGAATTTGAAAAGAGAACAAAAGATGGTTTTGTCTGCCCGATCCCGGCAGATGCCGTACCGGTAATCCCGGATTAAGAATTGAATAAGGCATAAAAAGAGCCGGTTTCCAGCATACGTTAAAGTATGGGAAGCCGGCTTGAATTTTACCGATTTAGTCTTCGGAAGCTTCTTCTTTTTCTTTAAGAGCGCTTAATGCTTTCATTTCTTTGTAGCAGTATTTGATGATCTCTTTACGTGTGATGATTCCAATAAAGGAACCTTTGTCATCTACGACCGGAACATAGTTCTGGTTGATCGCACGATCCAGCAGGTCTTCCATATCTGCATCTGCGTGTACCGGTTTATATGTGGCACGACGCGGGATCGCATTGATGGAGACATTCTCCATTTCCTTGAGATCCGTGCTGTTGATATTGAGACGCTTGATGCCCCACAGGATATCTCCTTCGGAAATCGTTCCGGTGTACTGACCCTCGCTGTTTAGGATCGGAATACAGGAGAACTTGCGGTGCTCCATCTTCTCTACAGTCTGGCGAAGGGTTTCGTCTTCAAATATATAGGCTACATCACTCTTAGGTGTTAGAAAAAATAAAATATTCACAGTAAGTACCTCTGTCTTTCATATATGTTGCAGCTGTGAACTGCTAAAGAATAAGTCAGCTTATGTCAGTTGCTATTGATATGATAGTATGAAGGTACCTGTCTGTCAATAATTCAATTATTAAAAATTGGTGAAATCTTACTATAAAAGAAACGTTTTACAGTTGTTCTTATGGCAGATTGTTAATAAATTTGAAAGTTATAATAAATTTACTCCTGCCTCTTCAGCGACTTTAGTGATTGCTTCTGGCCACAGAGATACATGTACTTCTCCGATATGAGCTTTACGAAGGAAGAACATGCAGATACGGGACTGGCCGATTCCGCCACCGATGGTGTATGGAAGCTCTTTGTTCAGAATCGCTTTCTGGAAAGAAAGCTCTCTGCGGGCATCACAGCCTGCTTCTGTCAGCTGGCGGTCAAGCGCCTCTTCATCAACACGGATACCCATGGAGGAAAGCTCCAGAGCAATGTCGAGAACCGGATAGTATACAAGGATATCGCCGTTGAGTTCCCAGTCATCATAGTCCGGGGCACGTCCATCGTGGCGTTCGCCGTTGGATAAGGTTTTGCCGACCTGCATAAGGAAGACGGCACCTTTCTCCTTAACGATCTTGTATTCTCTTTCCTTTGGAGTCAGATCCGGGTACATGTCTACCAGTTCCTGGGTGGAAACGAAAGCGATTTCCTTTGGCAGGATCTCTTCGATATAATCGTACTGTACTGCCATGTATTTCTCAGTTTTGCGAAGTACACTGTAGATAGAGCGGACGGTGTTGATCAGGGTCTCCATGGTACGTTCTTCTTTGGAGATGATCTTTTCCCAGTCCCACTGGTCTACGTATACGGAATGGATGTTGTCGAGGTCTTCGTCACGACGGATCGCAACCATATCGGTGTAAAGTCCCTCACCGTGTTCGAAACCGTATTTTTTTAATGCGTAGCGTTTCCATTTTGCAAGGGAATGCACGATTTCGGCATTTTCCTCCTGGCCTTTGATATCGAAGCTTACCGGACGCTCTACGCCGTTAAGATTGTCATTCAGACCTGAGGACGGGGATACAAAGATCGGAGCAGAAACACGGAGAAGATTCAGCTTCTGGGCAAGTGTCTGCTGGAAAAAGTCTTTGACGGTTTTAATTGCAACCTGTGTATCATGCAGATTCAGATCTGAATGATAACCGGCAGGAATCTTGATTTGTTCCATAATAATCCTCCTAAACTTAATGTAACTATTATAGCAAGAAAAATGTGGTATTGCAATTTTTAGTTGTGCTTTATATTATGGTTTATGGAATGGATTTTGACCAAGTTGCTGTGAACGGAGTGAACAGTAACATTTTAGCCACAATTTTACCTTGTAAGATTCAGGCAAAAAGGATACAATAGGTAATACAGCAATACGAACGCATGGTTGTAAACAAAGTGACCAGATATGATCAAGGGGGTGCTGTCTATGAAATGTCCGTTATGTGACGGAACGGTTGTAAATGGACGATGTAAAGAATGTGGTATGCCATATCGCAATGATGAGGTCCTGTACCATCTGAATGAGAGCCGTAGCGATCATTACCGGCATGCATCAGATAAGGCCCGCAGGATTATGCAGGCACAGCAGAGAGCCGGAAATGCAGCAAAGAGTGTCGGTGCCGGGGCGAAGAGAACAGGCTCGCAGGCAAAGGCAGGTACCGGGAAGAATGATACAGGTGGTCGGACGATCACCAGACAGACATTTAAAGAGCAGCAGAAGCAGATTCGACAGGAAGCCATGCGCAAGATGACGGATACCGGCAATACGACTGCTACAGCACGAAGAACGGTGCAGAAGAGCTGGAGTACGACAGGAGATAAAGAGAAGAAGCCGAAGAAGCGTTCAAAATTTGGTATCTTATGGGTGCTGATCATCATTCTTGGAGCGGTTGCACCAATGGCTGAAGACCTTGTGGATGTTGTAAAAGAAGCTGTACACTCGGAATTTGAGGACAGCGGTAGTGATGCAGTCCAGACAGACACTTCTGTGAAATCAGATTGGGATACATATTTTTACAGCTGGGATGATGATGACGGATATAAATATTACGCAATCTCAGCAGGCTTTGGTCAGGCAGAAGCCGGAGATGATTTTGAAGCCGGCGAGTATGGCATTTTTACTTCCAGTAAGGAGGTCACACTTACCGTTACCAGAAAAAGTGCAGATAATGAGAAGTATACACTCAAAGAGGGGGAGGATACCATCTTTCTGACGTTTGAAGAAGGAGACTGTATTCAGATAGAATCTGCAAATAGTGATTATGATGGCATTTACCTGATGGAGTGGGAAGAGTAGAAACAAAATTGCAATTTGAGGGGGAAATTTCAGATAATAAAAAATGAAATTCCCCCTTTTATTTCACATGATATTGTGCTATACTCTCATATGCAACACAATATATGGGGAGAACGTAATGGGGTAAATGAGACACCCGATGAGGGGATGCCAACAGCAGGGAAAGCCCCTATAAATAGCTACAAACAGGAGAGACAAGGTATGATTTATGTAATTAAGAAAGATGGGACGAAAGAAGAATTTGATCCACAGAAGATCGTAAAGGCAGTCAACAAATCTGCCGCACGTATTCTTTATAAATTTTCACCGGAAGAAAAAGATTTTATCTGCCGTTTCGCGCAGGAGCATGCAGATTCTCTTGGAAAGAACGAAATCGAGATCCAGGAGATGCACAATATCGTAGAAGGAGCTCTGGAGCGTGTCAATCCGGCTGTTGCCAAGAGCTATCGTGATTACCGTAATTACAAGCTTGATTTTATCCATATGATGGATGATGTATATACGAAGAGTCAGGCAATCCGTTATATCGGTGATAAGAGCAATGCGAATACAGACAGTGCCCTGGTTGCTACCAAGCGAAGCCTGATCTTTAATGAACTGAATAAGGAGCTTTACCGTAAGTTCTTTATGAACCGCAACGAACTGCAGGCATGTAAGGACGGATATATCTATATCCATGACCAGTCTGCTCGTCTGGATACGATGAATTGCTGTCTGTTTGATGTCGGATCTGTATTAAAGGGTGGATTCGAGATGGGAAACGTCTGGTACAATGAGCCGAAGACACTGGATACTGCGTTTGACGTTATGGGAGATATCATCCTGAGTACTGCAGCACAGCAGTATGGTGGTTTTACCGTGCCGGAAGTGGACAAAATCCTTGGACCATATGCACAGAAGAGCTATGACAAATATATCAGCGAATTCCTGAAATATGCAGATGAGAACTGGCAGGGCAGAGAAGAGAAGGCAATCGAGTATGCACTCGATAAAGTAAGACGTGATTTTGACCAGGGATGGCAGGGAATTGAGTACAAGCTCAATACCGTAGGTTCTTCACGTGGAGATTATCCGTTCGTTACCGTTACACTGGGACTTGGAACCGGACAGTTTGAGAAGATGTGTAATATTTCTCTTCTTGAGGTACACAAAGGTGGACAGGGCAAGAAAGGCCACAAGAAGCCGGTACTGTTCCCTAAGATTGTATTTCTTTATGATGAAAATCTTCATGGACCTGGAAAGCCGTGCGAAGATATTTTTGAGGCAGGTGTGGACTGTTCCGCCAAGACAATGTATCCGGACTGGCTGTCTCTGACAGGTAAGGGATATATTGCCAGCATGTACAAGCAGTATGGCAAGGTTATCAGCCCTATGGGATGTCGTGCATTCTTAAGCCCGTGGTACGAGAGAGGCGGCATGTATCCGGCAGATGACAAGGATACGCCGGTATTTGTAGGCCGTTTTAACATCGGGGCAGTCAGTCTTCATCTTCCGATGATCCTGGCAAAGGCGAGAGCCGAGAGTAGAGATTTCTATGAGGTACTGGATTTCTATCTGCAGATGATCCGTAACCTGCATATCCGTACGTATGAATATCTGGGACAGATGCGTGCATCTACGAACCCGCTTGCATACTGTGAGGGTGGTTTCTATGGTGGGCATCTGAAACCAAATGAAAAGATCGGCAAGCTTCTGAAACCGATGACTGCTTCCTTTGGTATCACTGCACTGAATGAGCTGCAGGAGCTGTACAATGGCAAGTCTATCCGTGAAGACGGACAGTTTGCTCTGGAAGTTCTGAAATATATCAATGACAAGGTTAATCAGTTCAAGCAGGAAGACGGATATCTGTATGCAATCTACGGTACACCGGCAGAGAGCCTCTGTGGTCTGCAGGTAGAGCAGTTCCGTAAGATGTACGGAATCGTTGAGGGCGTTTCTGACAGACCTTATGTCAGCAACAGTTTCCACTGCCATGTTACCGAGGATGTGACTCCAATCGAGAAGCAGGATCTGGAGGGACGCTTCTGGGAACTCTGCAATGGCGGTAAGATCCAGTATGTGCGTTATCCGATTGGCTACAATAAAGAAGCCATCCGTACACTGATCCGCAGAGCGATGAATCTGGGATATTATGAGGGTGTCAACCTTTCACTGGCATACTGCGATGACTGCGGTCATCAGGAGCTGGAGATGGATGTCTGCCCGGTATGCGGATCCCGCAATCTGACCAAGATCGATCGAATGAACGGATATCTTTCCTACAGCCGTGTGCATGGCGATACACGACTGAACGAAGCCAAGATGGCAGAGATCGCAGAGCGTAAATCAATGTAAGTATTATGTAAATCGTACGAATTGCGCATCCTCGCGGAGCGTTTTTATGTAATAGGAACATTACGGAGTAATTTCCTATTACATAAAAACAGCCGGTACATCATTGGTGTACCGGCAATTTTTACGTAGAATTCTTATTTCTTTTTTATTCTTATTTCTTCTTTGGTGCAGCTGGCGGTAATTCACAATTGTATGCGATACCCAGCGGTGTTACGAGAAGCGGATGAACTGGACGGTATACTGGCAGTTTCAGCTTTTTCTCGAAAACATTTGTGAATTCCTTAAAGCTCGCAGAACCGCCTACGACATAAACCGCAGGAACTTCGTATCCATTAAGAAATTTCTCCGTGATGGTCGCCATCTTTTCGACAGTTGCCTTGATGACCGGGAAGATTTCCGCTTCTCTTTCAACATCGGTCTTGAGGACCTCAGCCTCTTCGTATGGAATCTTATAATGACCTGCTACTGTCATGGTCATATGGCTTCCGCCAGTAGCTTCATCATCGGTATAAATAACCTTGCCATCCTTGAGGATACTGATACCGGTCGTGCCGCCGCCGACATCGACGACTGCTCCGTCAGTGATCTTGAGTACAGCGGCAGCTGCAGTCGGCTCATCTACGATATTGGTCACTTCAAATCCGGCGCCTTCCAGTACATAGCCAATGCTTTTGACACTTCCCTCGGAAACTCCCGGAGGGATCGCTGCTGCTGCATATGGAAGCTCAACGCCAAGTTTTTCTTCCAGTTCAGCTTTTAACTTCGTGACAAGCTGCACGGATTCATAATAATTTACGATCACTCCGTCACGGATTGCATGGGAAGGTGCGGAAACGCCTGCAATCGGGCGATTTGTGCTGTCGACAACGGCGAGGACAGTATTGGCTGTACCAAGGTCGACACCTACTTTCAGACGTCCTCTGAATTTCTTACATTCACCGGTACGTACCAGTTCTGCGAAATTTGATAAAGTTCTGTTTTTTATTTCCATGTCAGGTTACTCCATTTCTAATAGATCTGACGTAAATATCCATCCTTTACGTCAACATTACATCTATTATATCAGATGTGAAATGCCAGAAAAATACAATCCGGCATGTCGTTACAGCAAGTTGCTGTGAACGGAGTGAACAGTAACAGGTGATTGCCTGAGTGGCAATTATTTAATGATGGTACCTGTTTTTTCTTTGTATCCATCTTTTGCATGAGCAATATCTGTGATAATCGTGCGATGTCCATCGCCTTTTTCTGCAAATGCAACTGCTGCTTCAATCTTTGGAAGCATAGAACCTACAGCAAACTGATTTTCATCAATGTATTTACGGGCATCCTCTGCAGAAACAGTGTCCAGATAAGTTTCCCTGTCAGTGTCTTTATTCAGGCTGACTTTTTCGACGCTGGTAAGAATCAGAAGGGTGTCAGCATTTAATTCTTCGGCAAGAAGTTCACTTGCAAAGTCCTTTTCAATGATTGCGCTTGCACCGTGAAGATCGATTCCCTGCTCCATGACCGGGATTCCGCCGCCGCCGGCTGCGATTACGACCTGACCGGCATCAGCAAGTGTACGGATGGTCTCAAGCTCGATGATCTTCTGAGGCTTCGGAGCTGCAAGGATTCGACGGAATTCTCCATCAGCAACTTCTGTAACGAAATTACCCTTGTCTTCTTCGGATTCTGCTTCTTTGGAATTCAGAACACGGCCAATGACTTTTTCCGGTTCGCCGAATGCTTCGTCATAAGGATCGATGACAACCTGTGTCAGGATCGTTGCAACTGGCTTATAGATGCCTCTGGAAAGCAGTTCTGCGCGGATCGCATTCTGAAGGTCGTAGCCAATGTATCCCTGACTCATAGCAGAGCATACAGACATTGGTGAAAAAGTATAATCAGGATGTGTCTTACCGAATTCATTCATAGCTGTATGGATCATACCTACCTGTGGTCCGTTGCTGTGAGAAATAACAACGTTTGTGCCTTCTTCTACAAGATCTGCAATTGCTTTGGCAGCTACTTTGGTAGCCTGTTTCTGTTCTGGAAGAGTTGTGCCCAGGGCTCTGTGACCAAGAGCAACAACGACAGTTTTTTCGCTCATATGGATTCCTCGTTTCTTTTCAGTTTGTCGGTAAATCAAATGTTAGTTACTGTTCACATCGCTCGCAGCAACTCAAAAGTTATTTTCTATTATAAAAGAATGAGAATGGAATTGCAATAAAAAGATAGAAACCGTCAGACCATCATGCTATACTGAAAAAATAAGGAGGTAATAGCATGAACTATACGATCAAAAATGACAGACTGACTCTGGAAATTTCATCCAGGGGAGGTGAGTTTCAGTCAATCCGTGACGCACAGGGCAGAGAATATCTCTGGCAGGGGGATGCTGCGACATGGACAGACAGAGGTCCGAATCTTTTTCCTTATATAGGAAGGATGACGAATAAGAGTTACCGTTATCAGGGACAGTTGTACCACATGGATATCCACGGATTTCTTCCATATGTGGACATGACGCTGGTTGAGCAGAAAGAAGATGAGATCACTTTAAGACTTACGGATTCCGAAGAGACTCACATGCAGTATCCGTTTCAGTTTGAGCTTGATATCACATGGAAACTCGATGGGGATAAGATTGAGATTTCCTATCTTGTCCGCAATAAAGACAACAAGACGATGTATTTCGGTATTGGCGGACATCCGGGATTCAGGATTCCATTTGATGATGGTCTGAAATTTGAAGATTACAGAATTGATTTCGGAGAGGGCGCAGCTCCACGCAGGATCCTTTTTTCGGAGGACTGCTTCGTGCTGGAGAAGGACGAACCGCTGGAGTTGATCGAGGGCCGCTATCTGAATCTGAGACACGATATGTTTGATGCTGATGCGATCGTGGTAAAAAATATGCCAGAAGAAGTGACTCTCAGCAGTGCCAGGGGCAGCAGAGAGATTCGCGTGGCTTTTCCGGATACGGATTATCTGGGTTTCTGGCACTGGCCGCGTGTCGAAGTGGATTATATGTGCGTGGAACCATGGGGCTCCCTTCCATCCCGTAAGGATGTAGTGGAAGAACTGGAACACCAGGCAGATCTGCACGCGCTGAAGAGCGGTGAAGTGTACAGAAATTCATGGAGCATCGAGATTACAGAGAAATGATCGTCAGCAGGATTATCTGCTATCAATAACAGATCTTTGGAAGGAAATGACCATGCAGGTAAATATGAAAAAAGGAAATGGCAAGAACAGTATCACTTCAAAGCAGTTTAATAGGGGATTGATTTTTCAGCTGATCGCAACGGGAACCTGTAATACCAGGATTGAGCTTTCAAGAAGGACGGGGCTTGCCAAGACGACAGTCACCAATATCGTGGCAGAATTTCTGGAAAAAGGAATCGTCAAAGAATGCGAGGAGGAACTGACGGAAGTATGCGGCAGGAATCCGATCATCCTCAAAATTGCCGATCAGGCACCCAGGATCATCGGGCTTCTGGTCTTTCGAACCAATATTCAGGCAGTTCTGTGCAGTCTGGATATGGAAATCCTGCATACTGAGAAGATAGAATATGAGAATCTGACAGGAGAGAAGCTGCTCCAGGATGCCTTCACGCTGGTTGACCGGATGTTGGAGAGGGAGAAGAATATCCTTGGTATTGGCATTGCTTCGATCGGACCGGTAGATCTGAAGGACGGTGTGATACTGAATCCACCGAGATTCTACGGAGTGCAGCATGTGCATATCCGGGAGGCGCTACGTGAACGATATGATCTCCCGGTGTATATGGATCATGACAATAACTGTGCAGCTCTGACGGAGAAGCTCTTCGGCGTCGGAAAGAATCTGCAGGATTTTCTTTTTCTTGGAATTTCCAATGGTATCGGGTCCGGGCTGGTATGCGGTGGAGAAGTTTTTCACAGTCATCGGGGGCTTGCGACAGAGCTTGGACATGTCAGTATCGACTGTCGGGGAATTCCGTGTTCCTGTGGCAACAGAGGATGTCTGGAGCTGTATGCCAGCAGTTATGTTGTCCGTGAGAAACTGAAAGAAATTACAGGAGTGGATCGGTCGTATGCGGAGTATTTTCAGATGCAGGACAGACCGGAAGTGGCAGCGGTACTGGATGAGATGATACAGGATATCAGTGTGGCAGTAGTCAGTATGATCAACATGCTGCAACCGGAGATGATCGTTCTGGGATATGATGGACTGGACTGGACGGACTGCTATGTAAAGAAGCTCGAGACGATGATCAATGAGCGTAAGATTGACCGGGAAGGATATGTGATCCCGGTGAAGAAGGCACAGTACGGCAAGCAGGCACAGCTGATCGGAGCAGCGGCACTGGTGGCAAAGCGGTATTTTGATGGAGAGAAGCAATTCTTTGCCTGAGTTTGAGGTAAAGTGGAGAAAAATGATACGGAAATCAGGAAAAAATACACAAAAATAAACCATAAAAACTGTAGATAACAGAGAAAAAGAAAAACCGTGTCCACAGTACTTGAATAACAAAAAAGGATATGTTAAGTTAATAGTACATTAAATGAACTATTAAACAGATTATAAAATCACAGTTTTAAGGAGGAAATAACATGTTAGCAAATTTAAATGATGTTCTGAAACCGGCAAGAGAGAATCATTACGCAGTAGGTCTTTTTAATACCTGCAGCCTGGAGTTCGCACGTGGTGTCATCGCAGCAGCAGAAGAGACACAGTCACCGGTTATCATTGGAACAGCAGAGATACTTCTTCCGGTAGCGTCATTGGAAGAGATGGCAGAGATGCTCATCCCGATGGCAAAGCGTGCAAGTGTGCCGGTCGTTGTACATCTGGATCATGGCCTCAATGCTGAGACCTGTAAGAAAGCTCTAGAACTTGGATTCAGTTCCATTATGTATGACTGCTCTACCGATCCATACGATGTCAATGTACAGAAAGTAGCTGAGATGGCGAAGCTTGCACATTCCTATGGGGCAACAATCGAAGGTGAACTTGGACATGTTGGAAATAACCCGACAACCGAAGATGGTGAAGCAGATCCGTCCGCTTTCTATACAGAACCAGGTGAGGCACTTGATTTTGTGACAAAGACAGGCGTAGATGCCCTGGCAATCGCTGTAGGAACCGCACACGGCGCATACAAACTTCCGCCTAAACTCGACTTCCAGAGAATCCGTGAGATCGAAGGAACAATCGATGCAAGCCTGGTACTTCACGGTGGTTCCGGTCTGACAGATGATGATTTCCGTAAAGCGATTGATGAAGGTATCAGCAAGATCAATATCTTCACAGATATCAACATGGCTGCAGCAAAAGCTGCTCATGATGGATATGAAAATGGTTCTGTTCTCCTGACAGATCTGCAGCCGATGATGGTGGAAGCTGTCAAACAGGCTACTATTAAGAAAATGAACATTTTCAAAAACAGATAAACGGGGAATGTTTTATCAGAGGTTTTTACAATAACGGGGGTAGCATGATGAATGCAAAGTATCAGATTGACACAGCAGAAAACCGCAGTTTCATGAAAGAAATGCGGAAAGATCTGTTTGAATTTGGAAGAAACTTTCCATCACCGGGCGGCAGTGCCTGGTACCTGACCGAAGACGGACAGCCGTGGAAAGAGAAGAACAGAGAATCTTACTGCACCAGCAGAATGGTACACGTATACAGTATTGCACATATGATGGGCGTGCCAGGGGCAAAAGAACTGGCAGCAGAAGCACTGAAAGCCCTGAAAGGGGAACTGAATGACAAAGAAAACGGCGGCTGGTATACCGGACTTACTGAAGCAAATGAACCAATGCCGCTCAAACTGGCTTATGCGCATGCATTTGTGATTCTTGCAGCTTCGTCTGCCATCTGCGCAGGAATTGAAGGTGCAGAGGAACTTCTGAAAGAAGCAGAGAGAGTTTTTGATCTGCGTTACTGGGATGAAGAGGAAGGAATGGTACGCGATACCTGGAATACAGAATTTACCGTTCTGGACAGCTACCGAGGATTGAATGCCAACATGCACACGGTTGAAGCTTTTCTGGCAGATGCAGATGTGACGGGAAATGAGAAATACAGGGTGAGAGCCGGACGTATCATCAGACGCGTGATCGGCTGGACCTGTGAGAATGAGTGGCGTATCCCGGAACATTATACTTCGGACTGGGTCGTAGAGCTTGAGAAGAACAAAGAGCATCCGGATGATCCGTTCAAACCATATGGCGCCACTCCGGGACATGGACTGGAATGGGCGCGTCTGATCACACAGTGGGCACTTTCCACGTATCGTGGTGAGGAGAGCGCAAAAGCAGATGAATTTATCGAAGCTGCTGAGAATCTCTTCAAGCGCGCAGTAGCAGATGGCTGGTATGCAGACGGGGCACCGGGAATTGTCTATACGACAGACTGGAGCGGCAAGCCGGTCGTTCATGACCGCATGCATTGGACGATTGCAGAAGGCGTGAATACGGCAGCAACTTTGTACCGTGTGACCGGCAAACAGGAATATGCAGACCGCTATGCGGAATTTTTGCAGTACATTGATGAGGACGTGCTGGATCATGTACATGGTTCATGGTTCCATCAGCTGGACAAAGATAATCATGTAATGGGTACGGTATGGCCGGGCAAACCAGATCTCTATCATGCTGCACAGGCAACGATGATCCCCTACTATGCAGCAGATCTGTCCATTGCACCGGCAGTAAAGAAGAATCTGGAGGTGTAGGCGTATGGCAGGAGTTGCAGTTGCCGGTTCACTGGTAGCGGATGTGATCAAGATGATCAGCGATTATCCGGAAAAAGGTATGCTGGCAGGTATTTTCAGTCAGTCGTATGGTATTGGCGGCTGTGTTTCAAATACAGCTGTCGGAGTCAAGAAGCTGGATCCGTCTATTGAAGTAAAGAGTATTGGTCTTACCGGAAAAGACAACGAAGGAAGGTTTCTGAAAGAAAAACTGACAGAATTGGGAATCGATACGTCACTGATCCAGGCAACAGAGAAAGAAGTAACTTCTTTTTCGGATGTCATGACGGTAAAGTCGACAGGAGAGAGAACATTTTTCCATAACCGTGGTGCATGCAGACTGTTTGATGAGGGTTGTATGCATCTGGATACACTGGATGCGGAACTGGTACTTCTTGGATATGGTGGCCTTCTGGATGCGATGGCTGCACCGGACGAAGAGTTTGGAACTGTTCTGGCAAGAACGTTTCATGATATGAAACAGAAGGGCATTGTGACAGCGATGGATGTGGCAAGTATGAAAGATCAGGAAGAAATGCACCGACTGATCGTGCCATCCCTGAAATATGTGGATTACCTGATCGTAAATGAAATAGAAAGTGGAATGATTGCCGGAATCGCACCGAGAGATGAGAAGGGTGAGCTGATTCCGGGAACACTGGAGAAGATCTGTCGCCGCATCATGTCATTCGGTGTGGGCAGGTGTTGTGTTGTTCATGCACCGGAGATCGGATGTGCAGTTGACAGTGACGGTAAGTATTATGAAGAACCTTCCTTAAAACTTCCAAAAGGATACATTGTCGGAGCTGTCGGAGCAGGCGATGCTTTCTGTGCCGGAATCCTCTATTCTATATATAAGAAACTGCCTGTACAGGAGGCGCTGAAGATCGGTGCTTCCTCAGCGGCCGCCAATCTGTCCGCCGGAGATTCTGTAAGTGGACTTCGTGGCATTGATGAGACGATGGAACTTTATAAGAAATATTCCATTCAGAAATAATTTCTATCCAAAACCATAATCTGTCCCCCCTTACGCGGAAGAATCTGTTTGTTATAATTCTATTATAATGATACAAAAGATAATTCTGCAAAGGGGGACTTTTTTTATGAAAACAATTTTATGTTACGGAGATTCCAATACTTATGGCCTGATGCCGGACAGTCCGGACCGCTATCCGCGAGATGTGCGCTGGACAGGAATCCTTCAGAAAAAACTTGGTGAAGACTATTATGTAATAGAAGAAGGTCTTTCCGGTCGAACCACACTCTGGGATGATCCGATCGAGGAGCACAAAAATGGTAAAAAATATCTTCTGCCGTGTCTGGAAACCCATAAACCGCTGGATCTGGTCGTGATCATGTTAGGAACGAATGACCTGAAGAGCAGATTTTCGCTGACCCCATTCGATATCGGAGCTTCTATGGAAAATCTGATCAATGTACTGCTCCATTCAGATGCGGGAATCGATTACCAGCCGCCAAAGATCCTTCTGGTGACACCGGTGCCGATTCACAGTGTCGGAAGGGATGATCTGGATCATATGTTTTTTGATGTGGAAGAGAGAAGCGGTGCGCTGGGACATTATTACAGCCAGCTGGCAGAAAAATACAAGATTGAATATCTGGAGCCGGGAGATGCCATTGAGACAAATGAACTGGATGGTATCCATTACTCCGCAAAGGGACATGCTGCCATGGCAGAACTGATGGAAAAGAAGATACGAGAGATATTACCATAATTTACCAACTCAAAACCATAATTTGTCCCCCTTTTTGAAATGAGGACCTCAACATATAATAAAGATACAAACAAGAGAGGGAAAAGTTACTGAGAGAGATGTTTAAACAGTAACAAGAATTTCGGAAAGCAGGGTGAAGATATGGGAGAAGTAATTGTTTCCATGGAACACATTACGAAAGAATTTCCAGGCGTTAAAGCACTTGATGATGTAAAGTTTAATCTTCGTTCCGGCGAGGTTATGGCATTACTTGGAGAGAATGGTGCTGGTAAATCAACACTGATGAAAATCTTGAGCGGTGTGTATTCTCTGGATCAGGGAAGTCTGAAGATATTCGGTAAAGATTATACTTCACTTACCCCTAACAGTGCACGAGAGGCTGGCGTAGCAATCATCCACCAGGAGCTGAACATGTGTAAGGACCTTACGGTTGCACAGAATATGTTCCTCGGAAGGGAAGAACGCAAAGGATTTATGTTAAATAACTCCAATATGGAGGACATCGCAAAAAAATATCTTGGAGAACTTGGTGTGGATATCAGTCCGGATGAGGTCGTCGGAGATCTGCCGGTGTCCAAGCAGCAGATGATCGAGATTGCGAAGGCACTTTCAATCAATGCCAGGATACTGGTTATGGATGAGCCGACTTCAGCGCTTACTTCCCGTGAGATCGATGAGCTGTTCAACATTATCCGCAAACTGAAAAGCCAGGGATGTGGAATTGTTTATATCTCACATAGACTGGAAGAGCTTGCACATATCACAGACAGAGTCACGATCATGCGAGACGGACACTACATAACAGAAGGTAATTTTACAGACTTTACGATGGATGAGATCATCGCCAACATGGTTGGCCGTGAGATCAAAGAAAAATTCCCACATGTAGAGTGTAAGAAAGGCAAGAAAGTATTCGAGGTCAAAAACCTGAATGCCGGACGTCTTGTAAGAGATATCAACTTCTCCTTATATGAAGGTGAGATCGTTGGATTTGCAGGACTGATGGGAGCAGGACGAACCGAGACGACAAGAGCGATCTTTGGGGTTGATCCAAAAGAATCCGGACAGATCATTCTGGATGGCAAAGAGATCAGGATCAACAATCCGATGGATGCCATCAAGGCAGGCGTCGTACTTGCTCCGGAAGATCGTAAGAAAGACGGACTCTGCACGAAGCTCAGTATCCGCCAGAATATTGCACTTCCAAACCTGGATATCATCTGTGGCAAGGGAGGCGTGATCAATACAAAAGTAGAAGAAGAGCTTTGTGACAAAGCCGTAGCAGACCTCACGATCAAAACTCCAAACCTGGATGTTGATGCCGGTACATTATCCGGTGGTAATCAGCAGAAGGTCGTTGTTGGAAAATGGCTGGCAAGAAATTCAAGAGTCGTTATTTTCGATGAACCTACGAGAGGTATTGACGTAGGAGCTAAAGTTGAGATCTATCAGCTGATGAACCAGCTGAAGCAGCAGGGAATCGCGGTTATGTTTGTTTCCTCCGAGATGCCGGAGGTTATGGGAGTCGCAGACAGGATCATTGTTATGTGTGACGGACGTATCACCGGTGAGCTGATGGCGAAAGAAGCAACACAGAACACTATCCTGAAATATGCAACATCCTTTGAAAATAAACTGGGATCTCAGAACAACAAGGAGGAATAATCATGAAGAAAAAAAGCGGAATTTCAAAGATTATGGGGGCAAAGGGTGCCGGCACCGTTGTGACAGCCTTCATAGGATTGATCATCATCTATATAGCATTTGGTATTTTGAACTCGAAGGTATTTACACTTCTGAATATTCAGAACCTTCTGCGTTCCATGTCCAAGTACCTGCTGATCGGTATCGGACAGAGTTTTGTAATGATCACAGGAAACGTTGACCTGTCCATTGGTTCAGTCGTTGGTATGAGTGCCATGATTTCAGCAACCATGATGACAAAGGGCATGAACCCGATCGTAGCGATCATCGTAACCATTATCCTTGCACTGGTCGTTGGTGTGGTAAACGGATATCTGGTAGGAAAGTTCAAACTTCCTCCATTCATCGCAACACTTGGAACCATGTTCATTGCACGTGGTGTTGCTTACATCGTAAACAACAACAGAAACACAGACAACATTGCATCCGGTATCGGCAAAGAAGCAGGAGACAGATTCCAGAATATCTTCTACTAAGGAAAAGCCGCCCTGTGCAGGCGGCCTGTTTCCTTAACTTTTTTGAGGGGGGAGATAGAGAGTGGTTATTCATCTATCCAATACCTATTATAAGTAAGAAATATGTTCAAAATGTGTACTAATTCTAAAAGAAATCGAAAATTTATAAACAAAGATTAAAGAAAATCTATAATTTCTGCAAGTGCTTGTGATTTCGAAGAAAAGGTGTTAGTGTGTAAACACCTGTTGAAGTGTTGCAGGCACGATCATCGGATCTTCGGTTCCCGGGGTCCATATTTTCAAACGTCATTTCGACGATCATTCCAAAGAAGAAAAATATAAATGAAACAGAAAGGGGAAATGCCTATGTCCTGAAAGAAATACATTTCGCAGCAGGAATACAGCGTGTGTTTTTGAACAGAAAATTACGTGTGATGATGAAAATGAAAAGGAGTTTGTATATGAGTCTATTCAGAGAAAACAGAATATGGAAAAAAATGAATGCATGGGGCATGGCGTTCTTTATGACCGGAATGGTACTGGGTGGCGGAAGTGCACATGCAGTGGTTTATGCGGCAGATATTGCTTATGAGGAGACTTATACCAGTGAAGAGTCGATATCGAAATCGTCCACTTTGGAATCAATGGAAAGGACGGAGAAAGAGCAGCAGACTGAGACTGAAGCAGAAACACTGGAAGACAAAGAAACAGAGGATGGGGAGACCATAACAGAGGATTGGGCGGAAGATGCTGGAATAGAAAAGGAAATTTCGGAAGAATCTGAACTTTCTGAAGCTTCAGATGACAGTTTGGATGATGGAGTGAATGACAATGCAAAAGAAAATGAAGAAGACAGGGAGAACGCGAAGAAAAAGGCAGGCTTTACCATTACAGTAGAGACAGATGAAGACCAGATCAAAGCCGGTCGTGATCTTGTTTATACGGTAACCCTGGAAAATACCGGCGATGTGATGCTGAAAAATATCCGTCTGGATAGTCAGTTTTCACAGGAAGCTTTGCACGGCGAATGGTCGGAAGAGCTGCCGGATCAGCTGGATGCAGGTATGAGAGAAGAATTTTATCTGACTGTGAAACTGCCGGAGGAACTTGATCAGACAGTATCGCTGCAACTTCAGGCATCTGCAGAATCAGAGACAGACGAGAACGCAGAAGCGGATCCGATTGTAAAGAAAATATCCATTGATACGAAAATCATACCGCTTAAGGCATCTTTTGAGGTGACAAAGACGGCAGATCGTTCTGTGGCTGTTCCGGGAGAGCAGATCATGTTTCAGATTTGTATCCGCAATACAGGAGAGCGGACCCTGCATTCTGTCATTACGACAGAACGATTTCAAATGGGAAAGATACCGGTACAGTTTCTGGAAAAGGAAGGGGTGGTGTTGAACAAATCAAAGACAAAAGCACGTATCGAAAAGATTGAACCGGGGAAAGCGGCAGGCCTGCAGGCGATGATAACACTGCCGGAAGATGTGGAAGCACAGGATCTGCTGAATGAAGTAGTTGTTACGACACTGGAAACAGGGGAGCGGGAGGTGACTTCACAGGCCAGGGTGCAGATTAAAGCTGCCGAGAAGACTGATGAAAATTCCGAAGAAGAGGTGAAGGAAAACACCGTAGATACAGAAAGCGGGGCAGTTTCTCATACCGGAGAAAGCTATCCGACATCCACACATCCAAAAACCGGAGACCCGTACCAGCCTTTTCTGTGGCTGGCAATGATCCCCGGTTCACTGCTGACTGCGGGATGGATCCGAAGTCGGATGTGAGATTAAAAAAAGTTTGTAATGCTTACAGGATATCGATGTGTTCTCCTGCGAGTGCTTTGTTCATGCTGCGGACAGCACAGAATTTACCACACATACTGCATGTATCGCTGTGGTCATCTTCTGGAAGACGATCATCGCGGATGGCTTTGGCTGTTTCAGGATCCAGAGCACAGTCAAACTGTGCATCCCAGTCAAGGACGCGGCGTGCGTCTGCCATTTTGTCATCAATATCTCTGGCGTGAGGGATGCCTTTGGCGATATCGGCTGCGTGAGCTGCGATCTTGGAGGCGATGATGCCCTGTTTTACGTCGTCAACATTTGGAAGAGCCAGATGTTCTGCCGGTGTTACATAGCAGAGGAAAGCAGCTCCGTTCATAGCGGCAACGGCACCACCGATTGCTGCTGTGATGTGGTCATATCCAGGTGCGATATCGGTAACGAGAGGTCCAAGTACATAGAACGGAGCTCCCATGCAGATGGTCTGCTGTACTTTCATGTTGGCAGCAACCTGATCGAGCGGCACATGTCCCGGACCTTCAACCATGACCTGTACGTTGTGTGCCCATGCACGTTTGGTGAGTTCACCGAGGCGGACAAGCTCTTCAATCTGG
Source organism: uncultured Blautia sp. (assembly GCA_934378195.1). Lineage (GTDB taxonomy): Bacteria > Bacillota > Clostridia > Lachnospirales > Lachnospiraceae > Blautia_A. Next base: position 18,816 of record CAKRPO010000037.1, read on the forward strand.
CAGACATCGGTAGCGTCAGCCAGACATCCCGGACGGCAGGCATCACCAAGGGAGATGGTCACGTCATGTTCTTCACAGATATCCAGAATCTCATCAAAGTATTCGTAGAACGGATTTTCTTCGCCGGTCATGCTCATCCATGCGAAGACAAGGCTTCCACCGCGGCTTACGATATTCATTTTACGTTTGTGCTTCTTGATCTGTTCGATGGTCTTTCTTGTGATTCCGCAGTGAAGAGTCACGAAGTCTACACCATCTTCTGCGTGAAGGCGGATGACATCGATGAAATCATGGGCGGTCAGCTCGGAGAGGTCTCGCTGGTAATGGATAACACTGTCGTATACTGGAACAGTTCCAATCATAGCAGGACATTCATGAGTCAGTTTCTGACGGAACGGCTGGGTATTTCCGTGACTGGAAAGATCCATGATGGCTTCTGCACCGAGGTCTACGGCTTTCATGACTTTCTGCATTTCAATGTTATAGTCCTTGCAGTCACGGGATACACCGAGATTGACATTGATCTTGGTGCGGAGCATGCTGCCGACACCTTCCGGGTTCAGGCAGGTATGATGTTTGTTGGCACAGATCGCTACTTTACCTTCTGCAACCAGTTCCATCATCTTTTCAACCGGCATATGTTCTTTCTCTGCAACGGTTTTGATCTGTGGGGTTACGATGCCTTTACGTGCGGCATCCATCTGTGTAGTATAAGCTGACATAGTAGAATTCTCCTTGTTGTGTATTGAATTTTATTTTGCAGTTGTTTTAGTTAAAGCGTCCAAGGGTATGGTCCAGAGGGCCGGATCCATGACCGAGATCCAACTGTGATTTCAGCGCATCTGTCAGATATTGCTTGGCGCGGCGGACAGATTCTTCGAGGGTAAATCCTCTGGCCAGATGGGAAGCGATGGCGCTTGAAAGTGTACAGCCGGTACCATGGGTATTGGGATTGTTCACGCGTTCGCCGTGTATCCAGATTCCATGTTCTTCTGTGTAGAGCAGATCATTGGCATCATTGATGCGGTGGCCGCCTTTCAGAAGTACAGAGATATGGAAAGTTTCATGGAGCATTTGGGCTGCTTTTTCCATGGAAACAGCATCTGTGATCTGCATGCTGGTAAGGGCTTCGGCCTCTGGAATATTTGGAGTGATGACCTCTGCCAGTGGAAACAGTTCCCGTTGGAGGGTTGCTTCTGCATCCGGGTCCATCAGGCGATGACCGCTGGTAGATACCATGACCGGATCCAGTACGATATGACGCGCATGGTACTGCCGCAGTTTGGAAGCAACATGGCACATGATCTCCGAGGATGAGAGCATACCAATCTTGACAGCATCTGGAAAGATATCTGTAAAGATGCAGTCCAGCTGATTGTCAAGGAATTCAGGTGAAGCTTCCTGAATGCCGTAAACGCCGGTGGTATTCTGGGCGGTCAGTGCGGTGATCGCACTCATGGCATAGACTCCATTCATGATCATGGTCTTGATATCAGCCTGGATGCCTGCACCGCCGCTTGAGTCGCTTCCGGCAATGGTTAATACAGTTTTCATAATTTTGCAAGTTCCTCCATAAAGTGTTTGGCTGCCGCTGCTTTGTCATCTGGTTTAAAAAGTCCGCTGACTACTGCTGCTCCGGCGATTCCGGTTCCGGCAAGAAGATGAAGATTTTCGGCAGTTACACCGCCGATCGCTACGACCGGGATCTCTACAGCCTGGCAGATTGCCCGAAGAGTCTCGATTGGAAGCTGTGTGACGTTGGTCTTAGTCGTACTGCCAAAAACTGCACCACAGCCGATATAGTCTGCTCCGGCCTTCTGTGCTGCAAGTGCTTCCTCGACATTATGTGCACTTCCACCGATGATAAAATCTGCTCCCAGAAGCTCGCGGGCTTTCTGGATTCCCATATCGGACAGACCAACATGTACCCCGGATGCTCCACATTTCAGAGCAAGATCCGGACGGTCATTGATGATCAGGGGAACATGATAGCGCCCGCACAGTTGTTTCAGGGATGAGGCTTCCTGAAGGATGACTTCATCAGAAGCATTTTTTTCGCGTAGCTGAACGCAGCTGACACCGGCTTTCAGAAGTTCTTCGGTGACAGAGGCGAGTGTTTCGCCGGCTTTCAGCCAGCTTCGCTCTGTGACTGCATATAGATGCAGCTGTTCAGGTGTTATTTTCATAAGTTTTCTCCAATGTTTGACTTGAAAGTTTATGTATAGAAGAGGATATTTCGTAACTGCTCACAGCCAATATCTCGCGAGGTGTTCTTCCAGTACATCAAAAAGATGTACGTGAAAACTTCCAATGCCGGAACCGGCTGCATCTGTCCGTCTGCCTGCTTCGAATGCAACTTCTCTCCAGAGTGTTCCGGCCGTGCTGACTGCATCAAAAGCAGAATCACAGGCACACAAAAACAGGGCACAGAGAGCAGAGAGCATACAGCCGCCTCCGGTGATTCTGCGTATTCGGGAGTCTCCTCCGGTGAGAAGGCGTGTCGTGTTGCCGTCGGATACGACATCTTCTGGTCCGGTGATCAGAACCGCGCAGTGAAAAAGAGCAGCAGTCTTTCTGGCAATCTGACAGACATCCTCTTCATTTAAGGTAAGGGAACTTTCCACTCCGCCATGTGCCAGTGGAGCATCTGCATCAGAGAGAAGAGAACAGAGTACGACGGCCTCTTCCTGATTACAGCGGATTGCGGTTGGCTGAACAGTGCCCAGAAGCTTTTTCAGTTCTTTTTTACGAAAGGTACTGGCACCGGCTCCGACCGGATCGAGGACGACCGGATGACCGAGAGCATTTGCCTGCTGTCCGGCAAGGATACAGGCCTGTATTTTGGCAGTGTCCGGAACACCGGTATTCAGAAGTGTTCCCTGACAGAAGGATGTGATCTCGCAGACTTCCTGCGTATCCTGCCCCATCACGGCACTGCCGCCGGCTGCGAGCAGGATATTGGCAACATCCTGCATAGTCACCGGATTGGTGAGACAGTGGATCTTGGGACTGTTCTGTTGGATTTTGAGAAAAATTTCTTCTATATTATTAGGTGACATAGACTATCTCCTGACAGTACTGAAAATCTGGCTTTTTTCAAAAACACGGAGCAGCACAAAGGCAAGTATACTTCCCGTAAAAGTTGAGATAAAGAACGGGATCATATATACCGTGAATCCGGCAGGCGCGAGTCCCATGACAAGCTTTGCGACCGGATATGCTGCGAGACCGCCAAGAACACCGGTTCCAAGTGCTTCGGCAATGCAGGTAAGGCTCAGTTTTCGTGTAAAGTGGAAAACGAGTCCGCAGCACAGTGCACCGACCATGCTTCCCGGGAAAGCAAGAAGACTGCCGATTCCAAGCAGGTTACGGATCAGGCTTGCACAGAATGCAATGCCGATGCCCCACCATGGACCGAGCATCACTGCAGCAAAGACATTGACCATATGCTGTACCGGTGCACATTTACTGCCGGCGACCGGAACACTGATGAGACTTCCTGCTACAGCTGCAGCCGTCAGCACACCTGCGATGGCGAGCTTCTGCGTGGATGTAGTTTCTTGTGTGTTCATTTCAATAAACCTCCTGTTCTACCTGATTATTAGATAATTGCTGGTTAACAAAAAAAGAAGATACCGTAAGGGTACCTTCTTTCAGCATGTTCGGTATTTTCCCTACGTTGGCATTATCCAAATCAGGTTAAGGGTCGAAACCAGTCAGTTTCCTCTCAGCCGGCTTCAGCCAGCTCCCCTGTTTTGTAGTTGTATGGATGCTGCTCATAATGTCTGCAGCAATTTTTACATTCCTATTATACAGCCAGACACCGGAGATGGCAAGAAGAGATTCAATTACTGTTCACTCCGTTCGCAGTAACTTGGTCAAAATGCATTCCAAATCACCTTCGGTGATGGCATTTTGCCCCGTATGTCTCGGGATTTTG
>CAKRPO010000038.1 GCA_934378195.1 uncultured Blautia sp.
CAACGATCGTTGCACATCAGAACGGCGCTCTGGATAAGAAGGTCTTTAACGAAACAGAATAAAAGCAGAGTGATCTGCAAAAAACGACTGTACATGATGTATGGTCGTTTTTTTGTACACAAAACCGGTTGCATTTGCCATATGGCTTCGGCTATAATACGAGATATCAGGATTGCAGAAGTACAAATACGTGCATAGCAGTCCGTATAGATCAGTTAAATGAAAGAGAGAATACTATATGAGTATATTAAACGTAGAACATCTGACTCATGGCTTTGGTGACAGAGCAATCTTCTCAGATGTTTCTTTTCGCCTTCTCAAGGGAGAGCATATCGGACTTGTCGGCGCAAATGGTGAAGGTAAGTCCACGTTTATGAGTATCGTGACAGGAAAACTGATGCCGGACGAAGGCAAAGTAGAGTGGGCCAAAAATGTCCACGCAGGATACCTTGACCAGCATGCAGTCCTGGAGAAAGGAATGACGATCCAGGAAGTCCTGAAATCTGCATTTGATCCACTTCTTCAGAAAGAACAGCGCATGAATGAAATCTGCGATCTTCTTGGAAGTGCAGATGAGGAAGAAATGAACGTGCTGATGGAAGAACTCGGTACGATTCAGGATGAGCTGACATTGCATGATTTTTATGTCATTGATTCCAAGGTTGAAGAAGTTGCAAGAGCACTCGGACTTCTGGATCTTGGCCTTGACAGGGATGTTACAGACTTAAGCGGCGGTCAGAGAACAAAAGTCCTTCTTGGCAAGCTGCTTCTGGAGAAACCGGACATTCTTCTTCTGGACGAGCCGACCAACTATCTTGATGAAGAACATATCGCATGGCTGAAGCGATATCTTCTGGATTATGAAAATGCATTTATCCTGATTTCTCATGATATTCCGTTCCTTAACGAAGTGGTAAACATCATTTATCATATGGAAAATCAGGAACTGAACCGTTACGTAGGTGACTATGATCATTTCCAGGAAGTTTATGCAGTCAAGAAAGCACAGCTCGAGGCAGCTTACCGCCGTCAGCAGCAGGAGATCAGTGAACTGAAAGATTTCGTTGCAAGAAATAAAGCCCGCGTTTCTACAAGAAACATGGCAATGTCCAGACAGAAGAAACTGGATAAGATGGATGTGATCGAGCTGGCGGCAGAGAAACCAAAGCCGGAATTCAATTTCCGCTACGGAAGAACACCGGGAAAAATGCTCTTTGAAACACATGACCTGGTGATCGGATATGATGAACCACTGTCCAAACCACTGAATTTCACTATGGAGCGTGGACAGAAGATCGCTCTTGTCGGAACTAATGGTATCGGAAAGACAACACTTCTGAAAAGTATCCTCGGCCTGATTCCGTCACTTAAAGGTAACTGTGAACGTGGAGAAAATCTGCAGCTGGGATACTTTGAGCAGGAAGTAAAAGGTGATAACAAGACAACCTGTATTGAAGAACTCTGGCAGGAATTTCCTTCCTATACACAGTATGAAGTGCGTTCTGCACTTGCCAAATGTGGACTGACAACCAAGCATATCGAAAGTCAGGTCCGCGTTCTGAGCGGTGGTGAGCAGGCGAAGGTGCGTCTGTGCAAGCTGGTCAACAGAGACACAAACGTCCTTCTTCTTGACGAGCCGACGAACCACCTCGACGTAGATGCCAAAGATGCATTGAAGAGTGCGCTCAAAGAATACAGAGGAAGCATTCTTCTGATCTGCCATGAACCGGAATTTTATCAGGATGTGGTAAATGAAGTCTGGGATATGAGTAAGTGGACTACGAAAGTGTTCTGAATAACAGGAGGGTTTTATGCAGAAAGAACTTAATCACAAAGTTCGTAAGCGTTTTAATGAATGGATCTATAATGTCGCGCGCTATACGGAAATTGTACTTTCAATTGTTATTTTAATTGTGATCGCGCTGGCCGGAATCCGCCAGATTCTTGCACTTACAGAAGTGCCGGTTATGGAGATGGACATAGATTTCTTTACAACCTTTCTTGCAAATACATTGTCATTGGTAGTCGGAGTCGAGTTTGTAAAGATGCTCTGCAGACATTCGGCACAGACAGTTGTTGAAGTATTGATGTTTGCAACAGCCCGGCAGATGGTAGTGGAACATATGAAACCATCACAGACCCTGATCGGTGTGATTGCGATCGCAATCCTGTTTGCCATCAGAAAGTTTCTGATGACAGAGGATGACGATATGGCGCATGCTCCGTCCAAAAAGCATGCAGATATGAATAAAGATGAGAACGTAGAAGAGAAAGAGTAAATTATTTCTTACCCTTACTCAATGTACTGTTGTGATAATCAGAGGAGAAGGTAACATCACGGCCGAACCATGCCGGAGCGATGTAAGCGTTGGCTGCATCCTCGGATGGGAATTCCACCTCTGCGAGCAGCAGTCCCTCGTAATCATCATGAAAAACATCCAGCTCGATCGTAAGCCCGTTTTTTTCCGGGATCAGATAACGGGTTTTGGAGATAACAAGCCCGTCTGCTTTGGGTTTAAGATGTTCATAGGCCTCCTGCGTCAGTGGAAGATTATATTCTTCTCTGGCCATGAGGCCTTTTGATTTGTATGTCAGATAATAATCATTATCCTGTCTGCGGATGCGTACGACCGGGGAAGTGCAGAGATATCCCTGCTCAATCCGATGAAACGGATGGTCTGAGAGATTCTTTGGAAGCTGTTCTTTTTCTATCAGATATTTTCTTTCGATTTCCATATATGATACTCCTTTGAAATAATATTTTTGAGAAAAATGATTGATTATTTTTGTGGATTTAGTATATCTCTTTTGGAAGAGAAATGCTATACTGAATGACAGAATGACATCTCAAAGAGGAGGATTTTTTATGAGCAAAAAAGTATATATTTTTCTGGCAGACGGATTTGAAGATATCGAAGGACTGACTGTGGTAGACCTGATGCGTCGTGCAGAGATTGACATAAAGACTGTTTCAATCAAAGAGCATAAAGGGATTACGACTTCTCGTGGGATTAATATGCAGACAGATCTCATATTTGCAGAAACAGATTTTGCAGATGCAGATATGCTGGTACTTCCGGGAGGAATGCCGGGAACAAAATATCTGAATGAATATCAGCCGCTTCGTGACCTGCTTGCAGACTTTTACAAAAAGGGCGGTAAAGTAGCTGCTATCTGTGCCGCGCCGACCGTTTTTGCTTCTCTTGGATTCCTCGAAGGCAGAAGAGCGACTGCATATCCGTCCTGTATGGAAGGACTTGCCGGGGCAGAACGTTCTTTTGACAGTGTTGTTGTAGATGGCAATGTAACGACCAGCAGAGGACTTGGAACAGCCGTAGACTTCGCACTTTGCCTGATCGGACAGCTTCTTGGTGAAAAAAAGGCAGATGAAATCGCCGAATCCGTGGTTTACAGCCGAAAATAAAGGAAAACAGGGCTTTTTTCGTAAAAAATACTGGTGTTTTTAAAAACGTTGTGCTATACTACGATAATGACTGTAATTGTATCTCTCAGCATGGGATGCAGGGCCTGAACGATAGGAAACAGGCACAGGGATAAAGATAATAGGTAGAAGATAAGTAACTGGGGTTGCTGTGAACGAAGTGAACGGTAACTAATTGTGAATATTGAACAGTTACGATTATAAGAAATCTAACCTGAAAATTAAGGAGGAACAGGAAACATGAGTTTACAGGTGGAAAAACTGGAAAAAAACATGGCGAAACTGACAATCGAGGTTTCTGCTGAAGATTTAGAGAAAGCTATGCAGGCTGCATACCAGAAAGCAAAAGGAAGAATCACTCTTCCAGGATTCCGTAAAGGAAAAGCACCAAGAAAGATGATCGAGCAGATGTACGGCAAAGGAATCTTCCTTGAAGACGCTGCAAATTCTCTGATTCCGGAGCACTACAGCAAAGCACTGGAAGAATGCGACCTTGAGATCGTATCCCAGCCGGAGATTGATGTAACACAGGCTGAGCCAGGAAAAGCTTTCATCTTCACAGCAGAAGTAGCTGTTAAACCGGAAGTTACTCTTGGTGAATACAAAGGAGTAGAAGTTCCGAAGACTGAAACAGAAGTAACAGACGAAGACGTTGAAGCTGAACTGAAGAAAGAGCAGGAGAAAAACTCCAGAACAGTTACAGTAGAAGACCGCGGAGCAGAAAACGGTGATATCACAACAATCGATTTCGAAGGATTCGTTGATGGCGAAGCATTCGAAGGCGGCAAGGGAACAGATTATCCGCTGACACTTGGTTCCGGATCTTTCATCCCGGGATTCGAAGATCAGCTGGTTGGCGCTAAAGCCGGAGATCACGTAGAAGTTAAGGTTACATTCCCGGAAGAATACCAGGCAAAAGAACTGGCTGGCAAAGAAGCTGTATTCCAGTGTGACGTTAAGAAAGTAGAAGCAAAAGAACTTCCGGAACTGGATGATGATTTTGCACAGGATGCTTCTGAATTCGATACTCTTGCAGAGTACAAAGAAGACATCAAGAAGAACCTGACAGAAAAGAAAGAAAAAGAAGCACGCGCTGCAAAAGAAAACGCTGCTGTAGACAAAGCAATCGAAAACGCTGAGATGGAAATCCCGGACGCTATGCTGAATACACAGGTTCGCCAGATGCTGGATGACTTCTCCAGAAGAATGCAGTCCCAGGGACTGACAATGGAACAGTACTTCCAGTTTACAGGAATGACTCTTGAGAAAATGCAGGAAGAAATGAAACCGCAGGCTCTGAAGAGAATCCAGACAAGACTTGTTCTTGAAAAGATCGCAGAAGTTGAAAACATTCAGCCAACAGACGAAGAAGTTGAAGAAGAATTCAAGAAAATGGCTGATGCATACAAGATGGAAGTGGAGAAGATCAAAGAACTGCTTGGTGACCGTGAGTTAGAGCAGATGAAGAAAGATATGGCTGTACAGAAAGCCGTAACTCTCGTAGCTGACGAAGCAAAGGAAGCCTAAGCAGACGTCATAATCCCAATCCACTGGAATCGACGAATGGAGGCATATAATATGAGTTTAGTACCATATGTCATTGAACAGACAAGCAGAGGAGAGAGAAGTTATGATATTTACTCCCGTCTTCTGAAAGACCGTATCATCTTTCTTGGAGAAGAGGTAAATGATGTAAGTGCCAGCATTATCGTGGCACAGCTTCTGTTCCTGGAAGCAGAAGATCCGAGCAAGGATATTCAGCTGTATATCAACAGCCCGGGTGGTTCTGTAACAGCAGGTATGGCTATTTATGATACCATGAAATACATCAAGTGTGATGTTTCCACAATCTGCCTTGGAATGGCAGCCAGCATGGGTGCATTTCTTCTGGCAGGCGGAACCAAGGGCAAGAGATATGCCCTGCCACACTCTACAATCATGATTCATCAGCCGTCAGGCGGTGCACAGGGTCAGGCAACTGAGATTCAGATCGTTGCAGATCACATCGCCCAGACCAAACGAACCCTGAATGAGATTCTGGCAGAGAACACAGGACAGCCTTATGAAGTAGTGGAAAAAGACACAGACCGCGACAATTATATGACTGCTGAAGAAGCAAAAGCATACGGACTGATCGATGGTGTTGTCGAGCATAAATAAAGCAGACAAAAGGAACCTCTTCAGGGGGTTCCTTTTGTGCCATATCAAACGGAAAGGAAACGAGAACTATTTATGGCAGAAAAAATGAGAGATGGAAAAGTCAGATGCTCTTTTTGTCACAAATCAGAAGACCAGGTCCGCAAACTGATTGCAGGACCGGAAGGTGTTTTTATCTGTGATGAATGTATTGGCATCTGCTCAGAAATTATGGAAGAGGAACTGGCTCAGTACGAGACAGAAGATGTTTATGATTCAGACATCAATCTTCTGAAACCAGAAGAGATCCATAAGATTCTGGATGACTATGTCATTGGACAGGATGAAGCAAAGAAAGCTCTGTCTGTGGCAGTCTATAACCATTACAAGAGAATTACCGCATCCAAAAATCTTGATGTGGAACTGCAGAAAAGTAATATTCTGATGCTTGGACCGACCGGCTCCGGTAAGACACTTCTGGCACAGACACTTGCCCGTCTTCTGAATGTACCATTTGCAATCGCAGATGCGACAACGCTGACAGAGGCAGGTTACGTTGGTGAGGATGTTGAGAATATCCTTCTCAAAATCATTCAGGCGGCAGACTATGATATCGAACGTGCACAGTATGGAATTATCTATATCGATGAAATCGACAAGATCACAAGAAAATCTGAGAATGCATCGATTACCCGTGATGTATCCGGCGAGGGTGTACAGCAGGCACTTCTGAAGATCCTGGAGGGTACTGTTGCCAGTGTTCCACCGCAGGGTGGACGTAAGCATCCACATCAGGAATTTATTCAGATCGATACAACCAATATCCTGTTTATCTGTGGTGGTGCGTTTGACGGTATTGAGAAGACGATTGAGGCACGTCAGGATACCAAGTCCATCGGATTTGGAGCAGATGTATCTGTGCAGGAAGAGCGAAATATCGGAGAAGTTCTCAAGGACGTTATGCCGGAAGACTTTATTAAATATGGTCTGATCCCGGAATTTATCGGACGTGTGCCGATTGTGGTAACTCTGGACGGACTGGATGAGGAAGCACTGATCCGTATCCTCAAAGAGCCAAAGAACTCTCTGACAAAGCAGTATCACAAGTTGTTTGAACTGGATGGAGTCGAACTGGAATTCCAGGAAGAAGCACTTAAGGAAGTTGCAAGAAAATCTCTGGAGCGTAAGACTGGTGCCAGAGGACTTCGTTCTATCATGGAGAAATCCCTGATGGATCTGATGTACCGTACTCCTTCTGATGATACGATACGTAAATGCATCATCACAAAAGATGCAGTAGACGGAACCGGAGAACCGGAAGTGGTTCATGGTGAACAGCCTGCTACCGTACAGCAGAATACCACAAGAAGAAATCCTCGTTCCAGAAAGACAGGAAAGCCGGAAACGGCTTAAAGAAGGGACTGAAGATACATGAAACAGCCAATTAGCATTCTTCCGGCGATTGCTCTCCGTGGGACTACGATCCTTCCGGATATGATCGTTCATTTTGATGTGAGCAGAGAGCGTTCGGTCAAAGCTATTGAGGCAGCGATGCTTCATGATCAGAAGATCTTTCTGGTCACACAGAAAGATCCTGAGATAGAGAATCCGAAGCTGTCTGAGTTGTATCAGGTGGGAACTGTTGCTTATATCAAGCAGGTTGTGAAGCTCCCGCATGATCTGATCAGAGTACTGGTAGAAGGAATTGAGCGTGCAGAACTTCTCGGTCTGGATCAGGAAGAGCCGTTTCTCAAAGCAGAGACGGCACTTTTTGAGCCGGACGGGGAACATTATGCCAAAACGCTCCGGGAAGCCATGTTCCGCAGTATTCAGGAACTTTTCCAGAGATATTGCATGGAAAGTGGCAAGGTCAGCAAAGATCTGGCAGCGCAGATCATGAACATCACAGAGCTGGAAGAACTGATTTCACAGATTGCGGTCAATGTACCACTGACATATCAGAACAAGCAGAAGATTCTGGAGGCAGTCAGCCTGGAGAATCAGTATGAGGTTCTTGCCGCAATCCTGAATAACGAGATCGAAGTACTGCAGATCGGTCATGATCTGCAGCGCAAATTAAAAGCACGGGTGGACAAGAATCAGCGCGATTATATTCTCAGAGAACAGTTGAAGCTGATCCGTGAAGAGCTGGGAGAAGAAAATACTGCAGATATAGCAGAAGAATATCGCCAGAAAGTGGAAGCACTGGATGCTCCGCAGGAAGTAAAGGATAAGCTGAACAAAGAGATTGAGCGTTTCAGGAGCATGAACAACAGTGCTGCCGAGAGCAGTGTGCTCAGTACTTATATTGAGACGCTTCTCGGACTTCCATGGAATAAGAAATCCGAAGATTTTACGGATCTGAAAGAAGCATGGAAGATTCTGGAAGAGGGGCATTATGGCCTGAAAGATGTCAAAGAGCGCATTATGGAGTTTCTTGCAGTCCGTAAGCTGACAAACGGTGGCAAAAGCCCGATCCTCTGTCTGGTAGGACCTCCTGGGACCGGTAAGACTTCTATTGCGAAATCTGTGGCAGAAGCCTTGCATAAAAAATATGTGCGTATCTGTCTGGGTGGAGTTCGTGACGAAGCTGAGATCCGGGGACATCGTAAGACATATGTCGGTGCGATGCCGGGGCGTATCACGGCAGCTCTTTCACAGGCAGGTGTCAGCAATCCACTGATGCTTCTTGATGAAATTGACAAGACAAGCAGTGATTATAAGGGTGATACCTCTGCTGCACTTCTTGAAGTACTGGATCCGGAGCAGAACAGTCGCTTTAATGATCATTATGTGGAAGTTCCACAGGATCTTTCCGAAGTGCTTTTCATTGCGACAGCCAATGATATAGAGGGAATTCCGAGACCACTTCTTGACCGTATGGAAGTGATCGAAATCTCCGGATATACTGAGAATGAGAAAGAACATATCGCGAAAGATCACCTGATCCCGAAACAGCTGGAAGTCAACGGAATTCCGGAAGGAAAACTTAAGATCCAGACTCCGGCGCTTCGCAAGATTATCACACTCTATACCAGAGAGGCCGGTGTACGTGGACTGGAACGCAAGATCGGGCAGATCTGCCGCAAGGCAGCCCGTGAGATCATGGAAAATGATCAGAAGAAGGTGACAGTCAACAGTAAAAATCTGGAGAATTACCTTGGCAAAGCCAGATACAGCTATCTGATGGCAAATAAGAAAGACGAAGTAGGAATTGCAAGAGGGCTTGCATGGACACAGGTGGGCGGCGATACGCTACAGATCGAAGTCAATGTCATGCCGGGCAAGGGAGAACTCGTTCTGACCGGTCAGCTTGGAGATGTCATGAAGGAATCTGCACAGGCAGGTATTTCCTATATCCGCTCTGTTGCTGACAAATATGATATTGCACCGGAATTTTTCCAGGAGAATGATATCCATGTACATATTCCGGAAGGTGCAGTTCCGAAGGACGGTCCTTCTGCGGGTATTACCATGGCAACAGCGATGCTTTCTGCAATCATTGGCAGAGAAGTACGTGCAGATATAGCTATGACCGGAGAAATCACACTTCGCGGAAGAGTACTTCCGATCGGTGGACTGAAAGAAAAGCTTCTTGCAGCCAAGTATGCCAAGATCAAACAGGTGCTGGTACCGAAGGAAAACAAACCGGATATTCAGGAGATGGATGCCGAGATTCTTGATGGACTGAAGATCTCCTTTGTAGATAACATGAATGAAGTGCTTCACGAAGCACTTGCACGATAATCGAAAGAGGATTTTATGGTTATAAAAAGTGCAGTTTTAGATATTGTGTGCGGCATTACCAGCAAGATACCGGATACCGGACTGCCAGAAGTCGCATTTGCAGGCAAATCAAACGTCGGTAAATCATCTCTGATCAATGGACTGATGAACCGCAAGGCGCTGGCACGCACCAGTGCGCAGCCTGGCAAAACACAGACAATCAATTTTTACAAGATCAATGATGAACTGGATCTGGTGGATCTTCCGGGTTATGGATATGCCCGTGTGACACCGGCTGAGAAAGAAAAATGGGGAAAGATGATCGAGAATTATCTTCATACTTCCCGCAATCTTAAAGCCGTTTTTCTTCTGATCGATATCCGTCATGATCCATCTGCAAATGACAGACAGATGTATGAATGGATTCTTCATAACGGATACGAACCGATCATCATTGCAACGAAACTGGATAAACTGAAACGCAGTCAGGTTCAGAAGAATCTGAAAGCGATAAGAGAAGGACTTCAGCTGAAAAAGGGAACGACAGTGATTCCATATTCTGCTGAGACAAAGCAGGGAAGAGATGAGATATGGGAACTGATCGAATCACTGACCGGTGGAGAACCTTCCGAGGAAGCCTGAAAGGACTGGACAGATGGGAATCATCAAAGCGGCAAAACTTGCATTTGACTATTTAAGATATGACGAAGACGGAAATGTTGAAGCTACGCAGAGAGCAGTTGATGGAGTTGATCTGGACATTCAGGCAGGTGAATTTGTGGCTGTACTGGGACACAATGGTTCCGGTAAGTCCACCTTTGCCAAACACATCAATGCTCTGCTGATCCCGACAGAAGGTACGATCTGGATCGATGGGATCGATACAGCGAAGGAACCGGAGCTCTGGAAGGTCCGACAGAAGGCGGGAATGGTATTCCAGAACCCGGATAACCAGATCATTGGAACTGTAGTGGAAGAAGATGTGGGATTCGGGCCGGAAAATATGGGGATATCTACCGGAGATATCTGGAAACGTGTGGATGAAAGCCTTGTCAAGACTGGCATGACTGCTTATCGCCACCATTCCCCTAATAAACTGTCTGGTGGACAGAAACAGCGTGTGGCAATCGCCGGAGTGATGGCAATGCGTCCGCAGTGTATCGTTCTGGATGAGCCAACAGCCATGCTGGATCCGAATGGACGTAAAGAAGTACTGGAAGCTGTGCATCAGTTAAACCGACAGGAAAATGTTACGGTCGTTCTGATCACACATTATATGGAGGAAGTCATTGACGCCGACCGTGTGGTCGTGATGGATGACGGACATGTGGTGATGGAAGGAACTCCAAGGGAAATCTTTTCTCAGGTCGATATGCTGAAACACTATCGGTTGGATGTGCCACAGGTAACACTTCTGGCACATGAACTGAAACAGTCCGGAGTCGATATTCCGGACGGAATCCTTACTACGGAAGAGTTGGTAAATGCCTTATGTCAATAGAATTAAAAAACGTAACATACACATACAGTCCTGGAACTTCTTATAAGATCCATGCTTTAAAAGACATCAATCTGAATATTCCTGACGGACAGTTTATCGGTGTGATCGGACATACAGGCAGTGGTAAATCCACACTGATCCAGCATCTGAATGCACTGATCCAGCCAACTTCAGGAACCGTATCCTATAATGGAGAAGATGTGTGGGCGGAAAACTATGACCGGCGTGCACTTCGAAGTGAAGTTGGTCTGGTATTCCAGTATCCGGAACATCAGCTGTTTGAAAGTGATGTGCTCTCGGATGTCTGCTTTGGACCGATGAATCAGGGAAAGAGCAGGGAAGAAGCTGAAGAAGAAGCAAAGAAAGCACTTCTGCAGGTAGGATTCAAAGAGAAGAATTTTAATAAATCTCCATTTGATCTCTCTGGTGGACAGAAGAAACGTGTGGCGATCGCCGGAGTCCTGGCGATGAATCCGAAGATTCTGATCCTGGATGAACCGACTGCCGGACTGGATCCGAAGGGAAGAGATGAGATCCTGGACCAGATTGCAGAACTTCACAAAGTTCGTGGCATTACGATCATTCTGGTATCACACAGCATGGAAGACGTTGCCAAATATGTGGAGCGTCTGATTGTGGTCAATCATGGAAAGATAGCTTTCGACGATACGCCGAAAAAGGTTTTTACACATTACAAAGAGCTTGAGGAGATGGGACTTGCAGCTCCTCAGATTACTTATATCATGCATGCACTGAAAGAAAAAGGTCTTCCGGTAGATCCTTCTGATACGACAGTAGATGAAGCGAAAGAGGATATCCTGCGTGCGCTTCGGGAAATGCACTCTCCTTTACTGAAAGGAGGTGCCGGAAAATGATCAGAGATATTACGATTGGACAGTACTATCCGGCAAAATCGGTAATTCATAAGTTGGATCCGAGAACAAAGCTGTTTGGTACACTTATTTTTATCATTTCTGTATTTTTGTTTCATTCAATTGCCGGTTATGCGGTAGCGACTGTATTTCTGGCAGGGATGATCCTGATTTCTACGGTTCCTGTGAAGTTTATCTTCAAAGGCCTGAAAGCAATCTTTATGATCCTGCTGATCACGATGGTGTTTAATATATTCCTGACACCAGGAGAAGCGATTGTTAGTTTTGGTATCTTCAAAATTACAAAAGAGGGACTTTCCATGGCAGTCCGTATGGCAATCAGACTGATCTACCTGGTAATTGGTTCTTCGCTGATGACACTGACAACAACACCGAATCAGCTGACAGATGGCCTGGAAAAAAGTCTTCGCCCATTAAACAAGATTCATGTACCGGTACATGAGATTGCGATGATGATGTCGATCGCACTTCGTTTTATTCCGATCCTTCTCGAAGAGACGGATAAGATCATGAAGGCACAGATTGCGCGAGGTGCTGACTTTGAGAATGGCAACCTGATCCAGAAAGTCAAAAACATGGTGCCGCTTCTGGTGCCGCTGTTTATTTCCGCGTTTCGTCGTGCCAATGATCTGGCAATGGCGATGGAAGCACGTTGCTATCATGGTGGGGACAACCGTACTCAGATGAAACCTCTGAAATACAAAAAGAGAGATCATATTGCATATCTGATTCTGTTTGCATATCTTGCAATAGCGATCGGATTTCGTGTGGTTGGGTTATAAGAATAACAGATGGTTCTTGCTGTAAGGGCGAGAGCCATTTTTACCATAAATGGAGGATAAGATGAAAAGAGTTGGACTTGTAGTCGCGTATGACGGAACGAATTACAGCGGGTGGCAGATTCAGCCGAATGGAATCACGATTCAGGGAGTACTCAATGACGCACTGACAGATCTCCTTGGCGAAAAGATTGAGATTATGGGCGCGAGCCGTACAGATGCAGGGGTTCATGCCCTCGGAAATGTAGCAGTGTTTGATACGAATACACGCATTCCGGGCGAAAAAATTTCCTATGCACTGAACCAGAGACTTCCGGAGGATATCCGAATCCAGTTATCTGAGGAAGTAGAACCAGATTTTCATCCGAGATATTGTGACAGTGAGAAGACATATGAGTATCGTATTCTGAATCGCAAATTTCCGGTTCCGACTGAGCGTCTGTATTCGTATTTTTACCATTACAAGCTGGATGTGGACAAGATGAGGGAGGCAACTTCCTATCTGATCGGCCGCCATGATTTTGCAAGTTTCTGTGGAACAGGAGCGCAGGTCAAATCCACAGTCCGTACGATCACGGGAATTGATGTGTGGAGAGATGGTGATATCGTGACGATCCGTGTCAAAGGGGAAGGATTCCTTTACAATATGGTGCGTATCATTGCCGGTACGCTGATCCAGGTTGGAAACGGACAGTATCCGCCGGAACGTGTGAAGAAGATTTTGGATGCATGTGACCGCTCTGTGTCAGGACCGACTGCTCCGGCACATGGACTGACACTGATGGGAATTGAGTTTTTTGACTAAAAATCAAATGTATGGATAGGCGAAAGACAGGGCTTTTGGTTCTGTCTTTTTACTTTATAGAAAAATGTTACGTGATATTCTGATAAAAGGATAAAATCTGATTTTTGTGGTTATAACCACATCTTTATGATGAGATGTATATTATATTGGGTTTGCAAAGAAAATAGAAGATATATGAACACCATAAGGAGGTTTAACTATGAAAAATAAAGAAAACAAAATGTTTTGCTTTCAATGCCAGGAAACAGCAGGATGCAGTGGATGTACAGTATCCGGGATCTGTGGTAAGAAACCAGAGGTAGCAGCCATGCAGGATTTGCTGGTATATGTAACGAAAGGACTCTGCGCAGTGACGACAAGGCTTCGCACCGAGGGAGAAGAGATTGCGGACTGTGTAAATGAGATGGTCATAGTGAATCTGTTTACGACGATCACGAATGCAAATTTTGATAAAGATTCTATCGTCAGGCGTATCAAAAATACTCTGCTGAAAAAAGAAGAACTTCTTCAGAAAGTGACAGATCAGGAGCTGCTTCCGGAAGCAGCATTCTGGAATGGGGCAGAAGGGGAGTTTGAAACAAAAGCTTCCCATGTGGGAATCCTTTCTACAGAAAATGAGGATATCCGAAGTCTTCGTGAACTGATCACTTACGGGCTGAAAGGTCTAGCTGCTTATGCGAAACATGCAGCGGCACTTGCACATACAGATGGTGAAATTGATGCATTTTTGCAGAAAGCTCTTGCTGCGACTCTGGATGATTCCCTGAGTGCAGACGAACTGACTGCATTGACTCTGGAGACAGGAAGTTACGGAGTGAAAGTAATGGAACTTCTGGATAAAGCCAATACAGCGACTTATGGAAATCCGGAGATCACAAAAGTCAACATTGGGGTTGGCAAAAATCCGGGAATCCTTGTTTCCGGACACGACCTTCGTGATCTGGAGATGCTTCTGGAACAGACACAGGGTACTGGCGTGGATGTCTATACACATTCGGAGATGCTTCCGGCACATTATTATCCGGCATTCAAAAAATATTCGAACTTTATCGGAAATTATGGAAATGCATGGTGGAAGCAGAAAGAAGAGTTTGAGAGTTTCCATGGTCCGATCCTGATGACGACCAATTGTATCGTTCCACCGAAAGACAGCTACAAAGATCGCATGTACACGACCGGAGCGGCTTCTTATCCGGACTGCACTCATATTCCGGGCGGTAATGGGGAAGAAAAAGATTTCTCCGAGATTATCGAACAGGCAAAGAAATGTCAGACACCGGACGAAATCGAGCATGGTGAGATCGTAGGAGGTTTTGCACATGCACAGGTACTTGCTCTTGCGGATAAGATTGTGGAAGCAGTCAAATCCGGAGCAATTCGTAAGTTTGTTGTTATGGCAGGATGTGATGGACGTGCAAAATCCCGAAACTATTACACTGATTTTGCAAAAGGACTGCCAAAAGATACGGTAATTCTGACGGCCGGATGTGCAAAATATAAATACAATAAGCTGAATCTGGGAGACATTGCTGGAATTCCGAGAGTACTCGACGCAGGGCAGTGTAACGATTCCTATTCCCTGGCAGTGATCGCACTGAAATTAAAAGAAGTTTTTGAGCTGAATGATATCAATGAACTGCCGATCGTGTATAACATTGCGTGGTATGAACAGAAAGCAGTGATCGTGCTTCTGGCACTTCTTTCTCTTGGTGTGAAAAATATTCACCTGGGACCAACACTGCCGGCATTCCTTTCTCCAAATGTTGCGAATGTTCTGGTGGAGAATTTTGGAATCAGTGGAATTGGAACTGTAGAGGAGGATCTGAAGAACCTGATCGGATAAAGAAACATAGAATGGAAAGGTAATAAAAAGTTTTTGAAGAAAATTGTGGATTATGAGGATGTTTTTCTTGACTAACCGCACCTGTGTATGATTAAATCAACAAGAATCAATCATATATATCTATATGAGGGAGTAGTGGCGCATAGCGTGGCAAGTCAACATCCTGACCGCTGGTCTGGCTTGTCTTAAATAACGAGACTCATGTATGGCAAAGTTACTGTAAAAGTAACGTTCTGTTTGCTGTACATGGAGTCTCGTTTTTGTTTATCGGATTTTCTATAAAATCTATGAAGTAATAAAGCCACGCAAAACTGAAATAAACAGGAGGAGACAAAATGAAAGATGCATTTATGATGTCCCGGGAAGAACTCCTTGCAAAAACCGGCACAGACAGTGAAAAAGGTCTGAATCCGGAACAGGTAGAGAAATCCCGCAGCACCTACGGCACAAACTCTTTTGTCCGTCAGAGTCATGAATCTCTGGCAAAAAGAATCTGGGATGCATCCACAGAGCCGATGCTGGTCATGCTGATCTTTGCCGCGATCATTACATTGGCAGTCAACATCACCAGATATTTTACCGGTGGAGAGTATAATTTCCTGGAGTGTGTCGGCATCTTTGCTGCAATCGCACTGTCTGTTGTGATCACGATCATCACAGAAGGAAAAAGTGCCAAAGCATTTGAAGCATTAAATAAAATTAATGAGGATACACTGATCAAGGTTATCCGTAACGGTGAGCCACAGCTGATCACACAGAAAGAGATCGTTGTGGGTGATATCATCATGATCGAGACCGGTGATAAGATCGTTGCAGATGGACGACTTCTTTCAGGCAATGATCTTTCCGTAGATGAATCTGCACTGACCGGGGAAAGCCTTCCGGTCAAAAAAGATGCCGACTTTGTCTGTCAGAAGGAGACACCGGTGGCAGAGCGGGCAAACATGCTCTATTCCGGATGTTTTGTTTCTGGTGGAAATGGTCAGATGCTGGTTACCGGTGTAGGAAATGATACAGAGTTTGGTCAGATCGCACAGGAACTTTCTTCTATCGAAAAAACAACGACTCCGCTGCAGGAAAAGCTGGATAAACTTGGCAAACAGATTACGGTTCTCGGTGCTTCTGCAGCAGCAATTGTTTTTGCAATCGAAGTCATTCAGTTTGTAATGAACGGGCAGCTTAATCTGGATACAGTATCGGATGCATTTATTACCAGTATCGTCCTGATTGTAGCGGCTGTTCCAGAAGGACTTCCGACAATCGTAGCGGTTTCTCTGGCATTAAATATTATCAAGATGTCAAAGGAAAATGCACTGGTCAAAAAAATGATCGCGTGCGAAACGATTGGATGTGTCAATATCATCTGTTCAGATAAGACCGGTACACTGACTGAGAACAAAATGACCGTTCAGAAAATCTACACACGTGGCGAGCTGATCGAACCGGAGCAGTTAAAAGATGAGATGCTTCTTAAGAACTACTGTATCAACAGCAATGCGAATATTTCCGAGGAAGATGGAAACTGGTCCTTTATCGGAAATCCGACAGAATGTTCTCTGCTTGCAGCGGCTGCAAAAGCAGGCGTGGATTATCAGGAAATTCGTCATGCGGCCGATATTGTCCGTGTATTCCCGTTTTCTTCCCAGAATAAGGACATGAGCACAATTGTTCGTGAAAATGGCAAAGAGGTTCTTTATGTCAAAGGAAATCCAGAGAAGATCCTTTCTCTCTGTACCGGAATTTCTGAGGAGGAAAAAGAAAAGAATTTCCATCTGATGGAAGAATTCCAGAGCAAAGCGGGCCGTCTGCTTGCATTTGCACATAAAGAGCTGGACAGTAATTATAACGATGAGGCGCAGGAAGAGCTGGAACAGGGACTGATCTATGATGGTTTTGTCGTAATCTCTGACCCACTGAGCCCGGATGTGTATGAATCCATCCGAAACTGCCGTAGTGCTGGCATCGAAGTCAAAATGCTGACAGGAGACAATATCCGTACAGCAAGAGCAATTGCCAATGAACTGCATATGCTGGATGATGACCACATTGCAGTGGAAGCATCTGATATCGAAAAAATGACGGATGAGGAACTGAAAGAAGCTCTGAAGAAGATTCAGGTAATTGCAAGAAGTACGCCGCTTGTCAAGATGAGAGTCGTTAAACTTCTCAAGGAGCAGGGAAATGTCGTTGCAGTTACCGGTGACGGAATCAATGATGCACCGGCAATCAAACATGCCGATGTCGGTATTGCCATGGGTATCGCAGGAACCGATGTTACAAAAGAAGCCAGTGATATGGTACTTCTGGATGACTCCTTCTCTACAATCATTAAGGCGGTACAGTGGGGACGCGGAATCTATGAGAACTTCAAACGTTTCATTCAGTTCCAGCTGACCGTTAACGTATCTTCGGTAGTCGTTGTTATCTGTTCAATCCTTGCAGGATTCAGTGCACCATTTACCGCACTTGAACTTTTGTGGATCAACATCATCATGGATGGACCGCCGGCACTGACCCTTGGATTGGAACCGATCCGTCCGGATCTTCTGAAGCATAAACCGACCAGAAGAAACGAAAATATTATTTCTAAAAAAATGCTGCTTCGTATTTTTGTAAACGGTATCTTTATTTCTGTGATCTTTATGCTGCAGCATTTCAAAAACTTCCTCGGTGCAGCACCGGAGGAAGAAGCAACTGTATTATTTACGCTGTTTGTACTGTTCCAGTTATTCAATGCATTTAACTGCCGTGAGCTGGACGATACACCAATGTTTAAGAATCTTCTGAAGAATAAGCTGATGCTTGGTGTGTTCCTTCTGGTACTGATTCTGCAGGGAATCATCACACAGTTTGGTGCAGCCGTATTTGAGACAGTTCCACTTTCCGCAGCAATGTGGGGCAAAATGCTTCTGACCGCTTTTACAGTCATTATTCTGAACGAAGGCATCAAAGCAGTAAAACGACTGTTTGTACGTAAATAAAGATTAATGTGAGCGGTGACATTCGTAACAGAAAACGTCAGATTATTGGAGGAGGAATATGTATGATCACTTTTCTGGCATCACTTTTTATCAAGGACAGTAAAAATTACAAGGCACCGGCAGTCAGGCAGGCATATGGTGTATTGAGCGGTGCAGTAGGGATCGGACTGAATATTTTGCTGTTCTTTGGAAAATGGCTTGCCGGTACGATCAGTGGTTCCATCGCGATTACCGCAGATGCATTCAACAACCTTTCGGATGCCGGATCGTCGATCATCACGTTGATCGGCTTTCGGCTTTCCGGACAGGAACCGGATCCGGAACATCCATTTGGCCATGGAAGGATGGAGTATATTTCCGGCCTTCTGGTGTCCGTTGCAATTCTGGTCATGGGATTTGAACTGATCTGGTCCTCTATCGGCAAATTAAGAAATCCGGAACCGATTGAGAGCAGTGCACTGGTATTCGGCATTCTGATCGTGTCAATTCTTGTGAAGCTGTATATGTTTTTTTATAATCATTCATTGAGTAAAAAACTTGAAAGTGCAGCGATGAAAGCGACATCCGTGGACAGTCTGAGTGATACAGTTGCAACAACGCTGGTCCTGATTGCCACGGTGATCAGCAAGTATACGGGTCTGCTTCTGGATGGCTGGTTTGGTATTCTGGTAGGGCTGTTTATTCTTTATACCGGAGGATCTACGCTGAAGGAAACCATTGACCTGCTTCTGGGACAGCCGCCGAAACAAGAGTTTGTCGATGAGATTAAAGAAATCGTACTGGGACATTCGCTGGTACATGGGGTACATGACCTTATTGTGCATGATTATGGTCCGGGACGGGTAATGATCTCACTTCATGCAGAGGTGGATGTGAATGGAGACATTCAGGATATTCACGAACAGATCGACCATATTGAACATGAACTGCAGGAAAAGCTTCACTGTTCTGCAATGATTCATATGGATCCGATCGTAACAGATGATAAAGAGGTACTGGCAATGAAAGCAAAGGTTGAGGAAATGGTGCATTTTCTGGATGAGTCATTCAGCATGCATGATTTCCGGATGGTGAAGGGACCGACCAGAACAAATCTGATCTTTGATGTAGAGGTACCGAGAAAAACATCTTATACAGATAATGAAATCGTGAACTGGCTGAAAGAACGGATTCATGAGCTGCCGGGCAGTAAATATTTTGCTGTCATTCAGATTGATCATGAATATTATTAAAAATACTAATGACTATACAAAAAGTTTTAGTTTGACAGGACATATGGATTTGATATAATAAATAAATCGAGGCAATATTCAGTGCGTTGAACGGCATAACCGCACCTTTAAAGGAAATAGTAGAGAACTTCGAGGGAGAAGTGACTGCTGTTTCCTTTTTTATGCAATAGGAAATTACTACGTAATGTTCCAATAACGTGAAAATGAGAGCCTGGTAAAAGAAATGAAAGAGAGGAAAGAGTATGGACACAAAAGAAAAAAACACTGCAACGCCATATGATCTTGATGGAAAACCGCCATTGAAACTGGCAATTCCTCTTGGTCTGCAGCATGTGCTGGCAATGTTTGTCGGAAACCTGACACCACTTCTGATCATTACAGGAGTCTGTGGTATTGAGTCAGGAAGCGAACTTCAGGTGGCACTTCTTCAGAATGCCATGTTGATCGCGGGAATTGTAACACTGATCCAGATTTATACGATTGGACCGGTTGGAGGTAAGTTACCAATTGTTATGGGAACCAGTTCCGGGTTTATCGGAGTCTGCAGAAGTGTGGCAGTAACAATGGGAAGTGGAGTCGCCGGCTATGGAGCAATTCTGGCAGCTTCTTTCATTGGTGGTCTGTTTGAAACCGTGCTTGGTGGATTTCTGAAGCCACTGCGTAAATTTTTCCCGGCAGTAGTAACCGGTACAGTCGTATTGTCAATTGGACTTTCACTGATTTCGGTTGGTATCGGCTCTTTCGGTGGTGGAAGTACCGCGCCGGATTATGGATCGCTGGAGAATCTTTTTGTCGGAACAGTGGTACTGATCGTAATCATTGCACTGAAACATGGAACCAAAGGCTTTACCAGTTTTTCTTCTATTCTGCTTGGTATCATTGTAGGATATGTTCTTGTATCTGTTATGGCAATGGTTCTTCCGACAACGTTTACTTACGTGGACGAAACGGGGGCTACGATTGAAGCAACCAAATCATGGGTCATCAACTGGAGCAAAGTAGCAGACGCATCCTGGTTTGCAATTCCAAAGATCATGCCGGTCAAATGGGTATTTGATGCAAAAGCGATTGTTCCGATCTGCATTATGTTCGTTGTTACAGCAGTAGAGACGGTTGGTGATATTTCTGGTATTACAGAAGGCGGACTTGGAAGAGAAGCTACCGATAAGGAACTTTCTGGTGGCGTTATGTGTGATGGACTTGGTTCTTCACTGGCAGCAGTATTTGGTGTTCTTCCGAATACTTCTTTCAGCCAGAATGTAGGTCTGGTTGCCATGAATAAAGTTGTAAACCGCTATTCTATCGGTATTGGAGGAATTTTCCTGATCGCATGTGGACTCTTCCCAAAACTTGCAGCACTGATTTCCATCATGCCACAGAGTGTTCTGGGTGGAGCAGCAGTTATGATGTTCTCCTCTATCGTAATCAGTGGTATTCAGCTTATTACAAAATGGCCATTGTCCCCAAGAAATGTAACGATCGTTTCTGTTGCACTTGGTGTGGGATATGGACTTGGTTCTAACTCTGCAGTACTTGCACAGCTTCCGGAGAGTATCAATTTGATCTTCGGTGGTTCCGGTATTGTTCCGGCAGCACTGTTTGCAATCATTCTGAATATCATTCTGCCGAAGGATGAGAAGACAGAAATTGAGATGGCTGAAGAGATACTGGCGGAGAAGAAAGAGAAGGAAAGTAAATAGAAGGAAAGTAAATAGAATAGAGAAATGAGAACAGGCAGGGACGAGTGGAAAAAACTTGTGCCTGCCTGTTTATTGTAATGGAAATTACTCCGTAATGTTTCTATTACATAAAAATAATAAGGTGAACGATTATACAAAATATTGCCATGGACCCATGTCTTGAAAAAATGATGGCGGAAC
This sequence comes from uncultured Blautia sp., assembly GCA_934378195.1. GTDB lineage: Bacteria > Bacillota > Clostridia > Lachnospirales > Lachnospiraceae > Blautia_A. The sequence goes on from CAKRPO010000038.1 coordinate 21,219, forward strand.
AATATGTTACTATGATATAATAAAGCATATAATTTGATATGTGTATTCGGAATATCAGGAAGAGAATGCAAAGAGGTTAAATCAGAAAACTTAAAGCCATTTAAGCTTTTTATGTAAGGCGCGCAAAGCGTAGCAAGTCCCTCAAAGATTGAGGGATTTAAGGAGTTTGAAGCGGACTTGTCCGCTTTGTTTGAGAGAGGGAAGCATATGGATGATTTTAAAAAACTCACAGAGCAACTTATGAAAATATATAGTAATGCTGAATCAGTAAATGATTTTGGTATAGAGAATTATTTTGATGAAAATATCAGTCTGATTGGAACTGGGAAACATGAGCTATTCACGAATCTACATGAGTTTTTAGAATCATTTAAATGTGATGTAAAACGAAGAGGTAAAATCAGAATCGAAGTGCAAAATTTACATCAGGAAGAAGAACGGCTTAATGATAACCATGTTCTTGCACACGGAACAGTAGATTTTGTTGGTCTGTTTAAAGATGGTTCGATCTGTTTTAAAATGGAGACAAGATTTACGATTATCTATAAGTGGACGAATGGGAAATGGCTGGTTCAGCATCTGCATCAGTCAACACCAGATCTGGAGCAGATGGACGGTGAAGAGTTCCCTGTGACATTGGGAAAGCAGGTCCAAAAAACCCGGCAGTCCTTTCATGCATTAGGCACTGCCTATTATTTGATCTTAAGGTTGGATTTAAAAACAAAGAGTGTTGAACTTGTCAAAAAAACTCGAAAAATAAATATTGATATTAAAGATAATAATACCGAATGGGATCCTAAGATCGAGATAGTCAAAAATGTGATAGCAGAACCGTTTGTACAGAAGTACATGGAATTTTTTGATATACAAACCATGGCGGCACGGCTTCATAATAAAGAATCTATGTCTTCCGAATTCAAACTAAAGGGAGGATCATGGTTTCTTTCCATGGTTGTTCCTCAAAACTATGACAAAAATGGAAATGTTACATCAGTATTGATCGCAAATCGAGATGTGACAGATGAAAAATTGCGGGAATTAAAGCAAGAGGAAGAATTGCGGGAAGCTAAATTAAAAGCAGAATGTGCAAATAAAGCAAAATCATCATTCCTGTTTAATATGTCTCATGATATCAGAACTCCTATGAATGCAATCATTGGTTATGCAGAACTGGCGTCCAGACATTTGCAGGAAACAGATAAACTTGGCAGATATCTTGAAAAAATTCAAATATGTGGAAAAGAACTTTTGTCGATGCTTGGTAATGTTCTGGATCTTGCAAGAATTGAAAATAATAAGGTCGAAATGGAATA